>CAYMVV010000385.1:0-1512 GCA_964393885.1 uncultured Granulosicoccaceae bacterium | reverse complement strand
GCCGACAAACTCCGCGCTCCGGTCGAAGCTGGCTGGTTTATGGTTGATCTTGCAATTAGACTCGGGCTCGCCGGCACTATCATTGGTTTTATACTGATATTCAGCTCCCTTACCGGCGAGAGAATAATTGGTGAAGATGCACTTCAGCAATTGTTAGTGTCTATGAGCGTTGGAATGGGTACCGCTTTGTTCACAACACTTGCGGGTCTTGTTGCCGCGATTTTTCTCAGCATGCAGTACATGGTGTTAGGACGGCAGACTGAGCACGTCATTGCTTCGTGGATACTGATATACGACACCCGGCGGCTGTCACTGTCATGACGATAAGCCTTAACAGCGGCACACAACACCACGGCTATCGCAGCAAGCGAAGTTCCGGATCTGATCCTTTCACAGACTTTTTGTTTAACATCCTGCTTGGCTTTATCCTGCTTTTTTTCATCTCTATTGTGTATCTTAACCCGGAAGAGGATGCCGGCAAGATTGATATCGAAGCCGAATACATAATTACAGTGACGTGGGAGGATTTCAGTGCTGACGACATAGATACATGGGTTGAAGACCCCGAAGGGCAAATCGCTTTCTACAAAAAGAGAGAAACCAGCATCCTGCATCTTGATCGTGATGACCGGGGCATGCTGAACGACAAGATAGTGGTTGAAGGCAAGGAGCTGGATAACCCGCTTAATCAAGAGATATTGGCGCTCAGAGGCTTGATGCCTGGCGAATACACCGTCAACCTGCACTACTATGACACCGTATCATACAGCGCAGTGCCGGTGGCGGTAAAAGTCGCCAGAGTGAACCCGGTTTATGAAGTGGCCTATTACGGCACCACCACACTTGAAGAAAAAGGAGTGGAAAGAACCGCCGTTCGATTTACGGTATTACCCGACGGCAGCGTTGGCAATATTAATCGACTACCGAAGTCTTTGGTAACGCGGTAACAGTTATCACGGTAGCTGGTTGTGAGGAATCGGGGCAAGCTTTCAGGCAACAGCGCGAATCTGATTTTGCGCAACAATTTAATTACCAGGCACACGACCAGGCAAGAGATAGAATTCATAAACAGCTTGCACAACAATAACGCTGTAAACGACATGACTGAATCCGCAGTCGGGAGAACATTATTCCAGTACTAGAAACCAACACCCTGTTCACCGCCTATATTATTATCGCTGTGTTGTTACTGTCGCTCAACCTGTACTCCAACTGGCACTGGGTAGTGAAAGCAGCAACCACAACGCTGGTGGTGGGTTTTTTCGTGCTGAGTTACCACTCATACTCGGCTGTACTGGGCTGGCCAACGACACGTGAAGTTCCTGACCAGTTTTATCTGCATGCAGTACAAGTGGTCGAGCCCGACCGCATCTATTTATGGGGCACCGATCTGGAGCGCGGATTGCGCCATACAGTGCCAAGAGCCTATGGACTACCCTACTCCGCCAAACTCCATGACAAGGTTAACAAGGCGGGCAGGAAACTCAGGAAGGGCTTGCCGGTTATTGGTCA
>CAYMVV010000384.1:0-1546 GCA_964393885.1 uncultured Granulosicoccaceae bacterium | reverse complement strand
GACAGAACTAACTGACTGTGGCAGTCTCTATAGTATTAATGAATATACCTTCCTCGAAAGTTGCCAACGCATGGTCGTAAACAAGATGGAGAGCGTTGCAAAGAACAACAGTTTTGCGCGCTTTTCAATGAATATTGGCCTGCTGATAATTGCCGTATTTTTACTCCCTGTGCTGATTAGTGTTGCTCGACATACGCTGAGCGATAACCAGCAGAAGAGTTGGTGGGAGCTCAGGCGTGACAGTTCTTTACAGGCGCCGGCACCTGCAGAATACACCGATGCGGTGATCCAGGTTTACGCGGCCCGTGCTGCGCGCTGGCGCGGTGCGTTTGGTGTGCACACGTGGATTGCGGTGAAGCCGCGTGGTGCCGATGATTACACCCGTATCGAGGTTATGGGCTATGCACTGCGCTGGAGCGGTACGACGGTGCGTATTCGACAGGGATCTCCGGACGGCTACTGGTTTGGCAGCAAGCCCTGGCTATTGAGAGATATACGCGGCGGAGCGGATGTCGACGAAATGATTGATCGCTTGATTAGCGCTGCAGAAAACTACCCTTACGACAAGCAATACCGTGTTTGGCCAGGACCAAACAGTAACACCTTCATAGCAACGCTTGCCAGACAGGTTCCTGAACTCAGGCTTGAGCTACCACCAACTGCCGTCGGTAAGGATTATCTTCCCAACGGGCAGATCTTTGCTGACGCACCAAGCGATTCCGGAGTGCAATTGTCAGTCAGAGGATTGCTGGGGTTGATGATAGCTGCGGAGGAGGGAGTAGAAATGAACTTGCTCGGGCTGACTGCCGGTGTCGATTTTTCTCCGTTAGCTATCAAGTTGCCTGGCATGGGCAGGATTGGCAACAACGACTATCAGTCTCGCGAAATAGACTGACAGTCATTTGCCGGTTGAGTTTGCTTGCTGTGACTGTGTTGTAAAGCCGGTTGATGATTACTTGAGTTTTTCCCACTCCGCTTCTGCGGCCGCGATATAGGGCTGCACATTATCTGTGGCTATCCATCTGTCCCGGCCTTTCGCCGCGTAGAACAGGTAGAGTTGATCGCCAAAAATTTCCCAGTGTGTGCCATCGGTTTTCAACAGACCCTTGCCCAGACTCAGCGCATTGGCACAGTGGCCATTAAAAGCGGGTGAATACCTTTCCGGCTCGGCGATAAATTTATCAGCCGACTCTTTACTGGCGAATCGCCACTTTGCGCCCTTCCAGGAAACCGAGTAGGTCTTTTGCCCGGGTACTGCTTTTTCGTGGGTCTCGGTGGGAAGAGCGTGGTAGGCGACGGTATCATGGCCGCCGATGGCCACACCACCCACGCGAGACTTTGCGACCGGCTCGGCGGCGAACAATTGCGTCGTAGCAACAACACACAGGCAAAGCAACAGAGTTTTTGCAGCGGCTTTGAAGGCGAGGCAGCGCGTCAGTGCATGACCGATCAGCCCTTTCAAACCGGTTGTTTTGCCATTATTTCTGTCTGTGTTAACAGGAATTGACGGGAGGATGTGTCTCATTGGAGGTTCCTGATCGTTGAA
>CAYMVV010000383.1:0-1549 GCA_964393885.1 uncultured Granulosicoccaceae bacterium | reverse complement strand
TGAGGGGAGGTTGCGGGCTGCTGCGGTGGCTCGCTGCCTTCTACTCTAATATTACGGCATTTAGTCGCATCGGTGGCGCTGGTCAGGTGCTGCACACAATCTATTTGGGCTCACGATCGGGAACGTCTGGAAAACCAGCTATAGGCTGCTTTTCATAAGGCGTGAAAGTTATCATTAAGGCTCCGGACTCTATGTCAGATCCGTGATCAGTCTGTAGGAATCCAGGGGTACGGCCCCATCCAAAGATCCAACATGACTCGCTGCGCATTCAAGGCGAGCCACTCGTTATATTGTTGCCAGTGTGCGTACTTCGGCAGTTTTATTGCAGAAGGGATTTGGAATGGTGGCGTGCCTTTCTCTATTTCGCTTAGGATAGCGTTGCGTAGATCCTGAATGTATGACCTTTCTTCTGCGACATGGGTTTTAGTACAGCCGTTCATCACTTCATCGGCGGGCAATGAATTGTGGGAACAGACAGCGATATCAAAGTCGAGCTCAAGAATTTCTCCCAGGCTTCGCTCCCATTCCTTGATGTTGAAATCGGGAACTATGGAAAACATAACCCGATTTGGCGTTACCAGATCAGCTATGTAGGCGACTCGCCGCTCGGGTATTACAAACACTGTCATACCAAGTCCATGATTGAGACCCAGGTAGTGAAGCTGTACAGTTATGTCTCCGATATTGACATCGTGGCGAGAGCCCTCCCACACCACATCCGGGGTTGACGTGTCGCGCCCGGGATTCGCGGCCAGCCATTCGGCGGCTAACGCGTGCATTACGGTTTGTGTTCCCGTTTCCTGCATCACGGCCCCACCGCCGATATGGTCCCAATGATTGTGGCTATGAAACGCATAGGTTACCGGCTGATCGGTGATGGAACGAATCGCTTCCAGCATCGCACTGGCGTGTTGAGAATTCTTTGTTTCAAAAGCTGCGACCCCGTCATCCGTTACAACAAACATGGAATTAAATCGTTGGAATTGAAAGCTGTAGACTCCGGGCGCTATTTCCTTGGTTGCCCCTGAGGGTTCAGCGGCAAGGGAAAATCCGGAATGCCCGATGTTCAAGACAACAATAGCGAGAGCTAATCGAATTATTGTTTGCATTATCTGATCTCCTTTCTTAACGACACGGCGCCAATGGCTCATTGTTGTGTAGGCAGACGGGTGATTCCAGCAGCGGAATACATCTTTAGAATAGTGTACCCTGTTGTTGCATACAATTCCGGCCCAGAACCGCTGCGCTGCCTCTATAGCAGCATCTAACCTGCATCATTCACGAGGCGACCGGCGAATTTAGCTCTTATGTCTTTATTTATAGTGATAGCAGAGAATTTATGTTTAATTCTAAAATGACAGACTGTCTATTCGACGCCAGAGCCAATATCGCGTCACATCTCACCCGATCCCCTTCGGCGCGTGGCGAGCCACGTTTCTCAGGCGATAGGGTGACCTGTTTAGCGCTATTGACTCTGGACGCCGAATCCTCGTGAATAATGCAGGCTAAGACGCTGTACTCACTTTTTCTGAATCTCACTTAGAATGAC
>CAYMVV010000382.1:0-1588 GCA_964393885.1 uncultured Granulosicoccaceae bacterium | reverse complement strand
GCGCTGTGAGGCACTATGGTGCAGCGCCGGGCAGCGATTCAAGATTGTCTACAAATATCACAGCTCTTGATCCGTCACCGGTTGCTCTGGATTGTACTCTCATTTCAAACAGCTCATCACCGATGGAGATAGGTCCTTCAACATTGTGAAAATGTTCCTCCCCGTCTATCGAGAACACGATACGACGATTGGCATCATCCATCCAGGTTGCCACGGTATAGTTCTGATCGAGAACCGGCGTTAGCGTAAACGTATTACAACCAGATTCGTTATCCGGATTTACCAGTGCAATATCTTGTGTAAACGAGTCATCAAGCGATTGCCACGCGCAGTATCTGGCTTCGGTGGCGCCGCTTTCAAGCAGCACTATTTCCGTCACCGCAAATACCTGATGTAAAGAGCTGCGGTCGCCGGGTATGTCACTGGCGTAATACAGGGAGCCACCGACACGGACTCTGGCGTCTCCGCCACCTGCGGCAATACTGTCAGATGACAGTCTGACCTGCGCCCTGGCATAACGGGTATCGTGTCCGGTTACTGCTAACCGGTTTTCCCCTCTGCTGTTGCTGTCAGATGTCGACTCAAGTCTCAGTTCGCCGTTGGGGTAAGATATACTTGTCTCGGGATCACCCGCATCCCAGAAGGTGTAACGTCCGAGCAGACCCGGATCACTAAAGTCGAAGGTCTGATCGTCATAGTTGAGTTCATCAAAACGCACGATGGCGGTACCCGGGCCGCGTTCGACACGCGCTTCGAAGCTACTAAATGGGCTGCCGGGCTGAAATACATCGGTCTCCAGTGTATATGTATAGGCTTCGTCGTCAATATTGATGGTCACCAACTTGCTGGCACGATCAATGGACAGACCTAAACGATGGCTGACACCCAATTCAGGGCCGGCGTCCAGCGCGACATAAGTCATTCCATCAAATATATTGGCATCCTCAGAATTACCGCATTCAGACTGTGTTTCGCGAAAAGCGCTGAAGACAAATTGTGTTGTGTTATCAGCATTCAATCTCATTCTGACTTGCACGCCTACATCGCCGGCAAAACAATCGCCACCAACTGGTGACTCGCTTGTGTCGTTGTACAGCGTATTAGTAACAAGAGCCTGGACCCGTCCCTCGCCGAACGCGATACTTCCCGGTTCAATCGACACGACAGCTGATAAGGAGTCAATCCTGCCTCTCAGTGTAAAGCGTCCACGTTCCCTCTCGTCGGTAGCGCTGTCCACCCGGATAATCCCTGAGCCGTCGCTGAAACTAAATTCAGCGGTGGCCCCGTCAGTGGTTCTGTCGTCTGTTGTAAATGAAGGCAGAGGCGCACTAAAAGCTTCAAAAAAAGGACTGGAGGCTAACTCGGTTTCTGCGGCATCAGCGTCCTGCTCGGTTGTGTTGTCGCTGGCTGATTGATCGTTTATATCCGTTTCATCTGACTCTGTGGTGTCAGGTGATGCAACCAGACAGGATACGCCATTCTCAAAGCCGAAGCCGTCACCGTCAGGATCTGTAGCGCTGGATTCGCAGCTTGGGAAAGTGGTGATGCCATCCGTGGTCGTTTCATCGGAAAGAGGTTCCTCGGATGC
>CAYMVV010000381.1:0-1588 GCA_964393885.1 uncultured Granulosicoccaceae bacterium | reverse complement strand
TACTTCCACTTCTGCAAGGCTTAACGGATTGGTGTTGCCCACAAGCTGAACTCGGACATAGCGGCCGTTACCGTTAATATCAATACGGGTTGGGTCGCCTGCTATAGGGCCGTAATAAAAACTATCTACGTCGGGATTTGATAGATTGCTGCTAAGACTGTCGCTAGTAAATGGTGTATCAGAAATCAATACATAGAAGTCGGATAAGCGAAAGCGGCAACAGTCATCTGTCCGGTTATACAGGTCAATGTGTGTAATATGGCTAATACTTTCTAAGTCTACTTGCCACCAAGGCTGGGCTTCTGTAGCAGTGTGAGTAGTCGAGCGGGATCGAAATATACCATCGGTATTTCCATCTACGGCACGACTGGCTGAGCCACCGTGCCTGGTTGAAGACTGGCTTACAGATCTGCCCTGTGACAGATTAACAGTTTGGGCGATAGCGTTACCGATAGATGATGCATATCGCCGACCAAGTTCTAATTGACCGTTGGCGTTGAAATGAGTGCCGTCAGTGGCAAAGTTGTTCGGGTCCAGGCTCCTCGGTGTTTCTAATCCGAGCGAGCTTACAAGGAAAATGTCCGATGGCACATCCAGGTTATTGGGGTCAGCCGAGTCGGCAACCAGCTGAGCGAGGTTGGCGTTAAAAGTCTCGCTAAGGTTTTCACCCTGAGTGCTAATGCGGTCTCGCGATAGCTCGCCTACGGCAAACGGAATGTTTTCACCAAATTCATCACGCACATTTTCGACGAATTCAATATATCGCTCCACGTATTGATTAACACCATTGTTGCTATCGCTTTCACCCTGGTGCCAAACGAACCCCATTACGTTGGCGGTGCTGCCATCTGCTCTAAGATCCGCCAAACGATCGTTAACCTCTTCAAGAAGTGCCCGATAGAGGAAACCTTCGGGCTCATCAGGCCCCGAGTCGACAGTTGAATTGACTCTCCAATCGTTTCGTAGGTTCGTGCCCCCACGTGACACCTTGATGATCGCGATTCGGTTATTGGTGCCGGTTGCTTCGGCAATCGAGGCTCCGAATGAAAGCTCTGGGCCGAAAGTGTCAGTTAGCAATCGGGTACTTGTACTATCAACACTAAAGCCACCCGGTACCAGGTTCATGAAGCCGTTGGTACCGACATCAAGATCGTTGGGATTTGATGTTGGAACCGCTCGTTCCCGTTCGGACCCCGGGTTGAGAAAACTGATGATTGCATCGTTTTGGACACTGGCCAATTGAGCAGTCGATAAATCTCTTACCTCACCTCGCCCGTCCGCATTGGACTGTCCCGCAACAATGTAGACATCGAAGGTATTTTGCGCGTCAGCGATTGAGGGTTGTGTCAGTACTGCTTCCCCGCTTTGTAGGCCTTGCACCAGTGACACGCCTGTCACTAAATCATCAGTGGATGTTCCTCGTGTTGAGCTGTCGTCACCATCGCTGTGACAGGCAGTCAGTAGCGCGCAAAGCAGAATCACAGATAGTTTTTTCATTTACTTTATCTCCTACTTCGGCCTTAAAAATTGAGCCCTTAAAATGTGGCTGTATTTTCACCGACTCCAGAACCAATGGGTGCCAGGCCAC
>CAYMVV010000380.1:0-1596 GCA_964393885.1 uncultured Granulosicoccaceae bacterium | reverse complement strand
CGGCAAACTTCCAGTAGGCATCTTCGCTGTTGGTGCGTGCAGCGACTTGCAGGTTTGCAACTGCCGAGGGCTCCCACATGTGCGTTTCACCATGCCGACGCCAATGAAAATCACCCGGGTTGGGCAAGACAGCAATCGATGACACATTCTGTTCGTGGTAGGCGTCGAGATGACGTCTTTGCATTTCCTCAGCGATCACCTGGAGGTCTGCACCATTGACGCGACTGGCCGCACCGACAAACGCAAGATCGACAACCTCTGGTGCCAATCCGACGATTTCGAATATCTGCGCACCCTTGTAAGACTGCAGCGTAGATATACCCATCTTACCCATGACTTTCAGAATACCCTTGCCTGACGCTTTTTTGTAAGCGGCGACAACGTCTTCATCTGAGTTGATGTGCTCAACGCCATCAAGTCGGCCCTCTGCTCTTGCATGCCACAGGGCTTCATAGGCGAGATACGGGTTGATAGCGTCGGCACCAAAGCCAATGAGCAGGCAGTGATGATGAACTTCACGCGCTTCAGCGGTTTCGAGTACCAGGCCAATTTGCGTGCGTTGATGATGTGCGTTCAGATGATGATGCACACTGCCAACTGCAAGTAGTGAGCTAATCGCAACGCGGTCAGCGCCCGCACCTCTGTCAGATAATATAACAAGGCTTTTGCCATCTGCTATTGCCTGGCGAGCCTGTGCATTAATGCTTTCAAGCGCCGTTGTTAATCCTTCTTTTCCCGACCCCGCTGGAAAAGTGATATCAATGACGGTTGAGCTCCAGCCACGATAGTCAAGATTGCGCAACGAGGCGAGTTCCTGATTGCTGAGTACAGGGTGAGGAATATTTAGCCGATGCGCATGTTGTTCAGTTGTCTCCAGAACGTTGCTTTCCGGACCGATATAACAACCCAGCGCCATGATGACTTCCTCGCGGATTGCATCGATAGCCGGATTGGTTACCTGCGCGAAGCGTTGTTTGAAGTAGTCATACAGCATACGTGGTTTATTCGACATCACCGCCAGAGCGGCATCGTTACCCATTGAGCCGACTGGATCGCGCAGTTCAGTGACCATGGGTTGCAACATAAATTGCAGTGTTTCCTGCGTATATCCGAATGCACGCATGCGTTGCGTTAGTGTTTCGGTATCGAGCCCGTGGTGCTCGTGTTGAGGTAGCTCAGATAATTCTATACGCTGGTTTTTAAGCCACTCACCGTACGGCTGGCGGTTGGCCACGTCCATTTTGACTTCGTCATCAGGAATCATCCGGCCCTGTTCGAAGTCGATCAGGAACATACGACCCGGCTGCAAACGCCCTTTCTCGATTATTGTCGCAGGGTCGACATCAACCACCCCGACTTCCGACGCCATAATGCACTTGTCGTCCGATGTAATGTAATAACGAGAGGGACGCAGCCCGTTGCGATCCAGCACCGCACCAATCGTTGTACCGTCGGTAAATGCAATAGAGGCTGGACCGTCCCATGGCTCCATCAGGCACGAGTGATACTCGTAGAAGTCGCGCTTGGCTGCAGGCATTGTGGTGTGATGTTGCCAGGCTTCCGGAATCATCAGCATCACCGCTTCGTGCAGCTTGC
>CAYMVV010000379.1:0-1610 GCA_964393885.1 uncultured Granulosicoccaceae bacterium | reverse complement strand
GTGAGCCCGTTGAGTAAGCCGGGAACAGCGGCGCTCAGAGCTGATTCGGTCTTGCTGCTGTCTTCGCCCAGCAAGGCGCCGAGCTGGCCGAGAGCCGGACCGCCAAATTGCGATGTGACCAGTTCCACTAAATTAAATGACATGTAGTTCCCCTATAAAGCAAAGGTGATGTTATAGCCTGATGTTATAGCCCGACTTTATAGCAAACGTGCTAATGACCAAGCCTGGTGAGTCGATGATCGGAAGTTCAAAGCGGAGCCAGCTTGTGGCTTGCTTGTGCCAGTCTACAAGCGTCGGACTGCTCGCGCCGGTCGGCTCGCGCCAGACTGGCCAGACTGAATGGGGGAGGAAATGCTGGCTGTTGCCGCCAGTCATTTTTCCATTATAGGGTGTTAGTTGCGTTTGCATCAAGAAAATTCTGTAAACGCAATCGCCTGCAATCGCAGTTGTACTAGCCGCTGTACTGGCCGCGGTGAGTCGTTGTAGATAGGCCGAATGTTGCAGGAACTATACGTGTTTCACATTTGCAGAAAATCGTTATCGAATGACAGGCTTTACCTGCAGACCCGGTCATTACCTCGCCTTCACACAGACGCCTTGTAAATCGTACCGGGTGGAGTATTTTCGTGCCAGGTAGTGTCCTGTGATTAATTTCGTAACATAGACAACCGTCTCAAACTCCGGTTTAAAGCAATGGCATCTGCCAAATCGGTCGATATGAAGTTATAAGACGAGTCATTTCACACGGATACATTGGTGAGCTGGATTGAAAGACACCGCACAAGTTTGCACTGGAGGGCGGACAGGGAGTGCAGGTAGCCAATTGGCTTTCGCATTGAAACGTTTTCCTGAGCAGCGTCACACCGGTGACGTGCCAGAAAACAATTGATTCGATAAAGGTGCTTGTCACTGGTTTGCGGGGCACGGGGTACTCAATGGATTATCCGGTGGGCTGCGTTAGAAACCGGATGGTGCATATTTTATTGGGCAAATTTAAGGGGCAGAGAGAGAATGGCAGATATACCTCGACTACTCGAAAGAGTGCGTAGCGGAAAATACGACGAGACTGAGCTCCTGAACCTGTTTAAGAACGCGAGTAAATCTTCATCAGTGACTGAGCAGGAGCGAACTGCTCTGCTGGAGTTGGTAGAAACCGAGCTGAGAAAGAACTATCCGAGGGCGGCAAATAAACATCTGGGTGCAATTGACAAGCAGGCCAGAGAGTATCTGGAAAGTGTGTATGAGGAGATCAGCGCCGAGTTTGATTTATCCGGAAACAAAATAAAAAATGGCGTCAAGACGGGTGCTTCCGTTCTGTCGGGCGATGCGGTAATCGATGTTTATATCTCGTATAAAAACGATCAGGGAATTGGTGCTGTCCTGGCAGCCTATCAACCTTCCATCGATGAACCCATCAGTTATCAGGTGTTTATGTATAAGGGAGCAAAAAAGCCGGATAATCTGGTGAGTTTGCAAGAGTACGCTAACGCTGACGACGAGGTTGTGGGGAGTTTTCGCAAAGTGTTGTCGAATGATATGCAGTTGCCGAAAGCCGCCTAGCAACAGCGGGAGTCCCCCCGGCTATGCCGGGGAGGCACCCAACGTTTGAC
>CAYMVV010000378.1:0-1676 GCA_964393885.1 uncultured Granulosicoccaceae bacterium | reverse complement strand
TCATCGAAAAAATCAGAAAAACAATATCGCAGCCGATCGACTACCAGGGAGATACCATCACACCATCTGCAACCATAGGTGCCGCAGTTGATTCGCTGGAGAATATAGATGCAACCGAGCTCGTAAAACAGGCTGACCTGGCACTTTATGATGCGAAAGAAAAGGGCCGCGGAGGTTACTGCTTCTACTCCCTCGGACTACATAAGAAATCCACACAGTTCCGCCGACTGGCCGAGCTCATTGATCTCAATACGCCCGAGGTGATGTTCACACTGGTGTACCAACCCTATGTCGACATGTCCAGTGGCAACATCGTCGGGGTCGAAGCACTATTGCGTTGCAATCATCCCGAGTGTGAACAAATACAAACAATCGATATCATCACCATGCTTGAGCGCAATGGTTATATTGCTCGAATCAGTCAATGGGTTATGAAAGAAGCGCTCAACCAGCATGCACAGTGGTCCAACACTTTTCATTTGCCACCTGATTTTACTATGTCAGTCAACGTCTCGGCTGCGCTGTTACGCGACGCAGGCTTTGTACAGTCGATACTCGATATCGTGGATAACTCCGGTGTGCCTGCCAACTCGCTGCTGATCGAAATCACAGAAACTACGGTCATGGAGGATTACACACGTTCCAACGAGGCCATGCGCAAACTCAACAGCGCGGGTATCGAGTTCGCAATGGATGATTTCGGCACCGGTTACTCGTCACTGGAAAGACTCAGGGAGATGCCCTTGTCACTGCTAAAGGTAGATCAGACCTTCGTTAAAGGCATGTTGTCGAGTGCTAACGACGCCGCGATCGTCGATGCATCAGTTCGACTCGGGCATGCGATCGGAGTATCTGTGACTGCCGAGGGCATCGAATCGCAGGCACATGCTGAAGCACTGCAAGCGCTGGGATGCGATCGAGGACAGGGGTACTATTATTCGCGTCCTCAAGCGCCGGAAGAACTGAATTTGCTGAAAAAACTGCGTCAACGGGCTGCGTGACAGATGTCAGGCTAAGGCTGGCGACACCCTGACAGCAGCCCTCTCCCACAACACCTTTTATTTACCGTTGCCAAGGCTCACCTCTCCCCCGGTTATCAGAAAGGATTCTCAACTTCAAGCAACGACGTCTTGCTATATAATTTGCTTTACCCGGATTCGCTCCTGTGTTCTCATGCGTTGATTTACCTCAACCCCTCTCAAGGAGTGCGATATGACCATTAGCGTTGGCGATAAGATACCTGCAGGAACTCTGGCATTTTTGGGTGACAAAGGCCCGGAAGCCATCAATACCGATGATATTTTCAGTGGCAAAAAGGTTGTTTTGTTTGCGGTACCCGGCGCGTTTACTCCCACTTGCTCTGAAGCGCATCTGCCAGGCTTCGTCGCAAACCAGGATAAAATCATAGCCAAAGGCGTCGATCAGGTTGTGTGTGTCGCCGTCAACGACCCGTTTGTAATGGGTGCCTGGGGCAAAACACAAAACGCAGAAAAGCTTTTAATGGCGGCCGACGGCAGCGGCACCTGGACCAAAGCTCTTGGACTCGAGCTCGATCTGATCGAGCGCGGACTGGGTGTTCGTTGCAAGCGCTTTTCCATGATAGTTGACGACGGTGTGATTTCTCACCTGAATGTTGACGAAGGCCCGGCAATGGAAGTCAGCTCAGCTGAGAAAAT
>CAYMVV010000377.1:0-1699 GCA_964393885.1 uncultured Granulosicoccaceae bacterium | reverse complement strand
TTGGTTTTGTAGACGTAGGCCGGGTTTTTCTGGAGGGCGAAGATGAGGATGATTTACATCCGTCAGCCGGTGGTGGTCTCTCGCTTACCGGGCTGGACCGAACCTTTCTGGTGTCACTGGCGATTGCACGTAGCGAAGAACGGACGTCAGGTGTCTTCAGCGCTGGCTTCAGTTTTTAGCAGAAGTCTGTTTTTCCTGCATAGAGAAAAGCTTCAAGTCTCGATGATCAGGTGGGCATAGCACCACTCAGAACCCTCGACTACCGCTAAACCGATAACAACCGCTTGTGTTGTTATCGGCTTGTTCCCAACGTGAGGTGTCGTGAGGGAAACGAACCGCACCGTTGCAAATGGATGACTGTGCGCTGCAATTACAACAAGTGGCTTCCCACCAATACACGCTCTCGTAGCGCGGATTTCACCGCACAGAAGCCTGGTGCCGATGTTGTAGAAGCGTAGAAGTGTGTTGACGCAAGATCTATGGTTGATACAGCAGGCTGTACAAGGCAGGGTAGTGCGAATCACTTTCAGGGCTTACTGATCATCCTGCCATCTTTTGCTGTCGAATCAGACTAGAATGTGTGATCCATGCTTACCATAAAACCCTCTCTACTGGCTTCAACTGCAATGGGTGGATTGGCAGACTGGTCGTCGCTACCGATTGTTTTATAGAAAACTTTCACAACGAAATTGCTGAGTGCTGCCGACACCAGAACATCAACCGGAAAGTGCGCCTGGGCTTCGACGCGCGCCCAGGCAACCGCTGCAGCACTGCCGAGCGCGCCCGCCTTGATTGATCTGCGCAGCCAGGGTTGCTCGATAGCTGCATTCAGGTTTTGTTCAAGCAGAATGGCTGAAGTAAACGCACCGGCTGAGTGTCCCGACGGGAAGCTACGGTCATCTGCATCATTGGGTCGATCTCGTTTGAAGGTTCGTTTACCGGTTTCAACAATGCTCGCTACCGTGCCAAAAGCCAGTGCATTTGTGGCGACACGGCGAGTCGGGAACGCAGAGTCAGCCGCAGGCGTTGGTGTAAAAATACTGGACAGGACCATACCAGCGACCAATGCGTCTCTTATGTCATCACTTCTGTTTGAGGCTTTCCTCTGGCTGCCGAAAATCGGTGTGTTGTCAGAAGCCCAGTCTGAAATGTTATCGTCTGATCCGGTCACGCCGATGACGGCAGCTGCGGTTAACGGTACCCAGGTTCCACGCTCCATGGCAGATTCTTTCGCAATACCAACAACGCGTTCCATGGACGGCACTGCTGTTCTGATTTGCCCGCAACCGGTTAGCAGGGAGAGGATAACAGCGATGTTGCCAGAAGCCACAATCAAGGATGACAGCTTCATAAACCATCACCTGGGCAGGCTTCATGATTGACGATAATATTCTCGAGTGACATAGGTTGTTCTTATGCTAATTCAATGGTGCAGATCATACCTTATTTACCCTCTCCTGATCGTCGACAAATGAGCGCTTTGATGAGTATCCTGAAACCAAATTCTTGCCAGTGCGGGGAGTAATTATCAGTCGACTCAACGGTCAGTTTTTTTGTGCTGGACGAGCTCACACCGGTAGAGAAGCGATCGGACAATTAATGGTTGTTATCTCTGTTAAGGGATATAATAGTGGTGGCAACTTATAAATTTTTTTCTGCAGTGGCTGGCTGGTCTGATCATCGGGCCCTTCACCGGACT
>CAYMVV010000376.1:247-1704 GCA_964393885.1 uncultured Granulosicoccaceae bacterium | reverse complement strand
TCCTGGTGCAGCCGTCTTTGCAAGATACAACAACCCTAGCCAGCGGGTGGATTGCAAAAATTATGAAGACACCCATTGTTAAAAAACTAATTGTGATGCAATTCACATTACTTTCAGTCTTTTTGAGACAGCATAATTACCAGTAGTTTGTTGTAGATGTAGGAAGTACCCATGCCCCAACCACGAAAATCCCAGATTGCCATTGAAGCTACTCCCGCATATCACTGCGTAAGCCGTTGCGTTCGGCGTGCATTTCTTTGCGGAAAAGATAAATTCACCGGTCGTTCCTTTGAACACCGCCGGGGATTTATAGAATCAGAACTCCTGCGTCTTGGCCAAGTGTTCTTTCTGGATGTCATGGCCTACGCTGTGATGTCTAACCATTTTCACGTCGTGCTTTTTATTGATCAGCCCGCTCAAAAGGAAGCCACCGCCCTAGACATAGTAACCCGTTGGCATCAGATTCATCAAGGCAATATCGTCTCCACAAAATTTCTCAACAATGAAGCACTTGAGCCACCGGAAATCGATCAACTCAATCTTTATATCGATACATGGAGTGAACGCTTATCAAGTATCAGCTGGTACATGAGAGTACTGAACGAAAAAGTAGCTCGCCTTGCTAATGCAGAAGATAACGTAACCGGCCGGTTCTGGGAAGGTCGCTTCAAGTGTCAGGCACTTCTCGACGAACAAGCACTTCTCAGCTGCATGGCTTACGTCGATTTAAACCCTGTTCGTGCCACAATGGCAGACACACCCGAGCAATCAGACCACACCAGTATCCAACGCAGAATAAAACACTGGCAACAGGAATCTGAAAAAACGCAAGACACACACACGCAACAAGTCCAACCGTTTCAACCAGAAAACCTCTACCCGTTCGTCGGTCACCTTCGTCAACCCATGCCAAAAGGCATAATATTCAATCTCGTTGATTACCTGCAGTTAGTTGATTGGACTGGACGACAGATTCGAGAGGACAAGGTGGGGGCGATCAGTACTGAGGCAGAGCTTATTCTAAAACGGTTATCCATTTCCAAGGAACACTGGGTCTATTTGTGTACTCACTTTGAAAGCCGATTCAAAGGGCTGGTTGGATGTGTTCACTCGCTTGAGCGAGCTTGTCAGGTATTCGGGCGGCAGAGACGACCTAACCTGGCTGCTAGCACGGCTTTGTATCCTTAAGCCCTAAGCAAGTTTCCTGTTACGACTACATTGTGCTTGCTCGCAATACTTGATTGCGCCTGATGCACTTATAAATCGCTCCACTTTTAACCCAAACCCGTGTTTTTCATTCGTTTCTAGACTGACATTCAGTTTTTCGTCAGAAATGAATTTTTTAAATTAACGACATTCATACAAATCCCGCTGGTAACTATGGGTGTCTAGGTAAATGTCAACATTGTGCTTGCTCGCAATACTTGATTGCGCCTGATGCACTTATAAATCGCTCC
>CAYMVV010000376.1:0-147 GCA_964393885.1 uncultured Granulosicoccaceae bacterium | reverse complement strand
ATTAACGACATTCATACAAATCCCGCTGGTAACTATGGGTGTCTAGGTAAATGTCCTTACCGGCATCGTGCGATAGGTTTTTTCTTTAAGTACTTCTTGTAACTCCTGCAGATAAACACCCTTTCCAATCTCTGCCTCTATTGTCGC
>CAYMVV010000375.1:0-1720 GCA_964393885.1 uncultured Granulosicoccaceae bacterium | reverse complement strand
TCAGACAAGTCACCTGACACACGTAGCTCACTTTCCCTCTCCTTTATATCATCGCGGAACGTTTTCCCTCCCAATACACCAGCCAGATTTCCTTTACTGTAAAACTGCAGTAATTGCTCTTCATTTCCCTGCTCCACATACGCTCGATAACCTGCGTAACGGTTTCTCTGCCCCAACATTCGATAGGTCAATCCGCGCGATAGCCAATCCGGCGCTGTTGCTCGATTCGTATAGGCCAGGTAACTAGACCAGGTGAATTTATCGAGTTCTTTATCCGTCGCGCCCTTAACTTCCGCGGGATTTCGATGGATGTATCGACCCACCTGTAGCAAATAGGCCTCTTCATCTACCAATATTGATTTGTAACGGCCTCGAAACAATGGCCCGTCGGTCTGTTTTAGCCGATTATAACGTTGCGTATACACACCGTTGATGTGGCGCATTATCCGATCCAGATTCGCTCTGGGTGTTCCTATCAGCAAATGGTAGTGATTGCCCATCAAACAATACGCATGGATCTCAGCATCGAACCGCTCGTGCGCCTCTTTCAGCGTTTGAAGAAACGCTGAATAGTACGCCGTGCCATGAAATATTGTCTGCCGGGCTCTTCCACGGTTCATTACGTGGTAGAACGCACCTTCGTATTGTATTCGTGTTGGTCTTGGCATTCGTAAAGAATAGCATAAATTCTATATAGTATAATAGGCTTGACCCCTTATTTCGCTTATTTTCGACCCCTTATTTTACTCCTTATTTATGACTTGAATTCGAGTGAGGATTCAGCGTTCCGAAGAAATATGGCTTAACAAGTCTACCAATCGTTTGAGAAACGTGGCCTGATGACGTGTCCAGGAGGTGCCGAGGAGATTGGTCGAGCAGTGACGCCTGATTTTCAACTGGCGTCGAATAGCAAAACTGTTTAATTCGCTGAAGTTGCGCCCTTTGCCTGCGCCGCAACCTGCCAGCTGCGCGAGGAACAGAAAGGAAACCCGCCAGCTTAAATCATAGGACACGGCCAGTACCCGGCACGACTACTGTAGCTTGATCTGCACAATAAATTGTGCAAATATTCGCACAAATATACATCCGGACGAAATTCATGGCTACCAATCTGGACATTGAAAATGATCTGCTTGAGGCGGCGATGCGGGCCGGAGGGCACAAAACTAAAAAAGCCGCCGTTACTCAGGCCTTGATGGAGTACGTACGCAAAAGAGACCAAGCGAGCGTTGTCGATTTATTTGGTACTATCGACTTTGATGAAGAGTATGACTACAAGCGTGAGCGTTTTCGCGACTCAAAACGGCGTTCTTCATGAGCGTTATCGTTGACACTTCTGTTTGGTCATTAGCCCTGCGTAGATCCAAACCTGCACAAAGCACTGCAGTCAGTTCTTTTCGATACGAAGTTACTCAGGGTAACGTAGTTATGATAGGCGCAATAAGACAAGAGTTACTCTCTGGAATTCGCGTAAAAAGCAGCTGGGAACTGCTTAAAAATAAACTACGCTCTTTTCCAGACCATCCTGTGGAAACAGAAGACTACGAAACGGCTGGAGCTTACTTCAACACTTGCCGAAGCAACGGAGTGCAAGGCACCCATACTGACTTATTGATTTGTGCCGTTGCTATTCGTTGTGACTTTCGAGTTTTAACCACTGACAAAGACTTCCAAAGTTACGCGAAGTGGCTACCTATACGTCTGATATAGCAAACTACTA
>CAYMVV010000374.1:0-1721 GCA_964393885.1 uncultured Granulosicoccaceae bacterium | reverse complement strand
TGGGGCTGGCTGCCGCTGTTGGACTGGGTATAGCGCGATTCGCGTATGGACTGGTACTGCCGGACATGCGCGCTGACCTGGGTTGGAATTATTCCCTTGCCGGCTGGCTGGGTACGGCCAATGCAGCAGGCTATCTGCTCGGCGCCATTGTCTGTGCCTCTGTGGCGAATCGTTTCGGCTTGCACAGATCGTTTGTATGGGGAGTGTGGGCGACAGCTTTTGCAGTTGCCGCCATGGGGCTAAGTGCGGATTTTTGGTGGCTTAGTAGCTGGCGTTTTGTTGCCGGTCTTACCGGTGCGTTTTGTTTTGTTCTGGGCGGCGCGGTTGCAGCCCAACTCGCAGCCAGCGCTGATGATGTCAAAGTGCGCGGCACATTATCAGCTTGTTTTACGCAGCACCCGGGTCCGGTGTGTTGCTGTCAGCGCTGTGTGTTCCATTGGTACTTTGGCTTGCGGGTCCAGGCAACTGGAAACTGACCTGGCTGGTACTGGGGGCGATTGCCGCTGTATTTGCCTGCCTGGTTTGGCTGGGTTCGCGGGGTATCGATGGCTCTGCGCCTGTCACCAATACAGGGCGTGCAAACTTTAAAGCTACCGCACACATTGCCCTTTTGTTGGCCCATGCTTCGTTTGGTGCAGGGTACATATGTTATGTGACATTTATGTATGCACACCTGCAGGAGGGTGGTGCCAGTGCGACAGCCCTAACCCTGTTTTGGTGCACCATGGGTGTAGGTACGATGATTTCTCCCTGGTTGTGGGCCAGGGTTCTTGAGACGTTCCGACGCGGCTACGCGTTTGCCTTTTTGTCCGTGGTTGTGGCTGTGGGTGCTGCGTTGCCACTGTTCAGCAGCCAGTTAGCAATTGCATACTTGTCAGCACTGGTTTTTGGCAGCGCCCTCTTTACTGTTCCCGCCACGACCACAGTATTTGTCCGCCGAAATTTTATCGCCAGCGAATGGCCAAAAGCACTGGGTACATTAACCGTGGCGTTCGGCATTGGGCAGATAGTGGGCCCGACACTTGGTGGTTATGTGAGTGACGTTAATGCATCGCTCAGCTACGGGCTGACATGGGGGTCAGGTTTTCTGATTGCCGGTGCAGTATTCGCATTGCTGCAGCCTGATGCCATGCCTGACTGATACGATCAGATGGTCCAAATGCCAGCGAGTCGAGCGCCGCGGCCGTTCGGGCTATTTGTGTAGAAACGAGTTCAGTGATTCCGACGCTGGCATAGAGTTGCTTAGCTGGTAGGCGGGGTATTGTCTGTTGGGTGTGAGGACCCGGGAATTTGGGAATATTTCACAGTGCAGTCGGTGAAACTGTGCAGAACAGTGTGCGAGTAATGGGAACTCGACGAAACAGGGTAGTCAGACCGACCCATGCGGCGCGTCGGCTAGTGCTGGTGATAGCGAAAAATAGCTTTTATGCATCCTATACTCAGAAGGTATTGCACCTGTTATTGTCGAACAGATGGCTAAAACCACATTAACGCTGAAGATAGAAAACTTATCTGTGCTGTTGTCTGAGCAGAACCTTCATTTGCCCGGTTAGTATCCGACAGAGCCGTTATTATTGAGAGCGGTGAGAAAAAATATGACGGCACATTCGAAGAGCCGGAGGCGCACCCGGACATGCGCGATGCTTATTTGTCGGTGTAGTTTTTAGAGACTGTAAACCGTTTTGTGTAAATGCCCATGACGGTTAGAGGTAAGCAGTTAC
>CAYMVV010000373.1:0-1729 GCA_964393885.1 uncultured Granulosicoccaceae bacterium | reverse complement strand
AACAGATGAAAAACGAAGTCGTCAGCTCACAGTCCAACAACGTGCTCGATAATCTTGCCCCGCGTGGTTTTAGTGTTGGCGAGTATCAGCAGCGGCTGCAGCGGATCCAGCGTTCCATGCTGAATAGCGATATCGATCTTCTGCTGCTGACCAGTGAGCCGGAATTCCGCTATTTTAGCGGGTTTTTCACGCAATTCTGGCAAAGCCCGACGCGCCCGTGGTTCCTGTTGGTGCCTGCGAGTGGACGCCCTGTCGCAGTTATTCCTGCGATTGGAGAGGCGTGCATGCGGCGCAGTCAGGTAGATGATATTCGTACATGGTCTTCACCACATCCACTGGATGATGGTGTTTCACTTTTGGCTGATACCATTGATGAATTGTTAGCTGGCAGCGGTACCATTGGTTTATTGAAAGGCCGTGAAACAACATTGCGCATGCCGCTAAACGATTATGAAGCACTTCTAACGCAATTGAGCCTCTATCAGATAAAAGATGCTACGCAACTGGTGTTTGGTCAACGGCAGATAAAATCGGCTGAAGAAATCGCCAAAATTGAAAGTGCCTGCAGAGTGGCAGGTAGTGCGTTTGAGGAATTGCCAAACAAGCTGTCAGTCGGCTGTAGCGAGCTTGAGATTTTTCGTCAGTTCAAACGCAGTTGTCTGGCATTTGGTGCAGATGATGTCAGCTATCTTGTCGGCGCCAGTGCGCAAGGTGGTTACGATGACATAATCGCACCACCTACGGATCGACAGTTAAGTGAGGGTGATATTCTCATACTGGATACCGGCTGCGTATACGATGGCTATTTTTGCGACTATGATCGAAACTTTGCATTCGGCTTTGCTGACCCCGCCAGTGAGGCGGCTTATTCCCAGATACATCAGGCATTAGAAGCCGGACTCCATGCCGTGAAGCCGGGTGTCAGGTGTTGTGAGTTGTTTGAGACTATGCGGCGGGAGCTCAACCTTGATGACGCGGGCAGTGTAGGCAGGCTTGGCCACGGGTTGGGTATGCAATTGACTGAATCGCCATCGATTACGGCTTTCGACACCACGGTGCTGCAAGCGGGTATGGTGATGACACTGGAGCCTGGTATGCTCTATGGCGACGGGCGTTTAATGGTGCACGAGGAGAACATTGTCGTCGAAAATTCCGGGGCAAGGCTGCTATCTAAACGGGCAAGCCCGGCCATACCTGTAGTGACCATTTGACGGCTTGCTTACCATCAAACAGGTGGCGCGTCGTGGTTGGCGGCCAAATCGCCAGTAGTAGCTGGTGACGGCAAAATTTACTGTTGGAAAATTTAAGCGATCTTCTGCTGCTTGTCGTATGATATCGACATGGAAGAACGTCCCGATCCGGTGACGGGCCCGGATTTCAAATCCGGTGAGACGCGTCAGACGTGTCTGGTGGGTTCGACTCCCACGTTCTTCCGCCAGTCCACCCCTCCAGAATCCGCCTTTTCAGAATCTGCCTTTCCGGCATCAAAACTGATTACCCATTAATTGATTTTTTAATCTGCTGATACCCGTCCATACCTGCCGCGGAAACCGCAAAAATTCTCTGATTTTGCAATGTGCGGCGCACGTCACTGCACGAACCGACTTGTCCATCAAGTTGTGCTCGCTCGGGTCGCCACAAGTCAGACAGGTTCTCCATTTTCAATGAAGGTGTCGGTTATGGCTCGATCGTCCGATTCGTTTTTTTTACTCGCTCTGATCAAAGATAA
>CAYMVV010000372.1:0-1744 GCA_964393885.1 uncultured Granulosicoccaceae bacterium | reverse complement strand
TATGGCAACTGTGGCGAAGAAAAGTGTTATCGAACTTTCCGCACGGCCCACTAGAATCTACTAAATCCGAACAGCGTTTTGCATGTGTCATTGATATAAGTTCGGTATGCGTTCGTTTGAGGTAGACGTGCCCTTCAGCTCCCTCCTGATACTAAAAACCGTTCGCCGTATGTAGTCATCTCTATAATCTGGCAACACTGTACCAACCCGAATCAGCAGACCACTGCCAAGGCACGATATGACATCTGATTGCAAAACGGTATATGCATTCGATACCGATACCATTTCGAACAGTGTGTCCGACGGACACTGGCAACTGAACATGGCTGCAGACTGGAACATCGGCAACAACCCCAATGGAGGTTATATACTCGCCTGTCTGCTTCGAGCGATGGCTACCCTGACACCGGATACCCCGGATCCCGTATCTGTAACCACACACTATCTGCGCCCGGGATTGCCAGGTAAAGTGGCCGACCTCAGAGCAAGCATCGTACGGCTGGGCCGACGTACCGCGACGGTTACCGGTACAATGAAACAAGACGGCAAACCGAGAATCACCTGCACCGCCACGTTTGGAAATCTTTGCAAACAGCCAACAAACAGGACAGCTGGCAATAAAACCACAGCACACAGCCCGGAACGCAGCCTTGTCCCCACCGCACCGGCCCTGCCGCCACCCGAGGCATGCACCACGCGTTCCGAACTGGCACAGGCAATCGAGTTGCCAATAATGAATCGCCTCGACGTACGCGTCGATCCGCAATATGCAACTTCGAGCCTGGAAAATGAAGCAGCCATGGCCGGCTGGATACGCTTTAAAGATCAGCGTCCGATTGATAGCCTGGCGCTCATGCTGTTTTGCGACGCCTTCCCACCGTCAGTGTTTACACGCTACGGACCCATAGGCTGGGTACCCACTATCGAGCTATCGATACATATACGCAGACGTCCTCAGACCGATTGGATAAAAGGGATGTTCAGTACCGGTGATCTAAACGGAGACCTGTTCATAGAGGACGGCATGTTGTGGGACCAAAACGACCAACTGGTTGCACGTTCCAGACAACTCCAAATGATTCTGAGTTAACCCGGATTATTCACAAAATCGGTAGCATCTCTCAATGGATCTATGATTCCACAGACACGCAAGGCCCCGTAAAGAGCATGTCCTGCTTGCTCTGCGCTGCTCGCTCTGAGACGCCGCACCAAACGGCAGCACACATCGGGATGCCTGTACGAGAACAGCGGTCGTGGCGAAGTTGTGTGATTCTGACTCGGGTTTTCGATCGAATGAGGAGAATAGCCATTCACACTCAACGATCTGTGTGGTAGTCGCAAAGCCCTGCCAATCGGAAAATTATTCACTAAGCGAACCGAATTCACAGATCTCGATACTGAACTGCCGCTGACTGTACTGCCAATGCCTGCACTGCAAATCACGGGTACATTGACCATAAGGTCATATCCCCGCATTTTCCCGGCATATTTGCCAGCGAATCAAAAAATGAACAGCAAAAAGGTGAATATTACCGCGATGCGTTGCGGAACCAAGCCTGATGCGCAGCACTCCTACCAATAGCGCACTGGTGAACAGGAACAAGGTTCAGACAGTGTTCAGAGGGCTCGCCCTATAACATGGTTCAAGTTGTAGCCCGTTACATTTGGAGAACCGCATGAGACTACTTAAAGCCAAATCGATCATCACAGCCTTGACAGCAGCACTGCTACTGGCTGTTGGCAC
>CAYMVV010000371.1:0-1774 GCA_964393885.1 uncultured Granulosicoccaceae bacterium | reverse complement strand
GGAACATAACCCCCCGACAATTTGAGGCCGGATATATGTCTTCATTACCCGTCTATTCATTTGAATTTTTTAAACAGTTTTTTGAGGATTCCGAAGAGCTGTAATATCAACAAGACGCTTTTTTGAGCGTTAGAGAGAACTGTTGCTTGACATAACCCAGGCGTCCATATATGTCTTGTTAAGATCCCAGCTGATTTTCCTGCTATAATAAATCAAATCGGTGCCAGTTAATTTATGGATGAACTTAGTGACTTCCAGGTCCCATCAAAAATCGCAATCTGATTCTATTGCATTCAATGCTGTTCTTTCGATATCGGAGAGTAAACCTCCAACGGCCAACGAGTTTCTGGAATATCTGGACCAGAATAAGCTCAGTCCTGTAGGTCGCATCAAGGGCTATCCGGTTTATCGACTTGAGGACTATGCACTAGGTGAATCTTGCTATCTGGTTGACGAGCGTACAATGCCCGGAGACCAGGCACCTGCTTCTGTTGATTTTGATCTTACCCGCGATTTTCTGGTTATTAAGTGTACCTACAGTGAGCTAAGCGAGCAGAGCTTTATAGTTTCGGTAAGCATCGTCAATACCATAACCGAGAAGCTTAATCGAGCTCAATTTACACCATCTGAACTCCGTGTTGCCGCACAAGTAGTTTGTGGCATGACGCTTCAAAGTGCCGCTGAACATGATAGTGTAGCTATCGAGACAAAGCGGTCCCACATAAAGTCTGTCATGGGCAAGATTGGTGTTGCACGTCAAGCTGACCTTATAAGGGTTTTACTTTCAGAACTGCTGTTAATTACCGACGCCAGAAATTGGGACAAGGCGCGTCAGTATCGATTCAATGAGTACTGCAATTCTTATCTACCAGATCAGGTTCGGTGTCATAGCCTGATTGATACAAACGGTAAGAGTGTGCGTGTGGTTGATTTAGGGCCACAGCGCGGTAAGCCGGTGATTGTATTGCATTCGATGATTTTCCCGGATATCACTAGTGAGGATGTCGACTTTGCTTGTCGACACAACATCAGATTGATTTGGCCTCTGCGTCCTGGTTTGCTTCAATCAACACCAGATCGAAAATCAGTAGATCTCTATTCAAAAGAGGTCATAGAAGGAATTGACCTGGTCTGGAATCACTTTTGCGGCGAACCAGTTATGATTTTGGCAATGGTTTCCAGCGCCTGGCACGCTACTCACTTTACTGAGAGGTATCCGGAAAAAGTTGCAGATATCACTTTTGCAGCGACTTGCTTCAGTGCCGGCAAATATGAAAACAATATTATTTACTTTGGCAGCAGTGTAGCAGAGCTGTGTAGTCGCAATACCTGGTTAATGACCAGAACTGTTGACTATATAAAGAAGCATGTTGGAGAAATAGAGAAATTTAAAAGTATCGTTATGAAGATATTTGGGGGTAGCGAGCCGGACATCGAGACACTTAACATGGAATTTAGTGCGCCTCATCATGGCAGGCGCTTGCAATCAGTGATGGTAGATTCTGCAGAGTCAATCAAGCACGACTACTTCAATCAAGTTCACTTTTCATGGGACAGAGTGAAAAAGTTAGAAGTTCCTGTCAAGTTCGTTCATGGTGATCAGGATTCGTTGCATAGGGTTTGTGATCTGAAGCGACTGATAGCCGGGATAGGCCAGATCCCACTGGTACAATTGAAAAACACTGGTCACATTCTACAGTATGAAAACTTTCGCTATCTACTCCGCACAGCGTTGAATCTTGAAACAGAGTAACGTCGTAGGCTTTCGAGTTAC
>CAYMVV010000370.1:0-1820 GCA_964393885.1 uncultured Granulosicoccaceae bacterium | reverse complement strand
TCTTGCCGCTGTCCGCAGCTACCCACTCACCCGCGACGTAATTGCTCTCTTTGAGGTATTTTTTATAAGTCATGCCAATGCTCTTGGATTAATGTCATATTTGCAGAAAGACCAGCGCCATGAGTCAGGTTCTGCCGGTCAACCTCTCTGGCCAGCCGGGAAGCTGTCCTCGAATAACCTCAAGTCTGCTCGCTTTGCTTCAGCTTTACAATCTCGAACAGCCTATCATCCAGCAAATTATAACTGTCTGATTTTTTGGCCTTGAGTATTTCAGGTGACTCGCAAAAAAACCTGTTCAACGAGCATGTCGAACAAGTGAAAATGCTCTGGATCAGTGCAGAGAACTGAATTACGAAAACAGTGGACTGAAGTTGGATGAGGTCGGAATCAGAGGAAAGCTTATGCGACAGCGCACCGCTTGCCGGAGCGGGTGGTTCTACGCCTAGCCACGCTTTTTGTTGACATGGCTCGCTATCACCGTATCCGGTGGCGCATTCGCGACAAAGTACTCCACGACCCCGTCAGCCAGTGCTGACGCCAGTTTGCGCTGATGACGTCGTGAACGTAGCTTTCGCTCTTCACGCGGGTTCGAGATAAACGCCGTCTCAACGAGTACCGATGGCACATCTGGCGCACGCAGGATCGCAAAGCCTGCCTGTTCAACGCTGGCCTTGTGCAGGGTATTAATCTTTCCAAGATGCTTCAGGATGACACTGCCACATTCGATACTCGATTCGAGCACCGCATTTTGAGCCAGATCGATGAGCGTGCGCGACAACGCGCCACTGGATTCGCTAACGGATATCTCGCCGAACAATTTGTCAGCCTGATTCTCTGTTTTGGCTAGCACCTCGGCGGCCCGGGAACTCGCCCCTTTAGTAGAGAGTGCAAATACGGATGACCCACTTGCGGAACGATCGGGAAACGCATCAGCGTGAATCGACACAAGAAAGTCAGCCTGATTGTTGCGCGCCAGCCGGACTCGCTCCTGCAGCGTCAGATATCTATCGGCATCGCGAATCAGTAACGGTTTGAAGCCTTTGCGCCGGCGGAGTTTTTTGGACAGCTCACGCGCCACGCTCAGCGTGACCTCTTTTTCCTGTGTTTTCAAATGCCCGATCGCGCCCGGGTCTTTGCCACCGTGTCCAGCGTCAATAGCAATGACTATATCTCGCAGATCAGCCGCATCCACCGGCTCGTCCGCGTCTGGCGCAGTGAGCGGTTTCATGCCCAGATCTACCACCAGCCGCTTGCGGTCCGTACCCCTGAATTCGTATGTGCGGCCGCTGACATCAGCCGGCTTGCCATTGACATCGAGAACGATGCGCAAGTCATCGTGGTTGCGTTTACCGTAGCGAATACGCCTGACTGTTCCCCGAGCTCTGAGCTCGCGAGAAAGCAGTGTTGAGATACGACTGGATTTCAGATCGACAACAATACGGTCGGGATTCTCCAGCTTGAACACCTTAAAGGATGCCGGAATCGAATCGATATCGAGGTGCATTTTCATGCGGCCTCGGTCTTCGTGGAAATGAACACCCAGCACCTGGGTTTGTGCTGCCAGTACGGCACTCGGCAGCAACAGCAGACCGGTGCTCGCGCACACTGATTGGCCGGTCAGGTTTAAAAACCGCCTGCGCTTACTATCGAAAGGTGTAGACACTGATCGACCCGTAACAGAGTTTTATCTTACTGTAACATTTTTATTACACTATCGCGAGCGTATGGTCTACGCAATCACTTGAGTTTACGTTAGCAACCCTGCTCGATTAACTAAAGAACCAATGCTGCATCAAGGCCTTGCCTAACCAGTCGGTAAT
>CAYMVV010000369.1:0-1834 GCA_964393885.1 uncultured Granulosicoccaceae bacterium | reverse complement strand
CTGGGCAAGAATTCCTTTGTGAGGTAAATTCACGCTTGTACGCTAAAGGATAAAGATTCGAGAGCCATGCCGACTGACGAAAAGAACGATCAGCAGGACTTCATCGGTTTCACAGAGGATGAGTTGGAGCGCCAGCATGCCCCGTCAGCGCCCACCACAAGTGGCGGGACAAAGCGTTACCACCGCAAAGCCAATCGAGGACAATTTGACTGTGTCGGATTGAACTTAGATGACCTCGTTTCTCCTGATAGCCCCGTACGTGCCATCGACATTTATGTAGAAAACCTCGATCTGTGTGCCCTTGGGTTTAAAAATAGCGATGGAGGTGTGTCAGCCGGACAGCCACCGTACGATCCGGCGTCGCTGCTACGATTATATCTCTATGGGTACACCCACAGGATTCGCTCAGGAAGACGACTGGCCAGGGAATGTAAAATCAACATTGAGCTGATGTGGCTGATGCATCAGCAAACTCCCAACTACCGAACGATCACCAAATTCCGAAGCGAGAACAGCAAACCTCTGACAAAGGCACATAGCGACTTTGTGGTGCTGTGTGAACGCATTGGGTTGATTGCAGGTGAGCGAGTTAGTGTCGATGGCAGCCATTTTAAGGGCAACGTCAGTGCAAAGAGCTTCAATACAGAGAAATCACTCGACAAAGCGATAGCCAAAGCAGACAAGGAAGTTAAGCATTGGCAACAGATGTTGGATGAACAGGACGAAAAGGAGCAGCAGGAAGAGTCAGCCGATGAACAAACGGTGGATATAGAGCAGCTCAAGGAAGAGTTGGAACGATCCAGGAAACGTGAGTCGACTCTCAAGGATCGAAGAGAACAGCTGAAAAACAGCGGCAAATCGAAAATGTCGTATACCGATCCAGATGCGGTATTGCTGAATAAAGGGGGCAATAAGAGCCAAGGGTACAACGTACAAGCAGCAGTAGATCATCAAAACTATCTCATAGCCGCCGATGCAGTCACCACCGATGTCAACGACCAGCGGCAACTCACTCCAATGGCACTTGCGGTAAAGAAGCGTTTCGGATTGAAGGGATTTGAAGTGCTGGCAGACAAAGGCTATTACAGCACAATGGCAATAAAAAGCTGTATGGAATGCGGGATTACCCCGTACATTGCCATTCCGGCTGCGCCGACTCCCAAAGAAGCGGAGGGGCGATATTCTCGAGCTGAGTTCAGCTACGACCAGGAAAACAATGTGTATGTTTGTCCGGCAGGGCAGCTGATAAAACCATCGGGCAAGCCCCAGACCAAGCCAGGGCAGACCCCCACGCAACGGTACCGCAACAAAGCAGCCTGTAGCCGATGCGATAGAAAAGAACGCTGTCTAACAACGAACGGCAAATATCGGGATATAGTACGGTTGGTTGATCAGGACTTACTTGACGAGCACGCCCAGCGAATGAAAACAGGTGCGCAGATATATGCAGAACGATCAGCAGCGGTAGAGCATCCGTTTGGCACCCTAAAACTCAGGTCCGGTTGGACCCATTTTTCGGTTCGAGGACTGGCCAAAGTCAGAGGCGAATGGAGCCTGATGGCGTTGTGTTACAACTTCACACGCGTGTTAAACATATTGGGACTGGACCGTTTCATAAAGCTATGTCGTCACATGGCGACACTTAGGGCCGGAGATAAGATTTTTTGCAAATTCATCGTATTGAGCGCTTTTCTGAGGCGATATGAGGGCTCGGAAAATTACTGCCATCAATGCCCATGAAAAAATGTCGCCTGTCTACGGGCATGGATGGCAGACTGAGTGCAGTTATTTGCGCAGAAAAGCGCGGTTTAAATTTAGCGCGATTCTTGCCCAG
>CAYMVV010000368.1:0-1853 GCA_964393885.1 uncultured Granulosicoccaceae bacterium | reverse complement strand
AACAAGTCTGTCGCATTGCGTATCCGCCGCCATTGACAAAGACGGCCCGGCCCCCGTTGCAGATCTTTATAAAAAAAGCGTCCAAAGAAGCGGTATCGTTTCATATACGAACCGAAACCTTGCTGGCCCGCGAATACCATACAATGATTGCCATCTGTAATGTCAGCGGTAACACGGCATTCCCGGAAAAAGCCCCGGTTGTTCTGCTATATTACACATCTCCTTAAAATGCCATTACGTCAGGTGCCGCGCAAGCGACACCAGCGCACCAGGTTTGATTCCTTATGTCCCAACTATCAAGAAACGAGCGTTTTCTGCGTCTTTTCACCGAGGTTAAACCCGGAGAAGGCACCACAGCGCTACTCATGTTCGCCAATGTGTTTCTTATCCTGTTGGCGTACTATTTCATCAAGCCCCTGCGTGAAGGCTGGATTGCAGTATCGGATGTTCAGGGCCTGTCGAAGATGGAGGTCAAGGCCTACTCCAGCTTTTTGCAAAGTATAATTCTGCTTTTTGTCGTCGGATGGTACGCACAACTGGCTGAAAAATGGGACCGGGTGACCTTATTTACCCGCGCCACTCTCTTCTGCATTTCAAATATGATTATCTTCTGGTTTCTACAGCCCAACTTTTTCATCGAAGGTTTTTCACTGATGGGGGTGGTCTACTACCTGTGGGTTGGAATGTTCAGTGTTTTCGTGGTAGCTCAGTTTTGGACCTTCGCCGCTGATATCTATACCAATGAGCGCGGAAAAAGAATGCTGCCTTTTATAGCCATTGGAGCCACATCTGGCGCAGCATTCGGTTCGTGGGTGGTCAATGTACTGGTGGGCTCCGGCATAATGCCCACTGAGGCCCTGTTGCTGGTCGCCATCGTGCCATTGATTGTGTCTATTTTTATTGTGCGAATAGTGGCTCAGCGGCAAGCGGCTCATGCGAAAGACGATGTAGAGAATGCGCCAAAAACCGAAGCGGTAGTGTCTGAGAAAGCCAGCATTTGGGGCGGCGCTAAACTGGTATTGCTGAGCAAGTTTCTGCTGCTGGCAGCGTTGGTTACCATGCTGACAAACTGGGTGAACACCAACGGTGAAAATCTGTTATTCGGCGTCATTCAGGATTCTCTGGCCAGCGATGCACAGCAACAGGGCATTACTGACGACACTGCCATACAGTCGTTTGTTCGCGACGGCACGACTGCGTTTTATGGCAACTTTTTCTTCTGGGTAAATATTATCGCGCTGCTTTTACAAGCTTTTGTCGCTTCAAGACTGTTGAAGTACGGAGGCTTTGCAGCACTCTTGCTGATCTTGCCAGTGATCGCCCTGACATCCTATACCGTCATGGCCCTGCTGCCGGTGCTGGCGGTGGTCAAGATGATGAAGATTGCCGAAAACGCCACAGATTATTCGTTAAACAATACCTCGCGCCACGTGCTGTGGTTACCTGTCAGTTCCGCGATGAAATTCCGGGGAAAGCCCGCCATAGATACACTCTATGTTCGCCTTGGTGATGGCCTCGCAGCGATCACAGTACTGATTGGAGTGCAAATGTTGTCGCTGTCGACAACCGGATTCTTCTCCTTCAACGTGTTTCTCGTTTTGTGTTGGTTGGTAGCGGGTGTATTACTGGTCAGGGAACATCGACGTGCATCAGCAGGCGAACCTGTCTGACTGTATCCCGCGCTGACCGTGTCTGCTCTGAGTGTAACCTGCTCTGAGTGTAAGTAGAGACCACAGGTCTCTACTCCCTGCTCACTTTAGCGCTATCGAACTCGGAGAAATCCACTCCGTGTTCGGTTGCATACATCCGCATTGCACGCAACGTATCCACTGCACCCGATAGATTGTCAGCGA
>CAYMVV010000367.1:0-1869 GCA_964393885.1 uncultured Granulosicoccaceae bacterium | reverse complement strand
TTGCGTTCACCCATTGAGACTACCCTTTTCAAAAATGAAGGCCTCCGGCAGGGAAAGTCCTGTTCGTTTTGCGACAGCACGTCGCTCGACGGGGCGTAATCTCCTTGTCCGGAATATTCACAAAATCAACGGCCTATCACCTGATTCGACTGGCTTTAGAAGCAGCACTGAGGAAGGAGCTTGTCCGACAGAGGAAGAATCTGTCGATTGTCAGGGAACAATTGCCTTGAAGAAGTTAATTTTTAGTGATAAGTCGCTGCGGCAAGTTGTGTATCGTTATCGCTGGTTGGTGTTCCCTGTTCATCGATTTTCGGGAGTTCATAGCCTTGAGCGTTCGATTTTGAATATGAATTCAAAACGGAAATTCATGGCAACTGCCCTGCGAAACTCTAGATCAGTCCTGGAACTTCGATAGAGTCAACCGGTCAGTACAATTGTAAAGTCGGTTTGGGCGCGCTTTGTAACTGGACGGCGATACACCAGGCTCTGTAACTGCTAGCGCAGTCACCGGGCTCAACCAAAGTCACGCTACATATAGATGTAACATTATATATAACAGTCATCATCACTTATTTTGGATAGTTTAATATGACCACTAAAAATAACGACGCCAAGCGTTCACCTTTTAACCCGATAGCTCTTGCGGTAACCATGTCACTTGCATCTATTGGTGGTACTACTGTCGCTCGTGCGGCATGCAACCCCTGTGCGGCGAAGAAAACCGTTGAAGAGTGCATAGCGGGTGTTGAAGACGCATGTAACCCTTGCAATCCATGTGCTGCCAAAGCCGTTGAAGCCTGTAAAAATCCTTGCAACCCCTGCGCTGCAAAGAGCTAGACTGATTCTGCTGCACCATGTGCAGTTGCTACATGTGCAGTTCAATCAAAGAGGGCAGGGTCGTTTGTCAACATTGTTAATGACGATAAATGGCTCTGCTCTCATTCAATACCTGTCTGATGACATCAACACAATCAAGCTTCAACGAAACGCTTTAATGGATGTAAATTAACTGCATTTCTCATATATCATCATGCTGGTCATCAGATCCAAATGTGCACCACCCCCGTTTTTAAACACAGTAATTGCCGTTGTAGAACTCCTGCCTGCATTGTCTTTGCACAGTTCATAGAAATCACCGCGTATATCCTCAGCCGAGATTATTCCTGACTCCATTGGAATCCGGATCTCACCAATATGTTCGACGGTTGTTTCGCGCGAATCGACAAAGAGTTCAGACCTCAACAACAGCGTATCATCGGCTTCACGCTTGTCGGGTGTGAAAGCGCCAATCAGATCAACGTGAGTTCCGGGTTTTATCCAGTCGCCTTTGATAACCGGGTCAGATGACATGGTTGCACAGCTAATGATATCTGCGTCAGCGCAAGCCGCCTGCAGATTATCTGTAACTTCAATCTCCGGACCTGTGCCTTGAGCCTGCTCCCGCAGGGTGTCTGCGAGTGTATGCGCGTTGGAGCGGGTTCGGTTATAAACGATAAACCGCTCAATAGAAGGGAACACCTCGCGATAGGCATCGATAGTGGATGCCGCTACCGTACCAGCACCCACCATAAGATGAGTTTTAGGGGAGGGGTTGGCAAGCAGTTTTGCCCCCAAAACTGAATCACCGGCCGTTTTCCATTTGGTGACGAGGATGCCATCGATCGTGGCCAGCAGCGAGCCGTTGCTGTCGTCAAACAACAATACGCCGCCCTGAACGCTGGGTAGTGGAGGGTTTGTGGCACCGTTTTGAGGAAACACGCTCATGGATTTTAATACCATACCGAGGCCTGGTATCCATGCGCCTCGATTAAGCATCGCGTTTGGCTCTACCTGAAGCAGTAGATCCCCAATTTGCGCCTTTGGCAGTTG
>CAYMVV010000366.1:0-1902 GCA_964393885.1 uncultured Granulosicoccaceae bacterium | reverse complement strand
CACGCAGCATCCACACAATCCTTCAAGCCACCAAAGTGAATCTGTCGATCCACCAACCCGGGACCGTAGTGCGCATACTTACCAGAGTTGGTCATGAGTACTTTCGCATCTGTCGGGATGACCGGCTCTTCGATCATGCACCAACATGTGTCGTTGATGAACTGCACGCCAAATTGCCTGAGTTCGCCTACATACCCTGCCCGCTCTGCCTGTTCATAGATCTTGCGCCCCAATGTCAGAATGACACCCACAGACGGACGCTTTAATCGTCCCTTGCACAGACTGGCCAGCGTTGCACACTCGGTCAATGAGAGGTGAGGATTGCCCAGACAAACAAGGTTTACCTGATCCGATGTTGCGCTGTTCAGTTCCCGCCAACTTTGATACAAGTCATACGCATCGACAACAATGGATTCCAGGTCTGATTGCGCCCTAAATGTTTCCGCTGCCTTTTCCGCCTCCGGCGTGTGACCTGCAATATGGTAAATCGGCACTGACGATGTGGTCGCAAATGCGGCACTGAACGCTTTATGATCATCCAGTGTAGGGCTGAGTTTTTCCAGCCCGGTGATTAATGGTATGTCGTTGCTACTGATCGAACCAATGTGATAACCGAGTAACGGCCAGAAGGAATCGTCCAGCGCTTTGGCAACTATACGCATAGCTGTATGCGCACTATCATCGGGCATACGATCATCATCTGTAGCGTTTAATCGTTTTACCTCTCCCGCTCCCATTACTATGTGAATTTCAAGCGTTGGTTGTCGCCCAATGTCCAGGTGGGCACCTGTCAATGGAGCACGACCGGTCAGTGCGATACAGATATCCAGAAAGTCCGGGTACTTCTGCGTGCGGGCACCGATAATACTGTTGGCAAACGTTACCGCGTTAGATTCCGCCCACACTATTTGCTCACCAAAGACCGGGGCACTTTCAAGCAGGTAGGGTGCACAGGTATAGCTGAGCGTGGCACCCATTTTCATATAGGCATCACCAAGCGCGCTTGCCGCTTCCCCGAACCGGGTATCGACCCCTTGCTGTCGCCATCGACATTTGTCTACCGACAGTGAGTTTAGCGTAGTGGGCACCTTCACTTTGGCACCGAGGGAAGCAAGGCGTTCGGCGAACATCAGACTCGATGGACCATGATAGACACAGGCATCAATATGCGCCTGCGATACATCGACTAACTGTTCAGCACCCTGCAACTCGGCCATACGAACAACAATTTGCATCGCCAGTTGGGTGGCTGTTCCATCAGCGCCAGCCAGCATCTTTTTGTCTGACTCTGACAGCACCGGAGACTGTGCGCCTTCCTTTGAGCCGGGTACTTCACTGCTGTGTAATGGCTCTGATTTTTCGGTAGGCTGGCCTGTGCGTATGGTCAATATATCATCACAGATAGACACCTTTACGCCGCTGCGCAATGATTTGAAATCTACCGGGGAGATTCTGTAAACCGGAATAGCACGGTCAAAAAGCACCTGCGCGACGAGCACCCCAAGGGTCAATATGTCTTCCGCTTCGCAGAACACCAGAGCCAGGGGCGCTACGTTGTTTAGCAATGCCTCCAGTATTGCCCCGCTACCGGAACAGGAGCCCCTGCCACTGGGTATGGCCAGTATTTTTCCACAGAGGTTCTGACCATAAAGCGGGTGATGCTGATCAATTACGTTACCAGTGACCGGATCAACACCGCCCCAAAAACTCAGCCCCACGGGTGACACAAGCAGTTCTCCGCTCGCATCGGCTCTGATCAATGGCCAACATTTGACAGTGGTCGCTACAGTCATCGACTTTTATACTCACTTGCCTGGTGTTGTCAGCAGTATGACCAACTGCGCTTTTTGTGGGCACGGCGTAGTTTGAAGAAACTCGATACAAGAGAAGTGGCCACTTATT
>CAYMVV010000365.1:0-1914 GCA_964393885.1 uncultured Granulosicoccaceae bacterium | reverse complement strand
AAGCAATAAAAGAGTCCATCACCACCGGTTTTAGGGAAATCTGCTGCGCCACATCCGGCGGAGCCGTGAGCAGAGTTCCATGACACCATATGTCTGTCATTGCTAAGGCCCGCACGGTCATGATGACCCACAATGGCAGAGCCTGCGCCGCCACTGGTCCAACCTGCACAGCTGGTATCACCACCGGCCGTTGAATATTCACCCTGCGGGGTAGAACCGGTGAGGATATCGTGGCGGTTCGGCTTATCGCCACGCGCATTGACAATATTGCCGTTCTCATCCAGGCCGGTTTCCTTATTGAGCTGATTGGCGTCTGAATGCAACTCGTCGATATCTTTCGCGATCAGTACACCTGCCGCGTTGTTCCATGGGCCCGCGCCTATTCGATCGCGCGCATTGACACCGGGAATGACCTGTGGCTTGCCACTGGAACGATCAACCACCGCATTGACGCTGAGATAGGCTTTCCAGTTAGTCAGCTCCGAACCCGCTGCTGCCGCAAGCGCGTTACAGTGCGCATCAGCCCCCTCAAGACCACCAAGATCGCCGCCTTTTCCAGGACCCGCGCTCGTAATGAAAAAAGTCATTTCGGAATCCTGAGCCCAGGCAGTAAGGCTAACAGCGACACCCGCCACTGCGATGCCCAGGGCGGCGGCCCCGACTGTCACAGCACTGCGTGCCACAGATTTGTTGTTTTTCACTATTACGTCCTCTCGAATGATGTACAAAAAAGATCAACATGACATGCCGATTGTCTACGACAAGATTGTGCATTCAATGATGCTGGCTGTAAAGATTAGTCGTCCGGTCCAGATCGGACCTTGGACATCCATTCAAACGGAGAGTTTCATTGATGATCATCGTATGCGGTCGGAAGAGTTAACTTCCCCGGCTTCGCGGTTTTGCAACACTGCGCAGGCTTGCAACACAGCAGCCCGTAATTACAAAACGGGATTACGCAGGGGGATTGAATACGGGCACTGTGAAAACAATCCGCCGCGCGATATGCTCGCCCTGTTCCTGAACATTCCGCGCCACGAGTTTATCTATGAGTACCCCGTTTCCATTGCAATCGCCACCAAAGAAAATTTGTATTTTGCGTCTGTCAGCGCTTGGTGATGTTACCCATGTGATACCGCTCATACGACAAATACAAAGTCAATGGCCAGCGTGTGAGATTTCCTGGGTGTGTGGAACCATCGAACACAAATTCCTGAAAGTCATTGAAGGGGTACGATTCGTCCTGTTCAATAAAAAATCCGGCGTTAAAGAATATCTAAAGCTGAAAAAACAGTTGCAAAACGAACATTTCGATATTTTATTGCACATGCAGGTGGCAGCGAGATCAAACCTGGCAAGTCTGTGTATAAAAGCTGATATACGCCTCGGCTGGGACAGAGCAAGGTCCAGAGATCTACACCATCTGTTTGTAAATCACACGATAGTTGCATCCACCAGACAACATCAGCAGGACGGGTTTCTTTCCTTCGCAGACAAGCTGGGACTGGATCAGTCGTCGACAGACTGGTTGCTGCCGATAACGAAAAACGCCGAGCACTTTGTTGAAACACAAATAACCGACACCCGGCCCTTGCTGGTTATATCTGCTTGCTCCAGTCATAAACTCAGAAACTGGAATGCGGAGGGTTATGCCGCTGTAGCGGACTACGCGATTGATACTCACGGAATGCAGGTTGTTTTATCGGGCGCCCCGTCGCCTGCTGAAAAGCAAATGTCTGATGCAATCATTGCGAGCATGAAGCACCGTGCATTAAATCTGGTTGGCGCGGACACACTCGAACAACTGATTGGACTACTGGACAGGGCCAGGATCGTTCTTTCGCCTGATTCCGGGCCCGCTCATATCGCTAATGCAGTGGGCACAACGGTGGTCGGCTTGTACGCCTGCACCTC
>CAYMVV010000364.1:0-1922 GCA_964393885.1 uncultured Granulosicoccaceae bacterium | reverse complement strand
CTGACAACTGTGGCTGTGAAAAGTTTGTCACCGAACTTCCCGCACGGCCCACTAGTGAATGCTGGCGGACTTGAGTCGGTCATTGCGGTCTATGGTTGAAATAGTGGTTGTCTCGGTTTCCTGATCGCGCTCAAAGACAACGGTGATTTCTACTCCGGCCTCTCCGGCAGACCAGACTGCCCTGAATAGCTCGGGTAGTGTTTCTACCGGCTGATCTTCTACTTGCAGAATATAGTCGCCAATGTGCAAACCGGCCTTGTCGGCTGGGCCGCCGTCAATTAGACCGGATATGACAAGTCCGTCGCCTGATTCCTGAGGAAACCAGCCTACCCAGGGCCTGGCTGGTTCGTTGCGCCTTCCGTATAGCAACAGGTCGTTGAGTATGGGTGGCAATAAGTCGATGGGAATAATCATATTAGCGCTGCTTGCAGCGTCGTCCTGATCAACGATTTGCAATATCAAAGACCCGATTCCATAGAGCATGCCGTCCTCGCCGAGCAGAGCAGCTCCGCTCCAGAATGGATGTGCCGGTACTGTAAAAATAGCGTCGTCGATCAGGTATTCCCAGTAGCCGGCGAATTCATCGATACCGCCAACCTGTACCTGCTGTGTTGATTTGACGCCGCCACATCCGGCCAGCAGCATCGGCTGACCCGGTGTCAGGTCTGCTGACCTGCCGAGCATTACCGGCGGCAGGTTCAATTTTCCGAGTGCCTGAACCAGGCCCAGGCCGCTTTGCTGATCGTAAGCAACGACGTGGCCCTGAAGGGTTGTGCCGCGATGGTCCACAAGCCAAACGCTATTGGCTTCAGTGACCACGTAGCCTATCGTGAGTACCAGGCCCTGTTCATCGATGACGACACCGTGTCCCTCGCGCTCAGTGCCGAGCAGTTCGGCGGTCATGGCGTCATCGGGGATGCGTGTGCGTACTGAAACTACACTGTCCAGCGCTTTTATTACCTGCTCGTCGTAGTCGGCGGGCAGGGGTGGATTATCGGGCAGTATGTGCTCTGATTCTTCGTCTGTCATGGCATCAGTAACATAGCAGATAAGGAGGTGTTCTGTGCGAAAGTTCGACGCCGAAACTATTTTGTAAGTGGAGGGTAAGCGTTACGCACAAGCATCTCGAAGTGTTGATGAAACCATCTGCCAGCGGCAGGAGCGCCATCAATTGCGCCTGTTGGATTGCCGCTGTGTGTTCTGGCTTGCGGGTCGCAGTCAGAATCAAACCGTTTACCTTCCGCATCTGCTGTCGTTTGGGTTGAATCACTGGTGCCGTCGGATTCTCCGGGAGGCTTGATCCATAAAAATGCGTGCACGACTCCGTCGTTAAACGGGTTGGGGGTTGGCCTCTCACCGGCACCCGCACCGTTCTGATTGCACCAATTCTGTCTGGCGGGCCTGCGATCAATACGTGCCGAATTAACGTACTGATTGATGTTATTCTTGCGACCTGCCTTTGTCGGTCTGTCCTTGCCGCCCCAGCCGTTTCGTGATGTATCTATGAGTATGCCGAAATGATCGGGTATACCGGCAGCGCTAAACTCGGCCTTGAGCGCATTGGCGTAGTCTCGCTCGTCAAAGAACCCGTTGTATTGATAGAAGTTCGCCGCTTTGATTGGCATATTACCAATCTTGTAATCGGTATCTGGCAGCAGGTATTCTTCCACTGGTGTGTAACCCGACGTATTCGTTGCAACGCCGTGTACATTGAACAATGAGCCACTGCTCTTGATGACGTCGACATACAGCTTCACCGCACCCTTGCGGTTGTCGTCCCATCCAAGCCAGCCCGAATGTCCAATGTCGAGATAGCTATAGACGTTCGCAACTTCATTGAATCGTTTTAGTGCGTAAGCAATTCCTTTCGTGTAAATGCCGTTCTCGAATGCGGATTGGCAATCGGGAACTGATTTATTGGT
>CAYMVV010000363.1:0-1957 GCA_964393885.1 uncultured Granulosicoccaceae bacterium | reverse complement strand
CTGGCGGCATTGTTTGGTGCCGCCCCGGCAGACACGTTTCTTGGTCTGCCGAAGTGCAGTAATCTAGATGATCTGGATGCATCATCCGTATTTATCGGAGTGCCTGGTGCCACTCCTTATAAAGCGGTCGGGTCATACTGCAAAAATGCACCAGACGCATTGCGACAATCGATTGCATCCCTGTCTGCGAATATTGATCGATTCAACTTTGACCTGAATGGCCCCACCTTTCCACAAGGGTGCAGAAAAGCAGCGGACTATGGCGATATTGCGTTAGACGAGAGCTCGGTGGTTAATCGAAGTAGAATTTATGATGTGGTAGCTAATGTACTGAGTAGAAATTCAGTTCCCATAGTCGTGGGTGGCGATGATTCTGTTCCCATCCCAATGCTGCAGGCGATGGAAAGCACTGGCAGGCAGTACACCGTTTTGCAAATTGATGCCCATATAGACTGGAGGGATTCGCATATGGGTGAATCACTGGGGCTGTCATCCACGATGCGACGTGCGTCCGAGATGAAACATATTGAACACATCATTCAGGTGGGGGCTCGAGGTATCGGTTCTGGTCATCCCATGGACTATCAGGATGCCGTTGACTGGGGCGTACACTTTATGACAGCGTACGATGTGCATAATAAAGGTGTTCAGTGCGCAATCGATTTAATTCAGCCCGACGCCAATATTATTATATGTCTGGATGTTGATGCGCTCGATCCATCGATTGTGCCCGGTGTTATTGGCCGTACACCTGGTGGCCTCAGTTATTTTCAGGTGCTCGATTTAATCAAGGGTGCTTCCGATACCGGGACGATAGCCGCCATCGATTTTGTAGAATATATGCCAGAAGTCGATGTGGATAATCTGGGTGCACTGGTAGTATCCAGACTTATTGCAAACACCATGGGAATCATTGCTCGAATGTGAGGTGCCCCGCATAAACGTATGCGGGTTAGCTGATTGTATGATGCTGCCAGCTGTAATTTGGTGGCCACAGAAAGTATTCGCCGAGCGTGCCCCCAAGCCTATGCGGTATCATAGCGACCTATCGATAAACTTCCATGGATACAGTCATGAGTGACACTCGACTTAACACCGCACTTAATCTACAAAGAAAATCAGCCATCACGCAGGGCGGTGCTTTCGATCTGGCCGGCAAGGTCGAGGTTGTGCGCATGCAAAACCTGGAGATGGAGAAGACCATTTTTGGAGGGCTGAAAGGATTGCCAAAACTGTTCATGGCCGAAAAGCTGGGCAAGGAGGCAGTGTGGCCCAGCGACACTGCAAGCGTGGTTGAGCGCGAGTATTCCAAAACAGTGAGTGCTGCGCCACCCATTGATCAGCGGCTGGTTGATTTTATGCAGAACGAGTGCGATTTCAGTATGGAGCACGCAGACGGCTCCTTTCTGGAGCATTTGGTTTTCTGTCATGACTATGCGGTGAGTTATTATCCGGAACACTCACCGAATGTCGCACTGCTGCATTCTATTTTAGGTACCGCGACTAATACATTCGCTATGGAGGCTAGCAGGATACCCGAGTTGAGGCGGTTGCTATCAGATTTTGAGGCCGAGCAGGTTGATCTATTTCCATCCACACTGCGCTTGTTCTATAACGGCGATTTTCTTGATGAGCTCGAACACAATATTGATCGGCTGGATAAGCTGGCCGCGCTCCATGTCAACCGGGTGATTGATAATCAGCCTCTGACGGTGAGCGCAGAGAGTCTATGGATCAACCTGAATTATCATTTGATGCACTTCGTCGACTTTGTACCGGCTGCCAATTGGTCGACTCACCAATCAGACCCGTTGTTACAGATGTTCGCCAGGCTTTCCGGTTTACTTGATCGGGCGGGTGAGCGCCGGGCACAGGTAGAAGTGTCCTTTCCCACATCGAAGTCTGCGCCAGTAGGTGAGCAGCGTACTATGTTTGGCAGGGTAACCGGATTGCTGCC
>CAYMVV010000362.1:0-1958 GCA_964393885.1 uncultured Granulosicoccaceae bacterium | reverse complement strand
GCAGCGCTGGTACTAAATAATGGCGCCACAGTTTCTTTCAACAACGTGTTTTGTGCGCTAAAGCCTTCTTTAGCTGATTCTCGTCGATGGTAGGCACCATCGCTGCCCAGCTCCCAGGAAAACAAATTGTCCTTGAAGTAGTAGTCCAGCGATTCGCGTACTACTCGCTCGCGCAACGATTCGTCGAGTACCGGTACTGCTATCTCTACCCGGTGAAACATGTTGCGTGGCATCCAGTCTGCACTGGACAGATAGACTGTCTCTTCGCTCCCCTGGCCAAATGCAAAGACTCGTGAGTGTTCCAGAAACCGACCCAGCACCGAGAACACCCGGATGTTCTCGGACAATCCGGGAACACCGGGCCGCAGCGAACAGATTCCGCGCACCAGCAATCTGATTTTTACACCCGCATGCGACGCCTCGTATAAGGCCTGAATAATTTGCGGCTCATTCAGTGAGTTCATCCGCGCCTTGATACTCGCTGGCATGCCATCCCTAGCGCGGCGTGTTTGCTTGCGAATCTGCGATAATACTTTGCGGTGCATTGTGAATGGCGCATGCAGCAAGGCCTTCATGTTTGCTACTTTGCCCAGACCGGTCAGTTGATTAAATACCTTTTGGACATCCAGCGTTATCGCCTTATTGGATGTCAACAGGTTTAAATCAGTATAGGAACGCGCAGCCCCGGTATGATAGTTACCCGTTGCTATATGTGCATAGCGAGCCAGATGATCGCCTTCTCGCCGCACGATCAGTATGAGTTTGGCATGGGTCTTTATACCGACGACGCCATACACCACCTGCACCCCTGCATGCTGCAATCGATTGGCTAAGGTAATATTTGCCTTTTCGTCAAAGCGGGCTCGCAACTCGATAACAACAGTGACATCCTTGCCATTTTGCGCGGCTTCTATTAACGCTTCACCGTACTCGGAATCTGCGCCGGTACGATAGAGTGTCTGCTTGATGGCAAGTACATGCTTGTCAGTTGCCGCCGCACGTATTAGCGATAGCACCAGTGCCGATGACTGATACGGATAGTGAAGTAATATATCGCGCTTGCGCAAAGTGGCAAAAACTGACTCGCAGCCTGCCGTTACTTCTGCCGCCCCTGCCGGTGTATGTGGCGCAAATTTTAAGTCGGGACGGTCAATCATTTCCGGAAGACTTTGCAATCGATCAAGGTTGACCGGCCCGTGGCACAGGTAACAGTCCTGATCAGAAAGACAGAACTCATCGAGTAAAAACTCGACCATTGATGCCGGACAGTCGGCGCCGGTCTCAAGTCGAACGGCACTGCCGTAGTCTCTGGCGTTGAGTTCATCCTGCAATGCCAGCCGCAAATCGGCGACATCTTCATCAGCCAAATACAGATCGCTATTGCGGGTTACACGAAACTGATAGACACCTTGCGTCTCCAGACCCGGAAACAGCTTGGCCATGTTTTCCTGAATCATGGACGACAGCAACACAAAAACATTTTTACCATCGCACAACTCGGCTGGCACCGGAATGATCCTCGGCAGCGAGCGCGGTGCTCTGACAACGGCCATCGTGGCCTCGCGTCCAAACGCATCTTTTCCCTTGAGGCTGACAATAAAATTCAAACTTTTATTGGTCAGTTGCGGAAACGGATGCGACGGCGCCAGCCCCAATGGACTCAATACCGGCAACAGCTCCTCTTCGAAAAAGTCTCTGGCCCAGCGTTGTACTTTTACCGACCAGCTGTCCGGCGGCGGGAATACGATGTCACATTGCTCAAGTGCCGGTAGCAGATCCTCGTTTAACACCGTGTATTGATCTTCCACCAATTGATGGGTGCGCTCGCGTATCTCCCTCAATTGCATCGACGGGCTTAGATTGTCAGGCCCGGTACCCAGCGACCCTGCAACCAGTTGCTGCTGTAACCCGGCGACACGCACTTCAAAAAACTCATCGAGGTTACTGGCTGATATACA
>CAYMVV010000361.1:0-1968 GCA_964393885.1 uncultured Granulosicoccaceae bacterium | reverse complement strand
GATATCTATAGAGAGGTAAAAAAATAAAAATATAAGAACTAATAATTAAGACCTCAAACGTAGGCTACACGGGGGCTGTGGGGTTGGAAATCAGGACAGGCACCACCAGAATTGGGGAGCAGTGGAGTATAATGGCCGCAGATATCTGGCTCCGTCTTTTGATCATGGCGCGTCTTGTGCGCGAAATTTATCTGACAATGAGCGCGATGAAAGGCTAAATACCAGCGATATGGGGTATTCGATCCTGACATTTGCCGCTAGAGCGAGGTCTGCATTTTACTCTGAGGTCGCACTGCAGAGGCCATTGGGAACTCATCAGGCGTTTGTGGAATACTGTATCGTGTCCGGGGTCGAGAAAGCAAAATGGCAGACAAAGCTTGAAATGATCAGTGAGGCAGATTTGCTGAACATTTTGAATTCAATCCCGCCGGCCAGGATGTCGGATACAACAAGAAAATTTACTTTGCAGTTGTTAATGGCTAATAGAGCCAAACTGTTGGATTTATGAAAAATCAAAAATCGGTCTACCTCGCATGGCGAGCACATAATGAGTATAGAACCTGGGCTCCTGTTGGTCGTCTGGATCGGTGGGGCAAGAATTTGTATTTCTTTTCGTATACAAAAGGTGCTGATCAAACAGGTTTTAAACCGTTTCTGGGAATGGAAAACATTAAGGCTGTATACCGCTCAAACACAATGTTTTCTATGTTTAGCAACCGGCTGCTGAATTCGAAGCGAGCGGAGTATCGAAGTGTTTTAGATTGGAGCGGATTCGACGACGAAACCCACCCGGATCCACTGGCAATTCTGGAAGTGACAGAGGGCCGTCGCAGCACCGATTATTTTGAAGTTTTTCCACGGCCGACTCCGGATGATGCTGGCCTTTACAGGTTCCGGTTTTTTTTGCACGGCATTGAAAGATTGTCTGATTTGGCAAAAGATAGAGTGGCACTGCTACAGTCTGGCGAACGATTACTTTGCATGCTCGATGTGCAGAACAGCTACGACTCTAATGCGGTTGCCCTGCGTACAGAAGACGACAGACAAATTGTTGGTTACCTGCCGCGTTACCTGGCGCAGGATTTTGGCGAGCTCGCAACAGGGCGTGGGATTGAAGATGTCAGCTTCGAAGTAAAGCGCTTGAATGGCGATGCACCTTTGCAGTTTAGAGTGTTATGTGATTTACAGGCTAGTTGGCCGGATGAATATGTGCCTTTTCAGAGTGAGGCATTTGAACCTGTTTCTGAATTTAATACTGCTTCGCCACAATACGATGAACATCCGGATCTTGTAGAAGTCGGGTAAAGGTGTGCGTGGTTTACTACGACGGTGAGGATGTGAACCTGCAGATGGTCAGGGCAGGGCTGGCGTGGCACTACAAGGAATATGGAGGCGAGCAAAGCTGTTCGCAGCGGTGGCAGTATTCGAAGGCTGAAAGCAGAGCACGGAGCGATCGGCTGGGGCTGTGGGATGGTGAGAGTATTGCGCCCTGGGTTCTTCGGAAGATTGGGAAATCGTGAGGAGTGGTGTAACTGGTTCTATCGAATTCGTATCAACTACCCGACAAGACACGACCTATCGCATCGACGAAAACTTGTGCACCCACTGCTATATCTTCGTCGGACGTGTTCTCTGTCCAGTGGTGACTTATGCCCCCAATTGAAGGTACGAACATCATCGCCGCGGGTATCAACGGTGCAATCACCTGGGCGTCGTGACCGGCACCTGACGGCATAACTAACCACTTTTCGGGAGCATGGGTTCTTGCTGCGTCAATCAGGGTTGATTGAAGTGCCCTGGACATATGGGCGGGCTTGCTTTCGCCCATGACTTCCATCGTTACAGCGCAGGGACCTTCGTCTGCCTCTTTGACCAGTTCGTACAGTTTTGCTTTCAGACTATCCAATGTGCCGGGTTCCGCATCGCGAAACTGGACAATCATCTCTGCACAGCCGGGGATGATCGACG
>CAYMVV010000360.1:0-1981 GCA_964393885.1 uncultured Granulosicoccaceae bacterium | reverse complement strand
GATTCAGGCACACCAGAGGTTCGGTGGTAAAACCGATCGCTCGACGCTCCGGACACACCAGTTCAAGCCCGTTGCATATTGTGGGTGTGTCCCACTGGGTGAGTTTTTGCAGATCATCGGCATCGACCGTCGTACGAGTCTTAACAACCATTGTGGTTTCCTTTGATTAGTGCCAATGCAAATGAGATGACTATACGGGCGATATCTTGTCAGCTGGCAAGGATGTGGTCAATTTTACCAAAGTAGCCAGTTTACCAAAGTAGCCAGGCCCATTTGAGACGATCATTATCCGCGATATCGGTGCCTCTGGTGGAATATATTTAACAGGAAATATCAAGCTTAAGGCTGTTAGTAATGACAACACATGTACATATTGGCAGTGGCGCCGGCTTTGCCGGTGATCGGTTCGATGCCGCAATACCTGTGGTTAATACACTCATGCATCATGACGGGCCCTGTTATTTGATTTATGAAGTGATGGGTGAAAGAACGCTCGCTATTGCGCAAAATATAAAGCGCCAGAATCCGCTTGCTGGATATTCTCCCTGGCTGGAGATCTATCTGCCCGAGATACTGAAAAAATGTGTCGATCATCAAATACGAATCGTCGCAAATTTCGGCAATGCAAATCCCGAAGCGGCCGCACTGCGGACCCTTCAGATTGCGACAGATCTCGGCATCGCCGGCTTGAGGGTTGGCGTTGTGCTGGGTGACGATTTGCTTGAGTACACCGACGCGTCGACCATACGCAGTGCAACACTCATCGAAGGCACAGACTTCGGTTCCAACGATCTGCAACTCCATGCAGCTAATGCCTATCTGGGTGCACAGCCCATTGCGGATGCCCTTGCACTGGGCGTCGATGTCGTTCTAGTCGGGCGTACTACAGATGCAGCGCTGGTGCTGGGACCCTTGTTGCACGAGTTTCAGTGGTCAGCTGATGATTACGACAAACTGGCTTGCGGTACGGTAGCTGGACACCTGCTCGAGTGTGGTGGTCAGATAACCGGTGGTTATTTCGCTGATCCGGGTTGTAAAGAGGTGCCAGACCTTCACCAGCTTGGTTTTCCGATTGTGGAAATAAATAATCAGGGTGAAATAGTTGTCACCAAGGCTGACAGCACGGGTGGCATCGTTAGCAAAGCGACTGTGACAGAACAACTGCTATACGAGGTACATGACCCGGCTGCCTATTTAACACCGGATGTAACCGTCGATATCACAGCGATAGAGCTGGCGGAGTGTGCACCCAACAGGATAAGCGTATCAGGTGCGAGGGGAAGACCTCCGCCCGACACAATGAAGGTAACCGTGTCGTATGATGGCGGCTGGCTGGCAGAAGCAGAAATCAGTTATGCCGGTATTAATGCGTTGGCTCGAGCGAGGCTTGCTGCCGATACAGTGAAGCTACGGCTTCGCGCGTTGGCAATAAATGAATTAAGCCGTATTGAGTTAATTGGTACCGGTGCCGTGCATGACAATGATCAGGCAGAACGTTTCGAGCAGTCCTTGGCGTCGGGTGATTTTTCAATGAACGGGGAGTTTCGGGTGAGAGTGGCGATTAGAAGCCGGTCGAAAAAAACTGCTCAAAGAGCGGCAGATGAAGTTCTCGCACTGTATTGCTGTGGTCCGGCTGGTGGAGGCGGCGTCCGACAATCGATAACTGAGCAAATGTCTACCGCTTCGGTATTGATTGACAGACAGCAGATAGAACAACACGTTCGGGCTGTTGAGGTGTTTGCATGAGACGCCTTACACCACTGCACGCGATTGCTCACAGTCGTTCGGGTGACAAGGGCAACCGCTCGAATATTTCGGTTATAGCCTATCGGCAGGCTGACTACCCGATTTTGCTCGATCAATTGACTGAAGCAAAAGTCTATTCCACATTTAAACACAAGCATGTGACTGACGTGAGGAGGTATGAATTACCGAATCTCTACGCCCTGAATTTTGTTCTGGATAATGCGTTGGAGGGAGG
>CAYMVV010000359.1:0-1983 GCA_964393885.1 uncultured Granulosicoccaceae bacterium | reverse complement strand
AATCAGGCTATGGGCGAGAAGCGGGTTTGGATTCGATAATGGATTACACCCGCACAAGAACAACATGGATTAATACGTCAGAGCAACCTATGTCCAACCCATTTGTTATGCGTTAAGCAGTTGGGTGCCGTGGCACACTGACCCTTGTTTTCGATCATTATGCAGATTCAATGTTAGTCATGGCTCTGCTCGCGTTTATTTCGGAACAAGTTCCATATTGAATTGGTCCAGCAAATTCGACACCCTGCCCCGCTTCAATTTCGGCTGAAACGGATTTTTCGTTTCCTGCTTCTGTTTTGACAAGAAAGGGTGACTGTTGCAATTAGACACATGCGATCAATTAACAGATGGGGTGATTATTTTCAATCGCGACATACCCAAACCTGCCAGCACCGTTTGTCTTTATACTGGGTACCAGAACAGACACTGAGCGAGAATTACCAATGCATCCCAGGCAAGACCAGGCCATTCGGGTACTGGAGCATTTAGTAGGCTTTGAGAGCCTGCCGGGTATGCCAACTCAAGATATCGTTGATTACATAAAATCTTGCCTGCAGCAGCAGGGCGTCGAATGCACACTCAGCTTTGATGACACTGGCGAGCGTGCGAATGTCTTCGCCACTATCGGTCCACCGGTTGACGGTGGGGTGTTGCTTAATGGCCACACTGACGTCATTCCGGTAGAGGGTCAACAATGGTCGACCGATCCTTTTGTGCTGACCCGCAAAGATGACAAGCTCTACGGTCGTGGATCGGTAGACATGAAAGGTTTTCTTGCCTGCGTGCTTGCATCGGTTTCACAGTGGAAGAAAGCGAGTCTTAGGCGACCGATACATATTGCATTTACATTCGATGAAGAAATTGGTGGCTTTGGTATGCCGGCGTTGCTGCGCAGCATGACAGAAATGAAGGTCAAGCCAGCCGCTGTCATCGTTGGTGAACCGACAGAGGGAAAACTCATCACAGGCCATAAGGGTGGCTATGAGATGCGTACTGAAATTACCGGTCACGAAGTGCATTCAAGTGATCCTGCCATGGGTGTCAATGCAATCTCTGTTGCTATGCAGTTGATCAACAAAATAGAAGAGATTGGCAGACGCTTTGCCACTAACCCTTATAAAGACTCACCGTTCGCACCACCTTATGCCACCTTTAACATTGGCACGATTGAAGGCGGAATGGCCCGCAATGCAACCGCTGGAAGCTGTAACTTTAATTGGGAACTCAGACCAATGCCTGGTGAAGATGGCGCAAGCGTCATTGAAGAAATCACAGCCTATGCGCAACAGCAACTCCTGCCCGCTATGCGCCACATACATCCAGATACAGATATCAAGATCATTACCGAGGTGGCAGTGCCGGCACTGGATGATCGTAACGCCGATGAAGCATCTGCACTTATCAGCCAGCTCACTGGCATTAACAGTCGTGGGGTTGTGTCTTTTGGCAGCGATGCGGGCTACTTTAGCGATGCCGGGTATTCAACAGTGTTGTTCGGGCCGGGCAGTATTTCCCGCGCACATAAGGCGGATGAATATATCAAAGTATCAGAGATAGATGACGGACTGTACTTAATGGATAAGCTTACGGATAAGCTGAAAAATAGTTAAGCCGGTACATGCCAGCCCACCAGCCCGAGCTAGAAAACCGCAACCTCACGAGCAAACTGTGTTAAACAAACCGCATCATTTTCTCTCACATGAATGGTCTCACTGAGTTCCATACCCCAGCCGTCCATCCACATGCCCAAAATAATATGTACCACAGCGTTTTCAGGCAGCGGGGTGTGATCATCCGATCTAAAGCTTACGGTATGCTCACCCCAGTCGGGTGAGTACCCGACACCAATAGAGTAACCAATACGGCTTTTCTTCTCCAGGCCATAGCGGTCCAGTACACGTTGCCAGGCTTTGTGTACATCGCAACAAAGGGCACCTGCTTTCATACTCGAAAGGACGGCTTGCATACCTTCATTAACTGCAA
>CAYMVV010000358.1:0-1986 GCA_964393885.1 uncultured Granulosicoccaceae bacterium | reverse complement strand
CGATAGCAGGGCCCGCGTTTCGGTTACACGCTCAGCCACAGTTGCGGGTTTGCACTCTCAGCATTGCAGCATTTGCAGCATGCGTGCGAATCGTAACGCAATGAGCAAAACGGATAGCTTGAGATTGCCCGACAAACAGTTAACCCGAAACGCCAGCCCAATACCGTAGCTTGGACGACGCATGATAAAAGAAATCAGACCACCTGTCGGTGACAGGTAAATGAGAGCCACCTGTGTGACAACGGCGAGACACGCGTCAGATGCCAGCCAAACACAGCACTGACTGCGATCGGGCCCTCACCAGGCTGGTTACGTCGAATACGACGCCCCGGCGGCTTGCGCCAGTTCCTGCTCCACCAGCGCGACCCACCAGGATGAACCGGGAACCAGCGCTTCGTCGTTAAAATCATAATCTGCGCTGTGCAGCGGCCTGGCGTTTGAGCCGTCAACACCATTGCCCATCAGCATATAACAACCCGCATTTGTCTGCGCCATGTGTGCAAAATCTTCCGAGAACAGCTTCGGCTCGCAGGCGCCGTCAACCGCATCAGCCGCTGCAACCTGCCGCGCTGCCTGCACTGCTGCGTGTGCCGCTTCTGTGGCGTTTATGGTGGCCGGGAAGATCGTATCGTAAGTCACCGTGCCCGTGACGCCGTGCGCCTGGCAGATACCATCCACAATTTGTCGCATGCGTGTTTCGATTTGCGTATTGATCTGCGGTGTCAGCGCACGTGCGTCGCCACGCAGCACCGCATTGCCGGGTAACACATTACGCTTGCCATCAGTGTTGAACTCCGTCACCGATACAACACCGTTTATACCAGGGTTCAGTTTGCGAGAAACAATGGTTTGCAGGCTACCGACAACTTCAGCGCCGACAACAATCGCATCAACGCCCATATGCGGCAATGCAGCGTGGCCACCCTGCGCGCTGATTTCAATTTCAAACAGGCTTTCGCTGGCAGTCACCGGCCCTGCCCGCGTGCCGAACTGCGCTATCGGCATTCCCGGAATATTGTGCAGTCCGTATACAGCATCAACGGGATACTGTTCAAACAATCCGTCCTCAAGCATCGCCACCGCTCCAAGCCCGTGTTCTTCATTCGGCTGAAAAATAAAAACCACTGTGCCGCTGAAATCACCATGCTTTGCAAGATAGGCGGCAGCACCCAGTAACATCGTGGTGTGACCATCGTGACCGCAGGCGTGCATGACGCCATCAGTACTCGAGCGGTACGAATGAGAACCCAGCTCCGAGATAGGCAACGCATCCATGTCCGCCCGCAGACCAATCGCGGCCGTGCCATTGCCCTTTTGCAGAACACCAACCACGCCGGTCTGACCAATACCGGTGTGTACCTCCAGCCCAAAAGACGTTAGCAGTTCAGCTACACGCTGTGCGGTTAGGGTCTCCTGAAAACCAAGCTCCGGGTGACGGTGAAAATCGTGGCGCCACTGTGTCATTTGTTGGCGCAGAGATTCAGTTTTCATAGGTCCGTGCTTTTTGGTATCGATTCACGATGAAAGTAGGTCTTAATGACAGGCTCGGGTAACAAACGGCTTGTACGGGTCTGACGCAGTTTATCGTTAATGAGGGAAATAACTGTTCAGGTTTCAGGCATCCGGCTTCAAGGGAAACCTTTACTGGATATTACTCTGCTTGCCATAACAGACAGGAAGTAACACCTCTTTGTCAATACCAGCCACCGAACTCGATCAAATGAAAATGCGTGTTTGCCTAATTAGTAGTCGACCGCTTGTCACTTGTTGCACTGCCGTCCAGATGCTGCACCTTTTCATGTTGCCTCTTGCCCTGCTGCAAATTGCCCTGCTGCAAATTGTCGCGCGAGGTGATTCTTGAACCGAGTGACTGTGAACCGGAAAACACCGCTCCATTACCGAGTATCTGATCGAGATAGTACTGCGCGGTTGAGTTGTCTTCCATAACGTTTTCACGGAACGACCACCAAAATCGAAGTGCGCCGA
>CAYMVV010000357.1:0-2001 GCA_964393885.1 uncultured Granulosicoccaceae bacterium | reverse complement strand
TGCTGCCACCTTTGACGGCTTTTTGTTTTTTCACCCTGGTCGGGGTGATGCCCTGTCGTCTTAGCTGTGCCTTGATCAGGTCGGCACTTTTGCTCGACATCTCGCCTTTTACAACCTGACCTTTGGAGTCTTTGCCTTCCCAGAGGAAAGTTTGCTTTATCGCTGCTGCTGTTGCCATTGTCTAATCTCTGGTGAACAGGAACTAGTCCTGTGTAACTCTGTTTGCTTCTTCCAGGCTTGTCAGTCCTGCCATAACTTTCTTCAGGGCGGAACGGCGCAGATCATCTATACCCTCCTTTTTGGCCTGATCTGCGACGTCGATGGCATTACCTTCAGCCATAATAATTCTGCCCATGTCTTCAGAAATAGGCATAACCTGGTAAATACCTACTCGACCTTTATAGCCCTCATTACACTTGGAGCAGCCATTAGCTGTGTACAAGGTGAGGTCCTGCTGGAAATCCTCTTCGGTGAATCCTGCTTTTTCCAGTACGTCCTTTGGAAGATCTACCGGTTGTTTGCAATCGCAAAGTCGTCTTGCCAGTCTTTGTGCAATGATAAGTGTTACCGCACTTGCGACATTAAAGGCCGGTATACCCATGTTCATTAAGCGAGAAATCGTCTGCGGTGCGTCATTGGTATGCAGCGTGGATAAAACCAGGTGGCCGGTTTGCGCCGCTTTAATAGCGATGCTTGCGGTTTCCAGGTCACGAATCTCACCAACCATGATTACATCAGGATCTTGTCGCAAAAACGATTTTAGCGCTTCGGCAAAGGTCAGCCCGGCTTTGGGATTGACATTGACCTGATTAATACCAGCCAGATTTATCTCCGCCGGATCTTCGGCGGTTGAAATATTGGTGCCCGGTGTATTGAGTATGTTCAATCCGGTGTACAGTGATACCGTTTTACCACTACCGGTTGGGCCTGTAACCAGAATCATCCCGTAGGGATTTGCCAGCGCATCCATGAAGCGTTGCTTTTGTATGTCCTCATAGCCAAGAACATCAATACCTAACTGTGCGCTACTGGGGTCAAGAATACGCAGTACTGTTTTTTCACCAAATAGAGTCGGGCAGGTATTAACACGAAAATCAATGGCTCTCTTCTTTGATATTTTCAGCTTTATACGACCGTCCTGAGGAATTCTTCTTTCGGAGATATCCATTCTGGACATGACTTTGAGGCGGGCTGTAATCTTACCGGCAAGGTTCAACGGTGGTTGCGCGACTTCCTGTAGCATACCGTCAATTCTGAATCTTACTCTGAATACTTTCTCATAGGGTTCTATGTGAATATCAGATGCACCACGTTTAATGGCATCCATTAATACCTTGTTCACAAACCGAACCACAGGTGTGTCATCTATTTCAGACCCTTCATCGTCGTCGGTAATGGATTCATCGCCGCCAACTTCCATATCAAAGCTTTCGTCGAGGCCTTCACCCAGGCTGCCCATGTCACTGGCTGAGCCTGCCTGTTCGATGAGTTGGGAGAGCTTGTCTTCCTCAACCAGAACAGGAATAACTGATTTTCCGGATGAAAATTTAATTTCGTCCAGTGCGGTGGTATTGGTTGGATCAGACAGTGCAACAAAAAGCTTGGGACCACGAAGATAGATCGGCAGTGCATTGTGCTTTGTAACGACTTCCTCCTTGATGAAGTCGCTCGGTAGTGCATCTGCTGCTAGCGAAGACAGATCAAACAGCGGTAGACCAAACTCAAGTGCCGCAATATTGGCAATGCGTGTGGCTGATATGTCCATGTTGTGGACCAGGTGGCTGATCAACTGACGTTTGTTAGCGCTGGCATCTGCCAGAGCCTGCAACGCATCTTCTTCGCTTAAGACTTCCTCGCGCACTAATCTGCGAGGGAGTCCTGACAAGGATTGTTTCGCGTCGTTGGACGTCGGTGTATTATTTGACATTTTATTTCCGCCAAGATCTGTTTTTATCGTACAGCTATGTTCCTGAGAGCGGCAAGTCGATCTATAAGTTGAGC
>CAYMVV010000356.1:0-2011 GCA_964393885.1 uncultured Granulosicoccaceae bacterium | reverse complement strand
GGCGCCGCACGCGGCCGCTTTAAATAATATTCGCTTTATGGATGGGCACTAACTAATATAGACTGAACGTTCGCTGATTTTACGGACTTTACAGTTACGGCTTTTAATCATGATAGCTAGATCACCCAGAACTTTGCTTTTCGTACTTCTTCTCGGCTATGTCGGCTATGCCATCAGCGGTGACACATCGACTGAAGAGGATGTGTCAACTGGTGACGACAGTGTAGCGGGGGACTTCAAGGCAGGCGAGGAGAGGTACCAAAAAACCTGCGTCAATTGTCATGGGGTTGCGGGTAAAGGCGTGGCCAGTTTTCCAAAAATATCCGGTCAGGAGATTTCGTATACGAAATCGAAGTTGGAAACCTACCGGGACGGAATCAAGATTGGACCAAACTCGTCTTTGATGATCATGATGGCAAAGCCATTGACGGATGAAGAAATCGCAAATTTGGCGGCTTATTTAAAGGATGCTGGCTCATGATGTAGCACCTGAGCGTTGTAACCTTTTGTTGAAACCCGGAGGAAAAAGAAATGACCAAGTACAGGACGATTGTGTCTGCGATCTGCGCATCGGCACTCATGTCTATCGGATTAGTCTCTACCAGTGCACACGCCGATAATGGCAAGGGAATGAATGTCCCTTTCATTGAAACGACAGAGTTTATGACAGGCCTTGAGAATCCATGGGATATGGCTTTCCTGCCTGACGGGACGATGTTCTATACCGAAAAGTGTAAAGGTTTGTCGGTACGAGAAGCGTCCGGGGATGTGAATGCACTCTACGGAGTGAAAGGATCCAGTGGCTACCCTGATGCAGGCGATGATCTTTTTTGTGACGGACAGGCAGGTGTGTTGGGTGTGGTTGCCGACGCAGATTTTGCAGACAATCGTACCGTCTACCTTTATTCCTCATCGACCAAATATTACGGTGATGGCTGTAAAACCAACTTCGAAAAGTGTGACGGCAACATAGTGATGAAATTTAAGGTCAGTGACGACCTTAAGAGTGTTTCTGATCGAACTGATATTGTCACAGACATTCAATACAAGCCGTTCGAGTCGGATCAGCCTTTCGGTGGTCCCGGCGCTCACAACGGCGGCAGGTTACGCATTGGGCCTGAGGGTTACCTTTGGGTAACAGGTGGCGATCGTCACAGAGGTATTTGTCCACAGGATGGTCAATTGCTGTGCGGTAAAGTACTCAGGATAGATGGAGATGGTAACGCACATCCTGACAACAACCCTCCAGAAGGCTTTGACAAACGTATCTATACCTATGGCCACAGAAATGTGCAAGGCATAGATTTTCGTCCGAGTGATGGCAGAGCGTTCACCGCAGAGCACGGTCCATGGCACAGCGATGAAATCACCGCATTGGTCAATGGCGGTAATGCTGGTTGGGATCCTGCAGAAAACACAGGGGGAAGAGGTGAGTGCCCGGACAAGTATTGCGGTTATGAACCCAATCAAATGGATGCGATGGACCCCGCTATTCGAGCATCCTATACTCCTATGAGCGATACGCGCTTTGAAGATCTGATGCCGCCTTCGTGGAATAACCACGGGTTTTCGCAGGGCACCGGCTCCGCCGCCTTCCTGACAGGCAGCAATTGGGGCATCTATGAAGGTCGATTGGCCGCAGGCATTATGGGTATTGGTTTCGGTAACACCCCGCCCGGATCGCGTATTGACGTATACGATCTTGCAGATGATGGACTGTCAGTAAAGGGTGCGATCATACTACCAACCGGAATCACGACCAGATATCGAGGTCTGGTTATCGGGCCGGAAAATGCGTTGTACGCCACCGTAGATGACGGCATTATTTATAAAATATCTGCGACCCCGCAGCACTAAACTTAAGAGCACTAACTTAAGAGCATTAACTTAAGAGCACTAACTTAAGAGCATTAACTTAAGAGCATTAACTTAAGAGCATTAACTTAAGAGCGCTAAATGATGTGGTCTAATGGATTGGTACCACCAAGTTGAGTGATAATACACTCAACCG
>CAYMVV010000355.1:0-2049 GCA_964393885.1 uncultured Granulosicoccaceae bacterium | reverse complement strand
CAAGTGCGGTGCCGGAATTGTTGCGGACGGTGCCGGAGACTTGTGCAGCGTCAACTGCACCGGAAATGCTGAAAATCAGGAGTAATGCTGCTGCCAGGCGATATACAGTCATCTGACCGGAACCTCATTGTTAGACCTTAGCTGGTGTATTATCGTCATGACGAAAAAAAATTGTCAACACCGCACAGCAACATTCAAGCAAATGACTGGTTTTATTATGGTGTGGCTTGACATATAACATTAAATGGGAATATATTCCCAAATCAGGAAACTATCCAGTAATGGATTTACACAGAGTAGCCTCATGCAAAACACACTTGTAATAGTCTCACTGGCGGTTTTCCTTGCCGCCTGTAATTCTTCCGATATTACAGTTGCCCCTCCCGCAAATGAAAAACCGGCAGGCAGTATCATCATCGGCACTGATTCGCGTGAGGAACTGACGCAGATACCATTGATCGAATTCAATGGTGAGTTCGAGACTACAGCCAGTCCGGAGTTAGGTATCGGGGGCGCAGCGGAATCTGATAGTGGACGGCCGGCAACAGACTCTATAGAGAGCGGTTCGGATAGTCTGGGTGGCGGACCGGGCACAGGTCCTATATTGGTGCCGGGTAACCCGCTGTTGCCGGTTGAACCGGGTACGTTAACCGCAGGCGACTATGATGATCATCTAAACCCCTCATCCTACCAGTTTTATGCAAGTGAATATCTACAGCGACGGGGGCAGTGGATTGATGTTCCGCGGATTGATTTCAACAACCGTATTCGTATTGAAGTGTCCGATCAATCTGGCTTGCCGTACGCAGATGCAAAGGTCGATATCAGCAGCGCGGAGTCACGGCAGGTCATAGAGTTGCATACCGCTGCTAATGGAATCACAGCGCTGTACAACGATATTGATTCGCTGCCTGCGAGTTTTACACTGGGTGTTACCGGGTCGGACGGTTTGTCTGTGGAACAGAGTATCAATCTTCAAGCCGCCAATGAGGCGGGTAAAATACTGGTTTCTCTGCCTCGGGATAACGAACAGCAGGGGGCTTCTGCTGGTACTCCGCTGGATCTGATGTTTGTCATCGACACCACTGGCAGTATGAGTGACGAGTTAAATTTTATTCAAACAGAGCTCAGTGACATCATCAACTCGATAACGCAGCAACAGTCTGATATCAATATTGGCCTGGTGTTTTATCGAGATTACGGAGACCAGTATGTTGTTCGTGCTCATGACTTTTCTGCAAGTCTGAATGGTGTGCAACTCGATTTAAATCAGGAGCAAGCCAATGGCGGTGGAGACCACCCGGAAGCGATGGATCAGGCGCTGGAAACAGCTCTGAGTGCAAGCTGGCGTGATTCAAGTCGAAAGATTATGTTTCTGGTTGCAGATGCGCCACCGCATGGTGATCGTATGCGTGCTACCTGGAATGCCGCCGAGCAGGCTCGATTAAACAACATTCACATTGTACCCGTGGCTGCCAGCGGAGCAGCTGAAGACGCAGAGTACATCATGCGAAGTGTGGCTGCGCTAACCAATAGCCGCTACCTGTTTCTGACCGATGATTCCGGCATTGGACTGCCGCACGCCGAACCAGACATTGACTGCTATGTCGTCACTTCGCTGCGCGATACAATGATTCGCACGCTAGGCAGCCTGATCACCGGCACGCGTATCGAGCCCTCTGCCAGTGACATCGTTAGACAAGTCGGTAACTATAACGATGGTGTATGTGGTCCTGAAAATTCAGGCAACGTTACGGTGGCCAGTTCCGTTCTCGTGCAACGCAGCAATGGTGGTGTCTCGGAACAAGCAGCGATTGAAGTGATCTCCGATCAGGCAACGTTAGACAGCCAACTCGCCAGATATGGAGAAGTATCGATAGCGGTTGACTTCAACGAAGGTCAGGTTATTCTGTTTGATGCCGGTCCAAAGAACAATGGCGGTTTCTCAATCGAGCTTGCGTCCATAGAAGCTTTTGACGATCACGTGGAAGCGAACATCGCGTTGCTGCAGCCCGGGCCGAACTGTGGCGTCACCACCTCGCTGACCCA
>CAYMVV010000354.1:0-2067 GCA_964393885.1 uncultured Granulosicoccaceae bacterium | reverse complement strand
GCCATCTGTTGCTTGACGCGTCGAATCGGAATGGACGATTCAATTGACGCCACCCCCTCGACCTTGGTTAATCGACCCGTCAGGAAACGCTCGAACTCGTTTAAATCGGCTACCGCAAGTCGCAGCATGTAATCGCGGTTACCGGTCATCAGCCAACAATCGATGACTTCCGGCATCAGTGTTATTTCGCGCTCGAAGTTGAGCAGACGGTCGTCAACCTGATGATCCAGCCGCACAGACACAAACACACTGAACGCAAAGCCAACACCCGCTTCATCAATACTGGCCGAGTAACCGGTGATGATGCCCGATTTCTCCAGATTGCGAATACGACGCGCGCAAGGGGTTGGAGTCAAGCCCACGCGATCGCTCAGCTCAAGATGAGAGAGCCTGGCATTTTTTTGTAGTTCGGCCAGTATTTTCTTGTCGATCTGATCGAGTGACGGCAACAGGGATTTCCCGAATAGCTAAATTCACCAAAATATTAGCAAAAAACCAGCAATCACTCCATTTTTGAGGACAGCAGTAGTCAATATTGATGAAAATCACTCAACATCCAGCGCTAGCATAAGTTCTGCACTACAAACTGATCTACCGCCTTGTGCGCTGCGTTGTCCGCGGACAGAGCACTGCCAACCCTACGGAGACTCACATGGTAACCAGCGGCCAGTCAGGCACCACCGGCACCGTCGCCCCCGCTTCGCTTGATAGCGCCACTCAGGACCCCGCGCCTGCAGACACGGCGCCTGCAGACACGGCACCTGCGGAGCCCGTGCCTGTGGATCCCGTGCCTGTAGATTCAGACCCGCAGGAAACCAGTGAATGGGTGGAAGCATTGGAGGCGCTCAGCGAGGTGCAGGGTCCAAAACGAGCCCACTACGTGCTATCGCAGGTGCTGGATCGAGCGCGGCGTCTGGGTGTTACCACCCATGGCCTGCCCTACTCTGCCTATCGCAATACGATACCCGTTCGAGAACAACCGCCTTACCCGGGTGATATCGAACTCGAACAACGCATCAACAATCTGATTCGCTGGAATGCACTGGCAATGGTTATGCGCGCCAACAAGGCCTACGGTGAACTCGGCGGCCATATTGCCACCTACGCCTCTGCGGCAGAAATCTTTGAAGTGGGATTCAATCACTTTTTTCGTGCTCGCACCGATGATTTTGCAGGTGACATCGTCTATTACCAGGCGCATTGCGCGCCCGGCGTCTACGCCCGTTCATTTCTTGAGGGCCGATTGACAAACGCAGATATATCAAACTACCGTCAGGAGGTACCTGGCAGCGGACTCAGCTCCTATCCACATCCCTGGCTGATGAAAGACTACTGGCAGATACCCGGCGCATCGATGGGGCTGGGCCCAATGTCAGCGGTAAGCCAGGCGCGCTTTATGCGCTACCTGCAGGCACGCAATCTGGCCAACACCAAAGATCGCCATGTGTGGGGAGTTTTCGGTGATGGCGAAATGGACGAACCCGAATCCATTGGTGGCTTAACTCTCGCCGCTCGTGAAAAGCTCGACAACCTGACGTTTATCGTCAACTGTAATCTGCAACGACTGGATGGCCCGGTACGCGGCAACGGCCAGATCATTCAGGAACTCGAAGCCCTGTTCGTCGGCGCCGGATGGAATGTCATCAAGGTCCTGTGGGCGTCTGAATGGGACTCACTGTTTGCTCGCGACAAGAGCAACGTACTGCTGAGACGCTTTGCAGAAACCGTCGATGGCCAGTACCAAAACCTGGGCTCAAAAGACGGCGACTATAATCGCGCAAAGTTTTTTGATGCCGACCCCGAGAGTGCCGCGCTGGTGCAACACATGTCCGATGACGACATTCACCTGTTGCGTCGCGGTGGCCATGATGTCAGGAAACTCTACGCCGCCTTTGCAGCTGCCAAAGCGCACAAGGGACAACCAACCGTCATCTTGACCAAGACGAAAAAAGGCTTTGGTATGGGCGGCGCCGGTGAAAGTCGTATGACAGCGCATCAGGCAAAGAAACTCGACGTCACAGCACTACTGGAATTCCGCGATCGCTTTGACCTGCCACTGACTGACCA
>CAYMVV010000353.1:0-2089 GCA_964393885.1 uncultured Granulosicoccaceae bacterium | reverse complement strand
TTAGTAGGTGCGGTTAACCTGCCATTGATTAATCGTGAAGTCACCTTCACCCCACCAGATCTCATTACCCACCAGTATGTTGGCGAGACACCAGTCGTCCTGCAACTGCACGGCGTCGGTGATTGCACCGAACCGGCTGCTGACCCGGTGCGCGTTGTCTCTGGTCCATTCAATAAAGCTGCTCCAGTTGAGCGATCCGCTCAGACTTGCGCTGGTGCGAACGAAAGCGATGTACTTAAGATCGTTGTCTTTGGTGTAGACATCGTAGGTGGCGCCATCCAGATTGACGGTGGTAACAAAGCCATTCGGGCCTGCTGGCAGCCGCTCGGCACCAGAGTCTATCCATACCATCAGTTCGAAGGTGTGGTTGGTCTGACCACTGCCGCGCTGTACTACACTGGCCGGGCAGTTGCCGTTCGCATCTGACGGGTGGAAAAATGATTCGATAGCGATATTGCGCTCACCAAAGATGGTTGTGCCATTTGGAAAGCGCGGGTTCGCTGAGGCATCGGCAGGTCGCGCCGGGCCGTTCTGATTGCTGGTAAAGTCATAGTCAATTGTGATGGTCGGCAGTTGATCGACTCGCTCTGGAAGGCCGGTGCCTTCACGCGCACTGCTGCCGGAAATCTCGCCGCCTGACTTTACGCCAAAAATGAGTTCAGGATACGAGCGAACGAAGAAATCTCCTGAACCACCACCTGGTCCCCAGTCATAGGTCCAGCCCAGGCCACCGCTGTTGGCAAAAATGCACTGTTCCCAAGGGTAAGTGCCGGCCGCGCCAAAGTTCCAGGCGTTAATCGACAGGATAAAGTCGCCTGCAGTAATAGCTCCGGGATAGTTTCCGGTAAGGGCATCCTGTCGCGTCAGACACTGGTCCGCAGCAACGTTGCCAATGGGAGCAAAGGTAGAGGTGAAAGTGGTGCCGCCGCTTACTGGAGCAGGAGCAGGAGCAGGTGCTGGTGCGCCACTAACATCGTCATCGCTCGGTGCGGTAGCAGTCGGTTCACTGTCGGAATTGTTGCCATCGTCCAGTGGACCTGCAGTTGAGATCAGGCAAGTTGACTGTGTCGCTTGATTCCAGCCATAGCCGTCACCGTCAGAATCGACGCATGTGCTGTCGACACCTGTCGGCGGGGCCTGTGTCGGTGTCTGCGGTAACGAAGGCGCGTCATCATTGATGAGGCAGGTTGCTGAGCCGTCCCAGCCGTAACCGTCTCCATCGGTATCTATACAGGCGCTGGGGCCGGTATCACCGACGTTATCGAAACCACCTGAACTGGCAGTCGGGTCGCAGGTTGCTACGCCATTCCAGCCATAGCCGTCGCCGTCAGAATCAACGCAAGCCCCGATTTGCGACTGGTCTGTTTGTGCAAATGCGGAGGGTGACCAGCCAATCGCCAGCAGCAGCGCAACAAGCGTTGCTCGAAAAAAAAATGTCATTGAAATTCGTTACCTTTGAGTAAGTGGAAGGTGAGTAATAGAGCACTCAAACCATAGGCCAAGTTAGGTTGAAAAATCGTAAACAAAACGCGATTTATCTGCGTGCTGGATTACGAGATTGTCAAGTTTCAGAGTTGCTGCGGTTGGTGTACCGCAAACAAGTCAGCCGTGACGCAAAAGTGTGACATCGAGGCTGTTTTTTAGCTCCGTTAAAAATATTTGTCATGACATAATACAGTATATCGTGTCATGACGCAATAACTGAGCCTGTTATGATGACTCATGGAAACCGGTTAAAAACAACGGACACCTGGAACTGACTGTCTGTGTAGCGTCTTCATCATCATCCACCGGTTACAAAGTCAAAGGATTCCTGCACAAGTCGGATGATCACTTGTAGTTCTCCCATTGATTGCGGGGTGTAAATCATCACGAAACCCTCCCAGCCTGGCCGTTGGGTTGACCAGGGATGGAAGGTGGCCCAGCCCCGCTTTACCGCTTCAATGGCAAGTTGGGGAGACAGGGCTGCATGCAGGCTGCCATCCGGATGCATATGCGCGAATTCGCGGCCACCGGCGATACTCTCGGGTCGCTCGATTGTCACACTCTCGCTGATCCAGAATCCTTTCGCTCCGGGCAGAGAAACGAC
>CAYMVV010000352.1:0-2102 GCA_964393885.1 uncultured Granulosicoccaceae bacterium | reverse complement strand
AAACTGCCACCCCATAACTGCTCTGCAAACAGATTATTCGAGAAGCCAAAAAGCATTATTATCGCGACAATACTGTGATTTTTCATAGAGTCTGGTCCTGAGGAATCTGGTCCTCTCCAAAGAGTCCGGGTCGTGGTCAGGGAAGCTGTCCAGGAACAAATGATCTACTGTCGACGCGATCTTATAGCCAGCTATCACGCTCAACAACGTAGTAGATGAGTCAGACAGACTTTCATCTAACCCGTTACCAATGGTCTGATTTGTCGCGTTTAAGGAAGTTCAGCTACCCGCGTTTAATCACGAAAATTGCTCTTGCTCTATCCGCGTCTAATCAGTTTTGAGAGTGATCGTGCAACTGGGGCGGCAGGGACAGATGACGGAGGACAGACGACGGAGCACAGACGATGCAGGAGCTGTTAGAGTTCTGATTGTTCTGTCTCCTGTCTCCTGTCTTCTGTCTTCTGTCTTCTGTCTTCTGTCTTCTGTAGACCCTACCCCTGAACGGTAAAATCACTGCCGGTAAGTTTCGGGACTTTATTTTTTTTGAGTTTTATATACTTGGGTAATCCGTTTTCATAGGGCGGGTAGTCTTCACCAACAATCAATGGCTGCAGATACGTTCGGCACTCATCGGTAATAAAAAATCCATCGTCGCTGATGTAATTCGACGGCATCATTTCTTCGACATTGGCAACTTCAGATAACGGCGCTTTACCGATTTCCCAGGTGTAGGGGTTATCACTGGTGCGCACAATTGTCGGCATAACTGCATTCTCGCCATTGACAGCAAACTCCACCGCCGCTTTACCCAGTGCGTAGGCATGCTCCACGTCAACCGCTGAACCGATATGACGAGCGGCACGTTGCAGGTAATCACACACGGCCCAGTGGCATTTCAGGCCATGCGCCTGTTTTACAATATCAACCACGACGGGTGCGACGCCCCCTAGTTGCGCGTGGCCGAATGCATCGCGGATGCCGGAATCAGCCAGGAAAGTACCGTCCGGTCTTTTTACACCTTCAGAGACCACGACGCTGCAAAACCCCTTGCGTTGCACAGTGGCATCAACCTTATCCAGAAACGCCTGCTGGTTAAATTCAATTTCGGGAAACAAAATGATATCCGGCCCCAGGTCGCGCTCATCTGCAGCCAGTCCGGCGGCAGCTGCTATCCAGCCCGCATGTCGCCCCATCACTTCCATTACAAAAACCTTGGTAGAACTCGACGACATGGAGGCAACATCCATCGAAGCTTCGAGAATGGATACCGCGACATACTTTGCCACCGATGCAAATCCGGGTGAACAATCCGTGAATGGCAGATCGTTATCTATGGTTTTGGGCACACCAACGCAGGTGATCGGGTAGCCCATGGTTTCCGAGAGCTGCGACACCTTGTGGGCAGTGTCTTGTGAGTCACCACCACCATTGTAAAAAAAGTAACGAATATCATGCGCTTTGAAGACTTCGATCAGCCGCTCGTATTCAACCTTGTGCTCTTCCAGCGATTTGAGCTTGTAGCGACAGGAACCAAACGCACCGGAAGGCGTATGCTTCAACGCTTCGATATCGGCATCCGTTTCGAGGCTGCTGTCTATCAGATTTTCTGTCAGCGCGCCGAGTATACCGTCCTCGCCGACTAATACTTTTTTTATGGCATCCGGGTGTTGTTTTGCGGTTTGTATCACCCCGGCGGCGGACGCATTGATTACTGGAGTTACTCCACCGGATTGACCGTAGAAAGCATTGTGAGCAGGCATACTGGTTTAACTTTAAGAATGGGAAGATATTGTACCGCGAAAGGCACACGAATCTGCCATTGTAAAAAATTTTGCGCGACTAATAGCAAATCTTTTCTAACAATTCGATCGGTGAACACAGCCGACGGTTACCAGGAGAATTCGCCCCGGCGAGCGGTGCACTGTCGCACAGCTAACAGAGCGCAGCGAACAGGACATGCCCTTCAGGCGGACCTGCTTTTCACTCTTTGCCACCGCGGGGGAAAAGCAGGCAAAAGCCTCTTTGCAGCTAATCAGCCCGGGAGACAGTCCGAGAACGAGGGTCGTAGCGAGGATGTGAGATTTTGAGGCATCTATTGCTAT
>CAYMVV010000351.1:0-2129 GCA_964393885.1 uncultured Granulosicoccaceae bacterium | reverse complement strand
TAGTTAATCGCCGATAATGTCCACATGAAGCCAGGCCTTTGCGCCACCGGCGCTTAGGTCTTCGACGGACAATGTGCAAGAACCCTCGGCAACACCGGTTACCCTGATGCTACTGTTTGTCTGGGCATCGACAACGCACGATTCATTCTCGTCGTCGACTGTCCATACATAGTTATTGTTTGGTGCGGGCCCCCAACGTGTATTTGCCCGATAAAGCGAGGTTTGGTCTAGTTCCAGACGGACCTGGCCGCTAATAAAAACCTCTGCATTTACATTGGAAAATTCGGCTGAATTGAACGTGTCCAGGATCGTTGATCCCTCGCCATCATTGGCGTTTTTTGGCAAAGAAAGCTCTATTTGATGGTCGCTTGCGCTTACGGGGCCTTCAGCACGTCGCTTAGGTGAGGCATAGTGAAGATAGTAAAAACTGTTGGCGGTATCCTTCACCAGATTGTTGATATCGAGCAGAGTATCACCTAATTCTGCAAAATTGGTAAGAGGGAAATAACCGGATGTTCCCAGGCTTTCCAGCACATCGCTGGCTATATCATCGCCGACACCGAGTGTGTAAACAGACTTGTTTTGCGTAGCTGCCAGCGCTTCCTCGTAGGTATGCCTGGCAGCGGTATCGGCGCCATCAGTGATGACGATTAAGTTACCCTGAGTAATCTGAGACAAATCGAAGCTGTCAGTCCATTGCTCTGTGCCTTCGATGATAGCGCCGTAAAGATTGGTCGGGGTGATAGCGATAGCTGGCTGGATCTGATCAATGGTGCTGACTATGCCCGGCAGATTGGTCGAGAAATCCTTCAACTTAACCACTGTGTCGTTGAAGGTGTAAAGAGCAATCTGCTGCTGAGGCAGCAAGGTAGTATTGCCAGTGTCATCGATTAACAGCGAGCGCACCGCTTTTTTAATTTGATCGAGATCGCTGGGCAGGATACTGCTGCTGATGTCGATCATGATCACGGTTTTTAGCGAAAACGGCAGTTCTTCGTGAGGGACGATTGAAAGTGAGGTTTCAGTTGGCGAGACCGCCTCTCCGTCTTCAAGGAGCTGAAAGTCATTAGTGTCCAGCCCGGCAACCGCATTGCCAAATTGATCAGTGGTTTTGAAAAGGAGAGTGATGACAGACGGCAGGGCTGCCTCAAATCTAAGTTTTTCAAGATTAACGAATCGGTTCGGCCCGGGATTAATCACCTGGCCCAGACTCTCTGCTCCGGGTGCCTGCTCAGCGCCTTCGCTTAGTACCGCGGTTGGTAGATCCGGGCGTGCGTCAGTTTGTCGATCGATTCCTTCACTGTTGCAACCGGCAACCAGTGCAGCAATGACAATGGTGGCTGCAACGCGTGGCAGTGCTTTGTACATTATTTTTCTGATCATAATTGCGGGCTCGTTATTCTTGTTTGAGTGTAGTTGCCGCATCGATAAATAGAAGTATATATCAGGCAGTTCCGATACCTTCCTCTAGTGACTATTAACAAATAGACAGCAGTGCGTTGAAAACATGCAAACAAACGATAAAAAAGCAGTGCACGAACCCTTCCATTTGATTGCTTCGCCATAGTTCAGGGTGCAGCAGGTGTATCAGCTGACAGAATTATGACGGTTGGGGCGTGGTTTGCGCGCAAGCCCCAGTTGTTGCAGACAGTTGTTGTTATTTCCTCCCGTATTTTTTAGGCAACGAGTTGATTTAATTCAAAAATCGGTAATAAGATGGCAAGGACGATCAGCATAACCATGCCAGCCATAATCAGGATGATCATTGGCTCGAGCAGTGCCAGAAATATCGATAGGATCGAATTGAGTTCTCGCTCCTGATGTGCTGCAGCTTTCTCCAGCATTGACTCCAGTCGCCCGGATGCCTCTCCGCTTGCAATCAGGTGCAGCATCATTGGCGGAAAGTAGCCTGTGCGCTCCAGAGAACGGCTAAGCCCGCCTCCTTCCCGAACTTGAGTGGCGGCCTTTTTTACAGCCGAGCGCATAGGTCGGTTGGTTAGCACCTGGGAAGCGATACCAAGTGCATCCAGCACGGGCACGCCACTGGCCGCAAGAATCGATAAGGTTCGTGCAAACTGCGCGGCATTCGAACCGCGAATGATTTTGGCAAGTAGCGGAATCTTCAACAT
>CAYMVV010000350.1:0-2141 GCA_964393885.1 uncultured Granulosicoccaceae bacterium | reverse complement strand
ACAGACTCCAGCAATCGCCTGTAAACCACAGGATCAGTTGCCCCTTCACAACCCAACAACACAACGCGACTATCCGAACCGATTCCAACCATCTTTTGCAATTCACTGTCATGCCCACAGCACATCAATGCAAGCGCGCCAGGTACGGCACACTCACCGGCCTCGATACTACCACCTCCCATCTGACCATCTGAGAACAACTTCATCGCCGTGGCTACATCACGATCCGGGAGTGTAATCACATGGTCAGCACACCGCGACAGGATATCCCATGCAAGCACAGACACTTCTCCACAAGACAGTCCGGCCATGACGGTTTCGCGTTCGATCGAAACTGCCGTTGGCTCCTGTCGACGGAAACTTTGCAACCAGCAGTCGGCATACTCGGACTCCACCAGAATTATCGTGGGTCGATGATCGTCGAGTTCCAGCCACATTCGAGCGGCGACAGCGCCTGCAAGTCCGCCCACTCCCGCCTGTACGAACAGGTGTGTTATTGGCTTATCTGTTTGTTGCAGTACCTCAGACGCTATGACGGTGTAGCCGGCCATAACATCGCGGGGCACTGACATATAGTCGCCATACGAAGTATCTGATACCACATGCCAGCCATTTGTCGACGATTCGGTTGCACAGTGTCGGACCGATTCATCGTAATCGCCATCGATACGAACGACAGTGGCACCCAATGCTTCCATCGCCTCTTTTCGACCTTCGCTTACTTCCCTGTGGATGTAGATCCGGCAATTACAACCCGCATTGCGCGCCCCCCAGGCAACCGAACGACCGTGATTTCCGTCCGTCGCAGTGGTCACCGTCATCGAAGCTGTGAATTCGGACAATTCTCCCTGACGGATAGCGGCGAGGCTAACAGCCTTACCACGTTGCTCACGATATTGATGTGCCACCAAACGTAATACCGCATAGGCACCACCGAGCGCTTTGAAGCTACCCAGACCAAATCGCGTTGACTCATCCTTGTAGAGCACTTCAGCGCAACCAACGTGATCACACAATACATCCAGCGACCTTAGCGGGGTCGGCTGATAGCCTGGCCATTGCGATATCTCTGCGAAAGCAGTTTCGGCATCCTGCATCGACAACACACTCTGTGACGACGAACTGATCTTTTTTATACCGGTTGCACAACTATCGCTTAACGCAACGCCTTCAGTAAACCGTGCTTTGATGGACATGAAATTTCCTGCCAGATGTGTCACACAACATTGCATGCCACCGTAATTTTCAACATAAAAAACAGCGAAGGTCGCCGTCTCTTTAATCACAAATTTATAACAGTAAGGTCAAAGGATTAACTCACTTGCCTCAATCATACCTTTAAGTGAGTTGAGTGGTTATCGTGCTCTGCGCCACTCAATCGTCACAATTCGTGGCCGATAGGTTTTGAAACGCGAATTTTTTGTCGCGACGATCAACTTCTATCAGGTTTTAAGATGCCAATACCATCCTCTGATGATTCTCGGCCAGAATCCGACAACCATGGTTCGCGACGGATAAGCCGGGAGATTGCAATCCTTCAGCAGGACATTCGCGATGATTTTGATCAAAAGCTGAAAGAGTTGTCGGGTTTGATGGTTAAATTTCGGTCGCTGCTGGCCAATGAAAGACACCCGGGATCAGAATTACCAGCTGCCGCAAACGATGCAACAAACGAAACTAACGAGCTGTCAGAACAAATAACAAATCAGGCAATCGATAAAACGATTAGCGATGTGCCGGCAGACATTCCTGTACTAACCGATCGCATCTCAGATGAGTCGCAGACCAAATCTGAAACCAGCGGTGGAGCGGAAAAAACCAATAGACTGTTTCTGGTAAAAAATGATCCCCGGGACCAGCCAAACACTGATTCGCCAGCTCAGCAAAAAATTGAGGCAACAACAGAAGACTCAAAAAAAGCTGTGAAACCCGTGTCTCGCTTTTCAACCGAGCCCGCCCGATTTGAATCAGGTTTATATCAGCTAAACAGTCAGCTTTACCGTTTTAAACTGGAACTCGATCAGGAACTGGAGTTCCGTGAGGAACCACTTCACATTCACTTTCAGCATCAATCGGAGCTTGCCAAGGTATTGCAGCAAATAACCGAGAAAATGCAGCAGGAAAAGAACATCGGTCGCTAG
>CAYMVV010000349.1:0-2155 GCA_964393885.1 uncultured Granulosicoccaceae bacterium | reverse complement strand
AAGAGCCTTGTTGAAAGGGCTATGTTAAAAGGGCCAGGTAAAATGAGTCAGGCACGCTTAAACTCGAATTATTTACGCTGCTATCAGTTGCTCAATTTCGCCAGTCAGTTCATCCCTGTGTAACAGCTGGTTTAGCAAACGCTCTGAAGTCTCTCCCTGAATAATACTAACAATTGCACCCAGCACGGATCCCCGGTGCGCATTTTCACCACCCAGGTTAGTATTGGCAAGCATTGCAGCTTCTGCACTGTGCTGATACTTTCCCGCCAGATACAACAATGATGGCCATGAGTCGGTGATGTAACAGGCCGTGGAATAGGTCCCTCCAACAACATGCATGTCACCGGGCGCCTTTTGCCAAAGCTTTTTTAAATCAACACCACTAATACATCGACTGGCACGCTCCAGCATTGGCAACACGTCATCCGACTCTGTGCGGTGCAACAGCTCGGAAAAGAGCACAACCATCGCGTGACAAACCCTTGCCAGTAACTCATCGGGATGGGTAAGCATCAACTGCTCTCTGCATGTTTTACATACCCGCTCTACCTTGTCCGCAGTGAGTGGGGCTACCGTGCCGCCAGATGCTTTATCTGCAGTGTTATCCTGTGCACTGTCGTCTGTGCCAAGCAGCAGCTTTAACGCCAGTGGCACAATCGCCACCAGTCCACCGACAGAAGGTGTGTCATGGGTTACTGCACCGCATTGATCAAGCGGGTATCCACTCTCTCGCCGAGCAAAAAAGCCACGATGCCAGGACTCTGCATAGGTATCCGGGTGCTGCGGATCTTCTGCTGTCATAAATGCTACGTAGTCATCGAGAAACTGCTGTTTGCTGTACTCACCATCAGAACTGATCAAACATCGAATCATCACTCTTGCACAACAGGCATTGAGAGTATTATCGCCCGCCTGCATGCCGCGATGATAATGCTGATTCGCAATGCCCCAATACTGTCGTTTCCCACGCAGGATAATATCTCCAACAATTTCCGGCACGGAACCATTGCTGTGTTCGCGATTTGGCTTTGTCTTGCGACCCCCGGCTACGGTTGAATGAAGAGACATTATTGATGATGGATGCCTGTCAGGTGCAGCCTCCATCTGCGTGATGCCACCTGGAAACGCTCGTTGAATATCCATTGGATTATAAAACCAGTGCACAGGCATAGACAGCGCGTCTCCAATGAACAGAGACTGCAAAGCTGACCTAGCTCTGGTGATAAGGAGAGATTTCGAAACCGGGTTCATTGTTTTTTCGCTATTTGCCAGTGAAAGACTGTTTTGTCAGTACGCAGATATGAATTTTATGGATGACACTGGCAAAAGACTAATCCGGGTTGACAGAAAGACAATCTAAAATCTCATGCCGCAAAAACAACCTCGTACTCCAGCAGTTTGTCTTCCTCGAATACAAAGCGTCCATCGACACTGGAGCCCGCGAGCACTTCGGGCAACCATACCGCATCGTCCGCCCACATTTCACCATAGGGGACACGGGATATCGGATACCACTGTGGGATCGCCTCTTCCGTTTCCGTCGGCTGCCCACGGTATTGTCGGGATACAAAAACATGGACATGAATTGAGTATCCGTCGATGAACTGGAATTTCAGCTCCCCTCTGGCTTGCGGGTCGATCGCGTCAATGCACAGTTCTTCGGTAACTTCACGAATTGCACATTGTCTGGGTGTTTCATTTGCATCCAGCTTGCCGCCCGGCCCATTTATTTTACCCGCACCCAGACCGCGCTTTTTACGAATTAAAAGAACATTTCCATCATTGATAACGAACAACAGGGTTGCCTGATGCACTGCCCGCCAGTCGGCATTGATTTGTGTTAGTGCGTATTGTCGATCGACATCTGCCGCGTCAGCCATTTTTGCCCATTTATAAAGTATGGATGAGAATCTATTTCAACGCTGGATACGCAGATCATAAGAGTTTTAGCCGCCGCCGTGACGGTATCGCGAGGACACGGTATCGCGAGGACACGGTATCGCGGGTACAGGATCGCCGTGTCACGATGGCAGTGACACGAAAAATACTGCACAGGTCAGCCTGTCAAACTCCAACGTCTACTTTATTCATCAGTGCGCAGTAGCCATAATGACAGATTCCAATTTCCACCGGAACCATCCATGTCCTCAGAAGT
>CAYMVV010000348.1:0-2158 GCA_964393885.1 uncultured Granulosicoccaceae bacterium | reverse complement strand
GCAGAAACAATAATCGTAAACTCCGCGCGCGCCGATGCGTTATGCTGCAACGCGCTGTCAGCAACTCACTTCGAACAGCTCAGGTATCAAACGATTGGAAGATTGGATTGCGCGCCGGTCACAGGCACGAACGTCAACACGCACTCGCTTTAACGCGGGGACCATTGAAAGTCACTTTCAGCGTGATCGTGCGCGCGTCATACACAGCGCGTGGTTTCGAGCGTTGCAATCAAAGACACAGGTACTGGGATTGGGCGAGAGCGACTTTTATCGCACGCGCCTGACCCACTCACTTGAGGTCGCCCAAATCGGCTCGGGCATTGTCGAGCACGTCAAAGGCAACTGCACCGATAACAACATAAAAGCCGAGCTTATGGAGTGGATCGCGCCGCCGAGCCTGATTGATGCGGCATGCCTGGCACACGACATCGGTCACTCTCCGTTTGGCCACGGTGGCGAGGTGGCGCTCAACTATATGATGCGCAACGACGGCGGGTTTGAAGCCAACGGACAAACCTTGCGCATACTCGCAAGACTGGGTGAATACTCCGAGAGCAACGGACTTGATCTGACGCGTCGATCGACACTGAGTGTAATCAAGTACCCCGGGTTTTGCACAGAGCTGGCGAACTACTCAGCGTCTGCGCCCGCTTTTCAGACAACGGGCGATCAGACAAACACACTGGCCGGTCCTGCCGCAAACCATGCGCTGAATATTGACCACTGGCATCCGCCAAAGGGCATTTACGAGGATGAAAGAGAGGTACTCGACTGGACACTGGCGCCATTTTCGGCTGAAGATCGAAAGCGCTTCCAGCACAGTATGTCCAAACCCGGTGGCCACGCCAAAACCTGCTACAAGAGCCTCGACACCTCCATAATGGAACTGGCCGACGACATTGCCTATGGCGTCCATGACCTTGAAGATGCCATCGCGATGTCGCTGCTCTCACCATCGCAATGGGAAAGATATTTTCTGCAGCCGCTAACGGAAATAAAAAACAACCCCATAGCCGATAAGCAGGATTTTTATACGGATAATTTGTTTAGTGGAGCCAACAAAAGCAGAAAGCATGCGATCAGTAAACTCGTCGGCTATCTGATCGATCATATCGATATTCAGCAGTCCAAAGACTTCGAGCATCCCTTACTGCGACTACAGGCCGTGATGGACCCGGATGCAGAAGCCTTGTTGAAGCTGCTAAAAAAATTCGTTATGGACCAGGTGATAATGCGACCGGAACTACAGGCACTACAGTATCGAGGCCAGCGGGTTATTCTGAAAATATTTGATATCTGCCAGCACAACAAACAACGACTACTACCACCCGATGTCTACCGCGAATCAGAAGAGAATGAAAACCCGAACCGTATCCTATGTGACTATATAGCAGGCTTAACAGACTCGTCTGCAACACGCATTTATCACCGGCTGACCACACCAAGCGCCGGCTCAATTTTTGATCGAATCTAGGAGCCTGCGTGGCAGAACCTCTGCTACTGCGAACGCACCCTGGCGGTGCGTTTTTATCGATCATTTTCGTTACGTATGAACAACTATGCGCCTCAAATGATCGTACCCGTGGTTCCAGAGCAAGGCCCTCGCCATGGCACGTTCTCGCTACGCAGACTTCTGCCGCGCAAGCTCCTAGGAGCCTGCGCGGCAGAAGCTCCACTACTGCGATCGCGCCATGACGGTGCGTTTTTATCGATCATTTTCGTTGCATATGAATAACTATGCGCCACAAATAATCGTACCCGTGGTTCCAGAGCAAGGCCCTCGTCATGGCACGCTCTCGCTACGCGGATTTCTGCCGCGCAGACTCCTAGCCCGAATTATTCACGAAATTGACGGCATCTCACTTGATCTTTGATTCCACAGCAAATTTTTTCTTTTGCAAATATCAGTAAGTATTCGTCGCAAGAAGAAAATTCCCTGTGAAAACAAATCTCTGCGCGATATGCTCGCCAATTCATGAACAGTTCGGGCTCGCACGACGACAATTTTACCTACCTGACAACACTCGGTAGGCGGCGATACTGCAACCGGTAGCAGAAAGCGCAGCCATCGCGAAGAAAGACCAGGACACATCGATACGAGACAGGCTGCCACTAACGTAGAGAGCCAGCCCGAACACTATGCCAAGCGCACAACTGT
>CAYMVV010000347.1:0-2212 GCA_964393885.1 uncultured Granulosicoccaceae bacterium | reverse complement strand
AGTCAGATTGGACCTGCACACCGGCTGGGTTCTGGTCTTGATGACCTGTTCGAATTTTGTGCAGGCGCACTCGATCATCGCCCGGAGCAAGGCAAAGCGTACGGCACCCGTCTCGGGCTTGCCGCTGACCGGGCTTATGGCGACTGGCGCGAAATGCTCGACGCCGAAAGCGACAGAGATGACCGCATTGATCTGGTTACCGTTGCCACCCCTAACTCCACCCACTTTGAAATTACCAAAGCGTTTTTGCAAAAAGGCTTTCATGTACTGTGCGAAAAACCGATGACCATGACCGTTGAAGAAGGCGAAGAGATCGTAAAAATCGCAAAATCCAGTGGCAGTTTATGCGCGGTGAACTACGGCTACACCGGCTACTCACTGGTCAGACATATGCGTGCGATGATTGCCCGTGGTGATCTGGGTAAGATCAGACTGGTTAAGGCAGAGTTTTCACACGGTCACCATGCCGACGCTGCAGACGCAGATAACCCGCGTGTACGCTGGCGCTATGATCCGGCGCAGGCTGGTGTATCGGCGCAGTTTGCCGACTGCGGTATACATGCGATGCACATGGCTAGTTTTGTTACCGGCCAGGAAGTCACCACACTGTCGGCAGATACAGTCTCATGCATTGCCTCGCGTGAACTTGAAGACGACGCCATGGTTAACTTTCGCATGGATGGTGGCACCGTAGGTCGACTATGGACATCATCAATAGCGATTGGACGCCAGCATGGTTTAACCATACAGGTATTCGGCGAAACCGGCGGACTGCGCTGGGCACAGGAACAGCCCAATCAACTTTACTACATGCCGTTAAACGAACGATTGCAGATCATTGAACGTGGCGAGAACGATTTATCCCCAGAGGCTGATCGCACCACCCGTGTAACCATAGGTCATGCCGAAGGAATGCCACTGGCGTTCGCCAACATCTATAAAGACTTATCCGAAGCGATCCACGCCCACAAAGAGGGAAGAGACATCGACCCTGCCGCCAATCTGTTTCCACGCGCCGAAGATGGCTTGCGCTCAATGGCTGCCGTGGCCGCTGTAGCGGAGTCCGGGTCGGCAAATGCGGCATGGGTTGATGCACGGCCGTCAGTGTTCAGGTAGTCAATGCCTGCTTACTCATGTCCAATCCATGGGATAAAGGTTCTACAAAAATATTCTCGCAATGCGGGTTTGAAGTATTGGCAACCACGAGCGGAGGCATGGCCTACTCTCTGGGTAAAAGAAACAAATGATATTGCTCTTGCTTTAGATCTTGATCTACCCGCGTTTAATCAGAGGACGGAGGACGGAATACTGAGTACAGACGATGCAGTAGCTGTCAGATTCTGTCTTCCGTCTTCTTAACAGCGTAACTTCCTATCCATTTCGGTAGTGTAGCTGTAGCCATTTAGCACAGGTGCACCACCCAGGTGTGCGTACAGTACGAGTGAGCCCTTTTGAAAAAGCCTTTTTTAGCCAGATCAATCATTCCCTGCATAGACTTACCTTCATAGACAGGATCGATGATCATTGCCTCTGTTCTGGCCGCAAGGCGCATCGCCTCATTGGTTTCATGGCTCGGTACACCGTAAGCTGGATAGGCGTAGCCCGGATTGATTACGATTTCCTCTTCTTTTATCCCTCTACCCAGGTCAACCTGCATGGCAGTGTTGTCGACATTGCACCGCATCTGCTTGCGCAGTTGATCGGGTGTCAGTGAAGGCCTGACATGCATGTCCGCACTGCCCTGTCCGCACTGCTCGTCTACACAAATTGATTTTACAACCAGATAGACGAGGATTCCGGTGTGAAGCAGGAACAACAGGGCGCTTTTTTAAGCGTTAGAGATAACTGTTGCTTGACATAACCGGGGCGTCAAGATATGTCTGTGATAGTGCACTCAACGCTATGGCAACATGCACTTCGAATATTCATAACAGGGTTAAAGCGCAAAGGCTTCTAGCCCGAACTATTCATGAATTGGCGAGCATATCGCGCAGAGATTTGTTTTCACAGGGAATTTTCTTCTTGCGACGAATACTTACTGATATTTGCAAAAGAAAAAATTTGCTGTGGAATCAAAGATCAAGTGAGATGCCGTCAATTTCGTGAATAATTCGGGCTAGTGCCAGAGTAGTAATAATGCAAAATATTCGCACTATTTATGACCACACACAGGCTTTTTATGGTCTGCTGGATCCGCACGGCGTTCTACTGG
>CAYMVV010000346.1:0-2223 GCA_964393885.1 uncultured Granulosicoccaceae bacterium | reverse complement strand
CAGGTGTTTGACAGCATTGATGTGGATACGATTTTCCGCGCTAATGCGTTTACCGCCAGTGCACCGGGCGATGCGTCAGGTAATATTCATTAGCGGGCTTAGGTAATCGCCTACGCCTCTACGCTGCCACATTCCGGCAGCTACATACCGGGCACTTCGGATTTTTGCCCAGTTGAATTTCACGCCACTCCATGGACAGCCCGTCGAGCAACAGCAGGCGTCCCTCAAGGGTTTTGCCAAAGCCACCGAGAATTTTAAGTGCCTCGGTCGCCTGCACCGTGCCGACCATGCCGACCACGGGTGACAGCACGCCGGTCTGGGCACAGGTATCCGCCGATTCCATGTCGCTGTCGCCATAGAGGCAGCGATAGCACGGCGCGTCATCCTTGTGGCCGCAAAAAACCGACACTTGCCCGTCGAAGCGTATTGCAGCGCCAGACACCAGCGGTACCCCGTGCTTTACGCAGGCCTCATTGACCGCGAATCGGGTAGGGAAATTGTCACTGCCCTCAAGCACGACATCGCACTGCGGCACGATTTCCTCCAGAGATTCAGCGTCGAGCACCTCATCGATGGTTTGAATGTCAATGTCCGGGTTGATCGCAAGGCAGGTCTGACGCGCCGATTGCGATTTTAGCGTGCCGACACTTTCTGTGTTGTGCACTATTTGCCTTTGCAAATTGGAGAATTCAACGACGTCAAAGTCGGCAAATATCAACTTGCCAACGCCTGACGCCGCCAGATAAATTGCCGCAGGACTGCCGAGCCCGCCGAGTCCCACGATCAGCGCGGTACTGTTGAGTATTTTTTCCTGCCCGGCAGCACCTATTTCTGCCAGATTGGTGTGGCGGCTAAAGCGTTCGGCTTCGGTTTCGTTCATTTTCAGGATTCGCTGTGATCGGTGTTGGCTGGTCTGCAGGTTACTCTGAGCGCCAGGCTGTTCTATGATACATAGTGTAATCCACGGAATGAATGATTTACTGCGCAAGTGGTCTTTTGGCCAGCTATTGCGATTACACTCGTGAACATGGCTGACAATCCCTTATTCATACACATGACGGCTGGCTAAAGTACGCAGTGAATTTTCTTGCACATGTTTTTCTGGGTAGAGCGCAACCGTCTGCGATAGTGGGACAGCTATGCGGTGATTTTGTGCGTGGCTCCAGGCTCGAGGGTTTCAGCGATACGGTGCAGGCTGCAATCCGACACCACCGGTCGATTGACTCCTATACTGATCAGCACGATACCAATATTGCTGCACGTGCGTTGTTTGCAGCGCCACACCGTCGATTCGCTGGCATCATAGTAGATGTTGCCTATGATCATTTCCTGGCTCTGGACTGGGATACCTACTCTGATATGCCACTGGAGCAGTATGTGGATCTGGTGCACGAATCTCTGGCCAGTCACGATGCGATGTTGCCAGACAATCTGAGGCGATTCGCGCCCATATTGCGCAGCGAAAAAATATTGCAAAACAATCAGCACCGATCGCATATAGATCTGACGTTGTGGCGTTTATCTCAACGTCGTCAAAGCATGCAGCCACTGGCAACAGCAGCCCCTTTTTTATGGCAAAACGAAGCCGCGTTAAAACGAGGCTTTGATACCTTCTTTCCCGAGTTAATCGCATTTAGCGAAAAGCACGGCAATGCTGTCAGCCGGTCAGAGGGTGCTGTATGAGTAACGCCAATAGCACCAGAGTGGATGGCAAGCAGCAAAGCCTGCCAGGCAAGGACGATGCACCTGCTGACGATGTTGATGCCCGCGGTATAGAAAAAGGAGGTATAGAAAAAGGAGGTATAGAAAAAGGCGGTTCAGAAAAAAGCGGTTCGCAAAAAAGCAGTTCATCAAAAGCCGGCTCAGACAAAAACGATTCAGAAAAAAGCACTGCGCAAGACAGCGACAAGCCAAGCCGTAATTCGGTAAACCCTGATTCCGAAAACCGTAATTCGTCAAACCGCGGGACTGAAAAAAAGACAAGGGCTGTAAAAAAGAAAGTACCTGCGCCTGACCCTTCAGCGCAATCGACAAAGCTCGATTTACAGCATCTGGCCGAACCAAAGCACTATATAAATCGCGAGCTATCATTCCTTGAGTTTAATGTACGAGTGCTGGCGCTGGCTCGTGATCCAAACATTCCACTGCTTGAGCGCCTGCGCTATCTGTGTATATCAGCCAGTAACCTCGATGAGTTTTTTGAAGTGCGTGTCGCCGGGTTAC
>CAYMVV010000345.1:0-2230 GCA_964393885.1 uncultured Granulosicoccaceae bacterium | reverse complement strand
TCGAACACCGCAGTAACCAGTACGGAGTCGGGTGGCGGTGTATTCACCGAACTAGTTTGCTGATATTGCTTCCTTTACTACGAAGAGTGCGTAGATCGTAATCGAATGTCCGCTTTTACGTTAGTTGCTTGGGATTGATAATAAGATTCGATTACTTCACACAGTCTGGAAAGGAACAAATCGGCACTGCCAGCGCAGCACAGCGTTAGCTGAAAGATGGTCTCCGTAAAAACGGAGTCCATCATGCAAAACCGGTTTTCAAAAGCACGCCATGGATCAGATGTTGCCTTTTTTTCTGCGAGTTTCCGTATTTACACACGTGGCCAGCGCTGACGATATGAAAAAGATGAGTGCCTTGTTACCAAAGTGTTCATACTTCTACAGATTTTGCCCACATTAGGTGGTACGATCCAACTAGTATTCAGCTATTTATTTGAATACTTGATTCCCACGCTAATTAACATTGAAGATTACTATGGCGAAAAACATATTTTTTTCTCTTTTTTATTCCGGATTATACATTTTGTGTTGTAATGCTGCGCTGGCGGATCTGAAGTCTTCCAATGGTAGATCTTTTAATGAATTGTACGATGCCGCAATGTCTATCGAAAATGCCGATTGGAAGAAGGGAATCATCTATCCTTCTGCGGCATACCTAAGCGAGCAGGGGATATCAGAGCAAGAGCTCCTGGAAGCCGGACAATACTATTTAGCGAACGCCAACGGCAACCTGAAGGAGCTTGAAATGGGGGCGTTTTTTCTGAGTGCCGCACCTCTTTTGCAGAAGGCAGGACGGACCCTGGATGAGCTATATAGTGCAGCTTTGGATCCGGGTAGTGATATCAGAAAAACTTATAAAGATGAATATGGCAGAGGAAATGATGTTCTAACCAAAGTCACCGTTGATTATGGATATTCGCCGGAAGACTTGCGCAAGCATGGCATGGAAACGTTGAAAAAGTCCAAAGGGAATCCGCAGATAGTGCAGAAAGGCTTTAGATTTCTTGAAATCGACAAAACCCGTAGATATATCGCATTGGAAAATTTATATAAGAAAAAAAAGATAGACCTAAAAGAGAGGAATAAGAGACAGCGTGAATTATATATCCCTACTGAGAGTGACATTAAACTTGGACTGATAGCAAAAAAAGCCGGGGAGCTTTCTGCAGCCCCTGCCAGCATTCATTATAATGTCAACAGGGCACTTATCTTACACGCAACAGCGGGCGACTATGGAATTCAGTCTTCGTATATTGCCGCAGGCTATATACATCGGTTTATGGACAAAACAGAGTTACTCAAAACTCGTAGAATGAGTTCACTGATAGAAACCGAGGCAATGTATTTTCGTAGAGCAACAGCGTGCAGCCACTTTGGAGATAGGGAAGTACTTCCCTACACCAGGGAATTATGCGATGAGGCAAGTATTCAACTAGAGGACGCGAACAGAAGAAGCTCGCTAGCGCATGCTCAACAATTCGCCAAGTCATCAGATAATGAATCGGCCTTATGGGCGCTTGTTGGTGTAGTGGGTTTGGCAATACTTGCAGGAGCCACTTCGAACAGTGAGATGAATCAAGCGCCGTCGCCTGATGAAATCTTTAAGAACACAATGGATAATATCAATCGGACTGAACTTGAGAGTGTTTTTGTAGAGTGAATAGTATCAGAAGCTTATTGAGATGGTGCTTGTGAGCACTTCGATACCATCTGTTTACCTTTTATAATTGATTTAATTCATAAAGGGGGCGTTGCACTCAACGCGCTCCTGGGCAGGTTTAGGCACTTAGACGATATATAGCCGTTCTCTTGCTATCCTTCACTGTCTTCTGTGATGGGCGCCAATCGAACGGAAGGCTTGTCATCTGCCTTCCGTTCAGCTAAGTCATATTTGGTAATGATCTCGGGGCCTATGAGGGTGTTGAGCTAGTGTCATTGCCGACACTCATCATAAAAATCTCGCAAAACCGTGGTATTGATTAAACTCCTGCCCAGAACCGCTGTGCTTTGGCGAGCGTTTACCCATTTTAAACCGAGAAATCAATGTCGTTAGAATCGCCCGTTGTAAAAACACTATCAATGTCAATAGGTCTTTCTATTTCTCTGACATAGTTGCGCAAGGTGTGGCAATTGACGCTGCAAGTGCAGGCATTCTTGCCATTGCACCGATCACCAGAGATTGGTCGTTAAATCTACTTAAGCTCAACTCAAAGTCCGCAATTTCACTGAC
>CAYMVV010000344.1:0-2242 GCA_964393885.1 uncultured Granulosicoccaceae bacterium | reverse complement strand
TGTCGATGACTTCATCAGTGGGTGAACGTGCGACAGTTGAACCGCCACCCTTGCTATCGGCCATGCCGCCCATCTGCACGATCTTAATCCCGTCAATGTTCTCGAGCGGACGCACACTCTCGCGAATAATACCCTCCAGTCGTTCCAGCATTTTCACTCGCAGACGACCTGTACGTGCATCAGCAGTCAGCATGTTATCCGCTTCATTCATCAATCGCTCTGCCTCTGCAGTAACGGCGGATTGAATCTTGTCAGCCTCGGCAGCGATTCGGGCCATATCAGCATCTTTCTCTGCCATCAAGCGATCAACCGCGGCAATACGCTTGGCAATTTCAGTTTCCTTGCCGGTTTCAATCGCCTCTGCAGCGACAGCCGCTCGTGCTTCTGCCTCCGCTGTTTCCACTCTCTGAGCATTCTCCTCAGCACGCTTTTGCAGCAACTGCATTTCCTTTTCTATCTCTGCAAGTTCCAGTGCAAGTGCACGCTCGACTTCCAGCCTGCGGGTATCACGCTCCAGTAAAATTCGCGCTTCCTCGATCGATCGATCAGATGCAATCCGCGCCCGTTCTATTTCTTCACGCGAGGCTATTTCCGCTTCAGCGACTACCTGTTGTTCGCCTATACGCAATGACTTGATAGACTTTTCCTGCTCTATGCGCGCCCTCTCGGTCGCTACCTCGTGCGCTATGCGAGCACTGTCGAGTTCTTTCTTTGAAGCGATACTAGCTGCTTCTATTCTTTGTGCGCGTTCAATATCGCGGGTGGAAGTCGCTTCTTCCGAGGCTATTTTTTGTGCCTGAACTTCCTGCTCCGATTGCAACTGTGCCGCCTCGGTTGAGGCACGTTCAGCGATCTCACTGGCACGTACCCGTTTTTCTCGCTCTATGCGCGCCAGTTCCATCGACTGTTCGTGTTCAATACGTCGCTGTTCTATTTCTTCACGAGCAGCTATTTCGGCCTGTTCGACAAACTGCCGACGCGATATCTCCCGAGCACTGGTTGATTCTTCAGAGGCTATTCTTGCCGCAGCAGCATCAGCGTCACGCTCCGCCTGTACGCGGGCAACTTCGGCACGCTGCACCGCACGCATCTCTTCAATTTCCCTTTCCTGAGCGAGTCTGGCCGAGGTGCTTTGTTTTTCTATCTGCAATGACTCCTGCTCCGCCTGCAGATTGCGCGCACGTATTTGCAGCAGCGCGGTCTGCTCGATATCGTTGCGCTTTTTTCGCCGCTCCTCAATGGTGGTAATCAATGTGGTCAGACCCTCGGCATCGAAGCGGTTGGCCGGGTTAAAGTATTCGAGTTCGGTTTGATCCAGATCGGTAATTGCCGCAGACTCCAGCTCCAGTCCATTCGGTGCCAGCAATACCGCGGCACGCTCAGCCACGCTGTCGATAAACGCACCGCGTTTTTCGTGCAGCTCGTCGAGATCTGTTTCCGCTGCAATAGCGCGCAATACGCTGACAAACTTCCCTTCGAGTAACTCGCTTAAACCGTCCTCTTGTGTGACTCGTCGTCCAAGTGTTGTGGCAGCCGCTGACACCCCCTCAGGACTGGAACTCACACGCACAAAAAAATCGGCATCTATATCAACACGAACCCGGTCACGCGTCATCAGTGCGTTTTCATTTTCACGCACGACCCGCAGGCGATGTACAGTCATATCTACCGGTGTAACCTCATGCACAATCGGCAGCACCAGTGCACCACCATTGATGACCACTTTCTCACCGCCCAGGCCGGTGCGAACAAACGATACATCTTTGGTCGAGCGATGATACAACCAGTTCAGTAACCACACGGCCACCGCAACAACAATGACTGCAACAATCAGCCACAGAATCAGAACACCGATAAACTGTCCCGCCATGCCAGATCTCCGCAGCCTAGAAGCTAATCGACTTGAATGTACGCGTCTGCTCGGTCAACGCCACTTCCGTCGGTAATCGCTCCATTGACGACGCACCATAAAAACCATGGCAGTTTTTTGTATGCTTTAACACATACTCGGCATCGTTCGGCATTGCCACCGGACCACCGTGCACGAGTATGATGGCATCCTTATTCACCTTCAGTGCAGCCTCCGACCAGCTGTCTACTAAAGCCGGACACTGCTCAAGCGTCAGTGCAGTGTGAGCGCCTATAGAACCACCTGTCGTCAGCCCCAGATGACACACAATAATATCTGCACCGGCTTCAGCCATTGCGGTGGCATCTTCTTCACTGAACACATAGGGAGTCG
>CAYMVV010000343.1:0-2274 GCA_964393885.1 uncultured Granulosicoccaceae bacterium | reverse complement strand
ATAATAATAAAATGTGCGTGAAAATTCAGGGCGTCCCTCGGCGCCCTTTTTTTCTACAAGTACGGCGCTAGCGCAGGCACTGTTTAGTATCACCAAACCTAGCCGGGCATTCCAGTCCGGCCGCGCGATGAGCTGGCTGTTACTGCCCCAGTAATGCCCCGGCCGCCTCTAGTTTCTTTTTGTTTTCCTCATTCATTTTTATCAGGTCGTCGATCAGTTTATCACCTGTTCCCTGTTCCCTGTTGATCTGTACCATCTCGTCCGGCAGCGAGTTCTGGTATCCCGGTAGCTTTGTTGCGGGCTACGATATCAGTGATGGTAAGAAGTGTTTTCTCCCGAACATCCGAATCCGCTATTTGTAAAGCAGTAGATTCGGCATCGCCTGTCAATCCGTGGGCAACTTCGCTTGTTGCAATGTACGCTGTCGCTGCGGTTTTACGCTCAGGGGATAAAAGCTGCGTCTGTTTTTTTGCAGCCTGGTATCTGGAACGCGCACCTGCCAGATTGCCGTACTCAACGTGGTGCTCTGCGAGCGCTGTTTCCGATAAAATGCGCTGCTCCGGATCTTCGATAGCCAGCGCTATTCTGGCTGCCTGATCATAGGTTTTAGTTGCCTCACTATGGCGATTAAACTGGCTGTAGACGCTCGATTGATTAAGCGTTGCAGCGACACGATCAGCTGGGTCTTCCAGTGCCAGTACAAGCATATAGGCGTTGAGCATTTTTCTGTCGGTTTGATCGTTGTTGCCCTGGATTTTTATAAGCTCCTGTCTACCGTAAACCTGGAGCCTGGGATCCGTTTTACCCGCGACCAGCCCAGATGCCGAAGCCAGCATATCTTCATCGACCAGTTTTTGAATTTGAGTCTTCAGCGTTCGGTTTTCGCGCTTGCGATCGGACCATTGATCGAATAGCGTTTCTTCGATTACCTCGACAATCTCCTCTGTCGCAGTGGAGTTGACGTTGACCGAGTCGCCACTGGCATTATTCTTCACTGTTTCGGATAGTGACGGATTTGATGGTTGTTCCACGCTTGCCAATTGTTCTGGTGCATCGCTTACATATCTGTTGGTAAAGTGGTCGTATGCGAAATAGCCGCCGCCCCCTGCAACGATAGCCGCGGCCGCCAGGGCAGCGTATACAGTGTTGTTGCGTTTTTCTTTGTAAGTGGCTTTGAAGTCGTCGACGTTGTTTGAATCAGAGATGGCCTCATCTGCTTCATTGTTGTCGATTTCAGGTTTTGGTGTGTCGCTTTGCGCCTTCTCCTTACTGGCTTTGGTTTGTTCTTTTTCTTTCTCAGCTTGCTCTGCCTGAAACTTTTGTATCCGTTCATGGCTGTTTGAAGCCGATTGAAGTTTTTTCTGCAACTCCTCATCAATTACTTTCTGCTTCAGGAATTTTTCTATAAACACACCACAGTGTTGACAATTGGCTTCATCGCCGCAGGGCTGTTCACATGATGGACAGGTCGCAGTGGCTGCGACGTTTTCGGGTGCTGCAGTTGGCACGAGTGACAACCCGCTGTCGCCAAAACTGCAGATAAAGCCAAGTGAGGTCAGGCGTTTCTCGTGCTTGTCTGCGATTTCCTGCTCGATATCCTTCAGCAGCACAAAGGGTTGTTGCATGATGAAAAGAGACTGACAGAGCTTTTCGAAGTGTTGTTCTGGCTTGCCGTACAATTGTGCCAGTTTTTGCCGTACTTCCTCGGAGGTCATGCCCTCGACTACGCCGGAAATGGAAAGGCTGACTTTTGACACTCTGATGTCCCTTCTGTTGATCCGAAATTATTACCTGTTGACCCGAAATGATTACCCCGCAGTTGTGCGGCGTGTTCAGTATTCGGTTAGGCGGGCACACGATAAACAGTGTGTCCCTGCCTGGAGCAGGTCTTTACTGAGCTTATTGTTGCCAATAGCCTTAGATTTATCGGTTGGGGTTAAAAATCTTTAAGTAATCGTGAGTTAATGAGCGAGAATTAGCGTCGGGTCACGAATCGGTTCTCTCTATGCGGCGGGTGATACGAGATCTTTGCTCGCGATTGCCGTTTGCTCGGCGCAACGTCTACTTCGTGTTTACACAGCCTTTCTGTCGCCTTCGCAGAAATTTGGCAAAGTTCTGCTGCACCGGATTTTGGTCGGTTTCTGTGCTCCTAGACCAATATGATCCAGGGAAGGGTTACATTACACTTGACGCTGTCTATCAACGAGCATGCGAGCTGCCAATATGAGTTACTACCAAAAACTAACCGAGCGCTTTCAGCAGATTTATCGACTT
>CAYMVV010000342.1:0-2283 GCA_964393885.1 uncultured Granulosicoccaceae bacterium | reverse complement strand
ACAAAAGCTATCGAGTTCGGTTTAATGACTGGATTTGGGCTTTCGACGATAACACCATTATGAATCGAGCCTACATCCGCAAGTTTGGTTTAACGTTTGCCGAAGTTACCTTGTTTATGCAGCGAGCACAGTAGAGCATGTGATCTCTTAAGCTCTCAGGCAGACAGGCATCGTAAAAAAGAAACTGAGATATGGTTCTCAGTGTAATGTTCCGGTTGCAGGCAATCTCGAATTAGTTGTCAGTTGTAGAAGTAACCTGATATGCCCAAGCCCCGCAAGCTTCAGATCTCTCTCGATGCAACACCCTTCTATCATTGTGAATCTCGCTGTGTCAGGCGGGCTTTCTTATGCGGTAAAGATTTCGTCTCTGGTCGTTCCTATGAACACCGCAGACATCAGATCGAACATGATCTGTTAAGGCTTGCCTCGATCTTCTATATCGATGTGGCTGCCTTTGCTGTACTTTCAAACCACTATCATCTCGTACTGCACGTGGACCGCGATTGTGCCAACAACGCGGATGCCAAAGACATCGTTCGCCGATGGCATTTGCTCTACAAACCAAAAGACGTCTCTCAGAAATTTATCAACGAAGAACAACTGGAAACGCACGAACACAAACAGCTTGATGTTCTGATCGATACCTGGAGAAAGCGCCTTCACGATATCAGTTGGTTCATGAAAGTACTCAATGAAAATATCGCACGTCGTGCAAACAAGGAAGATGAGTGCACCGGTCACTTCTGGGAGTCCCGTTACAAGTCGCAAGCTCTACTCGATGAAAAAGCCGTTCTGAGCGCCATGGCCTACGTCGATCTTAATCCCATTCGAGCCGACTTAGCCACGACACCCGAAACCTCCGACCACACCAGTATCAAACTGCGCATTGAGTACTGGAAGAAAAAAGCCAATCAACAACCCAATGATCAAGCCGAATCTTTTCAACCAAAATCACTAATGCCGTTTGTTGGCTACCTGCAGCAACCCATGCCACGCGGACTGATTTTCAGCCTCATTGACTACGTTGAATTGATCGACTGGACCGGTAGAATTATCAGAGACGACAAACGCGGTGCCATTGACGCAACTACTCCACCCATTCTGCAAAGGCTCGACATTTCAACAGATCACTGGCTTGAACTCTCCACCAGATTCGAATCTCGCTTCAAGGGAATTGCCGGTAGCGCAGAATCCATCAAAGAGCTTTGTACTCACTTTGGACTAACCAGGCAAATAAACCGAAGTAACAGCAAATTGCTCTACGGTTAGTAGCAAACCAAATTCACGTCAACTTCACTTTCCCCACTCGGGAAAGCTCTACCCTGCCCGTCTCACAGATATCTGCACTTTTCCCGCATACTTATCGTTCAAATCATCGGCAATCAAGCCGGGATATCACATAAACGTTCCACACCAAAGGAATTATTCGATCATTCTGCCTTGTAGTAGTTTTCGTTGCCCTTTTTACAGTGCCTGTCCCGATAAATTTCCTCCACCAGATTCGAATCTCGCTTCAGGGGAATTGCCGGTAGCGCAGAATCCATCAAAGAGCTTTGTACTCACTTTGGACTAACCAGGCAAATAAACAGAAGTAACAGCAAGTTGCTCTACGGTTAGTAGCAAACCAAATTCACGTCAACTTCAATTTTCCCACTCGGGAAAGCTCTACCCTGCCCGTCTCACTGATATCCATCCTTCTCTAGCATAATTATCGTTCAAATCATCAGCAATTAAGCTGGGATATCACATAACCGTCCCACATCAAAGTAATTATTCGGTCATTCAGCCTTGTAGTAGTTTTCGTTGCCCTTTTTACAGTGCCTGTCTCGATAAATTTTATTGCCCTTTTTACAGTGCATGTCTCGATAATTTTTCCCTTTTTATAGTGCCTGTCTTAATAAACTTTAAGCTCTCAGGAAGACAGGCATCGTAAAAAAGAAACTGTAAAACAACTGGGACATCCATTTTCGCTCTACTGCGTATTCAAGGATATCATCTTAACTCTCCCTGCTCGGCCACCATCCAAGCAGTTTCTTGCACATTGCCAGACTACGGTTCTTCTTCCAGCCCAGTTGCCGACACGGCTCACGTATCCGGTACACAGTGCCAACTAATGACTTAAAGCTACTTTGGTAATGTAGCTCTTAAGTGGACAGGCATCGTAAAAAAGAAACTGAGATATGGTTCTCAGTCTAATGTTCCGGTTGCAGGCAATCTTAAGTTAGTTGTCAGTTGTAGAAGTAACTTGATATGCCCAAGCCCCGCAAGCTTCAGATCTCTCTC
>CAYMVV010000341.1:0-2284 GCA_964393885.1 uncultured Granulosicoccaceae bacterium | reverse complement strand
CAAAGAAAAAAGCGAAGGCAGCCGTCGACCGACGCCAGGTAAATATAATGATTGATGAAAAATCAATCAAAAAACTGGACAAAGTACGCGCTAAACACGGTATGACCCGATCCGATCTAATAATGAAATTACTCAGGTCTGCTTCCTAGCCCAGTGACCTGTACGGGCAATTCATAATCAATTTATGGAGAGGTCAGGGGCAAACCCTGACCAGCCCTTTTCAATCATAGAGTTAGACTGAAGCGAACATAGGAACCGGATTGCTTCGGTGGTGGCAGCCATATTGATTCATACCGTAGTACGGGTCTTGCCTGTCTGGTTATCATTGGCGGCCATGCGCGCGGTATCAATCCTGTTGTATCTGGTGATCACTGATGAGTAGAGTATTCCGGACAACTATTGGTTAATGACCTGTGGGTGATCAACGCTCTAAACTATATTGCTGTGTGGAATCTCGCCAACCCCTTGATACACGTAGCATAAAATTGTGATCAACGACCTGTCGTTACTATTCGGGTTCTGAGCGAATCGGTTCTGATCGAATCAAGCAGCTACTGCAATGCACCCCGTCATCCACACTATATTTCGCAGCGCATTAACGGGCCATTGTTGAACAACAAATTCCAGCTCAGGGTTAGCTGATCGCCATTCAGTCGGAATCTTAATTCATAATCACGAACGGCATCCTCGCCACATAGCGCACGGGCCACTGCAAAGTGACCATTTTCAGCAGGCGCCACCGCACCCCAACTCAGGCGACACCAGACATCGCCATGCCCAAGCCAATCGGGCCGAATATCAAACGGTACCGCGCGCTTGGTCCCCTTGGGGGTGATCAACTCTCCGGAGCACTGCGCTTCGGTCCCCCATTTGCCAAGAAATGGCTCTGGATCAGCCGCGATAGCAGAAGCAGTCGACAACAAGAGCACGCACAATAAGTGCATGAATTTTTCAGAAAGTTTACTCAATTTCAGCGCCTCGACATTGAAAGGAGTAGCCGTAACGAATTTATATGGCCATCACAGGCTAAGCACAATTTATAAAAACAACAGAACTGTTGACCGCCATGGTCCGATCAGCAGCGCCACGATGGCTATAGTTTAACCAAATTCTGGCGTTTCTCAGGGCACTGCCTTGCTGCACAATCCTAAAACCGCAAGCCAGCAGGTGTTGTAAAAGCCGGAATCGTAGCGAGGAGTTGAGAATTCAAGCCAAATATTTTGGCTAATAGCGGCAGTTATGCCATTCGAATTTACCACAGGAAACCACTACAATAGCAAAAACCGATAATAGAAAAAAAACATGTCATCAACACTCATTGCGGCAATCAAGAATAAGGCGTCCGGTACAACTGCCACTGCAGAGGCAGTTAAAGAGGCGGAGCAGGCAATCGGCTATAGTTTCCCCTTGGTATTACGCGACATTTACCTGCAAGTAGCGAACGGGGGCATTGGCCCCGGCCACCAGATTCTAGGTGTTAAAGGCGGCTATCTGTCAGAGGAAGGTGATTCGATCTCTGATTTATACGACTATTTAAAACAGGATGATCCTATTGACCCATTGTGGGTCTGGCCAGATGACGTCATCCCCTTTTGCCAATGGGGCTCTGCAGTTTACTCCTGCTTCAGTGCTGAAAAACCGAACAACCCTGTCCTGTGGTTTGACCCAAATGCAAGAGAAATTGGCGAGCCGATGGAACAGCAATTCATACCACACCGCGACTCGCTGGAGTCCTGGCTGCAAGGCTGGATCAATGGTGACGACCTCTGGGCGGAGACGCATGGCGCCTGACCCGGCGCAACATGTCCGTTGAACCCGCTTTGCTAACCCGCTCTGCCAGGTCCTCAATGTATGACTTAATGCCAGCACTGTGAGCATCAGTTGCCGGGTACAAAAAGGCGACTGAAAATCAGTCGAACAGATCCTCAATTTCGTCAATAGCTTCTCGAATCCAGTAACCCAGCCCGCGTCGCTTTTTCTTACGCCTTTTTTTGTCCGATTTTTCTTTGTCGGATTTTTCTTTTTTGGATTTGTATTTTGAGGAGCGTTTTTTATCAGACTTGTCAGATTCTATGCGCCTGGGGGTGGTGGCGACAGCTACCGGCGACGCAGCAGCCGGTTTAGCCTCCATCAGTACGGTATTCTCAATCGGCGCGCCACAGGCAGTACAAATTAATTCATGCCGTGAGCCCTCGGTAATACTCATGATTACGCGGGCCTGACAATAGGAGCAGGTGGAGATTTTTGTCGGCGAATTCATCTGCGAACAATAGTGACAGACAGG
>CAYMVV010000340.1:0-2327 GCA_964393885.1 uncultured Granulosicoccaceae bacterium | reverse complement strand
GTGCCATCATGAACGCCGGTGGCATTACTGATCGCCTGATCAATTTTGTCGCTGCATTGATCGGTTTTGTTCGTGGTGGATTGGGCATGGTGAATATCGGCGTGTCTTTGTTCTTTGCCGAGATCTCCGGCTCTGCGGTAGCCGATGTTGCAGCCCTTGGGTCAGTCATGATTCCGCAGATGAAAAAGCGCGGCTATTCATCGCCCTTATCGGCGGCTATTACATCATCATCCGCATCACTTGCGATCATCATTCCTCCGTCAATTCCGATGATTGTCTATGGGGTATCTGCCAATGCCAGTATAGAGCAGTTGTTTGTTGCCGGCCTGGTACCCGGACTGATTGGAGCCGTGGGGCTGATGGCTGTCGCCTACGGGTTTGCCCGCAAGTACAACTTACCCACGGAAGACGCATTCAATACAAAGCGCGTCAAGGAAACCTTTCTCGAAGCCCTGCCGACGTTTCTATTACCCGTGATCATTCTGGGTGGAATTTTTGGTGGCTTTGTTACGGCTACGGAGGCGGCCGGATTAGCTGTTGTTGTGGCCTTAGGATTGGGTATTTACTATCGTGAGGTGAACTTTAAACGCCTTCGATCCGCCATGATCGAGGGGGGGATGCAGACCGCTGTCGTTATGTTGCTGGTGGCTGCATCTGTTTTGATGGGCGGGTTCCTGACGCGGGCACAGATACCGCAGGAGCTGGCTCAGTCATTGATGGCGATGACCAGCAACAAGTATGTGATTCTGGGAATCCTGAATATATTTTTCCTGATCATTGGTTTCTTTCTGCATTCGGTAGCGGCCATCATTCTGGTTGTACCGATCGTGATTCCACTGATTGAACTGGCGGGTATTGATCCGGTGCATTTCGGTTTGATTGTGACGCTGAATCTTGCCATTGGTCAGCAGACGCCACCGGTTGCGTCAGTTCTGATCACCTCCTGTTCAATCGCCAAAGCGAATATTTGGGATGTCTCCAAGGTCAATGTCTACTTTGTCGCGGTGCTGCTGCTGGTGCTGTTGTTATGTACCTATGTGCCGGCAGTGCCGATGTTTCTCGTCCATTACTTTTATTCGTAGTCAACCCGGGCTAAGAATGCGGGTTAGTGGTTTCTTGAAAACGGTTGCTTCCAATAACTATCGAGGTGGTATCAATGACTGACGAACTGCTGTTCAGGCAAACGGGTGAAACCGGTGTCATCACGTTCAATCGGCCTGAAGCCAGGAATGCGCTGACATTCGATATGTACGAATCACTGGCGACACTCTGCGAGTCCGTGCTGGATAAGTCATTGGGTATAAAATCCTTAATCATCACCGGAGCCGGTGACAAAGCTTTTGCTGCGGGCACTGATATAGCTGCATTTCGGGATTTTAGCGGCGAAGAAGATGCATTGGCTTATGAACGCCGCATGGATCGCGTGCTGGGTTTGCTTGAATCCCTGCCAATCCCAACTGTTGCGGCTATTCGCGGTGCCTGTACCGGAGGCGGTGCGGCAATCGCTGCCTGTTGCGATTTGCGCGTCGCCAGTGAAGACATCCGTTTTGGCTTTCCGATTGCCCGCACGCTGGGTAACTGTCTCTCGGTCGGTAATCTGTCGCGCCTTGTAGAACTGCTGGGTGCGTCGCGTACACGGGAAATCCTGATGACCTCGCGACTGATAAAAATGGATGAGGCGTTGACGATTGGTCTTGTTAATGAATCGGTTGCTGATCCTCTGGACAGAGCCCATGCACTGTGTGAAATCATGCATGGGCATGCGCCGTTGACCATGGCTGCGTCAAAGGAAGGTCTGCGGCGTTTGCGTGAACATGCCGCCGCAGTTGAAGGGGATGATCTGATCATCCAGTGTTACACCAGTCAGGACTTTCGTGAGGGTATGGATGCGTTTCTCGCCAAGCGCAAGCCTGATTGGCAGGGACGCTAGGGCAGGGACGCCAGGGCAGAGATCAGGGCAAGGGCGTTAGAAGGACTCTAGTCGATTTAATCACGAGCTTACAAAACATCGTTGATACGCCAGGCTAGACATTCCGTTCAGCGGTTTTGTTATCACCTTCACCAACAGTAATTAGAGTAGCAAGGGCACGTGCTGTAAAAAAATTCAATGGCTGCGGATTGGGTGAGCACTTGCGTTTTGTGTTTTGATGTGGAAGTTAAAAATGAGGGTGTCGCGGGACTTGTCTCAAACTATTTGAAAAAATACTGCTAACTAGTGCCCATCCACAGGGTCGTAAGTGTCTGAGCGACCGAAATAAATTCGGCGGCAGGCGTAAAAAATCCTCTTAAGTTTGTTATGTTTTAAGTGCAAACCAAAAACCAACAAA
>CAYMVV010000339.1:0-2352 GCA_964393885.1 uncultured Granulosicoccaceae bacterium | reverse complement strand
TTTGCGCGGCCCACTGGAGCGATAAATCTCAAAATGCCGCAGGCACCCCTGGGCTGATTATCCGCAAAAATACTTTTGGTTACTTTTAGTATTTTTAAAAGTGACTCCGCCTGAAGGGCATACACCAGCACACCCGCTCGCCAGAGCGAATACCACTACCAGTAACTAATCGCATCCGCATACATATTTTCGATATCCACCAGATTTGATTCTCTCGGTGCATTGGCGATAGCACGCTTTTGTCTGTTAGATGACTCGGCAAGTGCCTTGATGTCGTCCGTGCCAAACCCGACACCGTTCAGTCCATTCGGAATATCCGTGGCGCGCATCATCTCGATCAGTCGTTTGGACAGTACCTCACCGGCATCGTCCGGCGTTGCTCCCTTGCTGTCCGCACCAAGAAACGCGGCACCCTCAAGATGTCGCTGCGGCGTAGCCTGCGCTGTATAACGAAAGATGGCGGGTGCGCACACAATGACACTGATACCGTGCGGGACAAACGGCGACGCCACCTTGTAGTCCTGGCTGGTGATATCTTTCATCAGGTGGGTAACGCCATACGACATCGCATGGGGCAGGTGGGTTCCGGAGTTGCCAAACGCGATACCCGCCAGAGTTGCTCCCCACATCAGACTGTCACGCGCCTCATGGTCCGTGCTGTCCGCTACCCCTCGTTGCAGGTATTTGCCCACGATATCAAGCGCCTCTTTGGCGCTGAGATCACTAAACGGATTGGCGCCCTGAATAAACTGCCTGGCGTTCGGGTCAGCAACCTCGGCGTGGCCGGTGTAGGCTCTGGCGGTATAGCACTCAAGTGCATGGCTCAACAGGTCAAAGCCGGTTGATGCAACAACATTGGACGGCAGGCTGTCGCAACAGTGAGGATCGACGATGGCCACATCGGGTAACAGATGCGGGTTGGCCACAACAAACTTGGTGTTGAGTTCATTGACTCGAATGACCGAGATCGATGTGCACTCGGAGCCGGTTCCCGACGTCGTTGAACACGCTATGTGTGGCAACACCGGTCCGGGCACTGCCCGGGCTTCGCCAACAGGCGGGGCAAAGTACTCTCGGATGTCACCACCATGACCCGCAACCAACAATGCCGCCTTGGCCGTATCAATCACAGAGCCACCGCCGACAGAGATCACACCGTCTACCGCAGCTTCCTGTAAAAACTTTCCGGCTTGCCTGACGGTATCGTCGTCCGGTTCGATGCGAATGTCAGAGTAGACGACTACCGCAATCGATTCGCGACGCAGTGATTCCAGCACAATTGCCACCAGTGGCCCTGACTCCAGGTGCGGATCAGTGAACACAGCGACTTTTTTCATCCCCAGACCACTGGCCCGAGCGCCAGCCTCATGTAGCGTGCCTCGGCCAAAGGTCAGTTTCGGAATAGCGACAGTAAAGCTTTGCGCGCCGTCGCTTGTTGGTTCGAAATATTGGCAGCCCATGAGGTTTCCCCGTTGTCAGTGACTCTATTTTAAGCGATTATGAGCAGCAGCGGCAGGTGTTGGCAGGATGGCCTAATTATCAGACTGCCAGGGTACAACTGGCAGTGTCTGCCGTCACCGTCGAAAACCGGAGAATCCAATGCACCGTCTTGTGTCGAGATCGTTTTATTCAAGGGCAGCTAAGTTAACCGCGGCTAAGCCAGATGCGTTCAGCTCCTCGGCAGCAAGTACAGTAGCAGTGGGCGCCGCAGGCAAGCCTGGTTTGCGGTTCAGGATCGCAACTCTGATCGCGGCGCTGATTACGGCAATACTGGCCATCGTCAGTGTTCCGGCAATGGCCCACCATCCGCTGGATGGTCAGGCAATGCTCACGTTCTGGCACGGCTTTCTATCGGGCATAGCCCATCCGGTACTGGGTATGGACCACCTGGTGTTTATTCTGACCATCGGTGTCAGTGCCGCGTTTGCACGCAGCAAGGTGCTGGTGGCCGCGTGTGTAATTGTTGGGGTACTCGCAGGCGTGGCACTGACCATGGCAGGTATCTCAATCCCTGCAGTTGAAACGCTGATCGCAGTATCTTTAATCGCGCTGGGAGCGATGGTATTCGCAGCAACGTTTGTAAACCGTTCTGTGTCGGGTCGTGTTCCATCATTTGATGTGCTGCTGGTTGCAGCGGTCAGTGTGTTTTCAGTACTGCACGGCAGTGTCTATGCGCTGGTGCTTGTACAGCAGCAATCCTTGCCGATGGCCGTACTGGCAGGCTTTGTTATCGCCTTGCCTGTTATCTATATCGGGTTACTGTTTTTGGGTCGTGCTGCCACTGTCGGGTTTCAACGTTTTGCATATACGGCATTGGGGCCTTCTCGGGTGATGTCCTTGTTGAGTGTCGGG
>CAYMVV010000338.1:0-2376 GCA_964393885.1 uncultured Granulosicoccaceae bacterium | reverse complement strand
TTTACTTAAGCTGTCGTTGTGATTCAGCGTCGGACCATTGCTGCTAAAAGTGTCACCTGCGTTCAGCGGTGTCATTACAGCGTGCGCCTTGACCACTTTCAGTCGGGATATACCGGCGACAAATTCGGCGACATAGTCATCAGCCGGATGCATGACGATTTGCTCGGGCGTACCCGTTTGCACAACGCGTCCGTCGCGCATAATGGCAATGCGATCGCCGATACGTACCGCTTCATCCAGATCGTGAGTGATGAACACTGTGGTCTTTTTCATCTCTGCGGACAAGTGCATAAACTCGTCCTGCAGTTGTCGTCGGATTAACGGGTCGAGCGCACTGAACGGTTCGTCCATCAACAAAATTTCCGGATCGGCGGCCAGCGCTCTCGCCAGTCCGACACGCTGTTGCATGCCACCTGACAGCTCATGGGCAAACTTGTTGCCCCAGCCATCCAGTTCAACCATGTGCAGATTTTTGCGCGCTATCTCCAGACGCTGGTTTTTGTTAAGACCGCGTATTTCCAGTGGCACGGCAATGTTGTCAAGTACCGAGCGATGTGGCATCAATGCGAAGTTTTGGAATACCATGGCAATGTGTTCGTTTCGATAGCGTCGCAATTGAGACTGGCTGAAGGCCATGATGTCGTCGCCATTAACGCTAATAGAGCCTGCGGTCGGTTCGAGTAATCGGTTAATGTGGCGAACCAGTGTGGATTTGCCACTGCCGGACAAACCCATCACACAAAATATCTCACCATGATTCACCGCAAACGAAACGTCCGCCACGCCGACCACGCAATTGTATTTAGCCAGTACCTCCGCTTTGCCGAGTTGATTGGCGCGGACATCCTCAAGTGCACGCTTCGGTTGATCGCCAAAGATTTTCCAGACGCCATCGATAACAATAGCGGCTGATTCATTAGCAGGAGATTCGAGGCTGGTCATTCTTTCATCGGTTTGACAGGGAATTGAAAACCGTTTTCAGTTGCGGTGTACACCGAGTCACTGGGCTTTACGAGAAGGAGGGTCGTCGCGAGGCTGGAATGGCTCTGTGAAAACAAATCTTCACTCGACTGGTTCGCCATTGCCTGTATAGCCCGGGTTGGCAGCAAAGTGACCGGAGGCTGTGTGCCTCCGGTTGTCTGGTGCATCTGTTTTTCCAGACCAGCTACCTGTCCATCGATGTGATCTGGTCAGCGCTGGTCGCTCGCCAGTGGATGCTCACCAGTGATCGCTCACCAGTGATCGCTCACCACGGGGGTCGCCCACCACGGGGGGGCACTCACCGCGTTCAGATCACCGCGAGCCGATCAACCTAAACAGATGCCTGTAAACAGATCACTGTAAACAGATCACCGCGGGCTAATTGTTAAAGACCGAGCCAGGAATCAACGCGATCAGAGTTTTTCTCGACCCATTCTTTGGCAACAACTGCTGGCTCTTTACCGCCTTCAATTTCAAATGCGAAGCTGCTGACCGTTTCTCCGTCGAGAGCGATGTTTGCCAGCAAGTCGGCAATGGCGGGTGAACGCTCTGCCAGAGAATTGGAATAGGCGATCTGCACCTGCTTCAGTGCATCCTCTGTTTCCACTTTGGATTTTTCGAACCAGTCCGGGTCATCAGATGGTTGTATCGCGATGTATTTTTCAGCATCGAATGCGGGTTCTTCCAGACGTACGATATCGTGCTGGAACCAAATGGCGTGAGGCGAATAGCAGTAGAACGCGTAGCCTTCACCTTTTTTGATCGCATCGCCGACTCTGGCTGTCATGACCGCCTGATCGGCGCGAATCGGTTCCATAAAAGGCATCAGCCCATAGTCGCGTACTTTGACTTCATTGACGTTGGCAGAAGCCCAACCCGGTGCACCGATCCAGATTTCGCCTTTGCCGTTGCCATCGGAATCCATTAATTTGGCTATTTCCGGTCGGGCCAGATCAAATATAGATGTGACATTGTTGGTTTCCGCAAAGTCTTTTGCGACACAGAAGTTCTGCTTGCCTTCGTAGCTGTTTTCACTCAGCGTAACGGTGCCTGCATCATCGACATACTTTTTGGTAAAACTCTCCTGGTTTGGCAGCCACACGTCAGGATGCACGTCGATATCCCCTTTGCCCTGATCCATGCCCTGAAAAATAGTTGCGTTGTTGCCGGGCACCAGTTCTGCAGTGCCGCCTATTTTGGTGACGACGACCTCCTGAATAAGGTGTGCTATAGCCTGTGCGCCGGTCCATGCCGGTGCTCCGATGTTAACGTGTTCGGCCGAGGCCACACCGCTGGTGGTGAGCAGCACGCTGGCTGCAATTAGTTGCTGTAGATTTTTCTTCATGGTTGGCTCCTTAGCGTCTCCTGTGTTTCTCGTTTTTACGTGCTTGTTAG
>CAYMVV010000337.1:0-2382 GCA_964393885.1 uncultured Granulosicoccaceae bacterium | reverse complement strand
GAGCGGTGCATTCACTTCGAAAAGTCTGCAGTGAAATGGGGTATCAGCGAATGCCGGGTCGCTCATCGTGTGAAGCGCTGTTCTGATCCGCTCCTAATTTAAAATCGAGTGTAGAATATCTGCTTTAGTTAAATTGGGTGTCCATTTAACGCAGTCTTTAACGCAGTCCATCTAAAAATTGGGTGTCCCTGTTTGTTGTTAGTTAAATTGGGTGTCCATTTAACGCAGATTCCTCAGATGAACCAAAAAATTAGGAAGAGTTTTGGGGATGAAGATTCTATCCCCGATTAACCTCATCTTTACGTATTGCACCATTTGAATTAAAATTCGCAGTTTCCCCTGTTAAGTAAATCAAAATGGTAGGCAGGCAACTACTGGGGCCAAGATCAGGTTCAATCGCAGAAGACGAAGTAGCTGCTTTGTTACGCCGTATGGCATTTACAAATCGCCCGCTAAACCCAGATGACATCGGAGCAGACTTTGTCTGCTCACTGGCAAAAAGGCGCAACGTTGCTAAAGATCCCCACAAGCTTGTCCCTATGGTTTATGCCGGAGAATGGTTCCTGGTATCAGTAAAATCTGGAAATGCAAAAATTGGATTGGAAAAAGAACTGGGACATTTCGACTGGTTTATGGATTTGGAGATTCCGTTTCTAGTGGCTAAAGTAGAACCCGGCGATGAACTGTGGGTAAGTTTGTATCAAACACTCCCACAAATCGCTTGTATAAAGAACGCACCCGATACCATAAAAAAAGTAGAGTTCAAAACAGAAGTCTCTCATAATTATAGACCTCGAACATATTATAAAGACCGTCTCGATGTTTTCGAATTAAAGGGAGATACAGCACTGGCATGGCTAGGGCCTCCTGTCTTAAGACTTAATAGACAGATGGTACGAGATGATTCCTATTTGGAAACAGCCACAAACCTTTTAGAAAAAATCTGCAACTTTCATCCAAGTGTCAGAAGCATGGGTCGATCTGGATTGGACACTGGGGTATTTACAGAAACCAATAAATCCATAGAGACTCCTGTGCGTAGCTATGACTTGGTGTCATTAGTGCTGTCTACATCAGAAGTAATGAAAGAGATAGAAGAAGGTTTAAAGCTGACATTGAGAACGAGTGACAAAGAAGACCTAAAAGCAATATGGTACCATAGTCAACATCTTTTCGGTCTTTATGAATCAGTCAAGCTAGCCATAGAAAACGGCGAAATAGCTGAAGAAGAAGATCGAAGCGGGTTGAAATTCCAGTCGTCTAATACTGACTACTCACAACTAACTCACATGCACACAAGCCAAGAGGAAGGCACTTTTGGTATCAAAAAAACAGAGGATGGAACTAAAGTGCGAAAATTTGAAGACTAGGTTTAACTTTAGAAATCTGGGCTAGATCTGACAGAGCAACGAAAAACAAAAAAACAAGGACACCCTTTGATAGTGGTCCAGCAGTAAAAATCTGAGTTAAAGTTTTAACCAAGTATTAGCAACAAACAGGGACACCCAATTTTTGGATAGCCTCAAATTACAAACCTGGGCTTGCAATCTGATCATTGCCATTATCCAAGTAACGCCTTGCACATTGCAAGACTATGGCTTTTCTTCCAGCCCAGTTGGCTACACGCCTCACGCACTCGGTACACAGTGCCAACCAATGACTTAAAGCTACTTTGGTAGTGCTGTGTCAGATACAACCAATGTTTAGTTTCAATGCCCAGCCTCTCCAGTATCGCGGGCTGGTCGTCGTCTATTCGTCCTCGTTTATCTTCTCGTATCTGACGACCTGTCCAGTCCACCAACTCAAGATAGTCCTCTACTCGATAGGCTAAACCCGCTGGCATTGGTTGCCTTGGATTTCCGACGAACGGTTCCAGTCGCTTCGGCTGATGGGCTACCACATCCGGTACTCGTCCTGAGGACCGCAGAGCATCTATTCGTCGTTTTATCGAGGTGTGAGCTGAATCCTCCGGGGTCTGTGCTATTCCGGCGCGAACCGGGTTAAGATCGACATACGCCATACACGCCAGTAACGCTTTTTCATCCAGCAGTGCCTGGCTTTTGAATCTACCTTCCCAAAACCTGCCCTTACAACCGTCTTCGGCATTGGCACGGCGTGCGATCTTTTCATTTACCACTCGCATAAACCAGCTGATGTCACTTAGCCGTGCCTGCCATTTGGCTACTTCACTATCAAGCAGAATTCGATCTGCACCTTCCGGAACCTCGCCACGACTGAATGCCTGGCTCTGTTTAGTGCCTTTAAATAAACGATGCCAGCGCTTTACCACCTCTGCGGCATCCCACTGATGCGTGCGGGCTTTATCAACGTGCAGGATAACGTGGTAGTGATTGGACATTATTGAATACGCGCTGAGATCGA
>CAYMVV010000336.1:0-2417 GCA_964393885.1 uncultured Granulosicoccaceae bacterium | reverse complement strand
ATCAGCAGTCCAAGAGGAGGAGCCAAACCCGGGTTTCGCTGAAAGAAACCAAAGCTGCTTTTCTGACGGGTACTCTGACTAGCAATAGCTGTCACCGATTCACACCCTGCTTGGAAAATTTACGGCGGCGCCGTATACGAAAAACAAATGGCCGCCCAACTGCCTCACGACTTTACATTATATTCTATTTTTGTCAATTACAACGCAAGGGTCAGGATCCTGCACCAAACAACCCTCGGGAAACAATGGCCTGACTGGCTGGTGCATCTTGTTTCTCCATAGCTGCATTCAGTTCGGCGTCGTCTGCCAGCTCCTCCGCAATACGGATCAAACGACGAACATTTTCAACATTGACCCGTGCTTCCGCGACAGGATCAAGCCCCGATAAATCGGGGAAGGTATCAAAATAGATGGCACTGTCGTAGTCCATTCGAATTAGCTCCACCAGCAGCTCTACCGTTTGCTGAGGGTGAACGCTGCCGACCATCAATCCGTCATCTCTTTTTGAGTAGCCGTCGTTTAAATGCACGCCCAGCAAACGGGAATACCGGTTGATTATTGCAGCCGAATGCGCCGGCACTTCGTCTGCATACAACACATGCGCAAAGTCGAGGGTCATACCCGTATTTTTGCGGTTTAGTTCTTTTAGTGCGAGTAAATTGGTGCCGACATCAGGCATCAGGGAAAAAGAGCGCGGCTCATTGGGCTTGTACTCCAAAGATATATTAATATCGGGGTTGTGATCGCAGACAATCGCCAGCGCTTCCAATGTGTCATCCCAGGCCTTCTGGTAATTGAGCTGAAAAGAGTAGTCGAAGCCATCCTGCCCCAGCCACAAGGTCATTAGCGAGCCCCCCATCTCACTCAGCGCATCGACGCCGCGCAGAGTGAGGTCAATAGCCTCCCGCCTCACATCTGTGTCTGGATTTGTAAAGGCACCGAGTTTAAACCCCGGGTTGGTGTAGTACCTCATGGCCAGCCCGTTCAGGGACATACCTACATTATCCAACTGCCTGGACAGTTCCTGCGGGGAGTCGTCTTCGAATTGATCCGGGTAATTTAAATCTGCCGCATTCAACCCGCCTACTGTTGCTGCTCTCTCCAGTAAATCACTGGTAGTTATTATGTTTTTACCGGGCCAGTAGTGTTCAGCGCCAATTTTGAAAGCGTTTAATCTGGCTGCATATCGTTGATTGGTATTGAAGCTCATTTGCGTCTCTCGTTTTAGTAAACGTGCAATGGTGGTAGTCAGTGCCCACTTAGCTTGAGCCACTTAACCTTAAAGATTTTTTGTATATACTAACAATCTCATGATAATCTGTGAATTCGTTATTTCAAAAACCTGGAGCATGAAATGAGAGTAACCCGTTTTTCAAAGCTGGCTGCAGGGCTGGCAGCATTGAGTTTGTCAACTGCGGTGGCGGCTCAAACCCTGAGTCCGCTCAATTCAGATACAGAATCGGATCGTATTGACTGGAGTGAACTGGAATCTAAATTCGGCGCTATGCCTGAAGCAAAAGCAGGGGTGGCAATCGGTGGTGTATCTAAAACACTAACCAATGAATATTGGCGCTCACTGGGTGAAGGATATAAAAATGTAGCCGATGCTCAGGGCATTAAGTTTGTTTATCAGGCGGCGCAAAGCGAAGGTGATCAACTGGGTCAACTGGGTATCGCTGAAAACCTTATTACACAAGGGTATGCGGCCCTGCTGTTTTCACCACAAACCGACGTCAATCTTCAACCTGCGTATGAGCAAGCCGTTGAAAAAGGCATACCGGTGTTGAACGTCAATGATGCTGTCATACCCGGCGTCGCAAACTACGTTGGAAATGTTCAAAAAGACAACGGCGTGCGTGCAGCGAACTGGTTTATAGAGAAACACGCTGATGGTGGCAAGGTAGCCGTTATCGAAGGACAGCCGGGCGTTTTTGCTGCGGGTCAACGCACCGCAGGCTTTACCGAAACGATCAATGCGGCTGGCGCAGACTTTGAAGTCGTCGCCAGTGTACCCGCGAACTGGAGTCGTGAACTGGCGTTTAATGCTGCCGCAACCATCATTCAACAGCACCCTGATCTGGTGGGTTTCTATGCCAACAATGACGGTATGGCACTGGGCGTTGTTGAAGCAGTGAAGGCTGCAGACCTGCAAGACCAGATAGCAGTGATTGGTACTGATGGTATCTCGGACGCCTATGCCTCCATCAAGGCTGGAGACCTGACCGGAACCATTGATTCATTTCCTGTATTAACTGGTGAAGTGGCAATGGAAGTTGTATTGAGATTACTTGACGGGCAGGAGATTCCGCGCGTCGTTTCAACCCCGCAAGCGCTGGTAACTGCTGATAATATCGACCAATACTCAACGTCAGATATGGAGGCACTTCGGGAACTGTTGTTGAAGTAATTCCTCCACA
>CAYMVV010000335.1:0-2421 GCA_964393885.1 uncultured Granulosicoccaceae bacterium | reverse complement strand
TCTAGCCTGGATTATTCATGAGGATTCGGCGTCCAGAGGAAATTTGGCTAAACAGCTCTGCCAATCGTCTGAGAAACGTGGCTCGCTGACGTACCAAAACGGTGCCGAGGAGGATGGGCCGAGATGTGACGCCAAATTTTCTTCTGGCGTCGAATAGACACACTGCTATTTTGAAAAAGGTGCCAAAAAGTGATTTGGAACTCTATACATAGCATTTCGCTAATATTTACTTGTCGCCTTATGAATAATCCAGGCTAGTGGGTCGTGCGGGCGGTTCGGTAACACGGCTCGAAGCCACAGTCGCCATAGCTGCGTTAACCTGTTGTCCAAAGCACGGGTTCGACGTAGGCCCTGCTATGCCTGCATTTTTTCGCCTTGCTCTGACAACCATGGCTGTGAAAAGGCGTTAGTGTGGCTACAGCTCATCAAATAGAGATAATCGGCAACTGCTGAGAGTGTAGGTGTCATGACTCTATGGCGAATGCAGGCAAGGTTGACCTGGCAGTATACAGAGGCCCGGGACGTGTGCAATTTCCCGCAAGGCTTTGCACATCGGTGGTTGGCTTCAATTTGCCTGTTTTATAGTGTAAACAGCGATTTACTACATCGCGAAAGTCTGATATAGACCGGATTAAATATTAAAAAAATCGAAAATAAATCGAACCAATTCCTGTTTCGTTCGTTGTAGCTAATAAGGGCGTATTTAAACAGTGAAAAAATGCATACCGATCGTTCAGATATCGATTCTTCGCCTGACATCAACAGCGAGCTTAACACCTTTTTGGTAGATGCATTGTTGTCCCGTCGGTCGGTGCATCCACGACATCTTGTTGATCCAGGCCCTGATCGTACTGCAATTCGTCAGATCATAGCTGCAGCTGTTACAGCGGCTGATCATGGGCAATTGCGTCCGTGGCGATTTATCGTCGTGGCGGGCGAGTCACGAGAATCTCTGGCGGAGGTATTTATAGAAATAAAACAGCGTAGAAATATGCACTTGTCCTCAGCAGAGCTGGAGCAGGAACGTGCTCGTGCTCGGTCGGTTCCTCTGCTTATCGCGGTTGTCAGTCGTATAGTTGTAGATCATCCACTTGTGCCTGTGAGTGAGCAGCATGCATCTGTGGGCGGGGCGATACAGAACATGTTGCTGTGTGCCCATGGACTGGGGTTCGGAGCAAAGATGGTGAGTGGACGAAAGGTGCGCGATTCTCAATTAGCCCGTGAGTTCAAGCTGGCACCTCGAGAGTCGTTGTTCGGATTTGTTTGTATTGGTACTGCTGTGCCGGGAGCGAGTCGAAAGCCACGCGCTCCGGTCAGCGATGTACTCAGCTATTGGCAGCGAGAAAAGGTCTGTGAAAAGTCAGCATAGTAATTAAGGGCTTTCAAGATGAGATGTTTTTAAGGAGAGGCATACATGGCAATGTTAAGTGCAACAGCAAATGCATAGATAGGTATGAAATCAAATGGTGGCAGCGGTAAAGAGAGCACCAAAATATTGCGCAGGCGGGAATATGAGGAGCTTACACGCCCATTAGTTGGTCCGCTTTGGCGAACCGCGTTTCGTATGACTGCGAGTCGTGATGTTGCTGATGACCTCGTACAGGATGCGTGTCTGCAAGCCTATATTGCATTCGCTAATTTCGAATCGGGTACAAATTACAAAGCATGGATTTTCAGAATATTAACGAATCTTTGCAGAGACTATTTGCGCAGGGAATCCAGATCACCGATCACGGATTGGCGTAACGAAGAGATAAACGCGACAGTGGCAAGTAATTCGGAGAACGGAGGGCAACCTGATATGCAGTTACAAGAAATATCATGACACCCAACGTAAAAAAGAAATATCAAAAATATCATGACACCCAACGTAAAAAGCTAATTGTGACGAATTTCACATTATATCCGCCAGTACAGATGCAGTATTGATCTATCGAAGTTTGTTGTAGATGTAAGAAGTAATCATGGCTCAGCCTCGCAAATCCCAAATCTCAATCGACGCCACCGCATACTATCACTGCGTTAGCCGTTGCGTACGCAGAGCCTTTCTGTGTGGAAAAGACAAATACACCGGACGCTCCTTCGAGCACCGCAGGGCATTTATAGAATCCGAAATTCTTCGTCTTGGACAGGTGTTCTTTCTGGATGTCGTGGGATATGCAGTGATGTCAAATCACTTTCATATCCTGCTTTTTATCGATCAGGATGCCAATGATGAGGCCAGCACCCATGACATCGTAAGCCGCTGGCATCAGATTCATCAAGGCAACACGGTATCCGGCAAATTCCTTAACAATGAGCCACTCGAACCCCACGAGACTGAGCAACTCAACCATTTTGTCGACACCTGGCGTGAGCGCCTGGCAAGTATCAGCTGGTATATGAGAGTACTCAATGAAAAGGTAGCAAGAATGGCAAATA
>CAYMVV010000334.1:0-2422 GCA_964393885.1 uncultured Granulosicoccaceae bacterium | reverse complement strand
CAATGGAGGAAACCGCGGATTCCTGGCTCGATCTGGATCAACCGATCTATGGGGATTGTAAATCCATTTTCTGCTCGATACTGCAAACATTGTTGTTTGCTGTAGCCTGAGACCAGCTTGATCTGCCCTTAGAAGTCTCGCTATTCCACCACTACATGCTGTGAACCTGCGGTGTATTGGTAAAATCGAGGCTTCGAACAATAAGCTGCCATCCTCAGGTTGTATTACCAAGGTATTTTTCGTCATTGATTTTATCATGCAGCAACCCCTTGCGGAGGCGCTCGGGCCTCACAGGAATGCTTCAGCTCTCCTATGATGTTCATAGGTTCTCCGCATTCCCTGCAACGATACACGACCTGATCATCATTCTGATCTGACTCGTCCAATTGCGACAAATCGTCATGCAGTATGGTTCTGGCGAGCGTTATTTCCTCCTTGCGTACTTTGTTCGATAGTATGCCGTAGTGGCGAATCCGATGGAATCCGGGTGGTAACACATGAAGCAGAAACCGGCGTATAAATTCGCCAGTTTGAATTGTCATCTGTTTGAATCGCTTCTCACCCTTTTCCCGGTAATCTTTCCATTTGAATGTCACACAGTTCTGGTCCATCCTGATTAATCGACTGTTCGCTATGGCAACACGATGCGTGTAGTTGGATAGATAGCGAAGTACGGGTTGCGGGCCGGCAAAAGGTCTTTTTGCATACACTACCCAGTCGGTAGAGCGGCATGAATTGAGGTGACGCATGAAATCCTCGTGCTCTTCAAGTGCGCAGTACTTTCCATAGAAGTTTAGCTGCCCTTCAAGATGCGCTCGCTCCAACTGCTCGAGAAACAATCGTCGGTATAGTCGAGACAGCACCTTCACCGGCAGAAAGAACCCCTGACGACAGGCTATCCATTTCTTTTTGCTTTTACTCAATCCTCCCCCGGTGACAATACAATGGACGTGGGGATGGTGAGTCAGGGCAGAGCCCCAGGTGTGTAACACTGCTGTGATGCCAAGTTTCGCACCAAGATGCTTGGGATCTTTGCCAATAGTGAGCAATGTCTGAGATGCCGCCTTGAAAAGCAGGTTATAGATTACTTCCTTGTTTTGATAGGCAATGTCACGAATCCTTGAAGGCAGAGTGAAAACAACGTGAAAGTATTCGACGGGTAACAATTCGCTCTGTCGCGCCTGCATCCACCGATGCGCAGCACTCCCCTGACACTTCGGGCAGTGCCTATCGCGACAGGAATTGTAAGCAATCTGCTGCCCACCGCATCCCTGACATTCCAATACGTGGCCACCCAATTGTGCAGTGCGACAGCGCTCAATGGCCGTCATCACCTTCAACTGTCCGCAGCTAATTCGCCCGGCATTTTGCTGCCGCCACGCCTCTCCAAAGTCGCGAAATATATCCGCGACTTCAAGGTCGCTCACCTCGGCTACATCAGTCGACCAGCTTTTTCTTCAGATATTCCAAGGGACCTTTAACATCACGCAGTGTCGTAGCTGCTACCTGGCTATAGCGCGCTGTTGTTGTCAGTTTCTTATGACCAAGCAATACCTGGATCACTCGAATATCGACTCCGGACTCAAGCAAGTGTGTCGCAAACGAATGACGCAAAGAATGCAGTGTCACCTGTTTGGTGATACCTGCTTCGGCCCGTGCAGAATGAAACGCCCGATTAAGCTGTCTTGCGGATAGTGGATTCACTGGATTCTGACCAGGAAACAACCACCCATTAGGGAGCAGCCGATTTTGCGAGCGCCCAAATCGATACCATTGACGCAAAATCTCCAGCAATGAAGGCGATAACATTGCATGGCGATCCTTGAATCCTTTGCCCTCCTCAACCCGGAGAATCATTCGATCGCTGTCGATATCACCAACTTTCAGATGTACCACTTCATTACGTCTAAGCCCGGCACCATAAGAAATCGACAATGCTGCCTGATACTTCAAGCCTCCCGCAGAATCGAGTAGACGAGTGACTTCTTCAACACTTAATATCTCGGGGATCTTACGCGGCTGATGTACTCGTTTTATTCTTTTCAACACATTCGCATCATCGAGTGTCACCTCGAAGAAAAAGCGAAGCCCGGACAATCGCGCATTAATACTCCCAGTGGAATTGCCGTGCTTTACCAAATGGAGCTGGTACCCACGTAAATCTTCAGCAGTGGCGGTGTGTGGGGAACGACCAAGATAATGATTTAGCTCAGTGACATGACGTAGATAAGCGTGTTGAGTTTTCGCACTTAGCTTATGCATTGTCATATCGTCAATCATGCGCTGACGTAACGGGCTGATAGGTTTGGTAGAATTGCTCATGGGATTTCTCCTGGTGTTGCTCTTGAGGTTGGGGAACCACAGAACAACACAGGAGAGACCCCTGTTTGAAGAATTATGCTGAAAAAGAATAGATGTTACG
>CAYMVV010000333.1:0-2433 GCA_964393885.1 uncultured Granulosicoccaceae bacterium | reverse complement strand
TGAGCGTTAGAGAGAACTGTTGCTTGACATAACCCGGGCGTCCATATATGTCTATCTAGTGTAATAATGCTAAAAGTAGGATTAATTGTCAGGCCCGTTCATAAACTTGTGTACCGCTCAGAAAGCAAGCTGAACCCGAATCCCCCAAGTACTACAGATGATATTCGGTCCAGGTACATCTTGAGACTGATGTACTTTTCTCTAATAGTCCGTCTGCTCATGACGCAGGCAAGCATCGAATAGAAAACAACTTCTACCAGAAAATGGTTGAGCACAACGAATGTGCCTTCTTTGAAAGGCATATTCGGAGGAAAAACGATAACGAGGACTGCTGCCGCAAAAAGAACCGACTTCGGATTTAGCGCGTTTACTAACACACCGCGTACAAAGGACTTAGCGATGTACTGATTCGAACTAACAATGAGACTTTGTGCAGATTTTTTCCACATTGTTACCGCTATGTAGAGCAAGTAAAGGGCGCCAATTGTTTTTACCAGCCCATACACCCACGGAAACACAAGAAATACGGCCTCCAATCCCAAAAGAGCAAGCGCTGTCCAAACAGCTGCCATTAAGCCCAGACCAATCCCGAGGTAGACGCCTGATTTTCTTCCTGAGCTTAATGTTGTTTGAATGGAGAGGACAAAGGCGGGACCTGGGCTTATTAGCGCAACAACTAGCGCAAGGTTAAACGCCACGATATGCTCTGAATCCAACGATCTTCTCCTTATGGCCTAACAGCCTGATTAAATTACCTGGCGTAGTGCTCTTTCCACTGATTGCGTAAACTTTCTTCTTTAGCCCCAATATCATATACCGGTGAAGTAATTGAATTTGCTGTTGATACTTTTAACACTACTATGCCTTCAATTTTCTCGATGAGTGACTGCCATTTACAGAAGTAACTAACCAGACCCTCGAATTCGGGCTCTGCTCGTGCTACATATTTCGCTACCCCCTGGCTCTAAATCCTTTTCTCGAGAGTACGTCAACAAAATTCACCTCCATGTTTGGGTTAGACAGTATGTTCTGTACAGTATTTGGAGACCTTATATTTCCAAACGCGATCGTTTCTTCATCTATTACTACGCTGGTACCTTTGGGGGAAACACACGGTGCTCCTGACAAGTCGATGGTTGCATAGAATCCTATTGAGTTATTTTCCACGACGTTTTTCATGAATGAGTTTAACTTGCTCATAAATATCACTCCTGCCACTAAAACGTAAAATTTACCGAGTTCATTTACAGAATATAATGCAGGTCAAGCTATTTGCGAAGGGTTTTACCGCAAAGCATCTTCGCGATCGTTGAGAACCTTCATTGCAGCAACAACAGCCGGATCCGTGGAAAGTGCTTCGTACTGTTTGAACAACTCTGAGTAAATTGCATAGGCGCTGATGTCAGGATAATAAATCCGGCATGATCCAGCGCCGAATTTTTCAGAACCGGCAGCAAAATCCATGACTACACCTGCGGCCACCGCGCCGTGAATGGCCGCGCCACGAGCAGTCGGATTTGGCATGTCTGGTACCTCGATCTCACGCCCAAGTACATCCGCCATGATTTGAACCACCAGTGGATTTCGCTGCGCAAGCCCGCTGGTCATTACTACGCGATGAATGTTGAATCCGCCTTTGTCATATACCTCGAACACCAGACGCATCCCGAGACAAAGCGATTCAATCAGCGCTCTGTATATGTGTACCGGTTCGGTACGATTGTTCAGCCCGAGAAGCAAGCCACTTAATGCTGAACTGGCGTGAGGCACTCGATTGCCGTTCCACCAATCAAGCGCGAGAAGTCGACTTTCTCCGGGTGCAAGCTTTGTGGCGGCCTCATTGAAATAGCTAAAGCTTGATTCGAGATCTTCTCCTCGCGCAAACATCCGGACAAACCAGCTCAGCGTATCCCCAAAGCTTGCTTGCCCTGCCTCGTAACACCAAAGCCCCCGAATCGTTCCGTCTTTAGCCATGCCTTCAATACCTTTGGGCAACGGAGGGTAATCTCGCGTCAACATCATCGATACCGCGGACGTGCCCAGCGCACCGACAAAACAGCCGTCATCGACGGCTCCGATAGCAGGCAGCACTACATGGCTGTCAATGACGGCTACCGCGACGCTGCACGCGCCGGATATTCCGGTTCGTGCCAGCCAGTCGGCTGACAACTCCCCTGCTTTTGAACCGATCGGCAACGGCTCTTTTACCCGTGACTCAAGGCCCGGCACAACATCTTTCGGATACCCGATGTCATTGTCGTACTGTCCCTTGTAGGCTGCGAACCCCAAACTTCGTACCTCAGCGCCTGTCAGCTGCCACACCAGCCAGTCTCCTGCCTCAATGAAGCGCTCGGTTCTATTCCAGCTATCAGGTGATTCCTCCTCTATTTGCGCAGCTTTAGCCAAAAGCCACTCAGCTGAGAGTTTTCCTCC
>CAYMVV010000332.1:0-2445 GCA_964393885.1 uncultured Granulosicoccaceae bacterium | reverse complement strand
ATCTCACGCACCTCAGTGATTCTCGCTACACCCCTGTTTCTGGATGGGCACTAGCCCGAATTATTCACGAAATTGACGGCATCTCACTTGATCTTTGATTCCACAGCAAATTTTTTCTTTTGCAAATATCAGTAAGTATTCGTCGCAAGAAGAAAATTCCCTGTGAAAACACATCTCTGCGCGATATGCTCGCCAATTCATGAATAGTTCGGGCTAGTTAGCACGCTTTGGCGGCGTGATGTCATGATCCTGGGGAATCAGGTTGCCACATTAAAACCCGATCGATGAAGGGGTAATATCGAAGTTTAATTCACCGTCCATGTGAGAAACTAAGGACGTCAATTCAAGAGTATCCTCCCCGGTAAACCCGGGAAGGATACCTACCCTAACTACATCACAGCCAGGTAAAGCTTATACGAATTTTTTATACGGTAGCCGGTACAAATACATGACCGGCTCCGTCTTTCTCAATTTTACCTGCATTGGGAAAGCCAAAATGATAGCCGCCAATGGTCATGTTATCGGCTATTGCCTTGTCGACAATCGACTTGCGTGTTGCACTTGCCTGATCTTTGTCAGCGTCAAACGCGGGCTGCCAGTCAAGATTGGCGAGGAACAATGCAGGAACGATCAAGGCATCACCGATCAGTAGCAGCTCGTCATCACCGGAGCTGATATGAAAGCTGACGTGACCGGGTGTATGGCCGAAGCTCTCAACGGCTCTGATACCGGGCGCGAGCTCTTTTTCGCCTTTGAACTGAGTGACGTTTTTCCACTCGGGGAAAGTAGCCTGAATTCGTTTTGCAAGCCCCTGACGTCGTTCCGGTAACTTTGGAATCAATGCTGGATCGGTCCAGTAATTGTACTCCGTTTCACCGACAACCAGTTCGGCATCCGGGAATATCTGGGCATTGGTGTCTTTTTCCATTAAACCGAAAATATGATCAGGATGCATATGGCTGATCATGATGGTATCGACGCTTTCCGGCGTAATACCCGCTGCTTCAAGACCTCCCTTGGCGGCAAGTCCTGCGGTTGGTGCAAGCTGACCACCGGTGCCGGCATCAAGCAAAATGGTCTTGCCACCAGCTTTGACTACAGTGAACGCAAACTCGACTGGAATATAGTCTGTGGTAAGCCCTGCACTGCTTAGCGCCGCTTTGACTTGCTCTTCAGATACGTCAGCGGCGAAACCGCCAAATCCGTCATTTTGCCAGACCCCGTCGTAGATGGAGATGACTTCGATATCTCCGACTTTGTAGCTGTAATGCCCTTTTTTTCGCAGATCAGCTGCCTGCGCCGACGGAAGAAAGGCAAACTGACCGGTTAGGCCCAGAGCAGCGACTCCGGCACTGGAGGCCAGAAACTGACGACGTGTGGTTTTGATCATTGAAAAAGACTCCTGAAAATGACGCGTGGTTATAGGAAATTTCCGCACACCAGACGGTTACAAAGTCTGCCACCCTTATCGGATCTGATAAATCGGACCTGACAAAATCTGTGTAGCCAAAGCACTGTTCAGGGGTCTTGCTCGGCAGGACCCGGGATAGAGATCTGGAATGCCAATTTGTAACAATGCTGTTACAAAAATCTTAGACAACCGCAACCGATTCAAGTGCCCTGTGGCGTCTATTTTTTTCAGAGGTTACGCCCCAGGTCCCAACTGCTCACTGATTGTTAAGGCTTACTGCACTCGTCAAGAAATCATCACTCCCTGACAAACCTGTGACCCTGCACAATCGACACGCCCTGCGAATAAGCCGCATCCGGGGCTCGTTGCCACGCTAACACGAGTATTTTCGCCAATCCGACAATTGAGTTGAGGCTGTAGATGTACAAAAACTCTGCAGTTTTACCGGGACTGATCTGTGCTAGATGAAGGGCCTGTAGCACCGGCAACCAACAATCTTCGGGATGCGAGTCCAATGATTTTACCAAGGGCCCGTAGCCCGGTTGTTCAGCACAGTTGCTCAGCACTGTTGTAGCACGGCGCCACAGACACAAACTGCACCGGAATGCGAAAAAGCACACCGGATATATCAAACCGGAATATCTGGCAACCACCCTATGAAAAAGCAAGTAACAACGACTGCTGTCTGGATGATCGGTCTTCTTCTGCTGACGACGAGCCACTCGCTCACCGCAGAGACCATTACGCTGAATGCTATTGAAGACTTCCCTTCTATCGAAGACGGTGAAGTACCCTATGAGGTAAACGCTGGCGCCGGCACCCTGTCCATAGACACTACCGTTGCGGATGCTGGTAACCGCTTCGCTCGCGCCACAACAAGCTTTACCGGCGCCGGTGGCAGCTATGACCTGACACTGGTCACTCTGGGTGAAGCAGCCGGGGAGAGTCAGTACCGGTTTATCGTTAACGATGTAACCGTAGGTGTGGTTTTCAATGCTCCGCTGACAAGCGATGATCCAGGCGGTACCGAGCAA
>CAYMVV010000331.1:0-2448 GCA_964393885.1 uncultured Granulosicoccaceae bacterium | reverse complement strand
ACCGGAACAACCGATGGCACCGGAACAACCGATGGCAGCGGTACAACTGATGGCACCGGAACAACCGATGGCACCGGAACAACCGATGGCAGCGGTACAACTGATGGCACCGGAACAACCGATGGCAGCGGTACAACTGATGGCGGTGGTGCCACCGATGGCGGTGGTACAGCGGGAGGCACTACCACGGGCGGTACAACAGGTGGCGGTAGCTCCGGAGGATCGCTATTTCAGGAAGCAGAAGACGGTGAGCTTTCCGGTGACATGGAAGTCGTCAATGACAGCGATGTCAGCGGTGGACAGTTTGTCAGGGTACCAGCAAATGTTACTGGCAACAGCAACACTGACTTTGTCGAATTTACTGTCTCGATCGAGACCGCCGGAAGCTATCAGGTAAGAGCAGGTGTTCGCGGACCAACAGGATCACAAAATTCCTTTTTTGCCCAGATCAACGATGGCGACGTGTATCTGTGGGACATTCCGAGAGATAACGAACTCACCGAGGTACTCTTGAGCGACAGAGGTTCGGGTGATGTGACAGAGATACTCAGTGTCGGGGTTCACACCTTACGCGTATCAGTACGAGAAGAAGGATCCCAACTCGACTGGATTGAATTTGAGCTTAAGTAGAGCCTCTTTTCAGCTGGATACGATACCGTAAATATGCATATATGGATGGTTTGAGCAAATCAAGAAAGGCAAACCAAGAAGAACAAACTAAAAGGCTAGCCTACGACAGGCTAGCCGATTTTATTACCGTCATTTTTTCGATCTGCATATCTTCAATGGTATGGGGTATGCCACCAACACCAAGACCCGACTGTCGCAGGCCTGCAAAAGGCATCACGTCATCTCGAAATGCGGTGTGGTCGTTAATCATTACGGCCGACGCATCCAGTGCCTTAGACAGCGCAAGACCGGTATCTATACTCTCCGTGAATACCGCAGCCTGAAACGCGACCGGCAGACTGTTCGCAATAGCGACTGCGTCATCAACTTGATCGTAGCTATAGACACACACTACCGGACCAAAAATTTCCTTACTCGACACTGCAGCATCTTGAGGAGGATTAACCAACACAGTGGGTGCAAACACTCGAGAACTTATGGCTTCTCCGCCAAGTGCACAAACGGCTCCAGCCTGCTTCGCTTGATCTACCCAATCCTTCACTCGCACAACTTCGTTTTCACGAATCAAGGGGCCAACGTCCGTGGTTTCGAGCGTTGGATCACCCACATTCAGGCTTTGCACCTGCGCCGCAAAGCGCGCAACAAAATCATCGAGTTGTGCAGTGGGCACAAAAACACGCTGCACAGAAACACAGACCTGGCCGGCATGATAGAAACCACCCTTCACTAGCGCCGGAATCGCCTTGTCGTAGTCAGCATCTGCACAAACGATAGCCGGTGCCGCACCGCCATGCTCCAGTGCACAACGAACCCCAGGCGCTAGTTTGTTCTTCAACATCCAGCCGACGTTAGCGCTGCCAATAAAGCTAAAAAACGCAAGCCGTGCATCAGTGACCAACGCTTCAGCAACATCCAGCGCTTCGGTGACGAGAATCTGGCCTCTACCCGCAGGCAAGCCGGCTTCGTTCAGCATGTCTATAAACGCAGCGCAACTCAGCGCGGTATCGGGTGCAGGCTTAACTATCACCGGACAACCGCTGGCCACGGCTGGGGCTACCTGATGCACAATAAGATTGAGAGGGTGATTAAACGCACTCACGGCAGCAACCAACCCTATCGGTGCTTTTTCTGTGAACGCCAGGCGCCCCGCGCTCATGCGATTGGTAGCTATGGGTATGCGCACCCCAACATCCGCCTTTATGTGTTCAACGCAAAGGCCGACGCCATCAATGGCGCGGTCAACTTCTACCAAGGCATCAGTCAATGGCTTGCCGCCTTCCTGTGCAATAAGCAACCCGAGTTCGTCTCGTCGACCGCGCATAAGCTCCGCCAGCCGTTCAAGCACAGCAACGCGCTCGGGCACTGTCATTCGTGCACTCAGATCGCGAGCAATGGCATGCCCTGTTGCAAGCTTGGACTCAAGCGTAGCCATGGTATCCAACGGCAAACTGCCCACTATCGTCCCATCGTACGGGCTCCGTACATTTAGTTCCGTCACCGTCAAATTCCTCTCAAATCAATGTTGTGTGTAGTAGACAGACCGGACGGCTAATCGCCATCCAGAACCTCATCCACCGCAATCAACAGCTCCTTTGCTTTACCCATGGCGTAGCCCCATGCGGCGGAAACTTCGATCCTTGCGGGCGCAAATAGTTCATCCGGGTAACAAACAACAGAAAAACAACAGGGACACCCTTTTTTTTAAAAACATTAAAATCATTAAAATCTTAAAATCAACAGGGACACCCTTTTTTTTGGATATCCTCGTATTACGAATCTGGGCTTGTAATCTGATTCTTGCATTATCCAAATAGCGCC
>CAYMVV010000330.1:0-2511 GCA_964393885.1 uncultured Granulosicoccaceae bacterium | reverse complement strand
TCTTCCAGTGCTCAATGCGCATTTTGATACTGGTGTGGTCAGAGGTTTCGGGTGTCATGGCCATGGCGGCTCGAATGGGATTAAGATCGACGTAGGCCATTGCGCTCAGAACGGCTTTTTCATCGAGTAGAGCTTGCGACTTGTAACGGGACTCCCAGAAGTGACCGGTGCACTCATCTTCCTTGTTTGCACGACGTGCGATATTTTCATTGAGTACTTTCATGAGCCAACTGATATCGTGAAGGCGATTTCTCCAGGTATCGATCAGAGCGTCAAGTTGTTTGTGTTCGTGCGTTTCCAGTTGTTCTCCGTTGATAAATTTCTGAGAGACTTCTTTTGGTTTGTAGAGCAGATGCCATCGGCGAGCGATGTCTTTGGCATCTGCGTTGTTGGCACTATCGCGGTCGACGTGCAGTACGAGGTGATAGTGGTTTGAGAGTACAGAAAAGGCAGCTACATCGATATAGAAGATCGAAGCAAGCCTTAACAGATCATGTTCGATTTGATGTCTGCGGTGCTCATAGGAACGACCAGAGACGAAATCTTTACCGCATAAGAAAGCCCGCCTGACACAGCGAGATTCACAATGATAGAAGGGTGTTGCATCGAGAGAGATCTGAAGCTTGCGGGGCTTGGGCATATCAAGTTACTTCTACAACTGATAACGAACTCAAGATTGCCTGCAACCGCTATATTACACTGAGAGCCATATCTCAGTTTCTTTTTTACGATGCCTGTCCACTTAAGGAGTTGCCACCATGTCGAAAGAAAGCAGCAAACCAAACATACTCGTTGTAATGGCAGACCAACTGGCGCCGCACTTTACCGGCGCTTATGGCCACGCTGTAGTTAAAACGCCACACCTCGATGCACTGGCTCAGCGTGGTGCACGATTTGATGCAGCTTATTGCAACTCGCCACTATGCGCTCCCTCGAGATTTGCTTTTATGTCCGGGCAGCTAATCAGCCGTATTGCCGCCTACGACAATGCTTCCGAATTCTGCGCAACCGTTCCTACCTTTGCACACTACTTAAAAGCGCTCGGTTATAAAACCTGTCTCGCTGGCAAAATGCACTTTGTCGGTCCCGATCAAAAGCACGGTTTTGAAGATCGCATCACCACCGATATTTACCCGTCAGACTTCGCCTGGACACCTGACTGGGAAGCCCACGATGAGCGCATCGACAAGTGGTATCACAATATGCAAACCGTTAAAGAAAGCGGCATGGCACAGGCTACGTTTCAAATTGACTACGATGATGAAGTTGGCTTTGCCGCAAGGCGCTGGCTGTTCGACTACGCACGTAACAAATCACAGGGAAATACAGAGCCCTTCGCCATGGTCGCGAGCTTTATTCATCCGCATGATCCGTATGTTGCACGTCCCGAGTGGTGGGGCCTCTACACCGATGACCAGATCGATCCCCCCGCCTACCCACTGACAGCTGAACAACAGGATCCGTTTTCAAAGCGTGTGATGGACGGCATTGAAGCCAGCACCATTGCATTAAGTGACGAAGAAGTTATTCGTGCCAGACGTGCATACTTTGCTAACGTCAGCTACTTCGACAGCAAGATTGGCCTGCTGGTCAAAACGCTTGAGGAAACCGGAGAACTCGACAACACCGTTGTGATTGTAACCGCAGACCATGGCGACATGCTCGGTGAGCGCGGCCTGTGGTACAAAATGAATTTCTTTGAACACTCGGCACGCATACCTTTGGTGATGGCTGGCCCCGGGCTCAGCACCACAACAGTCCCCAACGCCTGCTCACTGGTGGATATGCTGCCAACAATGATCGACATAGCCGGCGGTGATCAGAGTATGTTCGGCGAGCCGGTAGACGGTCGCAGCCTGCTACCGGGCGCGCGCGGTGAGAAAAATCCTGTTGATGAAGCGATTGGTGAATACTGCGCAGAGATGACGCCGTACCCGGTATTCATGATTCGTCGCGGCGCATTAAAATACATTCACTGTGACTTTGACCCGCCACAGTTATATGATCTTTCGAAGGACCCGATGGAAAAGGTTAATCTTGCAAAGAGCCCTGACTACGCAACTGCAGCAAACGAATTTGCCGCTGAAGTCGCCGAACGCTGGGATAGCGAAACCCTGCGCAACAATATCATCAGTACTCAAAAATCGCGGCACACGCTACACGCCGCTATGCAGGCAGGTGCCGGAGAACACTGGGATTACAACCCACCGTCTGATGCCAGTCAGCAGTATGTACGCAACCACATGGACTGGACAGTTACCGCCGCTCGGTATCGCTTTCCACCGGTAAAATAGTGCACTGACTCATCGTTGATCAGAGGACCTGACCATGAAGGTAGCGATTGTTGGCGCCGGAGGCGTCGGGGGTTATTTCGGTGCATTGTTAGCAAAACACGGACACGAGGTACACCTGATTGCGAATTTATTAAGACAGGCACTGTAAAAAGGGCAATGAAAACTGCTAAAAAGCTGAATGACCGAATAATTACTTTGATGTGGAACGTTTGTGTGA
>CAYMVV010000329.1:0-2515 GCA_964393885.1 uncultured Granulosicoccaceae bacterium | reverse complement strand
AGATTTCGGCGCGTTTCTCGATCCGGTAGCTGACAAGTTGATGGTAGCGACAGTGTTGATACTTCTGGTCGAAGATGCATCGCATTGGTGGCTGACTATCCCGGCTGTGATTATCATTGGCAGAGAAATCACTATATCGGCGCTACGCGAGTGGATGGCCAGTCTTGGCTCGCGCGCAAAGGTTGCAGTCAGCTATCTCGGCAAGGTCAAAACCACCTTGCAAATAACAGCGTTGGCGTTGCTGCTCTACAAGTATCCATTATTTACTTTGCCAGTCTACGAGATCGGTATTGTGGCGCTCTATATTGCAGCGGCCATTACCATCTGGTCGATGGTTGACTACCTGTTGGCAGCGCTGGCTGCCGCAGCGGAGATGGATTCGAAGAAGCGTTGAAGTAGAGTTGAAGAAGCGGTTAAGAAGTACGGAAGAGGCGTTAAGGTGTTTTCCGTTAGCCGCACATGTTTCGATCCAGGTGCTCAAGCCACGCGCTGTCCCTGTCGCCACACTGATCGAATAAACGGCACATTATCCTGATAGCCTACACGAATCAGATCCGCTTTCAGTCCTTGCCTGATTTCTCCGCGGTCGTTCAAACCCGCTGCTTCAGCCGGATTCCTTGTCACCAGTTGAACTGCCTCAGCCAGTGACATCGCCTCTTCCTCCATAGCTAAGACAAATGGCGCATGCATCAAACTTGAGGGAACATAATCTGAGGACAACAAATTAAGTATTCCGCTGTGGGCAAGATCTTTTGCGGCCAGGTTGCCGGAGTGTGACTGCCCGCGAACCACATTGGGTGCCCCCATCAGGATTTTCATACCGCTTCTGCTTGCCTCTGCAGCTGCAGCCTGTGTGGTTGGGAACTCGGCAATCGAAACACCGAAACCCAGCGCCTCTTGAACATGGTCGATATTGGCGTCATCGTGACTCGCGAGTGTTATGTTCCTCAATCTACAGGCGGCGGCTATTGCTTCGCGATGAGGTTGCGAGTAGGTATTGGAATGCTGGATGCGACGCTCCACCAGTGCAGCATAGGATTCTTCATCCATACCATCTCGTTTGCGATGATACTTTTCAAACTCGGCCATATCCTGAAACTGACGCTGTCCTGGCGCGTGATCCATTAGTGAGGCCATGCGGACACGGCTGTTTTGATCAAATTGTGAAAATTCAGTTAACGCATCAGGGGCGGACACCTCGCAGCGTAAATGCAGCAAATGTTCAGCACGTAACCGCCCTTGTGACGTGGCCAGTTCCAGTGCACTGGCTAGCTCGACCATCTCCCCGGGATTAAACAAATCGTCTTCGTCCCTGCCAACTCTGAGGCAATCGAAAACCGTGGTGATACCAGACGCTGCAATCTGCGCATCGTGTGCCTGTATTGCTGACAGGGTATTCCAGCGCACGCCAGGTCGCGGTGCGAAATGGGATTCAATGTGATCGGTATGAAGTTCAATCAGTCCAGGCAGCAGGAAGTCTTGTTGCAGGTCCTCTCCAACAGCAGACGGGCCGCTGTCGACCGACTGGATTTTGCCATCAGCGATATGCACTGATCCGGATACAACCTCGCCGCGCAGCACCAGGCGCGCGTTGCCTAGCGACAGCTGCTCACTGCTCTTTGTTGCACTGCTCTTTGTTGCACTGCTCTTTTCCGCATTGCTTTTTTGCACAATGCTCGTTGCCGTGCCGGAGTTGGTTTTAAGCGTATTGGTAGAAGACCTTTGCATAGGTGCCCTGTACATGTAACTTCATTGGGATTCCATCTCCGCTAAAGGTCTGTCCATAACCTGACTCTTTTGGCCCTAAGTCTTCCTGAGGGTCGAATGTTTATCTATCGGGACCAACAAAATGGTATTCGATCAAGGTATAGCCGTGCACGATCTGGATGCCTGACTGTTCTTCGTGATCTCCAGTATAAAAGCGCAAGCCCGCGAGTTGGCGGCTGAACTGTAAAATTGAGAATCACCGATAGCATTTGTGACAGCGCGGTGCAATACAGCTCAACATGTGTGCCACCAACACGGTGCTGTTACACACTGCACGATGTAATGCAGTGAATCGTAATGCAGTGTATCGTTAACTACATCGCTATCCTGATGTGTTTTTAAACTCGAGTGATCATGCTGATTAAATTATATCGATAAAAATCAATAACTTTGAGAGAGAGTTTTATCGTTTTAAATAAAAAATTCAACGATCTGTATTGATTCCGCAAAGATCAGCATCGTCGGTTGTAGTGAAAAAAACGGCTGCTGATCAACTGAGGCGAATAGTCATTGCACCTTTACGATACGATTCGTAACGCTGGCCAAAAATCACAGTCACCTCAGATCTTTTTTTCGCCGACTAACCCTCGTCTTGAGCGCAATGGCTGGCACAGAGATTGATCGTTTCTTACGAAGAATCTTCTGCTTTCATGACCAGTGTCTTTGCGCTTTTGTCTTTGAGGCGTAAATTGAGACAGAACTAACTGACTGTGGCAGTCTCTATAGTATTAATGAATATACCTTCCTC
>CAYMVV010000328.1:0-2532 GCA_964393885.1 uncultured Granulosicoccaceae bacterium | reverse complement strand
ACTATGCGGCGCTATGGTGCGTGCCAGCCAGCCCGTACAAAAATACAGAAAATGTACTTTCAGCGATTCGATTTGCCCGAATGCAAAATGTTCCATTTCTGGGAACCTGTGGTGGCTATCAGCACGCTGCTTTGGAGTATGCACGGAATGTGTTGGGCTACAAAGAGGCGGAAAATGCCGAAATAAATCCGCACACATCAATGCCGCTGATATCGGGTTTGTCCTGCAAATTGTATGACGAGGAAGCGGGTGTCAGATTACTGGAGGGCTCTGCTATTTCGCGTATCTATGGAGTGGAAACTATTTCGGAGGAATATTTTTGCGGGTTTGGTGTCAACAGAGAGTATCTGCAGATCTTTGCCGACAGTGACATGATGTTCTCGGGCTTTGATGAAGATGGCGACCCAAGGACACTGGAAATATCAAAAAATACATTCTTTGTCGGTACGGCCTTTCAGCCCGAGCGTTCCGCGCTCAAAGGATTGACTCATCCTTTGATCAGTGCGTTTCTCAAGTCTGTTGATGGTGCCTGACAGGCAGTGCTGCAACGATTCATGTAACTGTCCTGCTGTCAGTTCCTTGCTATCAGTGCATCAGGTGTTACTGCAGATACTCAGGTTCCTGCTGAGCCAGCATCCTTTTAATTGCCTTGAAATGCCGGTCAGCAACCTGCTTTGATTCAAGCTGTTGCTGTTTGGCGGTCTTGTCGATGACATCTGCAGGTATGTCCAGCAACTCTTTGCCGGTAGACATCGCGAGTACCTGAAACATTGCGGCACGCTCCAGATAGTAGAGATCGTTGAAAGCCTCTTTCATTGTGGGGCCGGTTACCGTGACGCCGTGGCCGGCCATCATCAAAATAGATTTATCATCCATCATTTTGGCCAGTCGGTTGCCTTCGTCGCTGCCCAGCGCGAGTCCGTTATAGGCGTTGTCGTAGGCTATTCGGTTGTGAAATTGAAGTGCATTTTGCTCACACATTTTTAATTCGGAGTCAGCCAGCAATGTAAGGGCTGTGACATAGGGCTGATGGGTATGCAGGACGACGGTCGCACTCGGTACGTTCACGTGAATACGGCTGTGAATGTAAAAAGCGGTATCTTCAACAGTGTTGTCGCCCTCGAGCACGGTGCCTTCAGCATTGCACAACACCATCGACGATGCAGTTACCTCGGACCAGTGCCAGCCATACGGGTTGATTAAGAATAGTTCTCCGCTTATCTGTCCGTTGTCGTCGGGCACGGCGAGCGAAAAGTGATTGTCAACGCCCTCGTTGAAATTCTGTCTGGCGGCCCAGCGCAGGGCGGCGGCGAGATCGGTTCGTAACTCATAGTGGCTGAGTTCGGTGCTTGCTTGCTGGCTGGCGGCGGCTTGAGACATGTTCGTTCCCGGCTAAACAGGTTTTTCGCAGGGTATCACTCAATCGAATCAGTTGGAATGGCAGCCAGCAACTGAGTGTTGGCCTATAGTTGATGAAACGGCGCGGTGATCGGGTAGGCGCAGCATCTGAGCGGCAGGATTAACGCTGCAACGGGCAGGGCGACGATCGACGACGGGGGTAAATTGAAATCTGTGAAGAAGAGATTCGGCGTCTTATTGGCAAAGGTTTTTGAGCAGGAGGTCCTGGCGAAAGGTGCTTCGCCAGGATAATGTTCCGATAGCTTGCCCGCACGGGGGCGTTAGCGCAGGGCGCTTTGCACGCGGTTTTTCGCAGCAGAGCACTTTTTCCAACAGAGCACTACTCAAACGAGCACTACTCAAACGAGCACTACTTAAAAAAGCATGACGTGCCTATTGAGCTATGGCTTCCGGCACCACTGCGGGTTCTTTGTCTTGCGTATCTTGCGTATCTTGACTTTCTTCACGCTGCTGATTTGCAATTTTTTGGTATATCTCCTCTCGGTGCACTGCAACTTCTTTGGGAGCGTTGATACCAATTCGAATATTGCTGCCCTTGGCACTTAGAACGGTGATGGATACGTCATCGCCGATCATCAGCGTCTCGCCAACTCTTCTGGTTAAAATTAACATTGTAACTCCCTGTTCTCTTCCTGGTCATCTCGCGGGAATTGTTTCCCAACTCGGCTAAAAATCTTGCTTAGTAACAAGCGCCAATAGAATCAACGGTCGCCATTTGTAATATTACAAATTATAGTGCTTGCGTCTAATAGCTAAAACCATGCCGAATAGCAGCGGGTTTTAAAGAAAAGGCTTTTATACAAATATTTCCTTTGTCGAGGCGTGTCAGTTAACGTTTGTACACCTGTTGCTCAGCTTCCGCAGGTACTACTCAGCGTCAGCAGTCTTTACCGCGCTGCAACTTTCCAATTGCCGTAGCGCGAAACTCAGAACAATATTTTGGCTCTTGTTTGTACAAAATTTGTAAAACAGGAAGTACGATAGAGAATGTTCCGAACGAAAACCATGCTCAAATGCTAACTATTGTCACAGTGCTGTTGCAGTCAAGTCGATGGTGTGGTTCGTTTCGAGGCTGGGCAAGAATCGCGCTAAATTTAAACCGCGCTTTTCTGC
>CAYMVV010000327.1:0-2558 GCA_964393885.1 uncultured Granulosicoccaceae bacterium | reverse complement strand
GATGCCGGTTTGAAAGTGCCGCAAGATATCGGCTTGATCGGCCTGAACGACATGGAGATGTCGGGTTGGGAAAATATAAACCTGACAACCATACGCCAGCCCATAAAGCAGATAATCAGTTCCTCAATAGAACTGGTTGTAGCGATGCTTGACGACCCTGATCGCTACCCGGAAGCGCGGCTCTTCCCAAGCACTGTTATAGAGCGCGGCACGCTTAAACCAAAGCCCGTCTAGCCCGGCTTCAACAACAAATACCCAAGTCATATAAATCTACGCGCCACGGCGTTGTGTGCCCGTGAGCGCTGCGAACCGCACCACCAAACGCAAAGACTCTTAAAAACCGTCAACCGGATAGGGCCCGTCCTCGAACTCCTCACTGTGATAACCCTTCTTGCCAATGTCGTGCGTCAGTGGACTGCGGTAGTCGGCATCTTCATTGAGCGCCTGCAGTGCCCGCTCAAAAGTATATTCTGGCTGCCACCCAAGCACCTGTTGAGCATGTGAGCTGTCATAGACACGATCAATCGTCGGGAACATCTTCCAGTTACGTCGCTTGTACTCAGCTCTATACTGAGGCATGTACCGCTCAAGTACGGCGCTCGCATCTCGCCCAAGCTCTGCTGCATCATCGCGTTGAAACGGTGTGGGGCTGGATATAATAAACCGGTCAAAGCCGAGTTCACCGGCTTTCTCTATTGCCAGTAAATGTGCCGACACCATATCTGCAATGTCAGCGCGTCGGAACAGTAGCTCGTTTACTTTCAGGTTGGCGTCTTCGTAGCGGTCGCGCTGCTTTTTTGAATCGTCAATTTCCGGAAAGAAGCGCGATGTCTTCAACACCACGCACGGCAAGCCGGTGTTGCGATTAAACAGATTGCACAGATCTTCCGCAGCGGTTTTGGTCATGCCATAGATGTTTTTTGGTTTGGGCCTGAGATCCTCAGTTACCCACACTGCGGGGTCGCCGGGTTGCGGGCGCATGGCATCACCGAAGGTGCTGGTGGTGCTGGTAAAGATCATACTGCGACAATTGTTGTTCACTGCCTCCTCAAGCAGGTTCAGCGTGCCGGTAATATTGGTGTCGATAAAATCCTGTCGGCTGTGTGTGCCGACATGGGGTTTATGCAGTGTGGCAGTATGTAATATGACATCGCACCCCTTAACACACTTACTGACAATCTGACGCTCAGCAATAGACCCGACCACATCCGTATAGTCAGATGCCTTCAGGTCAATACCTCGTACTTGCATGCCGTGGGCTCTGATGGTGCGGACCAACGCCTCGCCGAGGTGACCTGCGCTGCCGGTTACCAGAATTCTGTCTGCCATGGCGTTTATCTGCTGTAGTCAAAGATATCAGCCCCATTTTACTCTGACGTTGTGATGGGGTGAAAGTCGGGGGAACCGGTTGGGTGCGAAATTCCGGCCGCGTAGAATTTGCTGGTTCAAGCCGGCTCCAGAACTTCTCTGATTTTCTGTGCAAGAAGATCCATTGAATATGGCTTGTTAAGAACCTCGACATTCGGTGCCGTTGATTCACTGTTTGCGTGGGTGGCAGGATCAATGTAGCCAGAGGTAAAGAGCACCTCGACATCTTTACGATGACTACTTAACCACTCCGCAAGCTCATACCCGGTTACTCCACCCGGCAACACGACATCAGTAAAAACCAGATTGACGTGTGTGCCCTTTTCTAATTCATCCATTGCTTCCTTAGCGTTTGAAGTTTCAATAACGCCATAGCCAAGATGATCCAGGCGTTTTACCGTGATTTTGCGGACCATGGGATCGTCTTCAACGACAAGAATGACCGCGTTGTTAGCGTGTGAGATTTGTTTATCAACAACGATGGAAAGCTGAGGGGCAATCGTTTCGGTAGCTCGTGGCAAGTGAATTCGAACAGTTGTTCCTTCGTTGGGATGACTCTCGAGTACCAGAAAACCTCCTGACTCTTTAACAAATCCATAGACACTGCTTAATCCCAGGCCAGTGCCTTGCCCCAGTTCTTTTGTAGTAAAAAACGGTTCAAGTGCTTTATCCATAACATCGGGGGTCATGCCGGAGCCGGTGTCTGCTACGAATATACCTACATACTCACCGGGTTGATCCTCTGCACTTAGCTGGGCATCGTCAGGTCCAAACACGATGTTACGCGTTTCAATCGTAATCTGGCCTCCTCCGGGCATTGCATCACGTGCATTCAGCGCCAAATTGACCAGTGCGCTGTCAATCTCACTGGCATCAACAAACGTATTCCATAGACTTGAATCCAAAACCATTGCTACAGGATAATTCTCCCCGAGTGTTCGTTCCAATAGACGAACCGTTTCCGCAACCCGATCATTAGGCGATAACACAATCGGTGAGAGTTTTTGTTTTCGGGCAAAGGTCAGCAAACGCTGATTTAAACTGGTTCCTGTTTCAACCGCCATTCGAGCCGCGTCAATCAAATCGCTGGCTTCACCATGTGTAACGCGTGCTGCAGCAAGTTCCAGATTACCGCCGATGACGGCCAGTAGATTATTGAAATCGTGGGCCACACCACCTGCCAGTTGGCC
>CAYMVV010000326.1:0-2617 GCA_964393885.1 uncultured Granulosicoccaceae bacterium | reverse complement strand
GCACAAGGCAATCAGTGTTTGGCGTCAGGGTGACATCAATTACCTGATCAACGCGGAACCGGGGTCCCACGCCGCCCGTTTTTCTGCCGATCATGGTCCGTGCGCACCGTCGATGGCCTGGCGTGTTGCTGACGCAGCACAGGCATTCGCACACGCAGTGTCCAAAGGCGCTACACCCTATACAGACAATGATCGCGCACTGGATGTCCCCGCTGTGGTCGGCATCGGCGGTTCGTTACTGTATTTTATCGATACCTATGGCGACAATGGCTCGGCCTACGACCGCGAGTTTGACTGGCTGGATGATCACAACCCGAAACCCGACGGCCTTGGTTTCTACTACCTCGATCACCTGACGCACAATGTGTTTCGCGGCAACATGGATACCTGGTGGCACTTCTATCGCGACCTGTTCGGTTTTGAGCAAATCCACTTTTTTGATATCGCAGGGAAAATGACCGGACTGGTCAGCCGTGCAATTACGTCACCCTGCGGCAAAATTCGAATTCCGCTTAACGAAAGCACTGACGATAAAAGCCAAATAGAAGCCTATCTGCACAAATACAACGGCGAGGGCATTCAACACATCGCGGTCGGCACCGAACAACTCTACGATGCAACCGATCTGCTGGCAGAGCGCGGATTAAAATTTATGCCCGGCCCGCCAGACGCATACTATGACATGAGCACCGAGCGCGTATCCGGTCACAGCGAACCCATTGACCGCATGAAAAAACACGGCATTCTGATCGACGGTGAAGGCGTGATCGATACGGTCAACGGCGACCGCATGACCAAAATACTGCTGCAAATATTTTCCAAAACCGTCATCGGCCCCATCTTCTTTGAATTCATCCAGCGCAAAGGCGATGAGGGTTTTGGCGAAGGTAACTTCAAAGCACTGTTTGAGAGTATTGAGGAAGAGCAAATTCGCAGCGGTGAACTGTCTGCTCGACAGGGTTAGTGAATAGACAGGGGTTAGCGAAGAGCGGACAGTGAAGATAGTCTGGCGACGAACGGATGGGTGTCAAATAGCGTATCGTCGCTCAATTGGCGCAGCAAGAGACACTCGGGACATCACAGACAAGTGCTCCACGCTATTGCAATACGGGCTAAACGCTCACTACACTACCGCTAAACCCATAGGTCAATGAGCGGAAATCACTTTGAGTAGCTCCAACACAACGCACCCGGTTACGCAAACATCAGACCCGGTATACATGCCGGGTTTCGGAAACGACTTTGAAACCGAGTCGTTGCCGGGCGCGTTGCCGCAGGGACAAAACAGCCCGCAAAATTGCGCATACGGGCTGTATGCCGAGCAACTCTCCGGCTCTCCGTTTACCGCCCCGCGTGGCACTAACGAGCGCAGCTGGCTGTATAGAATCAGGCCCAGTGTTCGTCACACCGGGCGCTTTGAAACCACAGAACTGCCGTTGTGGCGCTCCGCACCTGCAAACCATGAGGCTGTACTGTCGCTACAGCAAATGCGCTGGAACCCCACACCGCTGCCCACAGATAAAACCAGTTTTTTGCAGGGTATTCGAACCATGACTACGGCCGGCGATGTAATGGCACAAAGCGGCATGGCATCGCACGTATACGCTGCCAACACCGACATGGTTGACGAATACTGCTTCAATGCAGATGGAGAAATGCTGCTGCTTCCCCAACAGGGAACACTCGACGTTTTTACTGAACTGGGCAGAATGCAGATTGCACCGGGGGAGATGTGTGTTATACCGCGCGGCGTTACTTTTAAAATTACCCTGCCCGACGGTCATGCACGCGGGTATATCTGCGAAAACTACGGGGCCAAACTGACCTTGCCCGACAGAGGCCCTATTGGTGCAAACTGTCTGGCAAATCCGCGAGACTTTAAAACACCTGTCGCCTGCTTTGAAGACAAAGAATCTGACTGTACAGTGACCATTAAATGGTGTGGCCGTCTGTATCAAACCACCATCGATCACTCACCACTGGATGTAGTGGCGTGGCATGGTAACTACGCACCGTATAAATATGATCTGGCTGACTTTTCACCTGTCGGTGCATTGTTATTTGATCATCCCGATCCATCGATCTTTACCGTACTGACGGCACCCACCGATGAGGCGGGAACGGCCAATGTCGATTTTGTTATTTTCCCGCCACGCTGGCTTGTCGCCGAAAACACGTTTCGTCCACCGTGGTACCACCGCAATATAATGAGTGAGTTTATGGGCCTGATCCACGGGCAATACGACGCCAAAGAAGAGGGCTTCGTCCCGGGTGGCATGAGCCTGCATAACATGATGTTGCCACACGGCCCTGACCATGCCGGTTTCGAGAAAGCCACCAGTGCACAGCTACAACCACAGAAACTCGACAATACGCTTGCGTTTATGTTTGAAACACGTTTTCCCCAGCACATGACGAAGTACGCTGCACAACTCGACACAGTGCAGCACGACTATATTGATTGCTGGAGCGGACTTGAGCGTCGATTCGATGGCACGCCGGCTGGAAAGTCACCCTAGTGGGCTGTTTGGAAAGTTTGGTAACACGGCTCGAAGCCACAGCCGCCATAGCTGCGTTAACCTGTTGTCCAAAGCACGGGTTCGACGTAGGCCCTGCT
>CAYMVV010000325.1:0-2626 GCA_964393885.1 uncultured Granulosicoccaceae bacterium | reverse complement strand
TTCGGTTAACGCCATCGCATCCATAATGGGCAGATTACCGGCCACCGATGGCGCGCCCATATTGCGCATACGACCCGCATTGATCGCGAGCAAAAAATCAGCACCACCACTTTGCGCTGCACGCGCTGCCAGGCCGGAACCCACCGCCACACCGACCAGAAATTGCTTGCTCATCGTCGTCATTAATCAGTCGAAGCTCGAAGGAGTGTGATCAGTCTGTCAAACCCGTGCAGCACTGCCCCGTGACCCACTGCCCCGTGAAGAACTACACCGCGCCGTATTGCCAGTTTCACAGATCCCCTTCCGAAACCAATCAAGACAGTGATCCTACCACTCCAGTAGCGCCCGGCTCAGAAATGATCTTGTGCACAACTTTGCCACTAAATATTCAGTATTTACCCACTTTCGGGCAAATATTTTGATAAATAGCTCAGCAATAGCTACCTTTGCGCTTCGATATACATATAACGGAACAGCAATGTGGCCCACACCGACCCGGCAGATACAGACATCCGGGACCTGATCGAACACCTGACGAGGCAGACATCCCTGCCTGCCTCCACGGCAGAGAACATCGTCGCGGAAATCCTTGCCTACTACCGCGAAACACCCGAAGCGTTTGTGCGCCGTCGCCATCTGGAACTGCGTCAGCAAGGGCACAGCAACAGCTCGATCTACGCCGCCATCAAACGGGAAATGGACCTGCGCCTGTTCGCAACCGAGCCACACTCCGAACGCCAGATTCGCCGCATTATCTACGGCTAACGCCAATCTGATAAGCGCAACTAAACCACTACCACTCAACAACAAACAGTCAACAACACAGGAAAATTCGCATGTGCGGAATAATCGCCTATACCGGCCATCAACTCGCAGCCCCGATCCTGATCGAAGGCTTGCGGCAACTGGAATACCGTGGCTATGACTCGGCGGGCCTGTCAGTGCTATCTCGTCGAAAACTGAAGACGTGGAAATCTGCCGGTAAAATTGCCGCGCTTGAATCCCGACTGCCCGACAAAATTACCGGCCATTGCGGCATCGGCCATACGCGCTGGGCAACCCACGGTGTGCCCGGCGACGGCAATGCACACCCGCATAGCGACAGCAGCGAGACGCTCACCCTGGTGCACAACGGCATCATTGAAAATGTCGACAGCCTGCGAGAGTCGCTGGCCGACGATGGCATCAGTTTTCGCTCCGAGACCGACACCGAAGTCCTTGCACACCTGCTGTCCAGAGCAATGATCGATGAGGCACTTGCACTGGTAGACGCTATGCGCCTGGTACTCAGCCGCGTCGTCGGCACTTACGGCATCGCCGCCCTGCAACAATCCGCACCCGATGAGATCGTACTGGCACGCTGCGGCAGTCCGGTAATCATCGGCATTGGCCAGAATGAAATGCTTGCGGCCTCCGACATGTCCGCACTGTCGAGACACACTCGAGATGTCATTCATCTGGACGACGGCGAAGTGGCCACCCTCAGACCTGACGGATTCAATGTCACCAAACTCGACGCCAGCCCGTCGCACAAGTCGCCCACCAGATTACCGGAGCAAACCGAAACCTACGATCGCGCAGGCCATGAACACTACCTGTATCGGGAAATTGTTGATCAGCCAGACACCGTGCGACGCACAATCAGTGGCAGGCTCGACACCCAGTTCAACACAGCAAGGCTCGGCGGGCTGAATCTCGATGCACGAGACCTGCTAAAACTCAAACGTATAAAGATTCTCGGCTGCGGCTCCGCCCTGTATGCAGGTATGGCAGGCGCACAGATGATCGAGACACTGGCGCGCATTCCGGCAGATGCAGAGGCCGCCGCAGAATTTCGCTATCGCAACCCGGTGATCGAACCAGACACTCTCTATATTGTCGTCAGTCAATCCGGTGAAACATTCGACACGCTGGCCGCAACGCGCGAAGTGCAACGCAAGGGTGGCTTTGTGCTTGGCATTATCAACAGCGTTGGCAGCACCATTGCTCGCGAAGTGGATGGTGGAGTCTATATGCACGCAGGCCCGGAAGTGTCAGTCGCATCAACCAAAGCCTATACGTCTATGCTGACCGTGTTTGGTTTGCTGGCCATACTTTTTGGTCGCACCCGTGACGTATCGCCTCAACGCGGCGCCGCCCTGCTTGATGAACTACAGCAAACACCAGAAAAAATAAGCAAGGTGTTGTCCACGGAAACCCACATCGCCGAAATCGCAAAACGCTATGCGCATAGCAGCAGCGCATTTTTCATTGGCCGCACATCCGCCTACCCGATCGCGCTGGAGGCCGCCCAAAAACTCAAGGAAATTTCCTATATACATGCCGAAGCCTACCCGGCATCAGAACTCAAACATGGCCCGCTGGCACTGATCAGTGAGGACACACCCTGCGTAATAGTACTGCCTCAATCGGAACTATTGATGAAGTCTATGGGGTCACTGGAGGAGATAAAGGCACGACGCGCACCGGTGATAGCGGTTACCGATTCAAGCAGCAAACGCATTGATGATCTGGCAGACCATGTGATCAGAACCCCTGCAGCGGATGCCATGACACAGGGAACCATCATGGGCATTGCATTGCAGCTGTTTGCCTATCACAGCGCACTGGCACTGCAACGCGATAT
>CAYMVV010000324.1:0-2644 GCA_964393885.1 uncultured Granulosicoccaceae bacterium | reverse complement strand
ATCAGCAGTATGAGCGTGCCAGATCCCATCAGTTAGATCTCTTATTCTTGTTATGCTTCGCTGTTGCGGCACGGTTGTTTTGCCCTTGATATGGACTGAACGATTATTTACCCTGTTTTCCCGGCAATGCCAAATAATTCACAATTCTCCGGACAACCGCGCTTCAAGCAACCGCGTCACGCTTCATCCGACAGGACGCTGCCAGAGCGTCGAACGACATAAGTGACAAGCGCGATACAGACAACCGCATGCGCCACTCCCTTCATGGGTGGCGTTCGGACATTGCGGTACATTTGATCCGCGGGTTCTGTGTTATGGTTTCTTGTGGATTATGGAATCAATCAGATCGATTGTTCCATTTATACTGATGCGTATACCAGCGCTTATACCGATGCATATAGCCATATAATACCAACGCGGGACCTACCCGGGCACAGTGTTGCTTTCCGTGAGTGAACGTAAATTTAAAGCACAGTCAAACGCAGGCAGAAAATAATGAGCAACTATAAGGTAACCTATTTCGATTTTGACGGTGGTCGCGGCGAGCCAGTTCGCATAGCATTGCATGCAGCGGGTATCGCCTTTGAAGATGTTCGCTGGTCATTTCCGGAATTCGGTGAGAAGCGCGGGTCTCTGCGCTTCAATGCCGTACCCACTCTCGAAATAGACGGGAAGGTAATTACCCAGTCAAACGCCATCAGCCGATACATCGGTAAAATGGCAGGTATCTACCCGGAAGATCCCCTGCAGGCACTCTATTGTGATGAAGTCATTGAAGCAATCGAAGATCTGACTCACTATACGGTACAGACTTTTAGCCTGCAGGGTGATGAACTGAAAGAGGCCCGCGAAGCACTAATGCATGGGCGCCTCACAGTGTTCCTGAAGGGCTTTGAAGAACTGCTGAAACGTGGTGGCGGAAAGTATTTTGCCGACCAGCGTTTGACTATTGCAGACCTTAAGATGTACGTACAAATGAACAGCCTGCTTTCCGGCAATCTCGACCATATTCCAGCCGAGTTTGCGGCAAACCTGACACCTTCACTAGCTGAGCATTTTGAGCGCATCGGAGATGAGCCACAAGTTCAGGCTTATTACGCATCGAGAGCATAACGTAGTCACGCACTGGTCACTGGTGCATCTGCTATGCGCTGATGCACTGATGCACTGATGCACTTTAATATTTCAGATCCGGAGTCCGTCTGAGTATGAAAGCCGTGGTCGCGGTTTATTTAATCACGGGTTATTTAACACGGGTTATTCGATCACGGGTTTTTCAATCAATTGAGAAGACCGGCAGGTGCTGTGACAGGGGCTGCCATCACAGGACGTGCAATGGCGACCTCTTTACATCCAGCCTAAAAAAGTTCCAGATCTTCATAAGGCTCAAGGCGAATCGAATTTAGCCGCGACTGCAGGTCACCAGCGTGCAATTCCAGTTGATGTCCATCCGGATCCAGAAAATAGATTGAACCACCCTCACTGGTATTCTCTTTCCAAAGCCGGACACCTTCGTCCGCAAATCGCTGATGCCAATCCGACAATTCCGCTGACCGGATCGTCAACGCAATGTGCGTATAGTCTGCTGCAGAGTGCAGTGTCTTTACATCGGGACAAAGACTAAGACAAAGCCACAATTCTCCGGCGCTCAGGTAGGCACCACCAGTCCAACGCGCGTGTGGTGTCATTTCCAGCACGTCAACATAGAAATCAAGCGATCGTTGTAGATCGGTTACTGCGAGGGTTAGGTGATTTAATCCGGTCACTGCACTGGTCATATTACACGTCCTGTCAGACGATTAATCGGCTTGCTGATCTTCCTGCGATGGGTCTAATTGCGCTGCCATAGTTTTTCCTTGTATCAGATCAATATCGTTTCGCAGGTGTATTGATACTAAAAGTACTGGACAACTCACCGCTCGCCAAGTAAAAGCTGCGCCACTTCAACAAACCCCGCGCCTCCACGATTCATCGTTACAAACGATGGTGGCTTGAGCGCATCTTCATCAAAGTCCTTCACATTTGCAACGCCGCACGAATACGGAAAAAATGAAAACATAGGACTGTCATTCGGACTGTCTCCGACGAAAATCATACGGTGTTTATCAGCATCAAGATCAACATTGAGAATATTCTTCGCAAACACACGGCTGGTAGACAACTTGTCGTATTCACCGTACCAGCCATTGACATGAACTGAAGACAGTTTGGCAGTGGCGCCCGCATCTTCGAACAAGGCCACGACCCGACAAACCGCGTCTGGCGTCAGTGGCTCGACGTCCTCACAAATATCAATCGCCAGATCGGCAACACGACAGAACTGGTCAGAGGCGACGCCGGAGCCGGGCACCTCACTTAGTATTTTTTTTCTCAGGCTATCCAGTTTGATACGGTTGGCTGTCCTCGTGGACTCGTCAGCAATAAAATACTGGTGCATTTTCCTTGACTGTCGGTGATACGAAAAATAGAAAGCACCGTTTTCACCGACCACTCCGGCAACGGGCCAAAACCGCGCAATCATATCGCACCAGCCAGCTGGCCTGCCGGTAATTGGAACCACCGCAATGCCTGCATGAGACAGTTGTTCCAGCGCTGTATAGGCGTCTGCCGGCAACATGCCGTCAGTGGTTAAGGTATCGTCGAT
>CAYMVV010000323.1:0-2650 GCA_964393885.1 uncultured Granulosicoccaceae bacterium | reverse complement strand
GAGTTGTCTTCCATAACGTTTTCACGGAACGACCACCAAAATCGAAGTGCGCCGAAAGCATCGTCGTTCACCGCAGGAAGCTTCTGGCCTTTTTGTTGACGCAATTGCCTGATACAGGAAAGGCAAAAGCAAACATACACAAACCCTTCAGCCCAAAAATTGATAATCGATGGTATGTCGGTGACATTCTTGGCCTTGACGCCCAATAGCCTCATCAACGCTGCTGGCTCTGCCTGACTACGAACAAACTCATCGCCGTGCAGTGTTAGCGGTTGGTAGCTAACCAAGCCGGTCAGACCTATGCCAGCAATATAGTCAACACAGTCCCAATAGTTCTGTCGAGCGTAGTCCTTCACTTCAGCGGATTCGAATAATTCTATCCAGTCAAAGAACACTCGCCTCAGTTTGTCGTCAGAGATCTCAAAGCGATGACCAACGTGAGGCTCGAGTGATCGGGCAAAACCGGTAAACATAGACAGAAACCAGTCAAGGTTTCGAATGTTCGCACCCAGACTGCCTCCGGCGCTGCCGGCCGATGACGCCGTAGCGATATTGACAGTCAGGCTACTTTGATCAGGCAAGTCTGGGAACCCAGTCAATCAGAAACCGTTCAAAAGCATCGCGGAAATTCTCACCTTCAAAAATCTCGGCCACCGCGTCATATCTGGCATCGATCAGGGACACGCAGTTATCGTAAATTGCGTCTGACTCCTTTTTTATCCCGCGCGCATCGCAATAGCTGGCCACTGCAGTTACCAGTGCAATGGTTGCCGGGAGCAAAATGTTTGTTTCTACCTCTTTACTTTCCTTACTTTCACCAGAGTCGAGATTGTCCACTCGATCCTCGACCGGCATTTGATGTCTGGCAGGAAACACGACAATCGCATTTCGCCTTAACAAAGCGGCATAGCTGGCGCACAGACCCGGCAGCGAATCACACAGCGTTATGTCTTGCGGCTCACGCGCATTCAGTAGCTGCCCGAAATCACGCCACGTGTATAGAAATCGAGATTGATGAAGCAGGATATTGTCGATACCAAAAGCCAGCGCTACCCGTTTTGCTGTGAAGTACTGATCACCGGCAAACTGCAGCCCCGATTCATCTCTGAAGCTGGTATCCGCACCTGACTCACTGTTCATGTAAGACGACAGCGAACACGCCGCCGCCTGACCAAAATGCTTCTTTGCATCTGATGAAAAGCGATTGTGCAGTTTTTCCTCAACATTGGACAACGCGTTGTCGGACACATTAGCCAGCGCAGACACGGTGCCGATTAGAGGAATGGCCTGTTTGTCTTTGTCCTCGTATTCATCAATCGTATTTTTCAAATTACGCAAGGCAAAGCGTACGCTGCGGAATTTATCTGACAACAGCACAGCAGGTCTGTTGCGTTTGAGAAACTGGATATTCATGTTGCCACCCTGTCGACAGAATTACCCATTTAGAAACTCCGGCGGAAAACGCCGGTTAGGCCTTTTAATTTGACCAGACATTCTTCTATCACTCCGACGCCTACATCATATACTATTACCGCCGTTACTACCTATTGACAAAACACCGAATTGAATCGTTCCCAGTCATCCAATCTGCGTTCCAGAATTGCCTGGATGTACTATGTCGAGGAATTGACTCAATCCCAGATTGCCACTCATTTGAATTTGGGCAGGATCACGGTGCAACGCTTCCTGGCGGAGGCGAAAAATCGCAACGAGATCAGTATCAGTGTCAAAACCGGCGACAGCCAGGTCATTGAACTCGAGCGCAACCTGGAGAAAGAATTCGGACTGAGCCGCTGCCTGATCGCTCCGCTTTCGTCAAAAAAGGCTGATGCGTCTATCGCAATCGCTGCCTCACTGGGTCAGTACGTAACCGAAATACTCAACGACGGCATGAGTGTCGGCGTGGGCTGGGGCAGAACACTGTGCAGTTCTATAGCCTATATGAATGGCCGTACCTTGAAGGATTTTACAGTGGTATCGCTGCTTGGCGGAATCAGTCAGGCTCGCCGCTTTAATCCGGCAGAATTTGCCTGGCAGTTAGCGGAAAATTTTCAGGGCGAAGGGTTTTTGATTCCAGCACCCGCCATTGTGGACAGCATTACCACCAGAGCGGCACTGGTGGAAAATTGCGGGTTAAGCTCAATCTTTCAAATGGCTCGCGATGTCGATGTGGCACTACTTTCAGTCGGCAGCGATGACCCGGGCTCAACGGCCTATCGGGTGGGCTACCTGAGCGACAAGGAGCGAAAGTCAGTTACCAACAGCGGTGCTGTTGGTGACCTGCTATTTCACTTTTACGATATTAATGGAGCGCTGGTCGATCATGAGATCAACGATCGCATTGTATCTGTTGATATAGAGTCATTGAAAAACATACCTGTAAAAGTACTGGCCTCCGGTGGCGCTGACAAACTGAATTCCATGTTTGGTGCGCTGGCCTTGATCAACCCCCAGGTTCTTGTTACTGATGAATACACAGCGAGGGATCTTATCGGGCTAAAACAAAAAAATAACGGTTGAACAGCCACGTTCAGTGACAACAGGCAGATGGTCAGCTAAAAGCACCGGCTACGAGAAAAGTACTTCGGATGACGTAATAAAGATCACCCCGGCAAAGCCGGGGGTATTCCATGTGAGCCGCTCAAAGCGG
>CAYMVV010000322.1:0-2667 GCA_964393885.1 uncultured Granulosicoccaceae bacterium | reverse complement strand
AGCGATGGAATCAAATCGAATACGATCAAAATATCGAGTCGGCCTGAAAACTATCGCGTCATGTGGTCTGATGACTTTTTTCGTGCTGTTCGCCGATCTGGCTTACTCACAACATGCCGCGGGTGTCGAGTCTGGTTCAGGGTTGTCAGATCCGGATAGCAGTCAGAGCCACCATTCTACTCAGGCTGAAAACTACTTTGATGATAAGGGATTTCGCAGCCATCGCTATCGCGCGCCGCTTCCCGACTCAGTGCCCGGTGGCAAAGTGGTTCGAGCGGATGAAATAAGAGCGATTATTGATCAATACAATCCGGCGTTGATAGACGTGTTAGCGGTGACGCTTCGGCCCGAGGCAATAGACTTTGGTATCAGCTGGCTACCCGACTCACCGCGATGGAACATACCCGGCAGTGTCTGGTTGCCGAATGTGGGAAGAGCTGACCTTGAGCCCTATATGCTCAGGTTTTTTAGTGATCATCTGGTTGAGTTGACCGACGGCAAGCTGGATAACCCGATCCTGTTTTACTGTATCGCCGATTGCTGGATGTCGTGGAATGCGTCTAAACGTGCTGCAGAATGGGGCTACAGCAATGTGTACTGGTTTCCTGAGGGAACCGATGGCTGGGAAGCCAGTGGCGGTGAACTGGTGGAGACTGAGCCTGAATCGATCATTGAATATATCCAGGACGCTGAAATCCAGTAGTGTGGCGAGGAATTACTTTTTTAATTCGAGTAGTTCCATTGTGTAGGTGCCATCGGTAAATAGCTCATTTGGGAAGTCTTCGGTTCTTACCAGTTTTACCAGTCCGACATCTTTCGCATACCACTCCTCTGTGGTTATTTCTGCATCACTGGCACCGTAGCGAGCCTTGGCTAAATCAGCTAAAACCGTTGCAACACCCGTTGCTTTGACGCGAAGTGTATTGTCGAAGGTGCCAGCCGGCACCGTTACCGTGTCAGTAGTGCTCTCAATCGTATATGTCATTTGAAAGACATTCTGTCTGGTGAAAGTTTCACGTATCGGTAATAGCCTTTCCATGACGTAGGGGTGAGAATCGACAAACCATGTCTTGCCAACTGACCGGGGATTGGGCAGTACGGTTCGTGGCGCCGGGTCATAGCTGATTGCATCTGCCACAAGGGTTTGTTTACCAATTCTGAACACACCGCTCGTGTCTCTGGAGAAGTACAAACGTGTGCCATAGTCGTTGCGTCTGACAAAATAATTGTCTCCGTTAACATCGACCTCGCCCATGTTTTCAATCAGGTACTTGCCTTTCGTGACGCCTTCAGAATTGATCTTAACGGTTTGATAGCGCCATTCCCACGTGGGTTTTAACGGAAACCATTCATCATCAATAGTCTGATCTTTGGCGTTGTAACCATCACAACTCGTTGTGAGCAGCAGTACGCTCAACATCAGCCATACACGGCAAGCGGGTGAATTTGATTTGATAACCATAGCCGTTATTTTTCCGGCAACACAGGGTCTGGTAGTTCATAAATTTCTATTTCCTCTGCCAGACTGGTGGTTGTTTTCAAACTAAAGAGTACGGCCGGTCTGTCGGGCACTTCCCCGATTTGAGGTATACCCTTACGTTGCCCGTTTTTGGCAACATTCAGTTTTTCGTGCAATGGCAGGTTGTAGGGCAGCTCATAGGCTCGTGGCTCGCCAACGGGTGCGCGATCAACTATTTCTGTTGCCCACAGGTAGATGCTGCCGTTCTGGCCGGATTCCTTGTCAGGTTCATTGATCTCTGCTGCAAGTAGTAAAAATCGAGTCGGTAAAGGTGACTGCGTTGGCCAGCCTAACATGTCTCTGAGCAGGTTGAAATGAACAATCATAAAGCAGCCGGTCGCGATACACAGAACCAGTTTAAGCCACACACCAAGCCTTGAAAGAAAGCCGATATTAAGCAGCAGGAGCGCCAGTAATGCGTAGGCAATTGACAACAGTATGATGGTTGAAAACATGCAGTGCTCGATTTATTAGATAGTCGCTGTCTGGCAGGTCAATGTATTGGCCTTGGTCTTTCGGCCTTCAAACAGGTCATTTGAGTAGCTCGTGCAGGACAAGTTCTTTTTGCAGGGTGCTGATGTTGGATACGCTGCCATCATTGGCCACAGTAAAGCGAACCGCTGTGCGCTCATTGCCGGTACGCTGTAGAGTAACAGTGGCATAGTATACAACTTCAAGCTTTGGATTGACTTTCGATACGCGCACTGTCACTGGAATGGGCTCTTGTGTTTGCGATGCATAGTAGTGCACATTGACGACGTACTCGCCCGGTATATAGCCACGGATTGTGGCGATCTCCTGGTTAAGCGGATTGATGTGACTGGCGCCATTGTAGGTCAGCATATCATTGGCAGTGCCGCGATCGTCCCGATCCAGATGCATGAGTCCTACTTCGGAATTTCTGAACCACAACAACTCGCCGGATGGACTCTCTACCCAGGTATCGATGTCGTCTTCGCGCAAATCCTCCCAGGTGACGTTGATAATAAACTCGGCCTTTGGGTCAATTATGCCGGTCTTTGCCGGTGGGTTAAGCAGCATAATGGCGATAAGAAACATGAACACAAAACCGAGCAAGGCGTTGAACAGCAAGTCAGTAAACGGATCACTTTCGTGATTGCGCACACGGCGTCTGCTTTGCATGCGTG
>CAYMVV010000321.1:0-2672 GCA_964393885.1 uncultured Granulosicoccaceae bacterium | reverse complement strand
TCCTGCGCGTGATGACTACAGCGCTGTCATCGATACTTCTTTCCTGGAGTAAGTCCCTGACGTAAGTCACGGGATTTGCCCGGGCAGTAGTGCAAGCTTGAGCCCGGGTATTAAGTTGTAGGTAGAAAACGGCAGGGCAATCCTGCCGTTTTTTTTTGCGTAGAAAAGAAAAACAATCGAAAGAAAAACAATCGGGTCAGGTCAGTTTTACAACATTCAAACCACTCTCATGCTTTGTACTTTGAAAAACTGATCTGACTCTAATGACCCTTTCTGCAGTGGCTCAAGACTAAACTGGCCGGCCACTGTGAAACGCTGTTGACGATCTTTTATTAAAGAGGGAGTGAGATCCCAGGGAGGAACTTACGGAGACACTCATCATTAATCCCAGTATACCAAGGCCTAGAAATTTACACAGCCTAATGCCAGGGCACATTGTTCTGCATCCGTCGGGGCGAAGATAAAAAAGGCGAGCGAATCAACCCTCTGGGACGATTGGTTCGGGGGGCGTTGAATAAGGATGGTATTTAACTCACCGCCGAATTCAGAGACTATGCCTGGTGGACTGGTGGATTCGCTCCTGCAGAAGCCAGGCTCATCAGTAAGGAAACTGTTGATGTCGGATGGGGGGATTAATTCCGGCCCGCAGGGTGGTACTTCGAGGCCGAATAACTCAATGTTTCGAAAGTTACCCTCGTCCAACTCTGATGGCAAGTTTCCGCCATGTGTGATCTGATCAATACCATTACGACCATTAAAACGTGTGATTTCACCCATAAACATGTTGCTCCTTACGGTCATGTCATCGTCATCTCTTCCTGCCCTGACGCGGAGGTTTTCCTGAAAAATACTTCCAGCTATGTCGATGGTGTCCTCCCCGGAGAATCCGCGTAAAACAACTTTCCCGTTAGCCGTTGTGTTGGAGACTTCAATGTGGTCATCGCCTTGTCGGACTCTTACATCGATACCGCCTACGACTGAATCTATGAAGCGGATAGAGTCGTCCCCTCGCCCCGAGAGGACATTGACAGATCCTGCTATTGAAAGATTTTCAAACACAAGGGTATCTGCATTGTCGTCCTTAATAGCACTAACATAGATATCGCCTGTAAAACCCGGGTAATTATCCACAGTTGTGACAAGCCCGTTAATGCTGACATTCAGATCGGTATCGCCGCCGCCCGATATTGTCACCTCTCTGTCGACACCCGAAGCCAGCGTTATTCTCAGATCTCCTTTGTTATCAATTGTTGCGACATCGCTGGATGCGAAAGACAACCCCGAGGTCGCCAGCAACGTAGCCGCTGCTAGTTTACTAATATTGAAGTATTTCAAATAACTAATCCCTTTTTCCTTGTTTTCTCACAGGCCGTTTTTACCCGGTAATGTGAGCTGAAATATTCTGGAGTTACCTCCAGATGTCTGAACTTTCAGCAGGGCCACAGATTCGATACCACACGACGTCGGTAACGCCCTTCTAGTTCGACGGTTTTTTATTATTGAACTCTAAAAACACAGTATTCCAGATGAAATACTCTCACCGTTCCGACAATACTAAAAAAAGCGATAGAACACCTGTGACGAACGACACACCAAAGGTGGGATTGGGAAATATCAAATATGATGACACCCAACGTAAAAAGCTGCTTGGCATATATCCTTTAGTGTCTTGCCGAGATAAATCACTTTGTCTTTCGATGGATCATTCACAATGAGATTGTATATATCTAAGGAGAAAACTAGAAACTATCACATGATAGCTCTATGTATTTATTTATCTGATTCTTGATCCGCTCTAAGAGCGATACAGCACTCCCGTGCCAAGCTATGACAGAGTAAATAGGCATCACACTAACAACTCCATCTTTGCTTTTATGGAGCCCTGACGCAGCCAGTGATGCCATACAAGTACGAGGCCTGCCCGCGCTAACGATGTTGGCAGCAAAATCTAGCTGAAGCGTTCCGCTCGAATTGCTACTAGAAACAGATGGCGAAAAGTTGAGTAAGTCTGATCCTTCATCAACTGAAATGTTGCCTATACTATGATCACAGTGTTTAGGAACAGTACTTACAAGCCAACTTTCCCATGTGGTTATAAAGTCGTTACATGAGGTCCCCTTGATAGTGAGAGATATATTTAGTCGATCGACATCCCCACTTATAGACGGTACCGAGAACATCGAAAAAGACGTAACGCATATAACTCCCAAAATCAGATCGTGTACATTACGCATTCTAATTGCTCCATAAAAGAAGAACCAAACCGCAAGCTCTCATACGTGCCCCTTGCACGTCACAGTACACTATTGATAACGAAGTATCGCACATCCAACTAGAATATCGTCATGTTTTGGGTCGATTATAGTAGCTGTCAACATCTCAGATGGGCGCAACAGAATTTTTTTGGGCATTGTAACCGTCAACAAACCATACGATATGCGTCCGGTATTGCCGAGTGACATCGTTCTGGCCAGCGGAGTCAATAACCTATTTGGGTGATCAGCTGGAAGGGCGCGGTGTGTGCGCTTCGCAGCAGTTAACAGCGAAATATGATGACACCCATCGTAAAAAGCTAATTGTGACGAATTTCACTTTATATCCGTCAGTACAAATGCAATATTAATCTATCGAAGTTTGTTGTAGATGTAAGAAGTAATCATGCCTCAGCCTCG
>CAYMVV010000320.1:0-2705 GCA_964393885.1 uncultured Granulosicoccaceae bacterium | reverse complement strand
CCAGACAGTCCGGCATTACTGAACCAGCTGGACCATTTCGGCCTGCCTTCATAAGGCGTTTCGTCATGCAACAAAGTATGGTTAACCAGATGTCTCGGTTCCAGCAGCGGCGGCTCCGCTGATTGATCGAGCAGCGCCGGACTACACAGAGGCATCGCATCAACGTCCATCAGATGTTCAACCTCACAGCCTGGATAGTTGCCACCGCCAAACCGGATAGCGACATCAATATTATGCGCCTTCAACGTGTCGGCACTTAACGCAGGGGCTGTCTTGTCACTATCTATCAAGGCAACACTTCCGGAGATACGCAATTCGATAGATTCATTCTGTGCCAGGAAACGATGCATCCTGGGCATTAACCACTTGGAGGCGAACGAAGGTGCCATCCAGATGTTCAACTCGCTCTTTACACCACCGCGTTCGATCAGATCCACCCCCTCACCGATCAGGCGGAAACCTTCCTGCATTTTTGCCAGTCCCCGCTCGCCTGCATCCGTCAGCGCGAGCCCGCGATGCAATCGGTGGAACAGCTGTACGTCAAGCAATTCTTCCAGGACTCGTATCTGCTGGCTAACAGCGGCCGGAGTAACATGCAACTCTGCAGCCGCTTTGCTAAAACTATTGTGTCTGGCCGCGGCAACAAACGCATTGAGGGCATTAAATGGTAACGGGCCTGCCACTTAACACCCCCTCCATCGAGAGCCCGGAACACAGGCACAATCAAAGCGAACAACAATTGCCATCTGCTCGCCGAACAGCTCACCTGTTGCTGTATAAATAGCCATATACGAGTCCGCACAGGTCACTGCGCCCACAGAGCGAAAACACCTGCGGCCACTCCTTGTACCAAATTCTCCGCAGCAAGCGCTGCCAGATACACAATCCACAAAAATCTGCCTTTAGTTTTACTTATCCAGCCTACAAGAAAGTATCGTTTGTTATAGCACGGGGGCAACCGCTAGATTAAGTATGCACCGTGGCGTTAAAAGCAACCACGCTTTTACCAAGCGGCAGTATTGACTGGAACCGACGATCTTAATTGAACCGCATTGTTACAAAAAACGGGAGTATCTGATGCTTAATCTGGTAGCTATAGTAGTACGTGGTTATGACAAATACATGAATCGCCTTGCACGACAACGAACTTTGCGGGTACTGGCACAGCAGAGCGACGAAACACTGCGCGACATTGGTATTTCTCGCGCAATGTTGAATAGCGGTGTTACCAGCCGGCAAGTCGACGCAGCCGGAATGCGCCACGAGCAAGCCGAATCGGTAACTGCCAAACCTCTTTCAACATACCACAGGGTAATGTCCAGACGTCGAGCAATCAGGGAACTGCGTGCCTGTTCCGATCGTGAGTTACGCGATATCGGGATCACACGCGGCTCCATAGTCGAAGCCGTACACTTGGGACGCCCTGGTGTCGATCAGGTTTCCGAAAGCACAGCAGGCCGCACCCGGACAACGAACAAACCATATGTGCCGGCAATTGTGGCGACACCGGCGTCGACTCAGGAACACATTCACTGTGCAAATGAGGAACATCAACTCGCAGACGAACGGGTAACAGCGCGATCTCCAATGTCGAGCGACAGAGAGGCGGCATAGGCTCGAGCCACCAAAAGTATCAGAGCTGTCGATTCCGTCATTAGACAAAATCACCAGCTTTTCGCACCATTGACGTCCCACCCCCAAAGGCAAAGGATTGCCTGCTCCCGTTTGTACAGGGGCCATCAGAGCCCCTGACAAATGGCAGCTTCACCGATAAGAGCCCCCGCCTTGCGAGCCTGACTTGCGAAGAGCCTGGTCGTAAAAATGATGATCCACAGCGGATATGGTTTTCCAGTCTGTCGTGACATTAACAACGGTTAAGAAAAGAGTCTGTTCGACTTACATAGAACGATCTATAGAGCACAAAAACAGACCCGCTTAGCGAACAGACTTTGTGACTCAGCCGCAGCGCTCGCAGTTTGGCGGCAAACTATTAGAATGCAGCAGCTGCAACCCCGGCAATTCCCTGAACAAGGTCCGGACAAGTAATGTCAGAAAATAAAAAAGCGATAATCCTGCTGAGCGGCGGGCTGGACTCCACAACCGTGCTTGCTATTGCAAAAGACCAGGGTTACGACCCGCATGCACTGTCGTTTCGCTACGGGCAACGCCATCTGATAGAACTTGACGCTGCTCGCAATGTTGCCGCTGCCTTTGGACCTATGCAACATATCATTGCCGACATCGATCTTCGTCTGTTTGGCGGATCAGCCTTAACAGCTGATATAGATGTACCAAAACGCAAAAGCAGTAACGCTATCGACACTCAATACGGCGACAACTCCGCTATTCCGATAACCTATGTTCCAGCCCGTAACACTGTATTTCTATCGTTCGCGCTGGCATGGGCAGAGGTACTTAACGCCGAAGATATTTTTATTGGTGTAAATGCCCTTGACTACAGCGGCTACCCGGATTGTCGACCAGCGTACATCGACGCCTATCAGCAACTGGCTAACCTTGCGACCAAAGCCGGGGTCGAAGGTACACAGCAACTTCGTATCCATGCGCCATTGATGGAGATGACCAAAGCGCAAATTATTGAAACCGGACATAAGCTTGGCGTCGATTACTCCCTGACGCACAGCTGCTACGACCCTGCCAACAATGGTAGCTCTTGTGGTGACTGTGATTCCTGTGTCCTGAGG
>CAYMVV010000319.1:0-2726 GCA_964393885.1 uncultured Granulosicoccaceae bacterium | reverse complement strand
CAGGGGTCTGCGCCACACCGGCGCGAACCGGGTTCAGATCAACATATGCCATACAGGCCAGTAATGCTTTCTCATCCAGCAGCGCCTGGCTTTTGAATCTTCCTTCCCAAAACCTCCCTTTGCAACCATCTTCGGCATTAGCACGGCGAGCGATCTTTTCATTGACTACCCGCATAAACCAGCTGATGTCGCACAGCCGTTTTTGCCATTTGGCTATTTCACTATCGAGCTGAATTCGATCAGCACCTTCCAGAACCTCGCCACGACTGAATGCCTGGCTCTGTTTACTGCCTTTAAATAATCGATGCCAGCGCTTTATCACCTCTATGGCATCCCATTGAAACGTACGGGCTTTATCTACGTGCAGGATAACGTGGTAGTGATTGGACATTATTGAATACGCGCTGAGATCGATTGCAAATATCTCACTCAACCGCAACAGTTCATCTTCAAGCCATTGCTTGCGATGATCAAAGTTCTTTCCAGTAAAGCGATCCTTACCACAAAGGAAGCTTCTACGTACGGCTCTTACACAGATGTGATAGTAAGAGGTGGACTCCAGCGCGATCAACGTCTTTCGGGCTCGGGTCATTGCGTTACTCCGGTTACTGCTTACTGCTAATACTTAACTAAAATCCTATCATAGATTTTTACTGCTGGACAACTAACAATGGATGCCCATGTTTTTGCGCTCTACGTCAGTATGCTCTCTTGATATTTTCTGCTGCTTTGTTATGTAATTTTCTTTTCAGCAGATGTTAAGAAAACCAAAGTGGACGCTGTCATATGTAGCATATATGCGACAATGTTCTGGGGTATTTCTGTAGGCAACGAACCTTGTCCGTGCCCGCTAAGCTTGTTTCTTCCTGTAGGTACACTACTTTCAAGCATACTCCTCAAAGACTTAATTTGCTGCTGCCAATAGGAAGGAATTAGGTTATTTTCAAAACATACTCGGATTAGTGTTTTTGCAGTTGCATTTTTTGGGTATTCCCAATTGTGTTTGTCGCAAATTGCTTTCATGGTGCTCTCGAATGACTTCAAACAATCATTTAGAGCCTCCTTATGTTTGCCATGACGGTAGTGTTCATATGCGCTTAAATATTCTTCTTGCGCCCCATAATAGCTATCTTCATTCAACAATTTGAGCGAAGGCTTAACCACCTCAGTATGCAACAATTCGGAATCAACTCGAATAATCTCACCCTCAATGAATTGGTAACCTATACCGTGTTCCTTGAACCTATCATTGAGTTCGACAATTGCTTTGTCTGCATATTCCGATGAATAATTATTCCCCAAATAACACTCTCTCGTGTTTTTATCTATGTATTTAAAAACTAGTTCGATTACATCAATGTTCCGCTCAACATCTGACTCTGAAAGAAGATAGTTTGCTAACTCTTGGAGGTACATTCTTTCAAAACTATCTGCTGTAGGAAGTTTAAACAAACCATACTCTCGGCACAATATATCGACAATAAGCTTGTAACCAGACTTAACTACCCCGCCTGTTCTGTGATACGCATTCACATCTCCTATTGTATCAGAGAATATATGTACAACTTGCACTTTCAGCGCGTTTGGCAGTTCCTCGTACGTATAAATATCCGGAACCTCACCCCTTAAAGCCCTCTGTCTCTTAGAATAAATATTAAATATCACCAATTACTCCCAACTCACAATTCTACGCAAACGAGGCTGCAGAGAAACATCATTATGCCGGTCGAGCATGATTCCTCGGGAATTTTCTGTTTCATCAACCAGCCTTCTCACGCTTTGCTTTATTTTTGTGGTTTTGCCACCTTTCCTATTTTAGCCGCCTATATCGCCGCTGACGGCACCATAGAAACATTTGCCACTGCACCTATTCTACTTGGTGTTCCGGTCCATAGCGCCATAATTTCTCCGTGTTAAGCACCAAATAATATAATAACCATTGACTCGTTACCTTGGCTTTTTCTCTTAAGCTAAATCGATCTAATCCGTTATTGCTTCTGATGCTGCCAAACGCTGGCTATATTGTCCACATACGTCTCAACCCCACTGCGCCAATTCTTGAATCTTTTCGTATACTTCGGCAAGACCATTTGACCCCCAACCACGCCTCCATTGACCTAACTCTCTACTCATGTCGGTGTCGTCCTCTGATTCAATCAGGTGAACTTCTCGGAAGACATCTGCTGCAGGTCTATTTTCAGAGCTATCTTCAGTAGTTGCAAGGCCTCCACCAGTATAGAAAAGGGTAAACTACCATTCAAAGTTCATTTCATTATTTGAATTTTCTCTTGCCTCTAATGGGGTAAGTTGTCGATTACCTAAAGAAAAAAAACAAGGACATCCATTTTTTTCCACTGCGTATTCAAGGAAATCATCTTAATTTCCCGAGCATCGCCATCATCCAAGCAGCTTCTTGCCCATTGCCAGACTATGACTCTTCTTCCGGCCCAGTTGCCGACACGCCTCACGTACTCGGCACACAGTGCCAACCAATAGCTTAAAGCTACTTTGGTAATGGATAATCAACAGAGGCAGCCATATTTTTGCCTTCTCTGCGTGGAATAACGACTAACGATCATGCCCTCGATTCATCACGTGATATTAAGCACCCTCATATTATACTCGCTCTGCGCTTGCTATTGACTCACGATCCCGATTTACTTGTAACTTATCAATTAGAGTAGAAGGCAGCGAGCCACCGCAGCAGCCCGCAACCTCCCCTCATC
>CAYMVV010000318.1:0-2726 GCA_964393885.1 uncultured Granulosicoccaceae bacterium | reverse complement strand
CGACCCTGCCAACAATGGTAGCTCTTGTGGTGACTGTGATTCCTGTGTCCTGAGGTTGCAGGGTTTTTCTGATGCAGGATATGCCGACCCGATTCAGTACCAGCACAGCTGACACAGACATTCCAAACCTGCCTTGATTACCACGCTCTGATCAGTGTGGTACTGCGCTATCGATTCTCTTTTGGCTTCATCAACAAATGAAAGTCTGCGGTGGGTCCTGTCAGCTGCGCGACAGCGCAGCTCGCCATGGAATTCTCCTAGCCTGGATTATTCGTGAGGATTCGGCGTCCAAAGGAAATCTGGCTAAACAGGTCGGCCAATCGTCTGAGAAACGTGGCTCGCCACGTGCCGAGGAGGATAGGCCGAGATGTGACGCCAGATTTTCTTCTGGCGTCGAATAGACACACTGCTATTTTGAAAAGGGCGCCAAAAAAGTGATTTGGAACTGTATACATAGCATTTCGCTAATATTTACTTGTCGCCTTATGAATAATCCAGGCTAGGAGAAATGTCGTTGTGTTACCCGACTGTCTGGCACCACCAATAATGCACCGAGTAAACACATGCCAGCCATCAACACACTAAAACTCCTGAAGCCAACTTCGGCATAAAACCAGCCACCGACAAGCGCTGCTGTTAACCAGCCAATACTGGCTATAGAACTGTTGAGTCCCATTACCGCTCCTCGCACATCAGCTGGTACATCAGCCAGGGCTGCCAGCAGGGAGGGACGACCTACGGCGTTAAAGAAAGCGAACACAATACCCAGTGTCACTGTTTCGGATACACCGGGTTGCCAAAGAAACCACGGTATCGCAACCATTCCGGCAAACGCCAGGGCAACCGCGAAATTCATCCGTCGATAGGGCAGCCGATCTGCAATCTGCCCACCAACAACTGTTCCGACAACATTACCAATCGCAAATCCGGCCAGCGGCAGTGCCACCGCTTCTATTGGCATATTGTAGGCCGTGCGAAGATATGACGCATAGTAAAAAGCTGCCAGACCAAACGCGACGCGTTCTGCAATCAACGCCAGAAACAACCGTACAATCGGCCCTGTCATCGCCTTGCGCAGTGCAGTGCGAGGTTTTTCTTCCTGGCTCCCGGACGCCGAGCTCTGGTCGTTTGTTCGCAGCGCGGCCACCATTGCGAGAACTGAAAACGTCGCCAGCGCTGCGAGCACCACATGCATACCACGCCAGCCGACACTCGCTCCAAGCCATGCAGCCAGCGGGATGCCGATCAATAAGGTCAGCGACTGGCCGCTCATCACATACCCGAATGCACGGCCATGAAGTGAACTGTGCACACGCAACGACACCTCCGCCAGGGTGGTGGCAGTGAACGCGCCACAACAGATGCTGCCCAGTATGACGATGATAAGCAACGACGAATAGCTCTGGGCCTGTGACGCGAGTAGCATAGCCACGGCAATACACGCGGGAGAAAGTAACAGAAAAATCCGCCGGCCAATTCGATCTGACCAGTAGCCCACCAGATACGACGAGATTCCCCACGACGCCGCGGTAACTCCAAATAGATTGGCAATCGCTGGCAACGACACATTGAGATCAGCCGCCATGTCTGGCAGGAATGGCGACCGGGTACTTCCTGTAGCGGTAGCCGCGAAAAAACCAATGCATCCGGCGATGACCAATCGCCAGGGCATTGCTTGCGTCATCGTGTCGCCTCCAAACCACCGGACACGGTGTCGATATCAGCCAGGCCGACTACGCGCAATAGATACCTGCTCATTGTATTTGACCTATTGCAAACCGGCAGCACGAACTGTCAATGCAAAAAAAAACGGGCGCCCCCTACAGAGCACCCGCTTGTTGATCAAGCAAACTGTTTATCGGATTTAACCGAAACGCCGAAATGGTTTATTACAGGCCCCACTTCTCGGCAGTCTCGTCAAAAAATCCACGCGCCTGCTTTATCTTGATCCAGTTATTTACGTAGTTGATCCATACCTGGTCATCCTGTGGCAACAGCATTGCAATCGGCGTTGGAGCGCGCGCTGCCTTTACCGGGATAGGTACGATCTTATCGAACTTTTCAGTTAGTGTTGCACCTTCAATATTAGAGGTAACAAATACATCCGAACGTCCGGATAGCACTTCCTGATGTTGTAGTGCGGGCGCTTCAATCGCCTTTATAGATGAATCTGGAAACCACTCTTTTACCAGTTTCTCGAACGTTGTACCCAGGGTGGCAGCCACTTTTACATCGCTGTTGTTTATCGAGTCCCAGCCATCGAACTTATCAACCTTGTCAGCGGTAGTAAAGGGCCGGATTTCAACCGAAATATAACTGTCGGAGTAGCCTGCCGCCTTCATTCGTGCAGCGCTAATGGAAGCGGAACCGGTCAGGTGGTAGTTGCCACCGACCACACCATTGACCAGAGTTTTCCAGTCAGTGGCGATGAACTCAAGTTCAACGTCCATATCTTTAGCCAGCTCTGTCATGACGTCTATGTCGTAGCCCTTGTAGCTGTTCGTCGCCGGATCCTTAACAGTCATTGGGTTCCAGTCGCCGGTAGTACCCACTTTCAGCACGCCACTGTCGAGTATGTCTTTTAACGCCGACTCTGCCATCACCGGAGCCGCGGCAAAGCTGAGCATTGCTGCCGCAGCAAATGTCCTGAGTAGTCTCATTGGAGGTCCTATAATCAATTTGAACCCCTATCGTTGCATGGACTAATCTCATTTGCAACGGAAGTG
>CAYMVV010000317.1:0-2817 GCA_964393885.1 uncultured Granulosicoccaceae bacterium | reverse complement strand
TGCCATCAGCATCGCTGTCGTTGGCAAGAACATCGATGACAACTAAACGACCCTCTTCCACTTCGGCTGTATCATCCATTGCTACAGGAGCAATGTTCGGCGGTGCTATCAAGGTCAGTGTTACTGTCGCTGTATCCGATGCGCCCGCTGCATCGGTAATGGTATAAGTAAATGTATCTGTACTACCTGCCACACCGCTATTATTGCTGTAGGTAACACTGCGGTCGCTTTCTACAACTGTGGTACCTGATGCACCATCCGTCGCTGTAACCGTTAGTGCAGCTACATCTCCATCCTGATCGGTATCGTTTGCAAGCACATCTACAGTCAGCGAACCACGTACCAGCACTGCCAGAGCATTGCCGCTTTGATCGACTGAATCATCCCGGGCTATCGGCGGGATATTTGGCGGCGGATTCACGGTGACCAATACAAAGTCTGCGTCAGTCGCACCTTCATTGTCGGTTACTTCCAGATTTACTACATGCACACCGGTAGCCAGGCCAGCCAGTACCTGACTGACACTTGTGCCAACCTCGACTTCGTCAAGCGTCCAACGGTAGCTCTGAATAGTGCCATCAACATCTGTGCTTGCCCCTGCATCCAAAGTGACATCGACACCTTCCTGAACAGTGATATCGACTCCTGCATCAGCAATCGGAGCAACATTCGCAACGGCGCTTCCAGGCAACACTGAAACTATAACTTCGGCAAGCGAAAGAGGATTCCTGCCTTGCAACTGGATACGAACATAACGACCGCGCGCATCTACTGGCACAGCCACCATAGCGCTATCCAGCTCTCCAGCGTGAAAGTGAGACCAGATAGATGGATCGCTTAAATTCGCGTCGAGATCGTCAGTCGCAAAAGGCGACTCTGAAACCAGCACGTAAAAGTCAGACAGACGAAACGTACAGCAATTGTTGGTGCGGTTCCAAATCTCGATCTGACCTACATCCGCTGTCACACCCAGATCGGCACTCCACCATGGCTGATCTTCTGTTTGCGTGTGTGTGACAGACCTGTTTCTCCAGATACCGTCTGTATTGCCATCGACCGCGCGGGTCGCAACACCGCTGTGAGAAGTACTGGATTGGGTAACAGACAGCGGATTCAGAACTTCCAGGATGATCACCGGGTTTATAGTGACAACCACTGTCGCTTCAGATGAATTACCGAAGAAATCTTCTACCATGTAAGTAAAGGTGTCTACCGTCTGCGTAACAATCCCGGCTGAAGGCGTATAAAGAATCGTACCGTCTGCCTGCGCTACTGCAGAGCCGGAACCCGGGGCTGATGTCACAGCTACCGAAACTCCACCGCTCTCATCAATATTATTATCGTTCGATAAAACACTGATCGAGACGCTTGAATCTGAATCGACCGTTGCAGCGTCATCCACAGCAATTGGCGGAGGAGGAGCAACGGTTCCAAAAACCATAACTTCGGCAAGCGAAAGAGGATTCCTGCCTTGCAACTGGATACGAACATAACGACCGCGCGCATCTACTGGCACAGCCACCATAGCGCTATCCAGCTCTCCAGCGTGAAAGTGAGACCAGATAGATGGATCGCTTAAATTCGCGTCGAGATCGTCAGTCGCAAAAGGCGACTCTGAAACCAGCACGTAAAAGTCAGACAGACGAAACGTACAGCAATTGTTGGTGCGGTTCCAAATCTCGATCTGACCTACATCCGCTGTCACACCCAGATCGGCACTCCACCATGGCTGATCTTCTGTTTGCGTGTGTGTGACAGACCTGTTTCTCCAGATACCGTCTGTATTGCCATCGATCGCCCGGGTCGCGACACCGCTGTGAGAGGTACTGGATTGAGAGACTGTTGAAATCTCCAGACCCGTGTCCTGCGCGTAAACCATTCCCCCCATGCAACAGGAAAGGAGGACAAACAATACCGATCTCATATCCGCCTGAACATACTTGATCCAGCGCGAAAAGCCTCTACTGCAACGCATACGACTTGTTCCTTAGGTAATCAGTGTATCTTTATATGTTACACACTATCTCTACCTGAAACTGGCACCCTTTCCACTAAACTCATCAAGAAATTTAGGTAGACACCCGTCGTTAGCAAAAACGAACTGTTATTGTTGCAGCCACAGCGTCGTCGAACAGATAGCGAACGACAACACCAACGTGTAAAACCTTTGCATATAACCACTCGCAAACGTGTTGTGACTCACATCCTGCGCCACAAGCAGAGGGAACCCATAGCGTCGGTAAATGACATCTGCATCACATTGTGACTAAACACACAACGATTATCGCGATGTAAAAACTGCTTCTTAACTCCCCCGGCAACAGCAAAACATAAAACCATAACTCCACCAACACAGCATACACAGGCTACGCTCTAACGCTTCAGGCTTCCCTCAATACTACGGACCCTGATGATTATAAAAATCGCTGCACTGACAGATTACAGCTGACGGATTACTGCGGACAAACGATGCAAGTTACAGAGGACGGATTACTGAGAGGATTACTGAGGACAGACGATACAGGAACTCCAACACTCACCACGAGAGGCAGGCATCATTAGAAATAACAACGCCTGTCACAGGTACAGATTACAGAGGACGGATGCACTGAGGACAGACGGTGCAGGAGCTCCAACACTCACAACAGGAGGCAGGCATCATTAGAAATAACAACGCCTGTCAACGGTACAGGTTACTGAGGATGGATTACTGAGGACAGACGGTGCAGGAACTCCAACACTCACCACGAGAAGCAGGCGTCAATAAAGATCACCCCGGCAAAGCCGGGGGTATTCCATGTGAGCCGCTCAAAGCGG
>CAYMVV010000316.1:0-2835 GCA_964393885.1 uncultured Granulosicoccaceae bacterium | reverse complement strand
CCAGATTCGTCAGGCCATCGCGATTAAAATAGGAGATATGATCAGGCCGCACCAGCCAGTATGCGTTTTCTATCAGGTTTCTATCAAGAGCCGCCAGTTGAATCGCAGAGAAGTCGTTAGGCACTTCTACCACTACTGCTCCGTCTTCCGTTAACAGTGATTGGCAACGCCTGACCAGATCCAGTGGATCGAGTACATGTTCAAGAATATTGTCGAGCCATACGACGTCGAACTTGCGATGTTCACCCGCCAGTGAATCAAGACCTTCGTAGAGGTCTCCTCGAATCAGGTCGGGTAAACACTCCGGGTTGTGAGTCTCACAGCCATAGTCTGACATATCGAGCCCGGTAACCTGCCAGTTCTTCCGGCTAAAGTAATTGAGAGTAAAACCCTCACCACAACCAACATCCAGCAGACGCCGATGGTCACCAGTAACTCCTGCCTGTTCCAGAATTCTGTCCTTCTGGCGGATTTTCTGATGCAAAAACCTGAGCTCCGCCTCGTCGTATTTCTGTTCATACAAGGAATGCTGTTGCTGGTAGTAAGTACCCGCGTAATAAGCTTTAAGCTCCTGTGCAGTTGGCGGATTGACTAGCTGGTAGTAGCCGTATTGGTTGAGTTCCACCTCGGCGTTCCATGCCTGTTGATTCATACGACCTGCTTTTGCTCTACATCATGATTAATGGCAACCAGTTGCGGGTTGCTGTTGAGTATTGCCGTTATCTGCTGATGATTTTTCTGACCGGCATTAAAGTCTTCAATCAAACAACGAACCAGCTCATAGTCTTCTATCGTATCGACCGTGACACGCAGATGACTGTGATCCTGCGGTTGTTCGAAATGCCGCAGGGCAATATCCATTGGTCCGCCTGAGCGTCTGGATCTGGAAGCAGGCAGGTTCAGATTAGCGCGGTAGAAGTACGGGGTTACGTGCTCCAGTTCGAAAGGCTCAAACGCGTTTTGCCAGGCTTCTTCCAGTAACTCGCGGGAGAAAATTTCAAAATCAAAGCCGCGCGGATAGGTTCGCTGTTGTCCGTTAGTCAGATACTGGCGCGTTTCATCAAAGGCGAGATAACGATTGATTCCGGCTGCAACCAGCTCGCCATCTATTAAAGGACAATCGCTGGTGACGCGGACGATAACATCCAGCTTGAAACGCCGTGCGCACTCACGGTAGCGGCTAAGCACATTGTCTTCGCTGCCACGAAAACATGCCACGCCGGATTCGCAGGCCCATTCGTGCAGAGGGTCATCTTCCACACAGTCTGTGGTAGCCAGAATGGCCCTGTATCCACTCTTTGCCAGACGCTCAAAATGCCACTCAAGCAGCGTGCGACCGCCCGCATTCATTAATACCTTGGCAGGCAGACGACTGCTGCCCAGGCGAGCTTGCGAAACAATTCCTATGTTAAGCATGGTACTGTCTTCTTGGCGAAATTTATTTAGCTAACAGGCGCACTGATCCTTCGGTGCAGACGCCAACAACTCCATGTTGCAGTAATCATGCAAGTCCCGCTATCTTTTAGGCACCCTCTACCTTCGCTCTGTGCCCTCGCTCTCTACCACTGTCGATAGCCACCCGTATCAATGTGAAAGCGCAATCCCTCGTAAAGCCCCATACCCAGTTTTCGTTTTTCGCCACGTGAATGCCAGATTTTTTGCAGTGTCGCGTGCAGCCTCTTGCGTTCGATTTTCCTGAGTGGCCTCAGGTCAAGAGCGGAGAACGTCAGATGCCGGCTTCGCGGTGCGCCGCCAGCAGCAAAATTGTAATCCTTTGTTCGAAAGCCGGACAACACCTCGACCGGGCCAATGCGCGGCACCAGATCAACCCTGATAAATGTCAGTGTTTTCGCCATGCGATCCCACAACTCGCGCTCCGGGAATGCATAGGGTGACAGGTTGTGTTGGCGGAAGTCCGTGCCCTGCTGTAGAAGCTGCCAGGTGGGCACCAGATCGCGCACGCCCTTCGAGTAGAGAAACCGCTCCAGCGCGCGATATTCCTCCTGCAGGTTATTGACAATAATAAACTGCCTGAAGCTCTCGGGGGCTTGCTCATGAACCGGGCGTCGAACGCAGGACATCAACGTGAGTACAACCAGTAGCATCACTGGCAGGATTCGGGTATCGGAAAACAAGTCGGTTCGCTTTTCTATTCTGTACCGAGCCGACCTTGCTGGTCTGTCCACGGCTTCAATAATTAACGGGGCACCAATAATACCGATTAATTCTGAATCCATACTGTCAATAAGGTAAGCCAGTTCACAGATGTGCCTCACGGCATCGGAGACCCTCAGACAGCGGGCTCTGGAAGTCTTAACAGCGCGGTTGCGGTAACGGACAGCACCACGCATCAAGCAGGTTAAGCGACCGACAGGTTGCTGAGCACTGTCGACAATCGCAGGTATCATGGGGCATGACTACATCGATGAAAAAAACGATGATCGCCGGCGTTGCTCGTGCAATTGTGGCGTCGAGCACACTCGCTTTGCACGGTTGCGAAGCACTACTCGACTTTGCCATCGATTGCATTGACCGCGACGGGCCGGAATTCAACAAAACGCTGCTAATAGCCCCGGTGCTAAACCAGGTGTACAGCGAGACAATCACTGCATCCATAGACAATGAACCGCAGGATGATCGCTTTGACTACGAGTTTGCTATCTCCGGTCGGCTGCCAATGGGTATCGCAACAGAAGAAAACGGTCGACGGCTGATATTTTCCGGCACAGCCACAGAAACGGGAGAGTTTCCGATACGGGTATCGGTGGAAGTGTCCCATCGCAACGGCAATCTGGATAGTGGCCTGTGCTTTACTAACGAAACACAGTCGTATCT
>CAYMVV010000315.1:0-2901 GCA_964393885.1 uncultured Granulosicoccaceae bacterium | reverse complement strand
GCCACGCTACGACCTCTGCGCCTGGACAGATACCTCGCTGCGAATCCACACGGCAGTATCATGAAACACCGCCCCGCCATCAGGCTTGCCGGGTTCACTACTGACCAGTGCATTGATACCGATACCCCGCTCAAACTTGTAGTTTGGCCAGATACTCTCAACCACCACCGTCGTCCGCTGAACTCCGTCAAACGCCACACACTCAAGCAGCACTTCCCCAAGCGCATTGCCCAGCACTACTTTATCTCCGGACTTCAAACCAAGCTGCGCCAGCGTGTCAGGATGAATGCGAACCTCGGGTTTACCTTCCAGCCGTTTAGCGGATTGCGTTTCCGTAAAGCTGGTATTTAAAAACTGACGTGCCGGTGCTGCGACTAACCGAAAGGGATACTCATCACTGCGGTTATCGATCGCGTCCCAGTGATCCGGCAGTGGTGGCATATCGCTGCCATTGTTGCCAAGTGACTCCCACGGGGGTGCGAAGCGAAACTTGCCACTGTCAGTCGGAAACCCGCTCAGAAAATTTGCAACATCAAACTCGGGCGTGCAGTCGTGCCCGTCATCGGGCCAGTCAGCGACCGCAGGCAGCTTTGACTCTTTCATCGTTTTGTCGATGATCTGGCGCTCAGTCATGGTAAAACCTTCGTGCTCCAGACCAAGCCTTTCGGCCAGCCCCTGCAACAGCTGATGATTGCTGCGGCACTCGCCGGGTATGTCGATCAGCTTGCTGGCAAACTGCAGATAGGTATGGCCACTGGCGGTATAGATGTCATCGTGCTCGAGGAACATGGTGGCGGGTAAAACCACATCTGCTAACGCTGCGGTTTCAGTCATGAATTGTTCGTGCACAACGGTGAAAAGGTCTTCGCGCTGCAAACCTTCGAGTACGCGATTGGTGTCCGGGGCGACCACGGCCGGGTTTGTGTTTTGTACGAGTATGGCAGACACAGGCGGGCCACCTTGCAGATCTGCAGGATTTCCGCACAACACCTCACCTATGCGCGACTGATCCAGCACTCGGGTGGTACAGGGAATGTCTTCACCACGAATCAGCCGGGTATCCAGAGGATAGATGTGTTTGTTGCCATACAATGCTCCGCCGCCTTCCACCCGCCATGCACCGCTGACGGCTGGCAGACAACTGGCCGCGTGCATATTGACCGCACCGTTTCGGGAGCGGGCAAACCCGTAGCCCAGTCGGATAAAACTGCGTTTGGTACTGCCGTACAGTGTTGCAAAGTCTTCAATCTGATCAATGGAAAGACCAGTGATGGCAGCCGCCCATTCAGGGGTGCGTGACTGCAGGTGTTTTTCGAGTTGATCAGGCACATCGGTGTGCTGCGCCAGATAGTCGCGATCAGCCCGCTTGTCTCTGAACAACACGTGCATCACCGCACAGGCGAGCGCCCCGTCGGTACCCGGGTTTAACATCAGGTGCATGTCTGCTTTTTCTGCCGTGCGCGTACGGTACGGATCAATCACGACAACTTTTGCATTGCTGCTGCGGCGTGCTTTGGCAATGTAATTCATCACATTGACCTGGGTGTTCACCGGGTTACCACCCCAGATAACAACCAGCTCGCTCTTCTCCATCAAGCGCACATCGCTGCCCCATCGCTTGCCTGCTCCGGCCAACCAGCCAGCCTCCGGCAGAGTGGTGCAAAAGGTTGCATGCATTTGCGATGCACCTATCGCCCGACGAAAACGCTCCAGACCATCTCTTTGCACCAGCCCCATGGTTCCGGCAAAGAAGTACGGCCAAAGCGACTCGCTGCCCTGCTTTGCTATGGTCGCGGTAAATTGTTCGGCGATCACATCAAGGGCATCGTCCCAACTGACGCGTTCGTAATCTGATTGCGAAGGTTTCTGGCCGGTTGCTGCTGCCTTGCTGCGAACGTTCCCGCCTCGCTTTCTCATTAACGGGTACATCAGGCGGTCCGGATGATGTACTCGCTCTGCATAGCGTGCAACCTTTGCGCAGATCACGCCTTCGGTATAAGGGTGATCTTTCGCTCCATACACTTTGCCAATGGTACGGTCGTCCAGTATTTCTACCTCAAGTGCACAGACACTGGGACAGTCGTGGGGACAGACCGAACGTTTTTTAACCGAATCCAACATGTTATTTTCCTGCGGTTGCGCCACCGTCGAGCACCAGCGACTCACCGGTAATGAAGCGTGCATCGTCACTGGCCAGATATAAAATAGAGCTGGCTATTTCTTCTGCTGTCGCTACCCGTTTTAACGGATAACTCTCTCGTTGCTGTTGCATGCCTTTTTCCTGATCACCATAAATAGCAAAGCCAGCGCGCGCCATATCGGTATCAACAACGCCGGGACACACGCAATTAACGCGTATCTGCGGGGCCAGTTCCATCGCCATCGATCGCGTCAGATTCACTATGGCGCCTTTGGATGCACATTAGGCAGTGCTGCCAGCGTAGCCATTGATGCCAGACTCTGAGCCAAGATGCACGATACAACCATTGCTCTCCCTTAACGATTCTACGGCCGCCCGTGCGCAGAAATAGCTGCCTCTGACATTGATATCCATGGTTCGATTCCACAGTGCCTCATCTGTTTCCTCTATCGAGGCAGGCTGAAATATGCCGGCACTGTTAACCAGAATATCCAGCCCCTGCATGGTGTCTATTGCGCTTTGCACTATGCGTTGACAATCACCGACGACAGACACATCGCCCGCGACTGCGGTAATGTTAGGGGCAGTTATCTCTGCCAGTGCCGCCCGGGTCGAGCGCTCGCTGCTACCCGACACGACAACCTGTGCACCTTCATTTAAAAAAGCCAATGCAGCCGCCTTGCCAATGCCCCGTGTGCCACCGGTGATCAGGACCTTTTTATTCTCAAATCGATTCATGGTGCTTGCTGGTTCCCGGTGCT
>CAYMVV010000314.1:0-2903 GCA_964393885.1 uncultured Granulosicoccaceae bacterium | reverse complement strand
AAACAGCAAATCGTCGATGGGGCTGATTTTGCCGCCCTGGCGGCTGAAAACTCCAGTTGTCCTTCCGGACAAAAGGGTGGGGATCTGGGTTCGTTTGGCCCGGGTATGATGGTTAAAGAGTTTGACGAAGTGGTATTCAATGAGGCGGTTGGAGAAGTGCATGGCCCTGTTAAAACGCAGTTCGGCTACCATCTGCTGGAAGTCACTTCCCGAAGCTGATTTTTTCCCCGGGCAGAAATGTAATCATGTGAATCGTCGCTTAGTAGCATTACCGATTTTTGCGAAGCGGCTAATAATGCAGCGTGTCGAGTGCCCGGTTCCGGGAACGACTAATACGATCATTTAATACCTGGTTGTCAGACATAGAGGGTTAAAACGCACCGTCAGGTGCGTTAGAGGGTGCGCAAATTCTGTCGCCTTAGCGGTCCACAAACGAATGGTAAGTGTCTGATATACGGTCTTTAAATATTTTGGACACACGAGACAGGCTCTCACTAAAATTCAGCTGGCCCGCCGCGCGATAGCACTCCGGTCAGGTCGGATTCTCCTAACTCAATCTCTTCTCCAGATGGTAACATTCCACACTGGCTCAAACGACTGTCGTATTGATTGAGAGTGCCGGTACATGATTGAGACAAAAAAAGCGGTCGATATCAAAGGTAATATGTATACCTTGATGTCGTTATTGCTGCACGAAAAAGATATTGAAACGATCGGTAACGATCTGGCAGAGCGGGTTCAGCAAGCTCCTGCGTTTTTCAAAAACACCCCCGTGATAGTTGACTTTTCACCTGTTGAAATTGATGTTGCCTACGATTTTAATAAACTGTTCAAGGTAATCCGGCAGCAGCAACTTCTTCCGGTAGCCGTTCGTGGCATCGGTGATGATTTACGCGAGAAAATGCAGGCCGCAGGCGTACCCATAGTTGAGCTGGCCTCAAGCGCAGCTGTGGAGGACAAACAGGATGCGCCTGATCAACAACCGTCCGATACTGAGGGTGACGGTGACAACGTCGCCAAGCCCAGGAGCCTGGCGCGAATTGTCGACCAGCCAGTGCGCTCAGGACAACAATGCGTATCAAAGCATGGAGACTTGATCCTGCTATCACCAATAAGCCCGTCGGCCGAGTTGATCGCGAACGGAAACATACATGTATACGGCACTCTGCGTGGTCGAGCATTGTGCGGAGTGCATGGCGACACCAGCGCGCGAATATTTTGCACATCGCTTGAAGCAGAACTGGTGTCTGTCGCTGGCCACTACAAATTGTTGGAGGAGGTGCCGGCGGCAGTGAAAAACCGGCCAGTGCAAATTAGTCTGCAGGATAACCAGCTTCTGATCGAGCCGCTCTAGAGTAAGCGCTCGGGAAACAGAGTACCGTTACTGACGGCAGGCGCGCTGGTCAGTAAGACTTTGCAACCAAAACTTCGCAACAGCGTCACCTTCGATAGCACATCACTATCTGCTTCGAAGTAGAGAAAACGGCGGTTGCATCTTGCAGCAACACAAAAGGCAAACGGGGAGAGATGTGGCAACAGTTATCGTACTGACTTCTGGTAAAGGCGGCGTGGGTAAAACCGTAGCCAGCGCGTCCATCGCTTTGGGTATAGCGCTCAGAGGGAAAAAAACGGTTTTGGCAGACCTCGATATCGGATTGCGCAACCTTGATATGGCCCTCGGTTGTGAACGCCGGGTTGTGTTCGACATCATTAATGTACTGCAAGGGGAAGCGGAACTCGATGATGCGCTGATTAGAGACCGGCACAGCGACAACCTTTATATTTTGCCAGCATCGCAAACCAGAGATAAAGATGCGCTGTCGAAGAATGGCCTCGCTAAATTGATCGATCGACTGTCTGAAGAGGAGTTCGAGTACATTATATTCGACTCCCCTTCAGGACTGGAGCGAGGGGCAAAATTGTCCCTCTATTTCGCGGACGAAGTAATATTTGTCGCAAATCCTACGCGTGCCTCACTGCGAGCATGTGATCGGATGCTTGGCGTTTTGCAACAGGAATCAAGAAAATTGCAGTCGAACGATGGCACTGTCGTGGAGCACTTGTTGATCAACCGCTATGCGTCTGATAGTGCGACCGGTGTGCCGGCGACTGGAACTGTGGCAAGAGCGCAAATGGTGGAATCGCTTGGTATAGAGTTGCTCGGTATTGTGCCTGAATCAGCATTGGTTGCAGCTGCAACCGAGACCGGGACTCCGGTAGTTGCCGATAAATCCACCGTCGCCGGGGCCGCCTTTGATGTGGTAGTCAGTCGTTTGCTGGGTGAGAATTTGCCCGTTGATAATGAGCGTGAAGCTGCATCAGCTGGCGCCAGGGCCGGGTTGTTTGACAAACTGTTAGGGCGGTAGCAGCAATGCGTCGCCGATGTGTGTCATAAAAATTACACTGTTGTTATTTTTTCCATTCGCAATCGATGAAATGCAGTGTAATTACCAGTAGTAGACATAAAACAACGTGATATTTGTTTCTATTTAACAACAACATAGCAGATGAGCGCCGTTATCTGGAAAGTTGTCGCGGCAAAATTGCAACAAAATGCGTGTTGTTGTATTTCACACAACATTCTTGCTAAAGTGCAGTCCTGTCATCGGCTCAGTCTGCCTTCCGGCCTGTTGGTTCAGCCATCATGGTCGACAGATGTCTGCTGGTGATGACATATCGAACAGCAGCGTCCTGGAGAAACCCCGGGGCGGATAGCAATAAGCTATCAAACTAATCTCGGCCGGCGTTACTGCGTCGTGCTGGAAAAGGCTTCTGTCGATCCGGATATAGCGGGTCCGGATTTGTCGATAGAAGGTGGCGTGATGTTACGCCACGACTGGTAATACTAATAATAATAAAATGTGCGTGAAAATTCAGGGCGTCCCTCGGCGCCCTTTTTTTCT
>CAYMVV010000313.1:0-2941 GCA_964393885.1 uncultured Granulosicoccaceae bacterium | reverse complement strand
GGCGATGGATTGTGGACATCAATGTCCTGGGTATTGTCTATGGCTGCGAAACTTTCATTCCCCATATTTCCTCCCACGGTGAAGGCGGACATATCATTAACACGGCATCTATGGCGGGGCATGTCGTCACCGGTGGTATGGGGCCGTATTTTGCAACAAAATTTGCCATTGTCGGATACTCGGAAGCCTTGCGCGCAGAGCTGTCAAAGCTTGACATAGGCGTTTCATGCCTCTGCCCGACCTGGGTCAAAACCAATATTCATAACACCTCAGATAAAAGCCCGGGCGCGGTGAATAACCGTAAAGATTTTAAAACATCCACGCACTATCTCGCCGTCAAAGACCTGGTCGACAACGGCATGGAGCCAGATGAATACGCCGAGCTTACAATGAAATCAATCGAAGCCAACCGACTCCACGTCTTTAACGACGCGCAGGCACGGCAACATATCGTTGACAGGCATATAGCCAATCTCGAGGACTATGATGCCTGCTTAAGTGATTTGGGGAAAGCTTAATCTTCGGCGATAACGTCTAAAAACGCTGCACCGTAGCGTTCATTTTTAGTTTCACCAACGCCTGACACTTCAGGCATTTCCGCTTTATTGAAGGAGTGTTGCTGTTCGAACAATTGAGCAATTATCTATGCCACCTCTTTCTCAGGTCCTGGTTTCAATTTCCTGCGATGCGCAAAGACAAGCGCCCCGATTATTAGCACTACATTAATGACCAGCAGTGATGCCGCAACCGGACGTTCAAGAAATATCCAGTAACCGTCCTGCGATATAAGCAACGATCTACGCAGATTGTTCTCAAGAAGCGGTCCCAAAATGATACCGATCACTACAGGGGCCAACGGGTATTTCGCCGCCCTGAGTGCGATGCCCACCAGTCCAAATCCCAACATTACCCAAAGATCAAAAACAGAGGCCTGCAATGCATAAGTGCCAATCGAACAAAGCAGCAGTACGATCGGAATCAGAAAACACTTCGGGAGTTTTAACACATAGACAAACAATGGTGTGGCCAGAATACCGATGATCAGTAAAAATACATTGGAGGCAAGATAGACGAGAAATATACCTCCAACTATTTCAGGTTGCTGCTCGAACAACGTTGGGCCAGGGAAGAATCCGAGTATTAACAGCGCGCCTATAAGAACTGCAGAGGCGGCGTCACCAGGTATACCGAGCGCCAAAGATGGCACCAGCGTGCCTCCTACGGTTGCATTGTTGGCGCTCTCGGTCGCAACTACCCCGCCTTCAGCACCCTCGCCATACCTCTCCTGCGCAGACGCAGATGTCTTGGCCACAGCATAGGCTGTAAATGAACTGATCACCCCTCCAGCACCTGGCAATGAACCGAAGAACGCGCCAATACCTGATGAGCGGAGAAGATTTTTCCAATGGCGCAGAGTGACAAGTACTGAGCTAAAACCGGGCTTCGCTACGGTTATGGTCGGTTTCTCGGTCAATCCACCGCCCATGACCTGAAATGCCATTTCTGATATAGCAAACAAACCGACAACGACCGCCACGATATGAAATCCGTTGAGCATATGATACGAATCAAAGGTAAAGCGATAGCCGGTTGAGAATTCATCAGTACCAATGGTTGCCAATAGCAAGCCCAGACAACCGGCGATCAGCCCCTTCAACAGTGACCCGTCCGAAATCACTGCGACTGCAATTAGCCCTGTAATAGCAAGCGCTGTGTACTCTGGTGGTGCAAAATTACCTGCGATACGTGCAAGCAGGGGTGCGCTGAATATAAGTACTACGCCTCCAAAGAGGCCGCCTATCGCGGAGGCCGAAATGGCAATACCAATAGCTTCCGACGCTTTACCCTTTTGTGCCATAGGGTAACCATCAAACAGCGTGGCAGCCGCCAGTGGTGTGCCTGGTATTCTCAGTAGAATTGAAGAAATGGAGCCACCGCAAGAGCCGCCAACAAAAATCGAAATCAAAAACCCCATCGCGGCGATAGGCGGCAAACCAATGGCAACGGGCAACAGCAGGATGATGCCCATCAGCGGACCCAGACCCGGAAGCGCACCAACAAGTAATCCGAAAACTACTCCTAAAGCTGTCAACCCGATTGCCAGCGGCGTCAGAAACAGCAGAAATCCAGCGGACAGCGTCTCAAAAAGCATGTTTCACTACCAGGGGATATTCAAGTGATAGATACCGCCGGGAAGTACAATCTTCAGGAAATACTCAAACAAAAATGCGAATACAAACGATATCAACAGGCCGGAAAGCAGCAGTGTTATCGGGTGACGAACGCCGCAAAGCAACATGATCAGGATTATAAAAGGTGTTGTTGTCAGGTGATAACCCAACACACCCAGAAGCCAGAGGTAGAGTCCAAAAATCATCAGTAACGCGAAGGGGCGGAGCAATGGCCGTATAGTCAGTATCTCGGAACGAGACACTTTGTTCGATTTCATCAGTTGTACGATGCACTGTCCCAACAACATGATACCGATGAGAATGGCGACAGCCCTGGGATAGGCTGCCGCATTATCGTAGGGCCCGCCACTGGCGATACCCTGTTCGGCCATAGACGTATAGATTTGCTGAAATACCAGAGCAATCAGGGCAACAAAACCCACAATCACCAGCCAATCTGCAATTGCTTTCTTTTTTAACACGTCTATTACCCGGTAGCGCTATTTCAGTTTGCTCAGCTCCTCTTCTTCCCACGCCAGCGCGTTCTTCATATTGCCCAATTGACCGGCTACCGGACCCACAATGCTTTCGTATTGCGAGTGATCCCACTCCAGCGGTACAAAGCCGACTTTCATGATCTGCTCTTTCACATCCTCGCGCGCCATCGTTGCTTCCATTGCTTCGCGCAGCCTCGCAGTAACATCATCTGGTGTGTCTTTATGTACCAGCCACCAGGTCCAGCCCATCGGTGCAAGTCCGGACAAACCCAG
>CAYMVV010000312.1:0-2948 GCA_964393885.1 uncultured Granulosicoccaceae bacterium | reverse complement strand
GTCCGTACACAGCCACCCACGTAATCACACAGTTGCAACTGTTGATGTTCTCCGCACTTGCATTTGCTGTGTTGTTCATCTCCGGGCTCTACCCGCCAGAAATAAAGTCGGTCAATCTGGATACAGACTGGTTCTATCGTCGCGCTGCCGTCAAGGTCATGACACCGGTCGCGGCGATGGCTGGCGGTGTAGCCAACAGCCTTTTCAGCGGCCTTGGCAAAGTCACTTCCAATAGCGTCAGTGGCCTCTACAAGATTGTCGGCCCACAGGCATGGTTGTCACGTACGCTTGACTCAACGGGTATGGTGGCTCTGGTGATAGGCGCCTTACTCATATTCCTTGGTTTCTATCTGACCTAGGAGCCTGCGCGGCAGAAGCTCCACTGCTGCGAACGCGCCCTGACGGCGCGTTTTTATCGATCATTTTCGTTACGCATATACAACCATGCGACAACCATGCGCCTCAAATGATCGTACCCGTGGTTCCAAAGCAGGGCCCTGGCCATAGCTCTGTCCTCAGACATCACGACCCCTCTCAAAGCTAATTTAAAGTGGATAGATCAACAGCCATACAGCTGTTCCACAAGGTTGAGTATTCCAGTTTAACTCAACAGCTGAGCTCATCCATAACCACTGATGCTCTCCGGCTGACCTAACGTTCACAAAAATACACGCAGAATATCCACTAAGTAATCCTTCCACGGGTCGGTTCCAATCCGCTTTGATATATATTCCGTGTCAGCATTTTGATACAAAATGTTGTATTTTTGCGCCAGCTTAAAAAAACACACAAAGCTATGCGGGCGCTTTACTTCCCGACAGGAGCACACAATGAAAACGATAACGCTCGCCAAAACCGCTGTGGCGGCTGCGATTGCCGGTGTACCACTGGCAGCCAGTGCAGTTCAATTGGAAGACTACCTGATAGCAAATTCCTCTTACGAGGAAGCTTTCTTCAATGCAAACCTGAACGCAAGCGACAGCGCAAGGAACGAACAGATAGCCTACGACTTCAACATGAACGCCAGGTACCAAAAGACCTTTACCACTTTGCCTCGTTCATGGGGATACACGTTGACAGGTTTCGCCAACGCCGTACGCTTTGGCAGTACACCTCAGGCATTTGCTTTCGACCCGGATGGCAATGCCGTTTTGGACGAAAATGGCAATCAGCAAACTTTCGATCTGGAAGATTCTGACGAAGATTATGGCTTCAGCGCAGAGGGCACGATTGATACCTATTTCGCTAATTCGCCCTATCCGCAGGCATTCTGGTTTGGACAGGGTCGTTACGAAACACAGGATTCCGCCGATGACGATGATGTCTCTGCCACAATAGGTCTGGGTTATGGTCGTGTCTACAACGCCACGCCGCTGGCGAAAGTGATTCGCATTGTTGAAGAGCTCAATGAAGAAGGACTGCTAACGGGCCCTATTCCGGACTCCGTTGCACTGGAAGCCGCAGAAATCGTTGACCGGGAAGATGAGTTCATCAGTAAGTTCGGTGCAGATGAATATCGCAGGGACTACTACGCGGCAATTGAAGCAGCACTGGCTCGCAGCGGTGCGATTCGAGATGGCAAACTGGGTGCCCTCGGCGCACTGACCATGGACGAAATCCTGGAAGATGAACCCATCAGTGTCCGCAAACATGGCTGGACGGTTCGCGCCGGCGCCGGTTTTCAGGCAAGTGATCTCAGCGGACTGGCAGACAACGATCCGAAGTTGTTTTTTCAGTGGGAATATGCGCGACCAACGGGTTACAAGGGACAGTTTATTAATCTGTTGACCTACGAACCTGTGTTCGGTGATGAGACCACCCAGGTGATTCGAAACAGCATGAGCTACACCTATGAAATGTCCGATCGTATCGACTGGATTAATACCTGGGATGCGACTTATCGCGATGGCACCAGCGACGCCGGTATCGACGAAGAAACGATCATTCATCAACTGAGCTCGTCTTACCTGTTTCACCTCAACAACCGGTTGGACTACGATATTACGCTAAAGCTTAGCCAGATCGATACTGATCCCAATCCTGACTTTGATCCGGATGACCCGACTCAGCCTTTTCCTGGTGACGATCCAACCATCCAGTTTACAGCGGGGTTCAAGTACCGTCTAAAATAGCAGGGTAGCTTCACTCTAGCGCGGATAAACGGGGGCAATCGCCCCCGTTTCTATTTATGGTATCCGGTATGGCCAGGCAATTCGTTACAGGTGTCCTGAAACTAAACACCGGTTTTCCACGCCTGCAAGGTGATATTGGCAATCCGGATTCATTGCACGGCGCGGTTATCTTTGAAACAGTATCTGATGCGAATCCGGCCAGTGTCATTACCGGAAAGCCGTTGCCTCAATCTCTGGTGTCAGCCTTCGTCAATAGCGCCCGGATCCTGATAAACCATCCGGTCGACTTAATCACCACCTCCTGTGGCTTTCTGTTACCGATTCAATCCACCCTGACTCAACTCAGCAATGTTCCGGTAATCACCTCGTCTTTGTTGTTACTACCGCTACTGCGCTCGATGCACGGAAATCATATCGGGGTGCTCACTTTTGATCGCGACAAGCTGATCACCACACGCTGTGATATCGACATGCCAGAGGCAGTAGAAGGCCTGCAAACAGACGGCACGCTTAGACAAACTATCGCCCGGAATCACGCGACGCTGGACCGATCTCAGGCACAACAGGAAGTACTTTCCTGTGCCGCACAGTTGCTGGCACAGTGGCCGCAAACCCGGGCGCTGGTGCTGGAGTGCACCAATCTGTCACCTTACAAACAGGCGCTTCGACTGCAAACGGGGCTGCCGGTGTATGACCTGATCGACGCGATCCACTGGCAACAGGCTGCAACAAGCTGCGAACAATCTCAGCCGGGTTAACACGCAGAAACAATAATCGTAAACTCCGCGCGCGCCGATGCGTTATGCTGCAACGCGC
>CAYMVV010000311.1:0-3004 GCA_964393885.1 uncultured Granulosicoccaceae bacterium | reverse complement strand
GTCCGAGCGAGTTGGGTACCGAGATAAAATTAGCGATCACCGAGCCGCTGCCAAAAACTTTGGTGAGCACCTCAGACTGTGCAACCGCCGAAAACTCCAGGCCGCCGTAGGATTTCGGGATGATCATACCGAGGAAACGGTGCTGCTTGATAAAGTCCACCAGTGTTGGTGGTATGTCGTGCCAGTCATGGCTGATTGACCACTTGTCCGACATGCGAGCAAGGTCGCTGGCTGGCCCGTCGATAAAGGCCTGCTCCTCGTCTGTGAGGGCGGGCTTGCCGGCTTGCAGCAGTGTTGACCAATTCGGTTTGCCGCTGAAAAGCTCGCCGTCCCACCAGACCGTGCCGGCGTCAATGGCCTCTTTTTCGGTTTGTGACAACGCTGGCAACGCCTTTTTAAACCAGCTGAATATGGGCCTGCTCAACAGGTTAGTGCGCAGTGCCGGTGTGGCGATAAAGGCACCAATACAGGCGGCAATTAGCAGTGGCACAGCAACTGCGGCACTGGAAAACAGCCAGCAGACTATGGCGCCGATGGCCAGCGCTGCGGTTGCGAATTTGGCTGCCAGTCTGTGGTACCAACAGTAGCCGACGGCGATGGCCGTAATCAGGTAAATCAGCGTGGTCACTTGTAATCCTCAAAGCGGGAAAGTGTTACTCCCGTAGAACGTGGGTATCGGCAAGTCAGCCGCTGAATTGACGCCAACCCGGCGATTGCAGAACGCCATCGCCTAAATTGCGATCACCGATCGCTGTGTTACCAGTTTTCTGGTCATACAAATCGGATTTGCAGATCGATTGCTGGCGCTATTTGTGCCACAAGATTCGGGTATCCGCAGAAGTTTCGCCCGTGAGATCAAAAGAAGTCGAGAGAAGAGATTCTGAAGAAGAGCGTGTCCGCAAGGCGGCCAAGCGAAAGATGATCAGCGCGGAGCTGGAAGATTTCCTGCGCTATCTGAATTCGCCGTGGCATATCGTCTGGCGAAATGTGCTGGTCGGTCTTGCCCGTGGTCTGGGTGCGGTTTTTGGTGCAACAGTCGTGGTGGGCGTGGCTATCTGGGTGTTAAGGATATTTATCGATTTGCCGTTGGTGGGCGAATACGCGCGCGAGTTTCAAACCAAGGTGCATGAGGTCGCAGAAGAAACCCGCTACACCGATGACTTTGCCCGTATTCAAAGCACGCTGGAAAGAATAGACAAGCGTCTGAAGGAGCAAAATGAAATGCTTCAGGCCACCGCAGAAGATTAGTAAGCAAGCAGTTCGTTACGGCAGATTGTCGATAATGGGGTCGGGGCAGTATTCGCGGCGCTGGCAATCATGGCAGTACTCGCCGATATAAAGGTCATCTATCCAGGCCATCAGCTGTTTGATGTGGGCCTGGTCGTCGAATAAAAATCCTGCCTCAAAGTTTCGGCGATTTTCGTTTTTTGCGCCCATGCCAGCGCCAGTCAGATTGGCTGAGCCAACAAATGCCTGTGCACCATCGATCACGATGGCCTTGGTGTGTACACGCGGGCAGAGTACTCGCTCGAATAACTCGCTTTCGATAAGTGGCTGATATTCATCGAAGTCAGCGCGAAACCGCGGGCCCGGTTCTTTGGCGTGAATCAGCCGCACCGCTACACCGCGTTCAACCAGTGCGGCAAGAACTGCCAGAAAGGGCTGGAACCCTTCGTCGGTTTCGACGTGCAGGTCTTTCAGGTCGGCAGTTGCAATCCACAGGAATCGCCTTGCCAGAGGCACACGATTTTGTAGAAAATCAGTGTAGATGTCCCGATTGAGTAGCAACTGGTGCAATATACGTCCTCGTGCGGTTAATCGGGTGTGCTGCCGGTGGCATCTTCAAATAAGATCTACCGCAGTCAGGTGACGCAGCTTATTATAGCGGTAGTTTGGCGCCGGGGTGTTTTAGCCGGTTTGCACCAGCTGCTTGGGTTGTGAGTTTACGTCAGTCTCAAAAAGCATAGGCGGAGGCACCATGTTCAAGACATCGACCATCAAATTTTTACGCGAGCTTGAAAAGAATAATAACCGCGACTGGTTTGAGGCAAACAAGCACCGCTACGAGTCCGATGTACGCGAACCGGCACTGGCTTACATTGAAGCGATGGCACCCCGGCTGGCTAAAATTTCCCCACATTTTATCGCCAGTCCGAAAAAGGTTGGGGGTTCGTTAATGCGGGTATACCGGGATGTACGCTTCTCCAAAGACAAGACACCGTATAAAACCAACATTGGTATTCAGTTTCGCCACAGTGCTGGTAAAGATGTACACGCGCCCGGTTTTTACATGCACATAGAGCCATCGCAGGTTTTTATAGCTGCGGGCATCTGGCGGCCGGACAGTGAAATGTTGAAGCATATGCGTATGCATATCGATGACAATCAATCCGAATGGAAGAAAATCACTAAATCGATTTCGAGTAAGGGCTATGCGCTGGGTGGCGAATCATTGAAAAAACCCCCGAAGGGTTTCACAGCTGAGCATCCGCTGGTGGAAGACCTGAAACGCAAGGATTTTATCGCCGCACAGGATTTGAAATCTTCTGATATCAGTAAGAAAGAGTTTGTCGCAGACAGTGCGAAACTCTTTACGGCGATAAAACCACTGGTTAAATTTATTTGTGAAGCCGGTGATCACGACTTTTAGTTAGTGCCCATCCAGAAACAGGGGTGTAGCGAGAATCACTGAGGTGCGTGAGATTTTACCGACTACATGTAGGCGTTTAGTCATTCTAAATAACTACATGTAGTCGGTGAAAGATTGCGTGCATTCAGTGGTTCGCAGTATCGCTTGTTTCTGGATGGGCACTAGTTAGTGTGATAAAAAAGAAGTGTCCTCGTGTTAAGCAAAGGCCGTGTTCAGGAAAGTCCGTTTTGTAAAGCGTGTGTATCCAATAAAATACAAAGTCTATTTCGAGTAAAACCATGAACGATCAATTCTCTCTACGCAATCGTGTGGAAGGTGGTGGTACCCAACCGCTGCAGCAGTGGGGTGCCGACT
>CAYMVV010000310.1:0-3040 GCA_964393885.1 uncultured Granulosicoccaceae bacterium | reverse complement strand
ATCAATGACCGATCTCATTTCCGGATAGCGGGTTAGTAGTGTGTGAAAATTCTTCGATCAGTGGCATCGGCAATCCCGAGCAGGTATTCGGTTTCCTCGACTGTCGGTGCAGCCTGTACCAGCACAGTTGCGGTAACACCTGTAGCTGTTAATGCCACTGCCAGATCACCAGGGGCATAGCAGCGGCTGAGCACGGCATCGTCCATGGGCATCCAGCCATAGTCGCCGCGGGCAGGTTGCCAAAAATGGTGGTGAGCATCGATAACGTTCATGTTTAACCCGGACTATTCAAGATGGGGAATCATACCGCACCAGACTAACCAGAAATTCCCCGGAAACACCGCATTACAGAGCATTTGCAGAAACGGGGTCAAGAATGCAGGCCATTTTACAGATTACTTCTATACTAATTCCTGAAACGAAGGCTTTTTACGGCTGACACCTTATTAATATTAATTCATACATAACGTTGATTCGTGCTGCATAAGGATGGCCCATCAATGGGACTAACCGGCTACGTACTGGTAGATGAAACGGGCAAGCTGATGGCGACAAACGCGGCCGCCGATGCCTGCCTGCAATCAGTTGATTCTGAGAACGCATTTTTCGAAAATCTGTTTCTTGAATCAGAATCATTGAAAATGTTGCTGAGTGGTAAGGTGCCAGATTGTCGTGCCACTATAAAGGGCAATAAACTGGCAGTCAGCCTGCACACAGAGTCAATGCGTTCCTCTGCCGGTTCTATGCTGCAGGTAAGCATCACTCCGGATGTTGCAGCTTCTGTGCAGGCTTCCCGTTCACACAGTACCACTCCACACAGTCGCGCCCTTGTCGATGACATATCTTTGTCGGCAACAAGACATCCGCTGGGTCTGGCAAACTTCTCACCGCACGGACTGTTACTGTTGTCCGGTTCATTTGATTTTCTTGCCGCCAATACCGCATTTTTCGAAATGACACATCTGCCTCGCAACGAGGCTCAAGGCCGAGGTTGGCTATCTATATTGCCATTCGATGAGTCTCAGGGTCTGGCAAGAGCATTGACTGAGGCCGCCTGGGAAAATGGCGAACGTCTGGAGCGCGAGTGCAGGCTGGTGTCTCCGCTGGGGGAATTACTTTGGGTTAGATTGATCGGTAGACGCGTTACCGCGACAGAAACTTATGGAGCGGCGTCCGCCGCGAATGAGTCTGGAGGATCCGGGAATCGATACAACTACGTGCTGACCTTCGATGATATAAATCAGCGCAAACAGTCGGCTGACATCAATTTGCGCCTAGCTAACTACGATTCGCTCACCGGTTTACCGAATCGGCGTTACTTCAAGGAAGTCATTATGGAGTGCGTTCGGGCGCGCATAGCAAAGCGAAGTATTCTCGCCGTATTGTTTATCGATCTGGATGGATTTAAACAGGTTAATGATCTGTATGGACATGACGCAGGTGACAGACTGCTAAAAAAAATGGCGCAAATCATCAGTGACGCAGGTTCCCGCGCAAAGACAGTCGCAAGGCTGGGTGGAGATGAGTTCACCGTATTACTGACTGATGTAAAGCGCATTGAAGAGGTTAAGCACTTCGCGGAAAATTTAAATGCTGTATTGCTGGAAAAGCTGTCAATCAAGGGGATTGATACCGAGGTTTCTGCCAGTATCGGCATAGCGATGCATCACAAGATGATTGATGATCGACGCGGCTCCGAGCGTATTGTCAATGATCTGCTGCGACGTGCCGACGAAGCCATGTACGCCGCCAAGAGTGCGGGCAAGAATTGCCATGTTTTCTACGGCGACTACGCGAAGGAAGCCGCCCAGTCTCGTTCGTTACAGAGTAAAGATAACTTGATTCGGGAAGTGTGCCGGGCGATCACGAATGACGAACTGTTCCTTGAGTATCAACCGCAGGTTGACACGGTAAGCGGTCGTATTGTCTCCTGTGAGGCTCTGGTGCGCTGGCAGCATCAGCGCGAAGGGCTCATGGGGCCAGCCACATTTGTACCCTTGATAGAATCCAGTTGCTGTATTGGTGAACTCACTATCTGGCTAATAAAGAGAGTATGCAAAGACATTCGAAATTCACTGAGTATTTATCCTCAGGGCAATAAAACCCAAAATCAACTGTCAGTGTCAATAAACCTGACAGCATCCCAGATACAGGATATAGAAATACTCGCAGAAATTGATCACATAATTAAATCGGAATCTGTGCCGGCTGATCGGTTTTTGTTTGAAATTACAGAGCGTACCCTGATAGCCGACCCCGCTGCCGGACATAGCGGCATCGACTGGCTGCGCGCTCGCGGCTATCAGGTCGCACTGGACGACTTTGGCACCGGCTATTCGTCGCTTGCCTACCTGTATCGCTTTGCACTCGATGAAATCAAGCTGGATGGCAGCTTCATCAGGGATGTCAGGGATAGCCATGCTTCCAGAACGGTCGTGAACAGTGTGGTGAAACTGGCGCATGATTTAGGCATTCGCGTCACCGCAGAAGGTGTGGAGCAGGACGCACAGTTACATTTTCTGCGCGGTATTGGCTGTGATCAATGGCAGGGTTACCTGATGAGCCCGGCAATCGCCCCGGCAGATCTGATGACGTTGGTTCGCAATCAGGCTGCAGACGCAAAGAATGGACGGACTCATGGCCAGCCAACTGGTAACGACACAACGAGAAAAAACGATCATCTATTGACGCTAACCTAGCCCGAATTATTCACGAAATTGACGGCATCTCACTTGATCTTTGATTCCACAGCAAATTTTTTCTTTTGCAAATATCAGTAAGTATTCGTCGCAAGAAGAAAATTCCCTGTGAAAACAAATCTCTGCGCGATATGCTCGCCAATTCATGAATAGTTCGGGCTAGGAGCCTGCGCGGCAGAAGCTCCACTACTGCGAACGCGCCCTGACGGTGCGTTTTTATCGATCATTTCCGTTGCATATGAATAACTATGCGCCGTAAATGATCGTACCCGTGGTCCAAGGCAGGGCCCTCGTCATGGCACGCTCTCGCTACGCGGATTTCTACCGCGCAAGCTCCTAGC
>CAYMVV010000309.1:0-3065 GCA_964393885.1 uncultured Granulosicoccaceae bacterium | reverse complement strand
AGTGCAAGACCAATAAGCATCTTTGACATCAGGTACATCGTGGACGGACTCAATGATGAGAAAAATGACATTAAAAGGACTCCACTAAAGATTAAATTCTATGCGACGATTTGCAGCGCGTCCGGCCGACGTCGAGTTATCAGCCACAGGATTACTCTCACCATAGCCTATCGGACGCAGCTGGTTACTCGGGAGACCATTTGACACTAGATAGTCCCGAACAGCTACTGCCCTTTCTTTACTCAATTCGAGGTTGACAACCGAATCTCCACTTGAGTCGGTATGACCGGAGATTTCTACTATCTGGTCCGGGTAACTTGCTATCGTTTCAGCCACAGTGTCCAAAATTTTTCTCGCTTCTGCAGCCAGTTCAGTGCTACCGGGTTGAAAAACAATTTTTGACGTATCTATTGCAAACAGTTTCTGGCTTAACTCGCGAGCGCGCTCGTCTTCGGCGCTATCAATCACTAGTTCAGCCTTATTGATGCTGTAGTTGTTAACTACGTTGAGTTTGCCATTTGCAAGCTTCTTCGCAGTATCTGTAAGCGCTTTCCCTCGGTCGCGGTTTGTCACATCGCCACTGAGCATCATTTGACCACTGTTGATACTGACTGAAAAATTGTCGATATCTTTGACACTTTCTGTTACAGCCAGCGCTTCATTTATCCAGTCGGCACTCGCAACCGAATCGTCGATAACAAGTTCGTCAGTGTAATCTGAATCCTCAATTAGTTCACCAAGTGTCTCACGAATGGTATCTGCCTCTTCTGAACTGCTGACAGTGCCCATCAATCTAAACTGGTTGTTATTGCTATCTACACGTAGTGAAGCAGGACGCTTTCTGGTCTGTCTTTTAGTTTGTTCCTGAAGTTGCAGGTCGGATGTGCGTTGCGTAACACTAAATGTTGCGCTAACAGTCAGTTCATTGCCCAGCGCACGCTTTGCTGCCGAAAGTTGCTGTGCGCCGAGTGTCTCTGAGGACACTGTGCCGCTGATTTTGGCCTCATCTGCACTTATGTTCAGTTTGGGGTTGGTTATTTTGTCAATGCGATCGATGATCGATATGGTACCGTCCAGCCACGTTGGATCTGGCGTTTCAGGAACAATGGTAATTCTGTTTTCGACGTTGTCATGACCATATTTCACAGCGACTGCAGCGGCAATGCGCTGTGACATCGATGTGTCTGGCAATACACCGCTTATAGTGACCGCATCGTCTCTGACGAGGATCTCAAGTGAGGGAGACGCTGTTAGAGCCTGCGAATCACTGTCGGCACTCAGAGTAGCTTGTGTATTGATGTTGCTCTGATTATCGCCGGCAATATTTGCATTGTCATTTACATTGTCGTCGTTACTAACATCTCCGGCCGCGATTCCATTGACAGCGTTTGCCGCGGTATTGCCCGTGGTATTGTCAGAGGTATTACCCGTGGTTTTGTTATCGTTGTCTTCGATATTGGTGGTGCTATTGGTGTTGCTGTTGGTGGCGCTGCCATCCCCGGTATTTTTGTTTAAATTGTTTTGCACTCTGGTCACGCCGTGCACACCTAAAGCGAGTTGTTCCGCTTGCAGTGCGCTGGAGTCAGGGCTGACCTGGCCAGATAGCGTGACATCGGTGCCATCCACGCTAACCAGAGCGGATGTAATTCCATTGTCCACCAGTTCTGCGGTTACTCGTTCAGTCAAATCTGACTCGATTTGCGGTAGCAGATACGTGTAACAATACATTGCTACACCCGCAAGTAATAATAATCCTAAAAGTAGCAGTGCCAGAGTGGAACCAACGCCTCCTTTGCGCCTATGTCTGGATTGGATAGTTTGCATTTGGTTTCTCTTTTTCTTATGGGGGTGCCAACCGTGCGCCATCGCGAATTAGGCGCAGCCAGCGATGAGGGTCTGGCAGCCAGGGATGTGGCGGTGATGCTTTGCGGTTATTATTGCTAGATTGTAGTTCAACTCCGAAAAAGCAACATATTTGTGAATAGAAGCCTAGCAAATGCGCATGGGGACTATCCTGACCACAACGAAAGTATTGTCCTGAATTCACACCGGATTCCGGTTGAACTACACTGCGTCACTGGTCAGTCCTAAGAGTTGGAAAATTGACATTCATGAGTCTTCGTTTCTGTATGTTTACCGGCATTTGCATTGTGCTGGCCCTGCCGTTTCGGGTTGGTGAAGCCGCAACTCAGGACAATCTGGCCGAGTGCCGCCTGGCGTCAACCGATAGCTTTAGTTTTAAACAGTGTATTGGATTGCAACATCAGCTGTCAGAAACGTTGTTAGTCGACGTTGAAAACCGCTGGCGTGAGTATTTGGCTCTGGAGTCGACTCAAGGTGTCGCAAATGGACCATCCGAGTTGGTTGGTGAGTCAGATGCCGGGGCCGACACATCGCGAACAGGTAACACCGACACTAATTCATCGCCTGATGCCACCGCTCCTGACGCCGCGTCGGACGCAGACAACAATAGCGGAGATCCGGCGAGTGGCGGCAATGTAATAGCGATAGTCAACGATGAAACGGTGTCAGGATTGGACTCTGAAGGTGAAGTGATCAATATCAGCAACCAGGCACTGTTGGAAACGGATTTTCCGATACTGGACAGTAATTCTTCAGTCGATTTATCAATTAGTGCCCAACGAGCTCGGTTTGAAGCACTGGCTGATCTTTACCGACAATTCCGGGATCAACGTTGTACCTGGGAAGCGAGCCTCTATGGTGCAGATCAGGTGGATCTGTACATAACAGCCTGTAATGCCTGGTTAAATGAGGAGCGCGCGAAGAGTTTCAGCCAGCAACTCAGTGAAAAGCGCGCAAGCGATCTCAACGGATTATTTTTCAGTGGCTTCTACATAGAAGACGATATCGGAGGAATATTCCAGTCATGTGATCGCAGGCAGGAGTGGCGTATAACGGGTGACTCGGTACTTTTGGCTGATATTGCCACGCGATTCGACACAATCGCCCGCGATAATCTGGAAATGGCCTACCTGGAGGTACGTGGTGATCTCGGACAAAAAACGGATGTGTCCGGACTCAGCGGTAGTTTGCAGGTTCGCAGC
>CAYMVV010000308.1:0-3101 GCA_964393885.1 uncultured Granulosicoccaceae bacterium | reverse complement strand
GTACCAAAACTCGTCAGTACATCGAGCAGCAAATGGATCGATGCAGCAGCTATACAGACACTAAATACCACGATCAGTGGTAAAGAGCTTAACCACCAGACAATAATTGCCAGAATCGTGGCCAACAGCAATGCCACGGCCACATTATGAGCGACTATTCTATGCATGGTCCAGGCGGCGACCTTCCCTTTCAACTCCGCGAGAAAATCGATATCGGGTATCAAGCCCGCCACCAAACCAATTGCGACAAAACTGATATCGGCTGACGGTAACATCAGCTCCGCCACTACAGCTCCAGTCAATGCCCCACTTGATGCGTGGCTTACCGTATCCACTTGAGAGCCTGATGCGCAGCCTGTTTGCGATCCATCGACAAATGCTTCAATCGACTATATTCACTTGCGATTTGCGACTCGGCCAGATCAATTTTTTCTTCGATAGAATCTGCTTTAATCGCAGGCAGAATAGATAAATCGATAGTTGTGAAAAACCGCGGCAATTGATGGAACAACTGAGATACCGTGCGGCCCGTGGTATAGAACTCTCTCGTGCCTTTTATTGCTACCGGTACGAGTACGGCATCCGGCATCTGTTCCAGTAGTATGCGTAAGCCGTTTCTTCGAAAAGGCGCATTATGTTCCGTTGAATTAACGGGCTTCATACCCTCGGGAAATATAACGACAACTCCGTTACAAAGCGCCTGTGAACGTGCAAAATCAGCAAGCATTGCATGAGCTGCTCGCCGATTTTCAGCACTATCCTCTGATTTAAAGCGAGGAAGAGAGAAACAAAACTGCCGCAAATAAAAACTGATCAGCGGAATGTACCTGTCAAGACCTGAACGACTGATAAAACTGAACTGTCGATCTCGAAGTAAACCACCCAGCACACTGGTCAGTAACACAATATCAAAGCAGGAATGATGACTGCTGACAAAAATGACGGGTTTGCTCTCATCCCGGTTTTCACCGTCAGTGTCAAAATGATAATTGAACCGTGTTCCCCAGGCTCGTGGCAGCAACTGAACCAGACAGGCTATCTTGCGTGTTAATTCCTTGGCTAGTCGCCCGTGCCCCATAACACTTACCAGTTTAACCAGCGGATCTGCTATGCATATCAGCAATAGAAAGGTTAATGCAACGCAAAACGTAATAACGACATTAACCAACAGACACAACACCTTCATACAACCTCCCTCCCTGCGTCAGGCGCTCCATGAACCAGTCGTTCCACGAACCCTGTATAGTCGATCTTTCTGCGGACGTCGTCCACATTCTGGTACAACTGAATCAAATACTCTGAATCATAGAAAACCTTGCGCAGAAACTCAGCGTGCGCACTGGGCTCCCTGCTTGCCATGCCCAGCCCGTTGTTATTAATATAAGTAGTTTGATAAACCTCATGGGCTGTCCAGTCAAAACCTAAAACCGGAACGCCGGCACTTATGCACTCAGAAAGTACTCCGGGACTGGTACGTACCAGCATCAAATCATACAAGTGAAACGACTGCGCAACATTTTCAACATACCCTTTCACATCCAGATCAATGCATTGGACATCATTGCACATACCGTCAATTGATCTTCTTAGCGCATTATTATTGCCGCAAATAACCGTTAGTTTAATGCCTTTGATTTTACCCAGCCGATCAATAAGCCTGATCAATCGGATGATTTGCCTGCCATTCGACCCTTCCTGACCAGATATCAACAGTAGCTTCAGGGGTTCATCTCTGGTTAGCCGCGCGGACCTGTGAGGAATATCATCCACCGGAACGACCGGCATTTTTGTAAGCGCACTTTCCTCATATCCAATGGACCTGGCCCGCTCGATTCCCGAGTCACTTACAACAAAAATCTGATCCGTGTCTTTGCCCAGCCATGCCCAGTGCGGATCAAAATCCGTCACAACGATACTGGTTTTCGGGCTTGAGCTACATCTGCCAGCCAAAGGCTTGAGAATTTGTGCAGGATTAAAATGCACGGCAATCAGGTGACTGGTGTTTTCGGGTATTTCACGACCTATTAGTCGCAACATATAGGCACGCATGAAGAGAGAAATAGCCTGAACGGCGCGGCGATTATTTGTAAGGCGTAAAAATACCTGCCATATGAAATCGCTTTGATACCTTACCTTTGCCAACCCGGGTAGACGCGAAACAATGTTATTTCGATAGATATCTACAATCTTATAATTGTATTCGTCTCCATACCGAGCCCGGATACGATGAACGATTGCATTTGCAGCAGCATTATGACCACCACCACTTGACGCGCTCAGCACAACGATTGTCCTGGCCATCAATACACAACACCAACATTATCTATACTTTGCCCGCAGTCCATGCCTGTTCTTTATTCCATTCCATTGCGACCGCCCGATCCCTTAGACAGATTCTCAGCTATTTCACGAGCCGATTGTTGGTAATATTACCCGCCCCCCTGCAGACGCTCTCACGGCGATGCCAGCGCGCCGCCACAATTGACATATCCACACCGAAATTGCCGCTACCGGATCAGGTGGATCAGCAGACCAGCTGGCAAACTACTGCCCAAACGACCGGGTAAAATCACTGATACGCGCCGCGTTAACGCCTTTGTCACTGCGACCAACTCGCGAGACACTACGAATATCGATTCGGCTTCCGGTATCCGCCGGTGTTACCACCACCACAACATCATCCATAAAGCTATACACCGCAGTGCGAGCAATGGCCTCAAAGCGCAGCGCGCTTGAGTCCTGCGCCACTAACTCCCAGCCTTTTTCTTCAGCAATACTCAAAGCCTTTGTAAATGCCTCCTCTGCTGGTAGTTCTGACAGGACAGGCGTTATTTGCGGGTATGCCTTCTTCTGAATTTCAGCAACTTTTTCTCCCGCATAAATCAACGAGTTTCTTGCTCCGGGGCGGTTGTCGTCCAGCACCAGGAACTGCGGGGGATTGTCGGTATCAGTGGTAATATCATGGATAGGCGGCGCACGCTTCGCCGGTTTTATTTTGCCGTAGATCATTGGTCCCAGAAGTCCAAGCCCGACCAGACTGGCAATAAAAGCCTTTACGGCACCCGCTCGATTGCGGGTAGCAATCTGATAAATAAAGCCCA
>CAYMVV010000307.1:0-3123 GCA_964393885.1 uncultured Granulosicoccaceae bacterium | reverse complement strand
GCGCTGTATAGGCGTCTGCCGGCAACATGCCGTCAGTGGTTAAGGTATCGTCGATATCTGTAAACACGCAGGTGATGCTGGCTAGTGCATCTCGCGGGAACTCACTCAGGTTTCGCATCTATTCTTATTAACTTTATGGTGGCAGATGGTACTTTATCATTGCTTTGTTAATGGCCACAGACTTTACGGCTCATGAAAGCAGTTCCAATCACAGACTCAAAACTCGCAGTTGCCTGCACTGTATATAAGCCGGCGCTTTGATCAATTGCTGTAACTCGGCATTTTCAAAAATCGCGCCGCAACATTAGACAGCCTGTATAACACATCAAAGCGGCCGCCCCGACAGGCAGTGAAAAACAACAATCATTGCACCTAACCTGCGGTCCAGCCTCCATCGACCATCAGCGATGATCCGGTGACCAATGCTGAAGCATTTGATGCAAGATACAATACGCTCCCCATAATATCTTCGATCTCGCCTATCCGATCGAGCTTGATCTTCGATTTTATCCACTCGACGCGTTCCGGATTGCTGAACGTAACTTCTGTAAGCGGTGTTTTTATAAAAGTAGGGCAAATCGTATTGACCCGAATATTATGCGGACCCCATTCGATTGCCAGTGCTTTGATCATGCCTTCAAGTGCATGTTTGGACGCACAATAGACGGATCGATCAATACCACCGACATGCCCCATTTGCGACGAAATATGAATAATGGATCCACCGGTACCGGCATCGATCATGGCACGCGCACAAGTGGTTGAAACAAAGAAGGCGCCCCGCACGTTGATGTCCATCACCTTCTGGAACTCTTCTGCAGACGTATCGAGCGCAGGTGCAGGCAACGCACAACCCGCGGAGTTTACAACAACATCAAACACCGGCTGGCTTTCAATTTGAGACACCAGGGCTTCGGTATCACTGATGTCTATCACCAGCGCCTGCGCACTAAAACCTGCCTGCGCAAGGGCATTGCACGCTTCGCTGAGGCGCGATTCGTTTCGAGCGGCTATCACAACATGCGCGCCCGCTTCAGCCAGTGCGACCGCGCTACCAAGCCCAATGCCACTGGAGCCGCCGGTGACAAGCGCGCGCTTGCCATCAAGTCGTAGTGACGGTGTTTTGGGGAGTTGTATCATCAGGCCTTCGATGCCTGATCGACAGGCAGAGCCGGTGCACCATATTCGATATTGCGCCCGCCGTAACGACGTACCCGCAGGTTGCATTGTTCACCGTGCCCGATAAACCCTTCGAGCATACATAGCCGGGAACACACTTCACCTATTTGTGCAGAAGCAGCGTCTGAAGTGACCTTTTGATAGGTGTGCGTCTTGATAAACTTGCCAACCCAAAGTCCACCAGTGTATCGACCCGCTTTTTTGGTTGGCAATGTATGGTTGGTTCCAATGACCTTATCGCCATAGGCAACATTGGTACGTGGCCCAAGGAACAACGCACCATAGTTTGTCATATGCTGTAGAAACCAGTTATCGCGATCAGTCATGACCTGGACATGTTCCGATGCAACAAACTCTGCCTGTTCAAGCATCTCGTCATAGCTGTCGCAAACGATCACCTCTGCGTAGTCTTCCCACGCCAGTTTTGCGACATCGGCTGTTGGCAGTATCCCCAGTATGCGCTCGACCTCGGCAATCGTATCCTTGGCCAGCGTTTCGGAATTGGTGATAAGTACTGCCGGTGAGGTTGGACCGTGCTCTGCCTGACCGAGCAGGTCAGTCGCACACATTTCAGCATCGACGGTGTCATCAGCAATAAGCAGCGTCTCGGTAGGACCGGCAAAGAGATCAATGCCAACGCGTCCATACAGTTGCCGTTTCGCTTCAGCTACATAGGCGTTACCCGGTCCGACCAGCATATCGACTGATGCAATGGACTCTGTGCCAAGCGCCATTGCACCGACAGCCTGTATCCCGCCAAGACAGTAAATTTCATCAGCCCCGGCCATATGCATCGCAGCGACAATAGCAGGATGCGGAGCCCCTTCATTTGGCGGCGCTGAGGCAATGATGCGCTTAACCCCCGCAACTTTAGCGGTGACAACACTCATGTGCGCAGACGCGACCATCGGATACTTACCGCCTGGCACATAGCACCCAACCGAATTGACCGGTATGTTTTTATGCCCGAGGATGACACCCGGTATAGTCTCAATCTCTACATCATGAAGGCTTGCTTTTTGATGCTCGGCAAAGTTGCGCACCTGCTCCTGTGCAAACCTGATATCTGCCATGTCCTGCTTGCCAACCTTGCCCATCGCTGCATCAATAGCGTTGTGGTCGAGCCTGAATGACTCCGGGCTGTAATTGTCGAACCTGGCAGACAGCTCGGCAATGGCAGCATCACCGCGCTTAACTACATCGTCGAGAATTTGTTCTACAGTCTGACGAACCTTTGCGTCATCCTCGGCGCGTTGCTCGGAGCTGCGAGCAGTCTTGAGGTGCCTGGCCAAATTTTATCTCCGTTTACACTCACTGTTAAATTGCGCTGTTAAATTGCGCCGTTAATTTGCACTGCTAATTTGCACTGTGAAATTGCCATCGTTGCACTCTGAGACTTCGACGGGTTGGGACAAGAATACCACTCGGAACAACTGGCAGGGTAACCGTAGCCGACTATTTATCGATAGAATAGCCAACAACCACCACTGCCGCGATGAAAATAAATCCGCCAATCCTGCATTGGAATGCAAGACCTCATTTTGCTTAACCCGGGTAAAAAAACTCCAGCAGATTACGCCCCTGTCAGCGCAACGCTTTCGCGCAAGCAACAATTGATCGACATATCCGACTCGAAAGTCCCCGCCCTGGCTGTGGCCCTGGCTGCGATCACCGTTCTCGATCAGGCGCCCGGCGTCTATTTTGTCGAGCACCTGCTTTGGTGCAATCCGTTTAGCTGTGACGGGACCACAGCTATCAGGAATCCGGGCCAATCTACTCAGGCAGGCAACTGCTGTAAAGCCACTCCCGACACTGCAGCAGTGACAATGATCCAGATAATGTTCCAGTGGCGCACGAACGCCAGCACGGCGCAAAGTGCAGTTAACAGTACCACTCGCCAGTCAAGTGTTGACCACTGCGGCAGCCACAACTGAAACACACCCG
>CAYMVV010000306.1:0-3242 GCA_964393885.1 uncultured Granulosicoccaceae bacterium | reverse complement strand
GATTTAAGGCTACGGCTGCGTGGATCATGAATTGACGCATTAGCGATCAATTAGCAGAAAAAGCTGGCTGTTATGAGCGAATAAGTCGCCCTACTGCATCGGCAGCGGGCGACTTATCTTCTATCTACTGCGCTGGGAGTAGAGTGTCAGTCAGTATCCAAATTAACCACGATGTCCATATTTCTAAAATTATCAGACGTCAGTGAAGGGAAGTTTCTACCGTGGTTGATCTGATCAAAACCTTCACGTCCATTAAAACGCGTAACGTCCCCTGTAAAAGCGCTCTCTGAAATACTAAAGAGATCGAGATCCCGTCCCCCCCTTACTCGCAGGTCGTCCAGAAAGGAACTTCCAAATATCTGGAAGTCATCTCGACCAGAGAACCCTCTCAAAACAACAGGCCCACGGAAGGTTGACGTGTCAATCCTATGAAAGTCGTCACCCTGCCTGGCTCTCACGTCCAGACCTCCCCCCACATCCATCCCTGAAAATTGTATTTGATCGTCTCCTCGACCCGAGAGAATGTTCACAGTTCCTTCCAAATTAAAGTCCTCAAAATTAACAAAGTCCCTGCCATCATCTTCGTTAGCCTCGATGTATATATCGCCAGAGAAGTCAAAGTAAGTCTCTACAATTGTGAGCGAACCATCGACCGTTAAACTGACATTAAACGTGCTTCCACCTGTACCTGGGAAGTCTGAGGGATCTCCAAAAAAAACTGAACCTGTAAATGGGAGGAGTTCTAAGGGATCGTCAAATGAACCTGTAAATGGGAGAAGTTCTAACCCATCGTCATCGGGAAAAACAGGGTCGGCGGGAGAAAATCTCAGTGCTCTGGAATCGCCACCAGCCAGCGTTATTCGCAAATCACCGTTATCGTCTATCACGATTTCATTCGCATTTGCGAAAGATGCGCCGGGGATCACTAGTAACGCTGCTGCTGTAATAACTTTGAAATAATTAAAACTCATTATTTACTACCATCTATTTCTCTAAGGAATGCGAAAGCTACTACAATTCTATTGGAAAAAACAGACCTTTTCACTCAGGTTGTGCTCTTTTTGAAGATCAAGGCAGAATGCAGCTGAACAACAAGGGCTAACACAGTGCATAACAGGGCAGGCTCTATACTAGATTGCAAGCAAGCAATGATTGAAGGCCGAAAGACTGGCAGCGGCGATTGAATCCTGGTACCCAGGGAGCTTTATTAGAAATCCAGGCTTTTCGTCACGGGAGACGAGACCTATCCATAGCCCATCTAAAGAAGTACATCATCGCCGTGTTGAAGGGTAGAGATTGTCGTTTCGAGTTATTATTGGAGTTCTATTGTTAATGTTCTATATGGGAAAAGCTAATTGAGCAGTAGTTTACTGTTGCGCTAATTCGTGCGTCTTTACAATACGAACTGACTAAGCAGCGCCTTAAGAGAGTGGACAACGCCACCCCCTTGAATGAACTGCTAAAGTGCGTATATAAATAAATCCAGTGCTCTGGTGCACTATCCAGTCTGTTAATGCTGGGCGGAGTGTCGGCGTCAATGGCGCCGCATTTATCGTCGCGTATTTGCAGCCCGGTCCAGTCGATCAGCTGGATATACCCCTGTAAATCAAGCGTAATACACAGAGCCAGGCACTGTAATATCATTTTCGTGAAAATCAGAGACCTTTGGATCAAAAGACTGCGGTAGACATTGCTTGGCCTGTACCAGTAAATCAGTGGTTTTCGATTTGAATTCCCGTCGATAGAGTACGAAGATAATGAATACGGATGAAAAAATAAAAGCCAGGGGATGATAGAACCACGTCAGCGCGGCCAGGGAAAAATAGTAGGCTCGTAAGCCCTGATTTGCACTATGTGCAGCCATATCCATCAATTTCGCTGTGTGGTAGGCATAAGCTTTGTCGTTTGTCGAGCCGTTCGTCGCACCAGCACCTATCATTACTGATACAAAACTGGATTGCCTCAGGGCCCAAGTCAAAGTGAAGTACGCGTAAATATAAATGCAGATCAGCAATAAAATACGCAAGTAAACCTGCGAAGTGCTAATTGGATACGCGTATGGCAGCTCCTCAATCACCAACACAACATCCACAGCCTTTGCGAGTATACCCGTCAAACTGGCTAGAATCAGGAGCGTGGTAGAAGCAAAAAACGATACGTTTTTATCGACATTAGACAATATGAATGCACCTGCGACTTTTATATCAAGCTGCATCACATGGTTAACTGCCGATACTCTATGCGTTTTCATGGCATTGGATAATGAATCGCTTTGCTTCGCCATCACTCTGCTATAGTGAAAATAACTAACCCACATTACGAAAAATATCAATGCCACGAAAAAATCGATAACAAGAGGAGGTAGTGTTATGTTTGTCATATACATATCTTTCATATTTTTCGTTTTAGATTTGATATGGTAAAGCCGGTAAAGACCACACAGACGTGCGGTTCTTTACCTTGTGCGGCTCTTTACTTCGAGCGGCTCTTTACTTCGAGCGGTTCTTTACTTTGTGCGCTTATAATCTGGATACAACTAATTTAGAATCAAAGATTCCATTGTGCGCACTGCCTTACCCACTCGCTCGCGCTCTTGATCGCTAAGAGGGATCATGCCTTTATCCGCAAGATATCCGTCCTCGCCCCAGGCAGCCTCAGTCGTAAACTCCTGAAGGTATTCGCTAATACCCGGGATAACACCAACATGCGCCTGCTTCACATAGAAGTACAGAGGACGTGATACTGGATAGCGTCCATCAGCAATGGTCTCAAATGTTGGCTCACTGCCATCAATCAATGATCCCTGCACCTTTGCAGAATTTTGGTCTAGAAAGCTGAATCCAAACACACCAAGCGCATTCGGATTAGCCTCAAGCTTCTGCACAATCAGGTTATCGTTCTCGCCACTTTCAATGTAGGCTCCATCCTCACGTACCGAATGACACATTTCCACATAGGTACTCTTGTCGGTTTTCTTTAAAGCTTCAATCCATGGAAAACTTTTGCATCCACCTTCCAGAGCAAGCTCAGCAAACGCATCACGCGTACCGGAGGTTGGAGGCGGCCCGAGCACTTCAATTGCGGTATCCGGAAGCGACGGGTTTACGTGTGACCAGCTTCTATATGGATTAGGAACGAATGTTTCGGAGCCATTACTATTTGGAACCATTTTAGCCAATGCAAGATAGATGCGTATTCCGGCGAAGCTGATCACCTGTTCCGGCCCATGGTGATCACCGCAC
>CAYMVV010000305.1:0-3296 GCA_964393885.1 uncultured Granulosicoccaceae bacterium | reverse complement strand
CAACTCCTCCAGCGTATGACATACATTCAGTTCTACATATTGGCCAGCGATAAAATCGAAGATCGCTGGCACTACGCACAAAGGCTGGTTTCCCAAAACCTGCGTAGCGGTAAATCTGTACACATACACACAGCCTGTTCTCGCGATACCCGGACGCTGATCGCACAACTTGAAAAAAACGCGGACAATCCCGTTGAACAGGTCTTTGTCGATCACAAAGGCGAGCCCGAAGCGGACCGACAGGTTCTAATCAATTTGTCAGAAGAAGTACCTCACTTTTTCAGTAGCTTCGAAATAACGCTTGAAGTGATTCACGCTGAACCCAATGCGAAAGCGGTCGGTCGTGAGCGATACCGGTACTACCAGGAGCGCGGCTATCCGCTAAGACACCAGGATATTCAATTGGAACTCGCTATTTCTTAGCAGGGCTGGTTGCAGCAGGTCGGATTACCTGAATGCAGGTCGAGGCTTACCCGATTGCAGCAACCGGCATGGTTGCGATCAGTGTCGGTAATTTTTTGTCAGCACTTCGCTGAGAACCTTGCTACACCCCCGGATACACAGCGCTCAGCCGCTGATCCTGCTACTATTTTACCCATCTCTTTTTTCTATCTACCACGTGACAACATCCGATGGATACAACCTACGATCCCGCCGCAATTGAAAAAACCTGGTACGAGTACTGGGAACGCAAGCAGCATTTTGTACCAAGCGGCACTGGTGATCCCTATTGCATCATGATTCCACCCCCCAATGTCACCGGCACCTTACATATGGGGCATGCATTTCAGGATACGGTGATGGATACATTGATTCGCTATCATCGCATGCGAGGTGACAACACGTTGTGGCAGCCCGGGACCGACCATGCCGGTATTGCCACTCAGATGGTCGTTGAACGACAACTGGCCATGAAACAGCAGACTCGACATGACCTCGGGCGCGATAAATTTATCGAACGCGTCTGGCAATGGAAGGAAGAATCAGGGGACCAGATAACCCGCCAGTTGCGAAGAATGGGTACATCGCCAGACTGGAGCCGGGAAAGATTTACCATGGATGAAGGACTCTCCAATGCCGTCAGGGAAGTATTTATCACCCTTTTCGATGAAGGCCTGATCTATCGCGGCAAACGACTGGTGAACTGGGATCCGGTTTTGCACACAGCCTTGTCGGACCTCGAAGTACTCAATGAGGAAGAGAGCGGGCATCTGTGGCATATGCGATATCCTCTCGCTGATGGCAGCGGCCAGTTGATTGTTGCGACAACAAGGCCTGAGACTATGCTCGGTGATTCTGCTGTAGCCGTGCACCCGGAAGACGAGCGGTATCAAAACCTGATTGGCAAAATGGTCAAGCTACCCCTTGTCGATCGTGAGATTCCAATCGTTGCAGACGACTACGTAGACCCGGAGTTCGGATCAGGCTGCGTAAAAATAACCCCGGCACACGATTTTAACGACTATGCGGTTGGCCAGCGGCATCAACTGGATATCATCAATGTGTTCACACCCAGTGCCGAAATTAATGATAACTCGCCACCGAAGTATCGTGGCATGGATCGATACGTTGCTCGAAAAGCGATTGTTGCCGATCTTGAAGCTCTCGATCTCATCGAAAAAATCGACGATCACAAATTAATGGTGCCGCGCGGTGATCGCTCAAATTCAGTTGTCGAACCGTACCTGACCGACCAGTGGTATGTTGATCTGACTCGCGAAACTCTCGACGACGGTCGCCCCGGGGGCAAGACCCTGATTACCAATCCTTCAATTGAAGCGGTAAAAAACGGATCAATTAAGTTCGTGCCGGAAAACTGGTCAAAAACCTACTTTCAATGGCTGGATAATATTGAAGACTGGTGTATCAGCAGACAGATCTGGTGGGGCCATCGGATACCCGCCTGGTACGACAACGACGGCAACGTCTATGTGGCCGACAATGAAGAGGAAGCACGCAAGAAATATAAGCTGGCAGCAGATCTGCCACTGTCACAGGACGAAGACGTACTCGACACGTGGTTCTCCTCAGGCCTCTGGCCATTTTCAACACTGGGTTGGCCAGAGCAAACCGAGGCTCTAAAAACCTGGTATCCAACCAGTGTTCTCGTCACCGGCTTTGACATCATATTTTTCTGGGTCGCCCGCATGATTATGTTTGGCGTTAAGTTTATGGATGGACAGGTTCCATTTAAGGAGGTGTACATACACGGCCTGGTCAGAGATGCCAATGGACAAAAAATGTCCAAATCCAAAGGCAATGTGCTCGATCCACTCGATATCATCGACGGCATCGATCTCGAAACCCTGGTGGAGAAACGCACCGGCAATATGATGCAGGAACACCTCGCTGCCAAAATTGAAAAGCAAACTCGAAAAGAGTTTGCAGATGGTATTAACGGCTATGGTACAGACGCAGTCCGCTTTACCTTCGCAGCACTCGCCTCTACCGGAAGAGATATTCGGTTTGATCTGAAGCGTGTCGAGGGCTATCGCAACTTTTGCAACAAGCTGTGGAACGCAACTCGATATGTACTAATGAATACGGAGCAGCTGGATGCTGACGATCACAAGAATATAGAAGTAGAGTTGTCACTGGCGGATCGCTGGATTATTTCCCTGCTGCAGCAGCTTGAACAAAAAGTTACTGAACATCTCGACCACTATCGACTGGATCTTGCCGCCAATGATATCTATGAGTTTGCGTGGAACGAGTACTGTGACTGGTACGTCGAGTTTGCGAAACCGGCTCTAAATGGTAAGGCCACCGATTCTGAACAAACGGGTACTCGACAGACACTGGTACGGGTACTGGAAGTGCTGCTGCGGTTGAGTCACCCGGTTATGCCATACATTACGGAAGAACTGTGGCAAAAAGTTGCCCCCCGCGCTGGCAAAATAGAAGCCGGTTCCAGTGCCGCGGGGTCCAGTGCAGACAGCTCAATTATGCGCCAGCCATGGCCTGTTCCCCAGATCGAGCTGGTAGATAACCATGCCATCGATGAGATCAACTGGGTTAAAGAGTTTGTTCTTGGTATCAGAAGAATTCGTGCGGAAAACGATATTGCTCCTGGTAAAACACTCGATGTGTTGTGCCAAAACGCTTCGAGCACAAACTCCGAACGAATTACAGCCCACGCTCCCTTGCTAAAAGCAATGGCCAGAGTTTCTGAAATCACCGTCTTGTCCGCAACAGACGAAGCACCAGAGTCAGCAACAGCACTTGTTGGCGATATGCGAATTTTAATTCCATTGGCAGGCTTGATAGATGTTGCCGCAGAGCGAGAGAGACTGGCC
>CAYMVV010000304.1:0-3337 GCA_964393885.1 uncultured Granulosicoccaceae bacterium | reverse complement strand
TGATGTCATCGGAATCAGCATCAACCCACGCACGCGTAACAGCAGCGATCTGAATAAGCTTCCCCATGGAGTCCGATAGATATTTATTTTCAACTTTACGACGACGTGCCGAATCCCAATTTTCTGCCTCCATGAGATCCCACTTCTTCTCGCGCTCAACAACCAGCTCCCGCAGGTTATTGGCCGCAACTTCGATGATATCGGGTGAGGCGCATAATCCGGTGCAAATTTGTACGTATGACATGTAGCCACTCACAATAGGGGCGGAAGTTTTAGTTTAACCGGTAAACTTGGTGTGTATACAGAATTAGTCACCGCACAATCGTACATCTTTCTTGTCACCCGAGCCTACACGGGCTTACGATACCACCTACAGGGTAGGTATCCTGCCAGGAGCCTGCTCGCAATGCCGGAATACACCCACATGACCTGTGAACCACGAAAAGCGCACTCCCCCCATTACAGGCGAATCGCACACACTGATATCATAAATCCCGAATGCCAATGACCACCAGAAAAGAATCAAAACTCAAATTATCAGACAGACTGGCACACTTGAGCTATCAGGATGCCTGCAACTTACTTGGCCCGGAGGGTTCGCGGCTGATCATAGGCGGTTCAAAATACGATATTGACGTATCGAGGCAGGTACAGCTGGACGAGCGCCGGTTTAGCCTGCGTTTCGCTCTACCGGATACCGCACAAGTCACCATCCAGCAGAGCAAACGTGCAAAGCGAAAGCTGCAATTTAAATGCTCCGACTGTCCTGAAACCTGCACACATATTGGCGCCGCTTTTTCACTAATTCTGGAGGAGAAAGTTGCACTTGGACTTGCGCTGGCACCGGATACAGAAAACCTGTCGATCGATGCAACAGATGATGAACTGATCGAACATGAATTGGCTGCCCGAGAAAAACGCGCAGAAATAGAAAAAATGCGTGTGCGTTCTGCAGATATTCGCACCCCCTGGACCGATTACCAGGTCAGCAGCAAGGCGTCTGGCAAAACCTACCGAGTCGCACTGCGCAGCATGAATCGAGGCGACTCCTACTGTTCCTGCCCTGATTTTCGAAAAAACACGCTGGGCACCTGCAAGCATATAATTCAGGTGCAACGCAAAATACAGAAAAAATTCACCCGCCAGCAACTTAACCGGCCGTTTAAGTTACGTCAGATCATCGTCTATCTGGATTACGCAGAGCCGATGTCTCTCCAGCTACGTGCACCAGACAATCTGGACAGCAGCACGACTCGACTGCTAAAGCCATTTGTGGGGAAACCGATTTCCGACTTACGCAAGCTGGTGCGGCTTATCGCCCGGCTTGAAAAACAGGAAGCCCCGGTAACAATCTATCCTGATGCCGAAGAATATATACAAAGCCGTTCGATGCATGAGCGGTTACAGGCGCAGGTCGCTGACATTCAGACCACTGGCGACCAGCACCCGCTACGCAGCACTTTGCTCAAAACAAAATTACTACCGTATCAATTTCAAGGTGTGCTGTTTGCTGCTTCCGCAGGCCGCTCTATACTGGCGGATGACATGGGCCTGGGAAAGACCATTCAAGGCATCGGTACCGCCGAATTGCTGGCACAGTTGGCTGGCATCAGCAGAGTACTGGTGGTGTGTCCGGCGTCTTTGAAGTCCCAGTGGCGCAGCGAAATCCTGCGCTTTAGTGACCGTGATTGCCAGATAGTTGTGGGTAAAGCGCAAGATCGTGCAGCACATTATTCGAACAACGCATTTTTCACTATTTGCAACTATGAACAAGTGCTCCGTGATGTTACCCATATCGAACGAAATCACTGGGACCTCATCATTCTCGACGAGGGACAACGGATTAAAAACTGGGAGGCTAAAACATCCCAACTGATTAAAACCTTGCGCTCACCCTTTGCACTTGTGCTATCAGGGACCCCTATGGAAAACCGTCTTGACGAACTCTATAGCGTAATCGAGTTCATTGACGAACGCCGACTAGGGCCTGGCTTCAAGTTTTATAAGCAACACAGGGTTGTCGATGAACGTGGCAAAGTTCTGGGCTATCGCAATCTTGCCCAGCTGCGCGAAAAGCTCAAACCCGTATTGCTCAGACGCACCCGCGCTTCAGTGCTCAAGGAACTACCCCCACGCAGTACGGAGATTATTCGTATAACACCAACCCAGGAACAGGAAGATACTCACGGAACCCATATGCGCGTTGTTAGCAGCATTGTGAGTAAACCGTTTATCACTGAAATGGATTTGTTGCGGCTGCAAAAAGCACTGCTAATGTGCCGCATGTCAGCGGACAGTACGGTTCTCGTTGATAAACAAACGCCAGGCTACTCCAGCAAACTTGATATCACAGACGATTTACTGGCACGTCTTGGCAGTGAGGACGAATGTAAGTGTGTTTTATTCTCCGAGTGGACCACCATGCTGGGCCTGATTGAAGAACAGTTAAAAGCTCACGGAATAGGATACGTGCGACTAGATGGCAGTGTGCCACAGCAAAAGCGCGGCGCGCTGGTAAAGCAGTTTGAAGAAGATGACAAGTGCCGCTTTTTTCTTGCCACCAATGCCGGCTCCACCGGACTAAACCTGCAGTTTGCCAACACTATTATTAATGTCGATCTGCCATGGAACCCGGCAATCCTTGAGCAACGTATCGGCCGAGTGCACCGCATGGGGCAAACCCGCCCGGTACAGGTTTATATACTGGTAACCACCGGCACCATCGAGGAAAATCTGTTAGCAACACTTGCAGCCAAACACGAATTATCAAATGCCGCGCTTGATTTCGATTCTGAAATCGATCAGGTTGACCTGGTCTCCGGCATGGAAGAGCTCAAAAAGCGACTGGAAATTCTACTGGGCGCTAAACCGGAAGCCTCGGTTGACGAGTCGCAAAAACAGCAGACAGAGCAGCAAGCTGCTTTAGTAGCACAACGCGAGCAGATCAGCCTTGCTGGCGGACAGCTGATGGGTGCTGCCTTCGAGTTTATCGGCCAGATGATCCCTGCAGCACCACAGAATGGCGAAACCGACAAGCTGACTAAAGATCTATTACATCGTTTTGAGCAGTGTATAGAAACGGACGACAGGGGCCGTCCTCGCTTGACGGTTACCTTGCCGGATCAATCGTCATTGCAACATCTGGCACAATCAATTGCTCAAATGATGGCTACAGCGAATAAGTAGGGGCGTTGCAATCGCATACAGTGTTGGACAAGTTGAATCAGCAGGTTAGACCAGTGAAGTCGAATCCAGGCTGCAAACCTGCCACGCAAGACACTTGCGGACAAAAGAATTTAATTAATCAAATACGTTTTTTACTGCGCATACGAGCCGT
>CAYMVV010000303.1:0-3349 GCA_964393885.1 uncultured Granulosicoccaceae bacterium | reverse complement strand
CGGTTATGGCTCGATCGTCCGATTCGTTTTTTTTACTCGCTCTGATCAAAGATAAGACTTTTCAGGCGCGAGAAATTCGACGCGTCATCGCGTTTGCGACGATGTATCTGGTATTAACGACTGTGCTGCTGGGTGTTTTTTACAATCAGATGTTAGGTCAACTAGTGTCTGGCGCATCCCCGATGCTATTTGTGTCGGAAGATATGCAGATGATTAACGAGCAAATTCCCAGTCTCTCCAGTGTCCTGGGTACCTGGATTCTGGTGATGATGGCTGTCAATGTCGTTGTAACTTGTCTGATCAGTATGTATATCGTGCGCAAACTGGGTCAACCTCTGCTGGCGGTTAAAAGAGCGTTGAGAGAGCTCGGCGATGGCAAGCTGAACGTCCAGCTGCGCGCTGATGACAAAGGCGAATTTGAAGATGTTGTGGAAGCAGTTGACCGGGCAGTTGCGAGTATCAACAAGCAGATTACTGCGGCGAAAACCAGCTTTGAACGGGTAGAGCAGTTAGGCGGTGAGGCAGCGAATTCTGAACAGCTTGAGGCTTCACTGACAGACTGCAAGATGGCACTTGATTACTTCATTGTTGCCGATAACGACGACGTCATCGACAAGGCCGCTTAAATCGGACTTTTTTCTGGAACTTTGCCACCCAGAGGCCCAAGACATGAAGATCGGTACCGAATTGCGTAAGTGCTTGCGTAAGACGCTACAGCCAGTTGCATATAAGCACTCTGGCTTAAGAGTCTTGTTAGTATTGGCGACAGCAGCGATGGTCGGTTGCGAGGGAGAGGAAATCGACGATGCCGATGTTAGCGGACTGGAGATTTCACTTGCTGATTACCGCTATGGCACGCAGCACGTCGGTAGCCGTACACCACAGGTATTCGAAATTTCTAACGTGGGGGTGGACACTTACCCGATAAATTCGATTTCTATTGGCGGCGAACATCCGGCTGATTTCGAGTTGATGGATTTTCCGGAAACGACACTCGAGCCGGGTGATCAAATGGAAATTCTGGTGTCATTCTCACCAATAGGTGCGGGGCCGCGAACAGGATCTGTCGATCTTGATTTTGATGTGATATCGGGTTTTGGTTCCAATACGGTCGAGGCAATCTATTACAGCGCAAGGACTGCAGAAGATTCTGGTGACACCGTCGGCGCTGCGTTTGAGTATCGCCGCTATCTTGCTGGTGGCAACACTACCGACAATCGTTCCCGGGCAATAATAAAGGCAACTCTTTTTGAGGAAGCAGATGTTTATGGGACAGGGTCAGACTTCTCTCTTTATCGTGACGCGATAAATCAGCGCGATTCCGGTGATATTGAAGGGGCGATTGATTCGTTTCAGGCGTTGCTTGCGGATTTTCCTGATAGCTACCTGGCAGATGATAGCCAATATATGATCGCTTATATTAGTCTGGTAGATCTTAACGACTACGAAGCAGCATTTAACGGGATGCAAACCCTGCTGGATTCATATCCGGATAGCAGTTACGTTGATACAGCGCTTTATAGCCAGGGTATTGCACTATCAGAACTTGGAAATAGAGATCAGGCAGAAGAGATATTTATTTCCCTGAAAGATCGTCATACAGGGATTCGTCTCGACCTCTTTGAACTGAGCTTCCCGAAAGATAACTATGTCTCACGGCTTTGGTATGAAAAAGCCGACGAGCAGATAGATGAGATTACTGTTCGGACTGAAAATTACAACGTTGACGGGCGCTAAGCAGGGACGGGTGCTAAGCAGGGCATCGTCGGAACACCTCGCAGGTCGCGACACAAGTTACTCACAATCTGCTCAAAGCGATCTGTGTTTGCTGGTGAGTATAGTCGTTAATTTTCTGGTGATTGGGCGACCAACCGTCCAAAAATCGGTGAAAATCTGCCCAGGCAACCGGGTACAGGTAGCGCCATTCCTCCTCGATTTTTTGAAATTCTGCGCTCGCTACAGGGGTGGGCAGCTGAAGGCACGCTGTCTTAAATAAATCAAAGTATTGGTCCAGCAAATCATCTGCGAACAATTGACATTCGCGTTCACTTAAACAACTGCCAAAAAAGTATGCAACGTCTCTGATACCACATCCCCCACCCGTGTATTGGAAGTCAACCGCTGCGACTCCCAATTCCGATGTTTCCCCAGCGAAGCAGAAATTGGCTACCTTGGCGTCACCATGTACCAGTGTCGTATGAAGGCAACTATTTAACAGTTTGTCTAACGCGCCGGCATTGTCCTTCAACTGTAGATTGTTGCAGGCGTGCCATTCCTGGTGTCGCGTGGCCAAATGCCAATACGTTCCAACTGGCCAAAGGTTTTTCGGATTCCTGTTGAGAAACAGTGCATGGAAATGGGCCAGCCAGGCCAAACACTGTCGACACTGCTCGGGGCTTAATTGACTGAGTCGAAGTGAGTAGCCACTGTAATCCAGATCCTCCAGAACTATCCAGCGCTCCTCGCCGTCACCATCACTGCCGTAGCAAGTGGGCACTTTACATTCCTCGTTACAGGACGGTGCATACTGTTCATACCAACACTGCTCGACTGCATACGATTTTAGTTTTCTCTGCACGGATGCATCACTGTGCCATCCTCGGGGATGACTGCCATTTTGCAGGCCGGGGTTGATGTGTTTAACAATAACCGATGGTACGACTGCGTCGGTGAGATTGGCGCGGTACACCTCGCCATAGCCACTCCACAGCGGTTGCAGTACTTCATCTTTAGTGACAGATGATGCCTGCAAAGCCTTTTCTATTAGCATCCTGCAGCTTTCATTCATTTGCTTACGACACTTTTGGATATGGGAATAGTTGATAGCATAAAGTTCGGCGGCTATGCAGGAAACAGGGACTGACTATACTAGTAGGGTGTCGTTGGCTGGATGCCTGTTTAATGTGATCTCGCCCGGGTAGTCTTGGGCACTCATCGACCAGCGATTAACTGCTCATACGAGCCTTTACAACTATATTGCGGTCGTATGTGTAACCAATCTATGTGCCTGGTGGACATATGCGATAGACAAATGAAAATTCTATGGTGATCTTAAAACTGTCATTTCTAGCACGATTTTTTCAGATCATCATGGTGGTGATCGCACCGGGTTTTTTTAGTTTGGGCGTTTTAGAATGCATCTGCATAGCAGATTGCAGTCGTAATCCATTTAACGCTAATCAGTGAATCTCATCCGCCTCTTGCATCGCCTCTTTGAGTTTGGCTATATCGAAATTGTCTGCTTTTGCTGCATCGAGTATTTTAGCTTCTCGACGAACTATTAGTTCAATGGCTGCAGGTAATTTTGTCACTGCATGTGCAGGCACCACAACGGCTCCGTGTTGATCCA
>CAYMVV010000302.1:0-3356 GCA_964393885.1 uncultured Granulosicoccaceae bacterium | reverse complement strand
TTAATAAAGGGAAGATTTTCGAGCTGGCCTGAATGTGCCGTCATAGTATTCACTTTTAATGTAGGTCAATACGACTATATCACCGACCTGTCGATGCCACTATGGGTTCGGCCGCTTAAGAGTGAGAGTGCTCAAGAAGTAGCTTTGAAAACGCAACACCTGTGGAGATCCTTCGGCTGCTGCGCAAGGATAACGTGGGGTAGTTTTCCACGCTCCAAGAAAGCGGTGATGCATCAGCAACATTGAAGCCGCAGCGTCGTCACGCCGACGTGGAGACACTACGTGTTGGAGCTGCATCCCGAGGATCGTAACCAAGTCAGCTTTTTACCTTTGGGTGTCATTATATTTCCCTTCTGCTATGGTTCAGCTCGAATAATTCAATGATCTACCACCATCGTTCAAAGCGCATGATACCCCGGTGTTTGACAATACCGGTTAGTCAGATCAGTTAATTGATAAGGAATAAACAAACAATGACTGCCAAGCCGACAAAAGCGCCAAAGGTTGACTCCACGCTTTCCAAAGGTTTGTCTATTCTCGAAAACCTGGCTGCTGCGAAGGCAGGCAAAGGTGTTACCGAATTGTCTATAGAACTTGGTTTAACTAAGTCGAACACTTTTCGCCTGTTGCAATCATTAACATCATTGGGCTACGTAAAACATCTACCGGATAGAACCTATGCCACAACACTTAAAACCTGGCGGGTTGGTCGAGCGTCTGTGGAAAACCTGAACCTGCGTGAATTGGCCGCATCAGAGCTACGCTATTTATCACGTGAAACCGGTGAGGCAATCTACCTTGCGGTCAGGGAAAACCTCTCTGTTGTGTACATCGATAAAGTAGACAGCCAAAAGCCTATTCGTTCATGGAACGCCATAGGGGGTGTAGCACCATTGCATTGTGTCGGAACGGGAAAAGCGATATTGGCGGCAGACTATAGCAACTTGCGGGATCAGCTTGGCAAAACGCTGACACGATATACCGACAAAACCATCACCACATTGAAAATGCTTGATGCCGATATTAAAGCAACTCTGTTGCGCGGGTATGCATATGACACTGGCGAGTTTCGCGAACGCATTGTGAGCCTGGGAGCTGCAATCACGCTACCCGGGGGTGAACCGGTAGGCGCACTGGGCATATCCTTACCTGATATCAACATGCCTGAAGGTGGCGAAGCACAATACGGCACACTGGTGGCAAAGGCTGCTCAGTCGATTTCAGCCGGGCTGGGGCAAAACTAACATTCCAAACTGACCACCATCGCTACGCACAGAGTTAACGATCTAGCTACGATTTCTTTTCCGGAAATTCAACAGCGCCGCCGTGTTTTTCCCACGTGGAAAAGCCTTCTTTTAAATGCGCTGCCTCGAAGCCCATGTCTTGCAGTGTGGCTACCGTAATTGCCGAACGCCAGCCTGACGCACAATGGAAGACATATTTTTTGTCCTGTTGAGCAAAAACATCTTTGAAGTACGGGCTGTCCGGGTCTACCCAAAATTCGATCATCCCGCGTGGCGCATGAAAGCTTCCGGGGATGTACCCACTGCGCTGACGTTCGCGCACATCACGAATATCCACAATGACAACGTTTGGGTCATCGACCATCGCGATCATGTCTTCGGTTTCTATTTCTTCGATTCGCGCACGAGCGGACTCAACCATCTTTGCTGAGGAAATTTTGAGCGGTTGCATAGTCTTCAGGTGTTGTTATTCAGAACATAAGTTCCTCATATTGACACATCCGGTCAGTCGGTGCAACATGCAGCCATTCCGTTCAAAACTGCGTAAAGATGGATAGAGTCGACCCCTGGAATAACACCGAATGAGCGCCTTAGAAGCCATTTCACTATGGGATACATCCGCTGAGGAATCCGATTACCGGTCACCGTTACAGACGCAGGGTGTATTGGATGTTGCTATCGTCGGCGGCGGTTTCACGGGACTTTCAACGGCCTTACACTGCGCCGAGAAAGGTTTGTCGGCACATGTACTCGATGCGAAACAGATCGGTTTTGGCGGCTCCGGTCGCAATTGCGGATTGGTGAATGCAGCGCTTTGGCTTCAGCCGCAAAAAGTTCGCGAGGCTCTTGGGACCACTTATGGCCCACGTTTTATTAAAAAATTCGGCAGTGGTCCGGAGTATGTTTTTTCACTGATCGAAAAACATCAAATGCGTTGTGAGGCTACCCGCACAGGAACCATTCATGCCGCTCATGGACCGAGTGGATTTGTTGATCTTAAAGAGCGTCACGAGGAATGGCAGCGATTAGGTGAACCGGTCGATCTGCTTAACCGCGAAGCAGTGTCAGAGATGATTGGTACTGATCATTTCCACGGCGGCTTGCTCGATCACCGCTGCGGCACAATCAACCCCATGGGTTATTGTCGCGGACTGGCACGAGCAGCCCTGGGGGCCGGTGCCAAAATAAGTACCGACACTCGAGCTACCGGTCTGAAACATGACGGCAAATTATGGCGAATAAAAACTGAGCAAGGTGAATTGAGCGCTAAATCGGTCGTGTTGGCAACCAACGCCTACACCGATGAGTTATGGCCAAACCTGAGTCGAAGCTTTACGATAATCCATTACTTTCAACTTGCCACACAACCACTTGGCCCTGAGGCAGATTACATTTTGCCCGGCAGGCAAGGTATCTGGGATACCGGGCAAATCATGTTCAACATCCGCCGTGATGCTTTTAACAGGCTGGTGATTGGCTCAATGGGGAAGGTAGTTGGCAGCAAGGAAAAAGGTTTATCCAACCGCTGGGCAAGAAAACAAATAGCACGTTTGTTTCCATCGCTGGGTCCGGTCGAATTTGAGCAGGCCTGGCATGGACAGATAGCCATGACACCCGACCACCTACCCAGAATCCACGAGCTTGAAAGCAATCTGTTTACACCGATTGGTTACAACGGCAGAGGCATCACCACTGGCACCATGTTTGGCGAAACAATGGCAGGGCTGCTAACGGGTATGGATGTAAGGGATTTGCCATTGCCGATGACCTCACTATCAACCGTACCCAGCGCACCGATTATGTCGCGGATTTATCAATCCGCATTCACTGCAAATCAAGTTATCAAGGCGATCTAATATAAATATTTATATTGACACCCAGCTATTTATATTGACACCCAGGATAGAAAATACACAGCTAGTTTTTACATCGAAATGTAGATAGACACCCAGCGTAAAAAATACACAGCCATCTACTTCGAGCAAAATTTAGATAGACACCCAGCAAAATAAATACACAGCCATCTACTTTGAGAAAATATTAGTTTTTATATTGACACCCAGCGTAAAAACACACAGTTAGCTACTTCGAGCAGTTACCCAACGAAATAAC
>CAYMVV010000301.1:0-3382 GCA_964393885.1 uncultured Granulosicoccaceae bacterium | reverse complement strand
AATCTATCGGGTGCAGTGGATACGTTGCGTGCAATGCGGATGTATGCGACCGAACACGGAGTGGATTTCTCCGAGTTCGATAGCGTTAAAGTGAGCAGGGAGTAGAGACCTGTGGTCTCTACTTACAGGAGGGCAGGTTACACTCAGAGCAGGTTACAGTCAGAGCAGACACGGTCAGCGTGGAATACAGTCAGACAGGTTCGCCTGCTGATGCACGTCGATGTTCCCTGACCAGCAATACACCCGCTACCAACCAACACAATACGAGAAACACGTTGAAGGAGAAGAATCCGGTTGTCGACAGCGACAACATTTGCACTCCAATCAGTACTGTGATCGCTGCGAGGCCATCACCAAGGCGAACATAGAGTGTATCTATGGCGGGCTTTCCCCGGAATTTCATCGCGGAACTGACAGGTAACCACAGCACGTGGCGCGAGGTATTGTTTAACGAATAATCTGTGGCGTTTTCGGCAATCTTCATCATCTTGACCACCGCCAGCACCGGCAGCAGGGCCATGACGGTATAGGATGTCAGGGCGATCACTGGCAAGATCAGCAAGAGTGCTGCAAAGCCTCCGTACTTCAACAGTCTTGAAGCGACAAAAGCTTGTAAAAGCAGCGCGATAATATTTACCCAGAAGAAAAAGTTGCCATAAAACGCAGTCGTGCCGTCGCGAACAAACGACTGTATGGCAGTGTCGTCAGTAATGCCCTGTTGCTGTGCATCGCTGGCCAGAGAATCCTGAATGACGCCGAATAACAGATTTTCACCGTTGGTGTTCACCCAGTTTGTCAGCATGGTAACCAACGCTGCCAGCAGCAGAAACTTGCTCAGCAATACCAGTTTAGCGCCGCCCCAAATGCTGGCTTTCTCAGACACTACCGCTTCGGTTTTTGGCGCATTCTCTACATCGTCTTTCGCATGAGCCGCTTGCCGCTGAGCCACTATTCGCACAATAAAAATAGACACAATCAATGGCACGATGGCGACCAGCAACAGGGCCTCAGTGGGCATTATGCCGGAGCCTACCAGTACATTGACCACCCACGAACCGAATGCTGCACCCGATGTGGCTCCAATGGCGATAAAAGGCAGCATTCTTTTTCCGCGCTCATTGGTATAGATATCAGCGGCGAAAGTCCAGAACTGCGCCACCACGAAAACACTGAACATGCCAACCCACAGGTAGTAGACCACCCCCATCAGTGAAAAGCCTTCGATGAAAAAGTTTGGCTGCAGGAACCAGAAAATAATCATATTTGAAATGCAGAAGAGAGTGGCACGGGTGAACAAGGTTACCCGGTCCCATTTTTCAGCCAGTTGTGCATACCATCCGACGACAAAAAGCAGAATTATGCTTTGCAAAAAGCTGGAGTAGGCCTTGACCTCCATCTTCGACAGGCCCTGGACGTCCGATACTGCAATCCAGCCTTCACGCAGGGGCTTAATGAAATAGTAAGCCAACAGGATAAGAAACACGTTGGCGAACATGAGTAGCGCTGTGGTGCCTTCTCCGGGTTTGACCTCGGTGAAGAGACGCAGAAAGCGCTCGTTTCTTGATAGTTCGGACATAAGGCATCAAACCTGGTGCGCTGGTGTCGCTTGCGCGGCACCTGTCATAATGGCATTAGAAGGAGACGTGTAATAATAGCAGAACAACCCGGGCTTTTTCCGGGAATGCCGTGTTTCCGCTGTCATTACAGACGGCCATCATTGTATGGTATTCGCAGGCCAGCAAGGTTTCGGTTCGTATATGAAACGAGACCGCTTCATTGGACGCTTTTTTTAAAGCCCTGCAACGGGGGGCTGGGCCGGCATTTTCAATGGTGGTGGATACGCACGGCGACAGATTTGTTGGTATGGCAAGAGCGCATTGCTGATTGAGCGCATTGCTGATTAAAAGGTGCCGGTGCCAGATGAGAGTCTCAATCCCGTTTTCACATATGTTTGGATTTACAATGGATATAGTGTAAGCAGTAGTCCACAGGCTGATCACCTCGGCTTTAGCTTTAAAAAAAACCGCCAAATACAGGTACGAAAGAGGTCGCACCGGCAACACCAAAATTTGCCGATTCAATTTTTCGTCGACAACCATTGCCAGTTTCTGATTTAACAAGCTGATGTCTGTGGCATGTATTCTGATTGGTACAGTTGAGCGATCTGACGACTTCATCAGGTGAGGTTTTATTGCATCAGATTACTTTTCGATAGTCATTCTGAATTGGCATGCCTTCACAGTCGCATGCGACAATAATTTTGGACTCACAAGCATTCATGGAGTGATAAGGCTGTTTTTTGGACGAATTAACAAGTAAGAAACTATGCGTTCGCGTTATGCTTGGTCGAGGAGCGTAGATCTGTATAGTACAACTGTACTTTATAAAGAAAAAACGTTTGCCCGGGCTATTTACAACTCGACGGCATCTCACTTGATCTTTGATTTCACAGGCCCGTGGCCTGTAAAACGATTTCTATCCCAAGATCAAAAATATTCGATGTGGAAAGGCCTGCAACGAACCACACGCATCTTGCAAACAAATCAATGCACTCAAATCAAGGCGAATAAATCAATGCAACGGGCACATAACCTCATTGCAACGGTAGACTTCTGGCCTTTTGGTTTAGGATATTTTAGGGCATGGTACCGGAGGTTCTCGGGAGAAAGGCGGCGTTGCGATGCTGTGAATTACGCGCAGGATATATATCTTCATAGCGTACAGGCATTCGCCGGGCACAGGCTGTAAAGTACAGGCTGTAAAGTACAGGCTGTAAAGTACAGGCTGTAAAGTGCATGCAGTGCAGTATAGTTGCTCCAGGTCAGCGACTCTTATGGCGCCGACCAGTCAAATGACCACATTTTAGGCGCATCATTAATTTTCGGACTACCTTTGGTCCCTCACGTGCCGCTCTTTTTGTAAAGTTAAGGACTGGCTGCTGTGTAAGACTGTTTGCTAAACCGATGATCGGGTTCATCACGTTGACGTATTGGGGTGGTTGGTTTTATCTACAGTTTAATGCTTACCTGTTATTCAGACACGGAAAGTTAATTAAATATGCCAGATACAATCAGGCTTTATAGCCTGGCTTAATATAGAGAACATATAGGTGTTTTTGTGAGTAAAACTGTCATGGATTTTATAGATTGCAAGCGCTCTGCAGGTGCCGTTCGGCAGTTTGCCTGGCTGCAGAGATCATTAGTATTTCTGGTCGGTATTTTAGGTGTCGGCGGGTCTTTGCTCGCGGCTGAAACCCGCGTAATTGTCGCCGACCCCTCGTTGAGTGCCGGGCCGGTGCACCGTTTGTTACTCGGCGCAGACTACCGTGATCTGTGGACTACCCCGGTTGAGATTGAAGTACTTGATCTGAGTAAAGAGGCTG
>CAYMVV010000300.1:0-3386 GCA_964393885.1 uncultured Granulosicoccaceae bacterium | reverse complement strand
TTTTCTTAAACTGGATAGGTATTCTGATCTGGGTCTTTGTAAATTTCCCCTGAGGTGACAGGTAGTTCTCGCTTCTGGCGTATTTGAATCGGGCATTTATTGACTTGATGCCGTGTGGATCGCTCGCGATTCCCGCAAATTGTACAGCACCACCAGTCAGGGTCATTCGGTCACCGCCGCCGGTAAAACCGTCTATGACCACCTCCGGAGTTGTAGCGTGCGCGACAGAAGTCGCGGCAGCTATCGATAGTAATACACCAAGGTGTGTCAGTAACTTTCGACGGAACATGGGAAATCTCCTTTGCCTCAGAATCAATTCGGCGGTAATGGGGTAACTATGTGTGAACCGCATTCTTTGCCACGATTGTGGCTCATCGGGCCAACATAACAATTTACTTTTGTATGCAACGTAAATGGTGACGTTTTTTCACACCGCAATTGAAAACCCGGATTCACTAACGCTGGCACACTTGCTCAAAACAATCAGTTCAACGACTGGTACACTGCCCTTTCAATATCAAAAAACAGCCCCAACGATTTTTCATCAGCGAACGGCAGAATTTGGCTGAGATAGGCCCCACCGATACCATTGGTTCGATCAATCCAGTAGTAGCTGTTTGCCAGCCCGGCCCACATTAACGTTCCAGCGGGCCGACCTGTGTCCGCTGCTGTCTCGTTAATCTGAAAAGTCGGCCCCCAGGACTTGGGTTGCCCCGGAAAAAACTCCGCATCATTGGTGAACGGCGGGGCCACTGTTTTTAGATTGGTTACTCGCAAATCTCCGATATGGTTTTTACACATGGTGGCCACGGTTTCAGGCTTTAACACTCGCACACCATCCAGTTCACCGTCGTTGAGGATCATACGGATAAACTTTCCGTAGTCGCGCATCGTGCCATGCAGCCCGCCGCCGCCCATTTCAAATTCAGGGTTTTCCGGCGGGGGTAGATCCATGGTTTGCAACGAGCCATCAGGTAGTCTGGCGTGCACCGCTGCTGCGCGCTCCAACATATCCGGAGAGTGCGAAAATGCCGTATCAGACATGCCTAAGGGGCCAGTCAGGAATTGTTCAAAGTATTCTCCCAGCGTCATGCCAGACACTGCTTCCACCATTTTACCCACCCAATCGATGCCGATTCCGTACTCCCAACAGGTACCGGGGTCAAAAGCCAGTGGTATTTCCAGCGATCTGTTTTCCAATGTAAACAGACTGGGAGCGCCGGTTTTTTCTTTCCAGCGAGCCTCGTTTGCATTCCATATCTCATAGGTAAAGCCGGAGGTATGCGTCAGCAGGTTGCGCAGCGTGACCGGAGATTTCGGCGCACGCAAAACAGGTTCGCCATTGTCGGCAAAGCCATCCAGCACCTGCACCTCATTTAACCACGGACAGATATCTCCGGCGGGTGCATCGAGTTCTAACCTGCCCTGTTCAACCAACTGCATGGCCGCAGCACCGGTTATCGACTTGGTCATCGAAAAGATAGCGCCCACCGTGTCTGTTGTCATTGACGCATCGGTGCCGACCGCCCTTTGCCCTGAAGCACCCTCCCACAGGACTTCATTTCGGTCGACAACAATGGACACAGCACCCGGCGCGGCGCCATTCTGAGTCCCGGTTGCAAGGACCTTATCAAGTCTGGATTTCATGGCTGTTCCTCGATGTTTCTATTCGATCGCGGAGCTCCAGTATAACAATCCGCCTGATCTGTTGGCCATATAACGGGAGACAAACGAAATTGGCAGCATCGATAACTGCTCACGTCACCGACTTGCTGCACCGACACTTTATTCCAGCATAAAAAATCAGATCTTTGACTACCAATTTTTGCACGCGTGCCATAATTAAAAGATGGAACTTACCGTTGTCATTATGGCGTTTTGCGCCGGCCTTGCGATCAGGCACCTCGGGTATCCGCCACTGCTTGGCTACCTTGCCGCAGGGTTCATTGCTCACATGCTTGGTATAGGGGAAGGTGAAAACCTGAAACCACTGGCGGACGCAGGCATCGTATTGCTGTTGTTCATGATCGGCCTGCATCTCAAAGTATCAGACCTGAAGCCACGCTACGTGTGGGGCTCTGCGATACTGCACATGCTGATCGCGCTACCACTTACGACGGCTGTCATTCACACCGTAGGCTCCATCTATTCGCCTCTGCAATTTGCAACCGCAATTGAACCATGGATTCTCGCATTTGCGCTGTCCTTTTCCAGCACCGTGCTCGCTGTCAAACTATTTGAAGAGCGAGGTGAGTCCGACTCTTTTTACGCATCAATTGCTATCGGCATTCTGGTTGTACAAGACATACTGGCCGTTGTTTATCTGGTCGCATCGTCAGGCAAGTACCCGTCACCCTGGGCTTTTTTGTTACTCGGCCTGCCAGTCATTATTCCGCTGTCGAGACGATATTTACCACTGCTGGGCCACGGCGAGCTGTTGTTACTTGGCGGCGTTATTTTCGCGCTGGGAGCGGCTGAATTGTTCGAGACTGTGTCGCTAAAAGGCGGACTTGGCGCAATCGTGATTGGCATGCTGATCGGCCATGGCAACCGCGTCAAGGCAGACGAGCTTTACAAACAGCTATCCGGCCTGAAGAACCTGTTGTTGATTGGCTTCTTTTTGCAAATTGGTTACTACGGCTTTCCCAAGCTGGAACTTCTCGCTGTCGCTATCGTACTAGGCGTATTGATTGTGCTGCGGCCACTGATCTATTTCGCCTTGCTCACTGCATTCGGACTGCGCGCCCGTACCGCATGGCTCACCGGGCTGAGCCTGTTCAACTACAGTGAGTTTGGACTCATTGTCGCGGCAATCGCCGCGCAGTCGGGCTTGCTTGGACAAGAGTGGATTACCACTCTGGCGCTGGCAATGGCACTGTCATTTTTTGTCGCCACCCCGGTCAATAAGAAGGCCCACGAACTGTATCTGCGCCATCAGCAAAAGCTCATCGTCCACGAGCGCAGTGAACGGTTGCCGGAAGAAGCTATAGGATCTCTTAAAGGTGCAAGAATCGCGGTACTGGGAATGGGACGGGTCGGTCTGGGGGCTTATCATTCACTGGTGGAATCCGGCCACAAAAATATAGTGGGAATCGAGGAAAACTACACACACAGCAAAGCACTTGAATCCTCCGGTATTCATTGCGTACATGGTGACGCTTCAGATCGTGATTTTTGGGAGCGCACATCGCTGGCGAACTGCGAATTGATACTGGTATCACTCAGCAATCATCGAGAGGACATGCAAATCGCCAGGCTGGCTCGGGACATTGGCTATAAAAACGTGCTCAGTATTGCGACCCGATTTGCTGATGAGGGTCCTGAACTGGAAAAACTCAATGTAGTCCCGTACTACCGATACGGCGATGTAGGTCGTGACTTTGCGG
>CAYMVV010000299.1:0-3424 GCA_964393885.1 uncultured Granulosicoccaceae bacterium | reverse complement strand
GATACACCCTCTCTGGGTATCGTGAGCGGATCTGAAGGATGAACGCCTGTCATGGCGTCGAGCAGCAAAGCCACATCCGGTACGTTGCGCGCCATCGGGCCACTGACAGCAAACGGCTGATTAATGAGTCCGCCAAGTCCCTCGGGCGATGCGCCCGGGCCCGCGCCACCGTGTGCAACACGACCGGGGCTTGGGCGAAAACCGACAATAGAGCAAAAGCTGGCCGGATTGCGCAGTGAGCCGCCCAGGTCTGAACCGGTGGCAAGCCAGGCAGTGCCGGTCGCCAGTGCAACGGCTGATCCACCGGATGAGCCCGCGCAACTTTTACTGGTATCCCATGGATTGACGGTTTTACCAAATACCTCATTGAATGTATTGGCACCAGCGCCAAACTCAGGTGTGTTTGTCTTTGCGTAAACAACACCGTCTTCGCTTTCTACCATGTCAACGAGGCAGTCAGATTCAGTCGGTACAAAATCTGAAAAAATAGTAGAGCCAAACGTGGTTCTAACACCGGCTACTGCATCCAGATCTTTTACGGCCACTGGCAGCCCGGCAAGCAAACCGCGTTCGCTGAGCGGCTTTTTCATCAGTTCGCCGGCACGCTCTCTTGCACGATCAAAGCACAGAGTTGGCAAGGCATTGACGGACGATTCAACTTCCGCAATGCGTGACTCGATCGCATCGAGCAGATCGATCGGGCTGATGTCTTCCGATAGCAATTGCTGTCGAATTTCTGTTGCTGATTTTTCTATTAGGCTCATGATGGGAGTTTATCGCTAAACCGATGCAGGGAGTATCGGTTTTTCAGTCAGTTCTACCAGTCCGCTGGCAACCTGTTTGGGGCAGGCCGCGAGCTGGCTGTTGGCATTCAGGGGTGAACGATATTGAAACCCGGATACGATTTAACATAAAAATGTGTACACGCACTATGGGTATGCATTGGTTGCCAATTGCTATTGGCAACCTGCAATCAGGTTTCCTCGCTACACTCAGACAAAGTTGATGTGTTTGTTAAGTGGTAACTCGCGTATGCGATTGCCTGTTGCGGCGAAGATGGCATTGGCCAGCGCCGGGGCGGTAACCGGTACCGGTGGTTCACCAATGCCGCGTATCTTGTCGCCATTCTCCAGGCCTTTCACCACGATGTTCGGGCAGTTGTGGATTCGCATGCCCTCATGTACGTGGTAGTTGCTTTGCTGAGCCTTGCCATCTGCGTAGGTTATTTCGCAATTCATTGCATGGCCGAGGCCCCATACAACGCCGCCCTGAACCAGGTTTTCGAAGTTGGACGGATCGACCACGGTGCCAACCTCACAGGCAATCCACACTGTGTTTATGCGAATACCATCATCGACGGCTTCCACCTCTACAACCGCTGCTGTCGGCACCCCGAAACTTTCGACAAAGGCCACACCCTTGGCGGTGCCGTCGGCAGACTCGCCCCCCCAGTTTGACATGTCGGCTACCGTTTCCAGTACTTTGCGTGACAGCTCGTGTTCCATCAGACGAATGCGTTCCTGCATCGGGTCTGCGCCCGCCGCGTGAATTAGCTCGTCCAGAAAACTGTCGAAGAAGAAGCCGGCGCCGTTGGCGCCAACAGCGCGCCACGACGAGACTGGTGCAAGGGCAGGTGCTCTGTAAGCACGCATTCGGTAATGCGGTAGGGCATAGGGATTATTCCAGGCACCGGCGGCAATTTGTACGTCCGGTCCGGGTGCGGGTATGCCGGCCCGACCCATTTGCGATGCAACTGGCGACACCGATGCGATGCTCAGATCCATGCCGACCACCTTGCCATCTTTCACAATGCCTTCAGCTTTGGAGGCGGCAATGTGGCGTGGAAAATCATGGGCAAAATCTTCTTCGCGAGAGTAGGTCATTTTGACCGGTGTGCCACGCATCTGGTTGGCTATTTCCACCGTTTGCCTGACGTGTTCAAACTCCAGTCTGTGGCCAAAGCTGCCACCGATAAACTGGTTGTGAAAGATTACCTGATCGGTGTCATGGCCGGTTACGGCTGCCACGATCTGCTGCAAAATTCGAGGCAGCTGGTGTCCGCTCCAGACTTCTATATTTTCATCTGTCACCCTGACGACTGCGTTCAGCGGTTCGAGCGGCTGGTGAGCCACATAGGGTGATCGATATTCAGCCTGTATAAGCGCACTGTCGGCAATTGCAAGCTGGATGTCGCCATCATCGCGCCATTGTTTATCGAGGTGCTCTTTGCTAAACGAAGCATCCAGCGCACGCCAGTGATCTTGCTGGTCTGCCGGGTAGGGTGCCTGACCCCAATCAAATTCAATGGTATTGGCAGCCTGAATGGCATACCAGGTGTTGCTGGCGATGACTGCCACACCGTTCGAAATTTCAACCACGTCCTGCACGCCGGTCATGGTTTTGGCTTTGCTCGCATCGTAGCTGTTCATGGTGCCCCCTTGCCTCGGGTTTACCCGAACCGTGGCGTGTACCATGCCCTCAATAGAAACATCGATCCCATAGGTCAGCGTGCCCGTCGATTTGCCAACGATATCCAGTCGAGGCATGGGTTTGCCAATCAATCGCCAATCCGATGGGTCTCTTAGCGAGACGTCAGTCACCGGTTCAATGGTAGCCGCTGCGGCCGCCAGGTCGGTATAGGCGAGGGCACTGCCATCGGGTAAAAGCACAGCGCCGTTTTCGGTCTTTAACTGGTCAACTGCTACGCCTGTTTGTTGAGATGCGGCGAGCTTTAGCGTTTCGCGGGCCACCGCGCCGGCCGTGCGCAGTTTATCGAAGCTATCGGCCATGGATGTCGACCCGCCCGTACCCTGTAAGCCGATCAGCTTCATCAGACCGCCCATCACATTGCGCATCGTCCTGGCGGGTGTGCTTGTGTCTGTTGACATAAACGGTACGGTTTCATCTGCCATTGCCGTGTTCCAGTAGGCAGCACTGGGTTGACCAAAACTGATATCGAACTTGCCCCATTCAAGATCCAGCTCGTCGGCAATTAGCGCTGCCTGTGCTGACGCCACGCCCTGGCCCTTATCAGCGTGTGGCACGATCAGTGTGACTTTTTCTTTATTGATGATTACCCACGGATTGAACGATGCTGCACCCTCGGGCAGATTTGCCGCCAGAGGATTCTCCGGTGTCTGCTTGACCTTGTAGATACCAAATGCAATACCGCCGGCGATTGCTGCACTGCCTACAAGGAAACTGCGACGTGTAATAGTGGCTAGACGACCCATGATTTAACCTGCATTATTTATGAGGATTCGGCATCCAGAGTCATTATTCGCTAAACAGGTCGCCCGATCGCCAGAGAAGCGTGGCTTGCCACGCGCCGAGGGGGATCGGGTGAGATGTGACGCGATAATGGCTTCTGGTGTCGAATAGACAGTGTGTGAGATAGAAATCATTTCTAAAAGACCTCCAAGCT
>CAYMVV010000298.1:0-3446 GCA_964393885.1 uncultured Granulosicoccaceae bacterium | reverse complement strand
GCGACAATTCTCCAAAACCAGCAAAGTCGGTAATATTTTCATTTTCGCTGCTGATGGCGAAAGGTAGCCATAAAGATCCATCAAGCATCCATGTGGTGTCATTAATAGTTTTTATTACAGTATTGCTTGGTGTAGATCCAAGTGATGAACTATATTTTAAAACCAAACGTTCCCAGCCTCTTGATTCATCACCATCACGGCCATTGGATTCATGGACGTAGCCAAATGACCAGTTTTGCTTTTCACCGAATGGATAAAAAAGAGTAGGTCTGAAATTATTCTCCCTGAAAGGTGCACTCGAACCACAAATGTCCCAATAGGATTCCTGTGTGTAACCAAAATAGAGTGGAAACTTGGTAATGAACTCACCGATTATCGTTGGTGCTCGAAGTTTGCGAGAAAAGCTCAGTTGAAACTTGATGTCGCAGTTGGCTTCATTGGTTTCAATCGAGTCATTGCCAAAAACTAAATAATTTGGGTTGAACCCGGATATGTCACTTTGAGCCAGTACATGTGACGCGGTAAAAAGAAATAAGCCAACAATGAAAACTCTCATAGACGCTCCGCACATGATCCCTGTCTGGAGTTACACTATACCCCGATTCTATATATCCGTCATGGAACCGCCCAGTTTGGTGCACACCTCAAAATGAGAGTAAAAGAATATGAAATATAAAAATATAAAAAAATATAAAGGACAGCCATTTTTTGCTTCTTGCCAAGCTATGCTTTTGCACGGTTGTCGCTATACGTCCAGAGGTTAAACGGCCCTAATTTGTAATCACTCATCTTTCACCTTTTTCTGCAACCGTAACCAGCGTCTCGTATCGCTTACCATCTGCATGCCAGCCAACAACGCACTCGCCGACAGCAACCGGCTCCAGCATAAGTGCATTAACCTTGTTTTTGTCATCCCAGTTTGTAGGGTTGTCGACTACGCGGTCGTCTCTTGACTCAATGTAGCCCGCCCTGGCTCCGATAGAGTCAACAATCGCAACCGGATCACTGCCCATCGTTAACGTCATCGGTTCGGTTGTGATAATGGCATCAGACTTTTTTGCGGGCTTCTTTTGGGCCTTCTTTTTGTCGTGAGCTTTGAGCGGCTTTTTGTCCGGCTTCTGGTCGGGCTTTGCCGGATCAATGACGCGTCCAGTATCTGGAAGTTTGCCAGCGTGAAACGCCTTCGCACGCTGAAACTGCGCGTGGTAACACATAGATTTATGGCCGCCAGGCTGCGGCATTTCGCGTGCGAGAACTGTTTCTGCCAGATCAAGCAATTGATCTCCGTTCTCAAACATCAGAGCGCCCACGATATGCTCGATGCCACAATTCTTCTGGCGATTGCCGCCTTCGTGCTCGCTTGTACCGTCCTGCAGTATCGCCATCTGACCATCGCCCAAATGGGTGACTTCCAGAATGGTTTTTATCAGCTTGTCCTGATACTCAACCGGGATAAATCCGAGTCTTGCCGCTTCGATAAACAGCACTGCAGACTTGTTGAAATGGTTGCCATCGTTGGTCGGCTCGGCATTATACGGATCCATCTGTGCATGCGCACGCAGATCGTAAGCGGTGAACAGCCGGCCGCGCTCATCTTCTTTGATCAGATGTGGCAAAGTGCGCTCGCAGAACAATTTCAGCTTTGTTTTAGCGCCGATATCGCGCCCTGACATTTCCTCGACCAGAGTGCCCATAACCAGGAATTGCACTTGCTGGTTTAGCCCGGGAATATTGCCATCGGGCTCTGGACCGATACCTTTGGGCCAACAATATGCCGCGACTTTCAATCCGCTGTGCGGCACTCCAAAGTGATCGCCGTCGGGGTGGGTGTGTTCGTCCTGCCAGTTCGGCGCGTGCCATTCGAACAGCCGTGCAAGGTGCTCGATCCATCTCTCTCGGTGCTCGCCGCAAATTGAATCGCCTGCATCCCGCATGAACATAGCAATCGCAAGCCCGATTGTGCCGCTTGCCAGAATCTCGGGACGGAAACCCTTTTCACCGTTGCCTATGCCAATGTAGCGACACCAGCCTGGCCCCATTTCCGCGCACGGTGATCTGGCGTAGCCCGTTTCCGACAGACTCATGCGCTGCGTTTTCTTCGGCGGGCCCCAGTCGGTGATAACATTCGCCGCAAACCCCTCTGGCAACGCCTCGTCGGTCATCGAGAACACCCATTCGACACCGTTAATTAACCAAGGCAACGCCCGATCACCCTCGGTAGTCATCCACAGATCGTGCAGCGCCATAAATCGATAACGCCATATAAACGATATATCGCTATTTTCAGACGACCAATTGACTGGTGTCTGAGGTATGCCGCCCTTGTCTTGGTGCATTTGGATAAAATGCGATAGCAGTTTTTCCGAATTCAATGGATCCAGGCCCCTGGTTAGAATCAGTGCATGATATCTAGCAAGCGCTGAGTATTATTGTCCAGCGGCGTGAAGGGCGCAATCAGTCATTAGTGTGATCTTTGACCCGCCGCTTGTGGTAAAGTTGAGCAACAGCGAGACAACAAGTCAGACGTCTTTCGGGCTCGGGTAATTGCTATACTCCGGTTACTGCTTACTGCTAATACTTGGTCAAAATCCTACCACAGCGTTTTTAATGCTGGACAACTAACAATGGCTGTCCCTGTTTTTGCTCGACAGATTCCCTCTTGGGGTTCGCACCGGTAAATGATAGTGATTTCCCATCAAACAATACGCGTGTATCTCCATTGCAAACCGCTTATGAGCCTGCTCTAAACACTACAGAAAGTACTTATAGTGCTTCTCTTCGTGGAATACAGACTGGCGACCACGACCTTGATTCATCACGTGATAGGAAGCACCCTCATATTCTACTCGCTCTGGTCTTGGCATTGACTAACAATGCCGATCTACTTGTACCTTATCAAGATTTGACCCTATATCCTCCTAACTTTAATAGATGGTCAGAGCACACATACATGAGTATCACGAAGTAGTCAGTGTGTCATATGTGAATCCGATAAAATTGGGATGGCTAACGTGGGTATTTTAATTGGCGGTTTTTATTTTGGTGTCTACATCTTTGTAGCTATCGTTGGTGGAATATTCATCTATAAAACGGATAAGATGTCAAAAGAGATAGCTGGATCAAATAGTCAAATAATTATTGGATTTACTATAAGTATTATTTGTACTTACGTCGCCGTTTATGCTCTTGCAAAATTATTTGAACCTGAAAATTTCGAGCACTTTACGCCGATATTCTACTGGGCAGGTGCACATCTCTTAACACCCGTAGTTATTGGGCTGGTTTCCTTAGGTAGACCCAAATTCAGCATGGGGGCATTTATTGCATCAGTATCACATCCTCTACTTGCAATGTCATTCCTAATGTTTTCCTCACGATGATGCGAGCCTAAACATAATTGATGATCTCATGAATTTCGAGAGAAACTGGCGTAAAACAAAAAAATA
>CAYMVV010000297.1:2453-3517 GCA_964393885.1 uncultured Granulosicoccaceae bacterium | reverse complement strand
GTCAGAAAACCGATTTCCAGATTGATCACCATGACAATACCCAGATGAATCGGGTCAATTCCCAGCGCCATAGCCGGACCTATCAGTAACGGCGCAAGAATCAGTATTGCAGACACCACATCAAACAAACAGCCGACCAGCAGCAGCAATACATTAACCGCCAGTAAAAATGCAATTTTGCTGGAGACAGAATCACTGACCCAACTCGCTATTGCCTGAGGTATCCCCTCGATGGTCAGAATGGTTTTAAGACTCAGTGCAACCGCCACAATCGGGAACAACATACCCAGCATTTTTGCCGTATCCACTGCCGTCATAAAAAAATCTTTCCAGCCGAGCTCGCGATGGATAAACATCTCTACAACCAAACCATAGGCAAGCGCTACGGCCGCCGCTTCAGTTGGAGAAAAGTATCCGGTATAAATGCCACCCAATAAAATAACCGGCATCATCAAAGCCCAAATCCCGTGTCTTAGCGCAGTGAGAAACGCGTTACCGTCAAATCGACTGGTCGGCAACTTGCGGTTGTGCCAAAGCGCATAACCCGATAACGCGGTGGTTAACATAAGACCCGGGATGATGCCGGCTATAAAAAGATCTGCGATAGATTTTTCAGTCACCAGTCCATAGAGAATCAGTGGAATAGAAGGGGGGATCACAATGCCCAGCGTGCCACCCGAGGTAACCGCCCCCAGCGCAAAGCGACGCGAGTAGCCATTTTGTAAAAGCGCCGGATAGAGTATCGATCCGACAGCCAGCAGTGTCACCGGAGATGAACCGGATATTGCCGCAAACAAGGCACACGACAAAATGGTCGCCACACCCAATCCGCCGGGCAAGGAGGTGGTGGCCAGCCTCGCAATTTCGATCAAACGGCTTGCGATCGAACCGCGGGTCATTAGATTACCAGCGATCAGAAACATCGGTATCGCAAGCAACACTTCATTATCGAGGCTGATCCACAAATCCTCGACAAGATAGACGAGTTGCGCATCACCCCAAATCAAATGCACATAAGCAGCACAGGCCAGCAGGATAACAACTACATTCTGTCGCAATAAAAG
>CAYMVV010000297.1:0-2353 GCA_964393885.1 uncultured Granulosicoccaceae bacterium | reverse complement strand
AAGGCGACAACCGCCATGCCAAGGAAAAACAGGCAGGCGAAAACATCGGACAATCGATTGATGCCAGCATTGAATCTGGCAGGCAATACGCCATCGAGAAAATTCGGTCTTAAGTGCATGTTGTCAGCGGTTGCCAGTGACAAGCCGATAAAACCGGCCACAATTGCCGCATACACAGCCATTTTTTGCGCACCATGAACAGGCGCTGACAAGACTTCTCTGCCTATGACATCACCGATTAATAAAAACGCCACGATCGAATAGGCCGCACATGCAAACACTGACTCAACACGAGTCAGTATTTTCAACAATGATTGAGCGCTATGCACTATCGTGATTTACGGGCAAGAGCGTTACGGTAGAGCGGTACAGGCAGAGCTTATACGCACACACCCGCCTGGGAGTCGCTATCTCAAATGGCCGGACCGTGCGAGTGCTACTGGCACTTTTCCCTGGCATCACCTATCACAGCCCAGGTCGCTTCGGCGGCTCCACCGAGCTCAGCCAAAATAGTCTTTTGCGCATCCGGTGCAACTGCGCGCCAGGCAGCCATCTCTTCATCAGTCGGGTTGTAGACATTGGTACCCGCATCGGCAATCTTACCCAAAAGACCGCCCTCCGCTTTGCGCACGGCGCCACGCAGACCTTTGAACACTTCAGCGGCCTCCATCAACCAGCCCTGCTCTTCCTCACTCAGGTCAGCCCAGATTTTTTTGGACACGATTACCGAACCAATTTGATGAACGTGATTGGTAACAGTGACGTTGGGCGCCACTTCCTGGTAACCCACCGCGATGCCGTAGACCGTAGGCCAGGTTACAGCACTGACGTTTCCGGTCTTCAGCGCAGGCATCGTATCGGTTGTACCCAGCGGGATAGCATTGCCGCCAGCAGTCTGCATAAATACCGTGTCGGTCTTGGTCGGGGCGGTACGAATTTTAACCCCATCCAGGTCTGCCGGCGTTTTGATCAACTTGTCTTTGGAAAAGATTATTTGTTGACCGATCTCGAGCCAGGCAATAGGCACTACCCCGGCCGCATCCATCGCCTCACCAAATGTCGGCAATAAGTGGGTATCAGCAACACAGTCAGCCTGCGCAACATCTGCAAACGTGTAGGGAGATGCCAGCAAGCCAAATTCCGGCACAAGCAGGGAGGTAGCAGTATTTGAAAACAGCCCTATATCCAAGCGGCCGCGAGCAACCTGCTTCACAGTGGTTTGCTCGTCTCCGAGTTGGCTGCCGTGAAAATGATTAATGGTCAGTGCACCATCGGACAATTCAGCGACTTTAGCCGTGAATGCGTTGGTTACCTGCCCCCAGGGCGAAGGTTCCGGAGCAGCACCCGAGGACCGCAACTCTTTTGCATCCAGCAAAGACCCTGCAGTCAAGGCAGCGCCAGCACCAAGCGTCAATAGAAATTTTCTAATCATTTTTCCCCCGAAATGTAGTCCAAACGTACCACCTTACTGCACGGCACGCTAACGAAGCCCTGTGCCATTGTCAATCATCTCAGACCCCTGCCGCGAGGAATTGCGCTAGACAATGGCATCGAATTGACTTCGGACAGTCGAAACAGTGCTGAATCAAGCTCCGCTATTGGAAAATTATCTCCTCAGGATATAAGCTAAAACCCCCGGGCGGATTGCTTGTACCGCGTAGTACTATTCGGCACTTCAGACAGGCTACGTCGTTGGGACATCAATGACCTGTCAATAAGCAAAGCCGCGGTCTGCCAGTGCACCTGTTTTCACCCACGCAGTTTTACAACCTTTGAAGGCGAGATCAAAGTTGCCCACAACAGAACACCCTCCCAAGGTACAGACCACCCCCGTTCGTCTGACCGAAACAACAATGCCTTCTCTTTGGAGCGTGCATCCGCTCTATCACACATCACTGCAATGGCTCAGCCTGATATTTTTAATGGTGTTCGGCGTTTATCTGTTGTCAATATCAGGGCTCATGCAAAAGGCACTGGCTGCGGACACTACCTATATTTCTATTGGCATAATGCTGACATTGTTGTTTAGCAGTATTTTTTGCGGTTTTCGAGCGCTATGGCTTTCGCGTCAACACGCTGCACTGCAGCTGATTACCGACAACTCGAAAAGCGCTGTAGACCGCTCCAAATGGCTGGCAGCGGATTACCTCGCCTGCGGGCAAAATGACAACAGCACTGACCAGCCACTGGTCGATGTCTTTAGCGACAGAGCCCGCAGTGGCAACGAAGTCCTCTGGTTTGTTGCCGGTGTCATGATCAAGGCCGGGCTGGTTGGTACAGTCATCGGATTTGTGCAAATGCTCGCGTCGGTTTCAACACTTGAGTCCTTTGATATTTCGCAAATGCAGGAAGT
>CAYMVV010000296.1:0-3543 GCA_964393885.1 uncultured Granulosicoccaceae bacterium | reverse complement strand
TGATGCCACGCCGGTGCATTTCTTTCATCGACTCAACCGCTGCGGCCAACTCTCTTTCGTAGGCAATGGTTATCGGAGTGCCCGGCTTTATACCCCAGTCTCCTGCATGTCTGGCTGTATTGATAAGCCATGCTAAACCCGGTGCGACAAAATGCTTGTCTTTCGCCGCTTCCAGCATGTCCAGTGATTCCGTGTCACTGAAGGATGCATGGTAAATATTCTGGATACCATGTTTGACACACTGCTTGATCGAACCGGCTGAACGCGCATGGGCCGCCAGCACCTTGTTTCTGCAGCGTGCTTCACTCGCTGCCATGGCCACTTCCTCTTCTGACATGGGTGTTTCTTCAGCACCCATACCGGTAATTTCTTCACCGGACAAATTGAGCTTGATCGAGTCAACACCGTACTTGATCAGGGTGCGCACGACGCGTCGGACTTCTTCAGGGCCGGACACCACCAGACCCAGGTTCAGCCCTTCGTGTGGAATGTGGCTAGGTGCCGCATCACCCAAACCACCGACGGTCGTAATTTCCGGTCCTGCGGCCAGATAGCGCGGACCGGGAAATCTGCCTTCGTTTATGAACCGCTTGGCGACAACGTCGAGCCTTGGCTTGGCGGCGGCCGCTCCGCGACCCGCAGTAAAACCCGCATCTAGAACCAGCTTCGCCATTTCCATCGTTACCAGCATGTGCTCTTCGAGCTCCATCATCTGGATCGGATCGATACCCGGTGCATTGTTCCAGCTGAGGTGCAGATGCGCATCGATCAGACCGGGCATCAGGGTCGCGCCCCCGCCATCAATGGTTTGTCCGCCGCCCGACCGATTAAACGAATAGCTACTGCGATCAGTACGCCGTACTTCCTTAATACGGTTACCCTGCACGACCACTTCACCGGAAAACGGTGGCTCACCGGTGGCATCAAGGACACGCACGTTCGTGAAGGTAAGCGTAGCGGCATCACTCTCTGTCGTGCCACTCCAGATTGACTCAGCCATGATCAGCTCCTCTCGGTTACTTCATTGGTCGTGAAATTTTTTAGTGTGCTTTGCAGTATGCGCGCACAATCTGCCGGCGCTTCTATCGTCGGCCAATGGCCAACCCCCGGCAATTGTTCAAGTGTTGAAAAAGGCAACGCGGTATTTAGCGCTTGCGCCATAGCAATGGGTGCCACCGTATCTTCCACACCGGTCACCAGTTGCACAGGTGCTTTTATTCGCAACGGATCGAACGCGCTGACCTGCATCAATGCCTTGCAATGCGCTGCATACCCCGCTGCCGTCTGGCGCATCAGTGACTCACGCACCAACGCCACCAGCGCCGGGTTATCGGACTTGCTCCTGGCCGATAGACTGCCATTTGCAACCAGGTCGGCAATACCCGCCATGCCCTCTTGCAGCGCGGTCGCGGCACGATGCTGCAGTGCCAGGCGAGCAGCATCAGGCGGCTCGGTGATGGCGCCGAACAACACCAGTCCTCGCACTCTTTGTGGCGCGCTGATTGCCATATGCTGTGCCAGCAGCGTACCCATCGAATGCCCGACAATAACCGCCCGACGAACACCGATACCCGCCAGCCCATCGGTCACCGCGCGCGCCAGTTGCTGCACTGTTCCAGCGCTGGTTCGCAGCGCAGTGCGGCCAGCGCCCGGCAGGTCTGGTCGAATCACCCGATAGCCATCGAGGCTATCCATCAAGGGCTCAAACGTATTGGATGTTCCCCCCAGTCCATGCAACATAACAACAGCCGGTCCTTCGCCACCGGAATCTTCCATGACTAAAGAACCGAAGCGCCGATCAGCCATGGCGATAAGCCGCCACGGTATTTTCCAGCGTGCCAATGCCATCGATCTCCAGCCGCATGACATCTCCGGCAACCAGATAGCGCGGTGGATCGAATCCAATGCCAACCCCCGCAGGTGTGCCGGTGGCGATAATGTCACCCGGCTGCAGCGTAATGCCATTAGAGATAGCAGCGATTATCGTTGGCACATCGAAGATCAGTAAAGCGGTGTTGGAATCCTGCCTGAGCTCACCGTTTATCAGACAACGCACAGAGGTATCACTTAAATCCAGTTCATCAGCGGTTGCGATGCACGGACCCATTGGACAAAAAGTATCCTGCGATTTACCAATCAGCCATTGCGAGTGCTGCCCCTGTAAATCGCGTGCGGTGATGTCATTAACAATGGTATATCCCCACACATAGTCCAGCGCATCTTCAGCTGATATATTTCGGCCCGCCTTGCCAATGACAACGCCGAGCTCGACTTCATAGTCAACAGCTGTCGATACCTGCGCATCAATCAGAACATCTACCCCCGGGCCAACCACACTGTCCGGAACTTTGGAAAATACGATCGGATACTTCGGAACGGCACCACTCGCAGCGGAACTGTCGAAACCCGAATTAGCAAACTCGTGAGCATGATCGTGATAGTTCTTGCCCACACAAAATATATTGCGTGCTGGTCGCGGGATTGGCGCTAACAGGTTCACCGAGTCCAGCGGCAGTGTTTCATCGCTATCGTAATACGAACCGTCGATAAGCGCCGCCAGACCAAGACGATCAAGGTCACAGTCCGCGGTTTGTAAGACAACTATATCGTTTTTATTAAGACGTCCGGCCCTGACCCGACCGTCCTGCCAAAAAAGTACCAGCTTCATTGCACCTCATTGGTCAACAACAATGTTGATCCGGTTGTTTGTCGAGATTCGATAGCACGGTGTGCATTGGCCGCGTCGGCCAGTGCAAACGTTTGTCCAATATTGACACTGATTGTACCTGCCTGAAGTGCCGCCCAGACCGCGTCGGCCGCCTGCGTTATTTTTTCCTGTGTGTCGGTGTAATGGCCGTAGTTCGGGCGCGACAGTTTCAATGACCGGGCGGCAAAGCTGCCAATATCTCTCGCTCCTATATCACCAGACGCCTGCCCGTATGACACCAGATGTCCACCGGGTCTCAGCGCAGCTATCGAATGGTCGAAACTGTCAAAGCCAACCGCATCAAACACCACATCGACGCCAACACCACCGGTGGCCTCAGTGACCTGCTGTTCAAGACTATGGTTACCTGGCACCAGCACGGTATCGGCACCCGCCTCTGATGCCAGCTTTGCTTTACCGTGAGACGATGTCGCGCCGATAACCCGCGCACCCATCGCACTGGCCCATTGCACCAGTAAGTGGCCGACCCCGCCAGCCGGCGCATAAACCAGTGCGGTCTCGCCACGCTTGAGTACATGCACCTTGTTTAACAGGAACCATGCAGTGACCCCCTTCAGCATGACGGCCGCAGCAGTATCGTTGTCAATATTATCCGGCAACGGCAACACCAGGTCTGCATTCATGGTACGCACACTGCTGTACGCCCCCGGTGGCGCACAGGCGTAGGCCACCCGATCACCCGGTTTTAAATGCCTGACCGATGAACCGCAATCTATAACAGTGCCGGCCGCCTCCATACCCGGTATTGCCGGTGGATCGATCAGATTAAAATAGCCGGTGCGGGTATACACATCAATATAGTTAACGCCAATGGC
>CAYMVV010000295.1:0-3567 GCA_964393885.1 uncultured Granulosicoccaceae bacterium | reverse complement strand
GCTTCGTGTGCGGGGTTGGCGCCAAACCACTCGTAGCCGTTATCCTGTGATTCAAAGCTGATCAGTTTGTTGTAGCCTGTTTTTAACAACGACTGAGCGGTGGCTATTTTGTCCGGGTCTACGCCGGTGTGAGTATTAAAGTACTGTTGCGCCATAACCAGCGGGTAGTTGGTAGAGCTGGCTTGTTCAAAGCAGCCGTGCGGCTGGCGGAGCAGGGCACTCAGTGCCTCTTCCATACTGGCCAGCGGTGACGGATATACCTTTGCTGTAGCCACCATGCTGCCTGGTGAAACATCGGCAGGTATTGTAAGGGTGGTGCTGAAGTTACTGGTAGATGACAGTAAGCCGCCTTCACTCACACTGACAGGGAAGCCTGCCGGATGTACCGTAAGGTGGCGGGTAACGGTATCTGTGTAGGGGCCAGCGTGTGCGGTTACCGTAATCGGGAAATGACCCGCATCCAGTGTTGCTACCTTAACTATATGGCGCAAGCGCTCACCGGGTGCCAGTGTAACCGCCGTGGTGGCAATTGTAGTGGCAGCGGTTTCAATGCCGTTGCCGGTAACGCTCAGACTGGCATTGTCTATTGGCTTTTCGGTGGTGTTGACCAGGGTTACCGGCAGCTCGATGATATCTCCGCTGACAGCGTGCTGTGGCAGCTTTGTAGAAATATAAAAGGGCTCGACTGATGCGACTACCGTATCAGCTGAACCAAGGGCACCGTTGCGCCCGTAGCCATCAGCCAATACACGAAAGGTGGTTACACTGTCAGACAGCGAAAACTTTACAGTGGCCCGGCCGTTGCGCGCACCGGTTTTAACGCCACTGTTCCAGTACAAGGTTTCGGTGAAATCTACTCTGTCGTTTGGCTTGCGGTTAGCACGAGTTTGAAAAGCGAATTCGCGTATGAAGCCAGTATTAACGGGCTTTGCTCTGAGCATATTCCTGTCGGCTGCTATGGCCAAATCTGCACCAGCGGGGGCCAGCTCTTTATTGGCTGCATTGTCCTGAGCTTCGAGCTGTTCTTCAATCACTATGGCGGGTTCTATGGCTGGCTGTATGGCAGGCCTTTGTTGCGCGGCTTGTGGTGGCAATGCGTTGGGCTGGGCAAGCTGCGCTTCAACCAACACACTGTCGTCCGCGGCTATTGCGTCCACGGCAATTGCGTCAGCGTTCTCTGCGGCCATCATCTGTACATTCGCGTTCATGCCTCTAACTGCGGCGAGCTCCCGTACCATGCGCACAAGCTGTCTTCTGGGGCTGGCCTGTGCCATCACCCGTGCTGCCGGTTGTGGAAACTGACTTTTAACGTTGTCGTAGTCCACCAATACAAAACGTCTCCAGCCCTGAGTTCCCAGTAGCAGATCTATCGCGGTGTTCGCCTGCGGGTTATCGCGGTCCAGATAGACATGAGCATCAGCCAGATCGGGCACTTCGTTTTCCAGATAGACCATGACCGGTAGTCGGGGTGCCTGCTCCCTTTTTTCAATCAACTCCAGTACCGTGTCATCGGTGACGGTCAAGCCGACTACCGCTTCGACTGGATTGCCTGTGTCATCGGTGGTGAGTACGTCCACGCTGACTTCTGCACCGGGTATAAACGGTCCTTCGGAAAGCTGCAGTTCGACGTTCAGGCCAAATCGTGGTTGACGATAGATCAGTCTTTCTGCCAACGGGTGGCCCGCAGCATCCCATGCGGTGGCAATCAAAACTCCCTCTGCATCTTTGGCATCGAGCTGCACTGTTGAGCCGTTGTTGTTTTGGTCGTCGAGTTCAGTGCGTTGTTCGTCCAGCAGTTGCTCGCGTTTATGCAGCGTTAGACGCGTTGGCATCTGTGCAGCATTGGAGGCGATGGTCAATTCGATCTTATCGGCAAAGTTATAAGTCGCACTGCTGCTCGTGATCACCGTGCCTGTGTTTTTCACTGTCGGTAGTGCGGCGGGTGTGCTGATACCGGACGGTGCGGTGAATACAGCGGTGTATTGCTTGCCTTGCTGTGGAGTAAACTCGAACTGGCCTCGCCCCTCATGTGTTGATTTAAATTCAGCAACAGAGTGTGTGCCGGGTTCGCCACCCTGCAGTTCAACGATATATCCTTGCACATCTGCAGGCTTTCCACTGCTAAGTCTGGCTTGAAAATAAACGCGGCTTTGCAGTCCACCGGCCAGCTCGCCACTTTCGGGATAAAACTCGATATTTATTTTACTGAGTAAAATTGGCAGAGACCTGGTGGCTGTCTCGACGATACCGCCGTCTTCAATTACGAATGACAGGCTGCCTTCACCGGTATCCATTTGCTCTGGCAGGTTAAATACGGCGTCGAGCACACCGGTGCTATCCAGCTGGAGTGATGGACCGCGGTAGATCTCAATGCCATCAACCCTCGCAATTGCAGTGACGCGGGCGCCCTGTGGCACAGTGCCTTCGGCACGTTCCAACGACACACTGGCTCGAACCTGATCACCCGGGCCGTAGCCATCGCGAGTGAATTGAATTTGCGATTTAATTCGTGGCGCTCGAAACGCGCGTATGTCGAAAACCCGTTCGGTTTCAGGAGTGCCCAGTGTCGGACTGGTGATCTTTGCGGTGTATTGGCCGCCAGCTGTACCCTCGGGCACTTGCCATTGGTAGCCGATAACACTATCCGTGTCGTGCGACCTGCCTTCATGGATAACATCACCTTTCGGACCACTGATCTTCACTTCAATGGTGTTTCTTTTGCTCTGCAGCGGGGTATTGTCTTGGGCGTTGAGAAAAACCGTGCGTAGGTAAACGGTCTCACCTGATCGGTAGACAGGTTTATCTGTGCTGAGATAGGCAAGATAGCGTTCACTGCCACCGAGCTCATCGGCTGTCACGGGTACCGGGGCGTTTGCTGCGCGAGTGAACGTGGCGTACAGCACCACCAGCAGAATGGAAACCCAAAGGGCAGGGGCCGGTTGTGTTGCTTTTTTCATTGCGTGGACCTGCTTGTGAAAAAAATGGATTTGTACGCCATTCTGTGGAGAACCTGCGCACTGTACTACTTAAACGCACTGACACTGAAAAAGGGGTTAATACCAAAAACAGGATAGCCTGAACTTTGCGGTAGTCCTGAAGTTTTTCCAGGTTGAACGCGAGTCAGCGACACGTGGGCGGCCAATGGGCCTTTGCACATAACTGCTTTCTCCCGTAATTCAGGCTTAGCGGATGCAGCCCCGGGGATTCGTCCCGGCGAGCGGCTGGTCTCCCACTCCACAGCTGGCGCGAGCGGAAATCCTGATAAGCTCGCAGGTGTTTGCAGGTCCAGCCAGTGATGTTCATGCTGCAAGTGTTATAAAGGCTGGTCGTAGTGGCCGTTTAACCCACAGAGGCTATCGCATTGAAAATTGGATTAATTGGAGACTATCAGGAATCGGTTACTGCCCACCGTGCAATACCGCTTGCATTGGAGCTGGCCGCCGAAGACCTGCAAGTGCCGGTTGACTTTAACTGGCTGCACTCGGAAGAAATAGATGTCGACAGTCTTAACGACTATGCGGCGCTATGGTGCGTGCCAGCCAGCCCGTACAAAAATACAGAAAATGT
>CAYMVV010000294.1:0-3594 GCA_964393885.1 uncultured Granulosicoccaceae bacterium | reverse complement strand
AAAAACGGCAACTGCGGTATACCCCGTAAGCAGAAATCAAAAGGAAACTTCACCATGTTCACAGTTCAAACCGAAACCATGCCAGAAAGAAGGCTCGCAGCACTCCTGCACAAAGGCTCCTATGAAGGACTCGACAAGAGCTTCGCAAAACTCGCTCATACCGCATCGTCGGAAAACCTGTGGCCACGAACGGCAGGGATGGTCGGCGTGCACTACAGCGACCCTAACGTTGTTAATGAGGATGACTTACGCGCACATGCAGGTCTGCTTATCACCGATCAGGAGCCTGTTCCACAGTCACTGGAAGAAGTAGTGCTGCCAGCCGGACCATGTGCGGTTCTTAACTACAAAGGCCCATACACAGCCATCAAGGTTGCCTACGATTACCTGTACGGCGACTGGCTACCCAACTCCGGCAAAGAGCCTGCAGATCTACCACCCTACGAGCTCTACCTGAACAATCCTATGGACACCGAAGAGACAGAGCTGCTGACGAATATTGTCGTCCCACTACAGATGTAAACCATTCACCAGCCTGCTTTATTTATAAGGATTCGGCGTTCAGAGGTAATATGGCTGAACAGGTCAGCCAATCGTCTGAGAAACGTGGCCCGCTGACGTATCCAGGAGATACCACGAAGGATTGGTAGAGATGTGACGCCAGATTTTCTTCTGGCGTCTGGCATATTCTGCCGAAGGTTCCAACAAAACGCTGCAGCCGATCCGGCTGTTTAGCAACAACTTCTACCGTTCTTACCACACTGACCAATTGATTTTGGCTATATGAGACCGGCTTGAATCGAACAGAACTCCTACTCCATTACCTGCTTTGTAGAGAGAGTAGCTACACCATCCTTCGACAGACTTGCCCTGCACAACAACACCGTTTGCTGTTGCGCGTTGATTTTCTAATTGCATGAAATTCTCTACTTCAATTCATTTACACTTTCAGTATACCCGTAAGAGTCATAGTAACCCTGGTAGTAGTAATCCCCACCGTATCCCGCTATTTTGTTGATATCTACCTGTGAGATAACAACACCGGAAACATCAATTTCCTTTTGGGTCAGTCTATCTATTCCTCTACTTACCATTGGCAAGGGCGTAGAATCTGATTTCACAACATATATTGCTGTATCTACGTATTTACCAACTATCAATGCATCACTCACCGCCTGTATTGGTGCCAGATCTATTACCACTCGATCGTATCGCTCTTTAAGAAAATCAATTAACTCTGCAAACGCTTTCGATGCCAGTAGTTTTCCCGGAGATTGTACAGGACTACCGGCAGGTATAACGTCAAGGCCATCTATCGCATTTACTTTTACTGAATCTTCAAGATAGATTTTCCCGGTGAGTACCTCGTGAAGTCCATCCGCTCTTATCCCCAGTGCCTTTCCAATACCGGGCCGTCGCATATCAGCTTCAAGCAACACTACACTTTCCAGCTCTGAAAGCGCATAAGCAAGATTGGTAGACAGGGTGGATTTTCCTTCTCCGGGTACAGTTGATGTCACCATAATTACCTGATTACTGTCTTCCAGTTCCGCAACTGTTGCACTTGTGCGTATTGTCCATACCGCTTCGGCAAACGCACCGCGTCTATCCTCGAAATTGCCGGGTAGAAGCGGTACATTTTTACCCCTGAAAAACCCACTCTTCACCATCGGCAATATCCCGAATACCGGCAATTTTAATTTTTTTTCTATATCGTTGATGCCCTGAACGCTTTCACTTAACATTTCAATCAGAAAGGTAATTAAGACCATCACACCAACACTCAGCAAAAAGGCAAGCAGTACCATTAAGGTCTTCTTGGGCGCGGCCGCTTTATTTGGTTGTACCGCGGGATCAGCCACCGAAATTGGCACCGTTTGCAGGTTTCGCTCTTCATATGAACGGAATTCTTTTAGTGCCTCTTCATAAAATAGCTTGTGGGAGTTACGAGCGAGTTCAATTTCCTTAATTGACAAGCGACCAGTGTTTCTATCAAATTGTCTATTTTCCTCGCGGCGAATATCCGCCTCTATCGATGCTACCTGCCGTTGCGATACCTGATACTGGTTTTCGACGGAACTGATAACATTAGCGATCTGGCGGTCCAGATTTCGTGCTGATGTCTGATAGTTCGACTGAGCATCTATATACCGAGGGTGCTTGATTCCGTATCTGTTATCCAGCTCCTCTAATAGCCGCAATGCTTGTTGAACTTCCTGCTTGCGCCGCTGCACCACCGAATTAGAATCGACAATTGGCAAGAGTTCGTATGGCGTTCCGACATATTCGAAACTCACAATCGACGTGTCACTGGACGCGCCTGCCCGCACTTCGCTGAAGCTAACGTCATCGAGACTAATCGGGGAGCTTGAACCACGTATAGAGCGGATCTGATTCCACTGTATCCTTGCAAGCTCAAACTGCGCTTTTGCATCTACCAGCCGACTGTTGAGGAGCGCAATGGTCTGCCCGCTGATGTCTCCCCCATCTCCAGATAAGCCAACACGTCTTCTTTCCCGCAATAGCTCTTGCTCTGAGTCATCAACTTTTTGTTTAAGCTCAGACACCTTGTTCTCAAGAAACTGCCTGGCGTCGCGATCGCGATTTGTGGATTGCTCAAGGTAGAATTCTTTCAGCGCAACTGCATAGGTATTTGCTATTTCCTGAGCGAGTTTACTATCACGACTTTCAATTGAGACTTTAACCAGATCAGTGTTCTTGAGCGGAACCACGTAGACACTCCGCATTAACTTTGCAACCGCGCGTTCACGTAGAGAATCCGTACCCTCACCAGTCGAGTCCTCAGTATCTTCGGTGGTTATATTCGCAACTTCATCAGCTATTGCACCCAGCGAGCTGTCACGAATGAAGCGACCAAGCGGTCCGTTGTATTTGATTTCATCCGGAACAGGTAATTGAGGGTTATATTCCCAGTGGTTGGTAAGATCCAGTGTTTTAACCACTCGCTGTGCAAGTGATCGTGATTTGAGCATTACTTTTTGTGTTTCAACAATACTGCCAACGCGGCCGGACTGTAGCTCGACAGCAGACCGCTCAAAACCCGTTTCTGATTGATTGTCGCCAAACAGGATAGTTACGGTAGAGCGATAGACCGGATTTAGTAGAGAGACTGCGAGAGACGTTAACCCTGTCACCAACACAGTTACCAGTACTATTGACCATTTGTGTTTGCGGACATGCACAATGGCTTTTCGCAAATCGACTGCATTTTGTGCCGAGGAACGCACTCCCCCTGAAGCAACCGTGCCTGAATTATAACCAGAAGTCCTGTCCAGCATTTTTTCACCTGATTTTGCTGCCGAGACTGGAATGTGGTAAAGCTCTGGATTGTAAAGCGAGAGTGCCTGCACAGACGTGATCTGTCGTTGCTCCTAACTCAATCTACAACCGCTGCTTCACAAACGCCGTTTTCCAAATCTCAGTTTCCATACTACCCTGCAGGAGCAAACATAGAACAACTCTAACTTTCGAGAGCCCCGCTTAAGATATCCAATTCCAGTTGAGCGCAAATACCTGCCGCGTACCAACCGAGTGGCCAAAGAGTAAATGAACAGCCTGTGTTTGGGAAACCTA
>CAYMVV010000293.1:0-3601 GCA_964393885.1 uncultured Granulosicoccaceae bacterium | reverse complement strand
AGGGGAGGTTGCGGGCTGCTGCGGTGGCTCGCTGCCTTCTACTCTAATATTACATTATTTTGTATTTTGGTAACTCAAGCAAATGCCAAGACCAGTACGAATCCAATACGTGTATGCGTTATATCATGTGATGAATCGCGGAAGGGCACGTCAAAAGTTATTTCACGGACCAGCCTGCTACTCTGCGTTTCTTCAGACGCTTGAAAAGGCGCACAATCGATTCGATGCTCAAATCCATGCATTGTGTTTGATGGGCAAACACTATCATTTGTTGATGGGAACGCCGCGAGCGAATCAGGATAGAATCATGCGGCATGTGAATGGAGCTTATACGCGACGTTATAATCGGTTAAAACGAGCAGACGGTCCGTTGTTCAGAGGCGGGTACAAAGCAATATTAGTAGACTAAGATGCCTATCTGTTGGAAGTAGGACGGTACGTCTGCGTAAAAAACCAATTCAGGATTACGGTTCTAAAATGACCTTGATATTAACTATCAGTGTGCGTAGTCTAGCTGCGGGGAAGCATATTCAGGTTTCAGATGATTCATTCGTTGCGGTTTTGCGATGAATAGATTCACTGAACCATCGATGAATTGAGTTCGCTTCTTGTCGGAAAATGAGGAGCAATAAGATGAAACTATTCACGCCGAAATTATCGCTACTGGGAGTGTGTTTGATCACTGCGGGCACAACGGGATTTGCGCCATTTGCCTTTTCTGACACAACGGACGTTAAAACTCAGACTATTGTCGAGGTAAAAAAGGAAGGCGAACATTGCGAGAATGATCCCAACTGTTTTAACCGATATCACCCCGCAATTAAACCGGTCGCCACAGCAAACCCCGGCGATCTCATCGTTGTGCACACGCGCGATGCCCTCGACTCGAACCTTACAATAGACTCTGAGCCTAAAGATATTCTCGCTATAGATCTTAATCTCATTCATCCCATGACAGGCCCTATTCATATAGAAGGGGCTGAGCGTGGTGATGTACTGGCAGTGCAACTCATCGATATAATACCGGATGAGTATGGCTACACCACCCTGATTCCCGGCTTTGGATTTTTGCCGGATCTGTTTCCCGAGCCCTTTGTGGCTAACTGGGCGTTGAACAATTTTGAAGCGGTTTCGGCAGAAATCCCCGGTGTAAAAATTCCTATGGCGGCATTCATGGGAAGTGTCGGTGTACTGCCCGGCGAGGACGAGGTAGACAAGTGGCTCAAAAGAGAGTCCGAGCTTGCTGCCGCAGGTGGCGTTGCACTGCCACCAGAGCCAACGGGAGCTCGCCCCGCTGATGTGTGCGGTCCCGACGGAAGCCATAAAGATAAGTGCCTGCGAACCATTCCTCCGCGGGAGAATGGGGGAAATATGGATGTTCAGCAAATGGTTGTCGGTACGACGTTATTGCTGCCATGCTTTATCGACGGTTGCGGTTTCTTTATCGGGGATGTGCACTATGCGCAGGGTGATGGCGAAGTTGCTGGTACCGCCATTGAAACTGGCGCGGTTGTAACGGTAAAGACTGAAATACGTAAGGGCATGGCAGCGAAGATCAAACAACCGCACTTCGAAGGCGGGTCGCAGATAAAAGCGCTCGAACCCGACAGGTTTCACGCTACGGTGGGGTTTCCATTTAAAGAGGCTGGAGAAATTCCTCCACAGTGGACTTACCTCGACAGCGAAAAAATCAGACCACTATCTCAATTGTCTAACGATATCACTCTCGCTGCGCGCAATTCCTTAATTCAAATGCTGGATTGGCTGCAAGACACCAAAGGATTTACCCAGGAGCAGGCATTTGTAGTGATGAGTGTCGCTTGTGATTTGCGTATAGGGAATGTTGTAGACGTACCAAATTACGTGGTGTCTACCATTTGTCCGATGGAAATATTCTCTGAGTAACACAGCACCATAAATCAGAAAGACACAATGACAATCGACTTTGCAGTGTTAGTCCAGCGCCCGGGTTCAAAATTCAACTCGGGTAAGTTGTTAATCGCCATGTTGATCTTTTTAGTATTTAACCCGGCAAATAACCTGAGTGCTCATACACCGTATGGACAATGGGATTCGTTTCGGGAGCGGCACCTTCAGGTTCTGACTACCCGCAGCGATCTCGTCGGCGATGCTATTGCCGACGAATGGGTAGCGGTATTGGTCGAGCACTTGCCGAAATCAAAAGCCGTGGTCAGCAGGGCCAGAAACTTTACGAGAATGGCCAGCCTGTTGAAAACAGATCAGGCAAAAGTCGCCGTACTATCGCACGAGCATGCCGAGTCTATGTTTCAGGGAGAGTCTGTCTTCAAGGAATTCGGCCCAATGCCCCTGCAGGTGTTGGTGGACAATGGTAAGTATTTACTGGTAGCAAGAGATGACCTGCCAAAAGAGCATGGGTTTCTGGTTGTGGCAACCTTGCTCGAGAAAGCCGTAGCCTTAAAGCTAACAGTGCCGTCAAAAACCTTGTTTGGCATGCGAATACATCCTGGAGCGGAAGCAGCAAAATTAGAGTTTCATCTGGAATAGTGGAAGATGATCATAAATAAACGATACCCGAAAAATCGACCCACAACTGAACCAGTATGTTCGTTTTGTGGGAGATCAGCTCCGGTAGGCCAGCCAACTTTAGGAGTGTGAATGATTGGGGGTATAAAGATAAACGGCGGATGCAGAACTACATTTATCTATTTACCAGCATAGTGCCAGCAAGTCTCGACGCTTTACGATCAAATGACATTAGTGGTGTTTTTTTGCGAGAAAAAGCGGTTCCTATATGAAGACAATCTACAAAATCAACGTTGTTGTCTGCATACAGACTAAGTGCAATTTCGATGCTTGCGTCTTCTTGAAATTCTAATTCTCTGGACTCAAGGAGTTTGTTAAAAAGATCAAGTATTTTCACCTTGCCCTGATTGTACTGGGAGCGAAGAACCCACTCCAATTCTATAATTACTGAAACTGGTATGAAGTGCACTTCATCAGATTCAGCCCCATCAATAAGGTCTCTCGCAGCCTTATACTGCTTTGTGTTATCAGCAACCAGGTACCGCACGAGTACATTTGTGTCGAGTGCGGCCATATCAGCTCATCTTCATATCTTTGATCGCCACTGGTTTCTTTACAGATTTGACTGACCCTGCGAGTGTTGATACGGATCGATTTTTTGCCCGCATTACTGTCCTGCCGTTAGGCAATAGCGTGAATACCACACGATCCTGCGGCGCGAGGTTCTTCTGTTTTCTGATCTCTGCCAGTATTGTGATTTGTCCCTTGCTGGTAACTGCTGCTTCTACCATAAAGAACCATGCCCCTTACTTAATCCGAAAATGGAAGGATTGATTGATCAGATTGCAAGAAAATAATTCCCAATTCGCTCGCCCGGATCGGAATGACCGGTGTAAGCTAATTGCTAACGGTGCAACGAACCACTGGAGTGTCCTTTAATTGGGAGATCGGACTAGCCGAGCCGAAACTACCGGGTACCAAACTACCGTGACAGGAGCTGCAAAAGAGCGGTGACCCAAATAAAAACGTGGGGCAACGATCTGGTTGTCACGTCCGAAAAGCCATTGTCGGAGTGTTTAGGAGAAAGTTGATGGGG
>CAYMVV010000292.1:0-3647 GCA_964393885.1 uncultured Granulosicoccaceae bacterium | reverse complement strand
CACAATTGGATTTAGCTGCTTAACTTGTTGGTACCAAAAAGCTTGACCACTTCACTATGAGCAACAAAGTGTACCTTCATCGGATACCTACTTTTTTTCTCAACACATGCATTGAGTAACTTCTCCGTTGCATCCCACGCACTCTCTGCAACAGAGGGGGGATCGTCTTGATCACAGCCCAATTCCAACTTACCAAAACAGGCTGAAGCATTTCTCTGTACATCGTTCCAAATCGCTCGCCCTATAGGTTTTGCGAGACGTTCTATTGCAGAATCACGCACCTCATCAAATTCCTGTGATCTTTCTAGTACATCAGAAGCAATCCCTTCAAGCACACTACCCAACATTTCCCCAAAGCCGGTGCGCCAAAAGAAAAACACTGGATATATACCGTTTTTTAAAAATACTGGCGTCATAGCGGCTGCACGGTTTGACGCAGCATCCAATGTACTCAATCCACCGTGTGCAAAGAACATAAGACTGTGTATATTTTTATCAGATTTTATAGATGATGCAATTTCGTCAAAATAGTGCAGATCGTTTTCGTAAGGTGGTTCCTGTACCAGGAAACCATCCTGCAGATGCATATAATGACCTTGGACATCCTGTTTACGAGCAGTTGATATTTTAACACGTCCGGTCGTTTTAGATCCTCGCCCACCAACAAAAGCCGTACCTTTTCCTGTGGGAGCAGTCAGACGCAATACCCATCCATCTAGTACATTATCAGCCCAGTCCTCATAGTTCCAGTGCGCAACTCCAGGAAATTTTGTCGGTAAATTTGCAATGTCATCCCTTGCCTCTTTTGAATCAAAAAGAGATCTCAGTTTGTACGAGGGATAGTTGCCCCAGTCTTCACCCCACGAATTTAGCACGAAGAATCCAGTTTCATCGTATCCAATTATCACGAATGCATGAGCACCCTGTAGTGTACAAGGGCTTTTCTTTTGAGGACCATAGAAAGGGTATTCGATGCTCCCGGTTTTCTCAGGTACTGCTGACAGCTTAGACCATCCATTGTGTATTAATGCAGAGCAGAGTATAGAACCTGACTCCAACAACGCACAGTGATAGTCGTTTAAGACGTGGCGTAGTCGAAAGTACGTTCCTAATGACACTGATCTTGCATCGTTGCGCATTGTACTTGTAATTACATATTTTATCCTGGATCCTGGCCGTCGTGGTACGTAACTGGCCACGTTATCTTTGCAAGCGCCATTGTGGTAGAAACCTTTTATCGCGCCACGTAGTGAGGAACCAGGCAAGGAGTCCTCAAGATGATGATCGTATTTCTTAGCATTTTCATATAAAAACCGAGCACTTATTCCAGTATAATTTCTTTCGTAATTATTCGTTCTCACCAGTTCTTGTAAATCAATCAATGCCGCTAGCGCTTGTCCAACACAACTGCTTTCAAAGCCTTGACGTCGTACTTTAAAATCACTAAGAAGATATGTTGTGTTTAGATATTTAGCAGGCAACTGTACCAGAGTGGGTTGATATGGGAAATCTCGTTGATCTATTGGGTCTGGTCTCGTATTCAATATTTCCTCAAAATGTTGCTTTGAAGCCCCTGTTTTACGAGTTAAAGCATTCGCTGTTCTAGCGCCATACAAACGACTGATAAGCCCATAATTTTGCCTTTCCACCGCTACCACTCCTACGTATCTTATCTCACTCGCATTTTTCTGAATATATACGCACCAAAATTTGCCTATATGAGTAATCTCTATAGACATTTCATTTTCCAGCCAACAGATTGTCGGGTAGATGTTGTCGCCGTCAAATGAATTCTAACCGTCAATTGAAAGACCAAACACTTCAAACGGCCTATGCCCTTCTTGAAAACTCTTTTTGAAATTTTCAAGATTCCTTTTGAGATTCTTGGTGCATCGGGAAGTAATGTTTCATCCCAACTACGCTCAATCGAATCGATGCTTTCTTTGCTAGTCGACTTAATATCCTCGACCCTCGTACCGTCAGTACTTGCACCAGATACGAGCATCTTATCGGAAATTCTGGTCACACCATCTACTAATTGTATCTTGTACCCAAGTGCAATCCTACTAGGCTTACCAACTATAATTGGTTTATTAGATCAGATTCTCCAAATATCATTAAATACTATCGGCCGTGACAGAATTAACAGGAAATTCCTAACCTTCAAACAAATAAACCGCACTATCGTCGCCGCTAAGCGGTTTCCCTTCTGAATTCGCTAAGGGATCGCGGGGTACTCGCCAGCTATTGTCTCCGAAAGATCTGATTACGATAGACCGTGGACAGAGGACTGGTGAGAGGCGCTGTACTCCAGCGATCTGCTAGAAGTAGTAATATATTTTTGATCGAAAATAGTTTTTCTTCATTGCGTGATTTTCAATATAACAGCTACACGGGCATTAATATAGTAAAGTCCCGCCGGCAATAAGTACCGCCATAGCTACACACATTACAGAATGTTCCATACCCATACTATCAACCTTGTGCACTTAACGTACTCTTCAGATTATTAAAGCACCAGTGATTTTTTACATTGCGAGCTTCCCACTTTGAAGCATTCAGCGGTTATCCCCCTCCGCACGTATCAACACAGCAGTGCCACTGGCATGACAACCGGAACATCAAGGTATGTCCACTGCGACACTCTCGCTCTTAGAGCGACTTGCCTCAAATCTCAAATGCCCACGCCAAATTTTTTCTGCACAACAATTCTTACCCTTTTAAATGATTATCCATAAATGTAATAGATTTTTAATCACCCAATTGGGTGATACCAGAAATATCACATTGAAACCTACATTCTATATTATTCATGATATTACCAATTAGCCTGAGATTGCTTAGTCGACTGTGCGTTCATTCTAAAAGCTACTCAAACTCCCTAATCCAGCTATCATGATGGGCCACACGACGCTGCAGGGCTCTCAAAACAGGCAGACTAGAGCAGGCCCAATACTAAAGTAGCTTAAAGCGCGGTTACGAAAGGTCAGATCCGAGATACAAAAAAAATACCGCCAGTCAAAGCGATCTACTATGCACTGACACGAAGGGAGACATTGGTGCGCTAAGTTGATGATGGCAGGATCGAAATCGATAATTATGCGATTAGAAGACAGATTCGTCCGGTAGCGCTGGGGCGCAAAAACTATCTCTTTGCTGGTTCAGAGTAAGCGTCCGGCCGTGACCCACTAGAAAATCGAAAATCCGCTTCACACAGGGTGTCCACTTAAACCAGGTGGACACCATGCAAAAGATATTAACCCCTACCCAGACCCCCATCCGCAAGACAAAACGCTCACCCTCCTCCTCTTCTGTTTGAATGTCAGACTTGTTGCCCTTGTCCCCCGGCGTCACCTGATCTCGCCAACGACTGTTCGGTGCGAACACACAATGGTAGCGCGCCAGATTCACTCTCGGTTTCGGAATCAGTGCTACCAATCTTGCAATGAAATCCAGTGGCGAAAAGACCACGTGCGTCGTCCCATCCCGATACGGCGTCTTTAGCTCATAACGTACCTGCCCATTCTGCGTAACTCCACTGTCACTACCCACTTGCCATTGACTCACAATCCCGAATCACTTGTACCATGTTAATTAGAGTAGAAGGCAGCGAGCCACCGCAGCAGCCCGCAACCTCCCCTCATCAA
>CAYMVV010000291.1:0-3651 GCA_964393885.1 uncultured Granulosicoccaceae bacterium | reverse complement strand
TGCTTCAGGCGTAGGAGGTACCACCATTGATCCCGATGATCTGACCGGTAATAAAACCGCTGAGTTCAGGGGCTGACAAAAACAAACAGGCCGGCACACAATCATCTGCAGTGCCGAGCCGCCCTAACGGGGTCGACTTTGCAGTTGCACTCAGCTTTTCCGCGCTCGAGTAGCGCTGATGAAAGTCGGTGTCGATGGTACCGGGGGAGATCGCATTGACACGAATGCCGTCACTTGCAAGCTCTGTTGCCAGAGAGCGTGTGTAGGTGGAGACAAATCCTTTGGCTGCACTGTAAATAGAAGAACCGGCACTGCCACCGGTTGCAGCCGAGATCGAAGTCACATTGACGATCGCTGCGGAATTCGATTTTCTGAGCCATGGCAGCAGCTCCGTGGTCAGCACCACGACACTGCGAGCGTTTAAGTCTGTAACTTTGGCATAGTGCTCGGCAGTCATGTCCTCAGTTAATACACGCCCGTGCATGGTGCCTGCATTGTGGATTAGTACGTCGATGTGATCGACCGCTGCCGTCAGATTGGTGGCCAGATGTTTTACCTCTTCCACACGTTCCATATTTGCGGTGAAGGTGATGATACGGCCTTGCTGATTCGCTGCCGGAAACACCCAATGGTCGCGGCTTTCTTCGCGCCCCAGGTGTGCGAGCACATTAGCTCCGTCTGTGGCAAATGCGGCTGCAACAGCAGCACCTATACCGCGCCCGGCACCAGTGATAACGACATTCTTACCGCTGAATAGTCCACTGCTTAAATAGCTGTTTGTCATGTTTGTCTGTTTGTTTTACTTGCCTGAACATTCTTTAAAGAACCGGCACTGATGTGAGAAGCTGATATGCTCGCACCACTAAGAGCACCCTACCATGCAGTGTTTGTACAACTTTGATTTGGTCAACCGCCATGCAGTACCTGCCAGACTTTTTGAGGTGTCATCGGCATTTGCAATGCCATTGCTTTTTCCCGGCTAACGCCATGACGCAACAAGGCATCAACTACCGCGTTGGCAACTGCTGGTGTGGCACCAATGGTTCCGAGCTCACCAACACCCTTTAAACCCAGAGGATTGTTTTTGCACGGAATGGATTGATCTATAACGGTTTGACAAAAACAGCTGTCGTCAGCGCGCGGCAGGTTGTAGTCCATTAAGCTTCCGGTTAGCAACTGCCCGCTATCGCTATCGTAGACCACCTCTTCGCAAAGTGCCTGTCCTATGCCCTGTAGCGCACCACCTTCGAGCTGGCCCGTCACAATCATCGGATTGACGACTTTGCCAACGTCGTTGACGTTGTCATAGCGCACCACATCAACTTTACCGGTGTCAGGGTCGATCTCTACTTCGCAGGAGTGGCAGCCGTTCGGCCAGGTAGAGTCATCCACACTGCTGACGCTGTTGATATCGATCTGGCCATCTGGCTGTTTTGCCGCCAGTTCAAACCAGCCGATACTGACATCGGTACCAGCCACACTGAATCTGGCCTCTTCATTTGCCTCATCTATACTGGCTTCTTCAAATACGACATCGGCCTCTGCACATTCAAAGTGGTCTGCCGCCAATGCTTTTGTTTTTTCAATCAGACGATGAGAGGCAACCTGCAATGCAGAACCTCCGGTAAAAATTGAACGAGAACCGGCACTGCCGAATCCATTGAGCCGATCGGTATCGCCGTGTTTAACAATCACTTTGTCAAATGGCACTTTGAGTTCTTCGGCGACGATTTGCGCAAAGCAGGTGGAGATCCCCTGGCCCATCGGTAGCAGCGCTGTTGATGCTTCAACAAATCCGTCGGCCTTAACATCAATAATAACGTTTTCTTCAAACACGGTACCGCCGGTCCATTCGAGAAAGGTGGCTAAGCCACGACCACGCAGCTTGCCGTGTGCAGCACTTTGCCGGTGCCGCTTGGTAAAGTTTTTCCAGTCCGCAAGCTCAAGCCCCTGATCAAGCATCAGTTCAAAGTTGCCGGTATCGTAGGTTTGCTGCATGGCGTTGGTATAGGGCATCTGCGCGGGGGTAATCAGGTTGCGGCGGCGTATCTCGGTGGGCTCGATGTCCATCACACGCGCCGCTTCATCCATCAGCCGCTCGATCGTATAGATAGCCTCTGGTCGACCGGCTCCTCTATAGGCTCCGGTTGGTGACTTATTGGTCAGAACAGCCCTGAAGTGAAAATCGATAACCGGTATGTGATAGACGCTGGTGGCAACCCAGGGTCCAATCATTAATTGAATAGCCACACCGGTAGGATTGGCCATACCGCCTATGTCGGCATCGGATCGATTGCGATACGCGAGTATCTGACCGTTTTCATCAAGCGCCAGCTGAGCCCGGGTAAGCAGGTCGCGGCCGTGCGTCGCACTCAATAGCTCCTCGCCACGTGTGGATATCCACTTCACCGGCTTGCCAGTCTGACGCGCCGCGTAGGCAACCACAGCATCTTCCAGGTAGATACCGGTCTTCATGCCAAACCCGCCACCGACATCACCGACCATGACACGGATATCTTTGGCATCCATTTGCAATACGGCGTTAGCCAGTGAGTCACGCATGGCGGTTGGCATTTGCGAACTCATCTGCAGACAAAGGCGTTTATCTTTATCAAGGTATGACAATACCGATCGTGGCTCCAGAGTACCGGGCGCCAGACGCTGATTGACGAGATCGATCGATACAACATGGGCGGCATCTTTAAAGTGCTGTTCTGCGGCATCAGCGCTGCCGTGTTTGATTTCAGCGCAAATGTTGTCGGGGGCATCTGCTACCAGCGTCGGGGCGCCATCAGCAAGTGCAGCTTCTATTGATGTTATTGCGTGCAGCGCCTCGTATTGCACTTCGATTGACTCGATTGCCTGCAGCGCCTGCGCCTCGGTCTGTGCGACTACTGCGCATACCGGCTGCCCGTTAAAGTACACATGGTCCAGCGCTAACGGCCATCGATCAGGAGAAGATGCACCCTGGCCATCGCCACGCTGCCATGGTGCACCGATGGCTGGCAGCGGTTTCACGCCTGTCGCTTGCATGCCCGCACCGGTATAGACGGCAGTTACACCGTCCATTGTTTCGGCGCTTGCTGTATCAATCGACACAATCCTGGCATGGGCGTACGGAGATCGCAGAAACACCAGCGCCTGAGTGCCGGCGGGCTGAAAATCGTCTGTGTATTGGCCGGTGCCGGTCAACAATGCCTGATCTTCGGTTCTGGCAACACTTTGACCACTACCGAAACGTGCGGCAACATTGGGATTACCCATTATTTAAAGGACTCCGGTGAAAACAATCAGGGGATGACAGCAAGCGAGAAAACACCATCATGGGCGCGCTTAATAGTGTACCGCAACCCGCACTCGAACCGAATGACAGCCACAATCAAACCGCATTAATCCTGTGGTGGCGAGGATTTCGCGCAGAGATTGGTTTTCGCCGTACCCGTGCCTTAAATACATTGGTTGATAGCGGCGCCCTAATTACAGTGTCTTAGATGCCGTGCGTTAGTTGCAGTGCCTCAATAGCAGGTCTTTCTGCGTCGAATAATTCGTTTGGTTTGTGCAAGAGAAAGACAAGTCTTGTCAGACATCCTGCAGGTATGAACGTTTTTGTGTTAAAAACCCTGTTGCCAGACATAGAAACCAAAACCGGTT
>CAYMVV010000290.1:0-3653 GCA_964393885.1 uncultured Granulosicoccaceae bacterium | reverse complement strand
GGGGGCCGGGCCGTCTTTGTCAATGGCGGCGGATACGCAATGCGACAGACTTGTTGGTATGGAAAGAGTGCATTGCTGATTAAAAGGTGCCGGTGCCAGGTTACGTATGAACAACTATGCGCCTCAAATGATCGTAAAAACGCTCTCGCCATAGCACGCTCTCGCTACGCAGACTTCTGCCGCGCAGACTCCTGGTGGCATGTATTCTGGTTGGTACAGGTAAGCGACCTGACGACTTCATCAGGTGAGGTTTGATTGCATCTGATTACTTCGCGATAGTCATTCTGAGTTGGCATGCCTTCACAGTCGCATGCGACAATAATTTTGGACCCACAAGCATTCATGGAGTTATACATCTGTTTTTTTGGACGAATTAACAAGTAAGAAACTATGCGTTCGGGTTATGCTGGGGAGCTTTGTTGTAGATCTGCGTATCACAACTGTACTTTTAAGTGTACGCGTTTGCATGGGATATTCACGAACTTGACGGTATCTCACTTGATTTTTGACTCCACGGCCCCGTGGCTTGTACAGCGTTTTTTTTCTAAATACCAGAAAGTATACGAGGCAAGAAGATCTGCAACTTACCGCGTGCACTTTGCAAACAAAACAATGCAAACGAATCAATGCAACGGCACATAACATCATTGCAACGGTAGGCTCCCGGGCTTGCGGTTAAGATGTTTAAGGGCAAGTTGTAAGGAGGCTGTCGGGGAACGCGGTGTAGCGAAGCTAAAATTACGCGCAGGATATATATCTATTGTGGCGTATAGGCTTTGGGGCATAGGCTTTGGGGCATAGGCTTCGGCGCATAGGCTTCGGCGCATAGGCTTCGGCGCATAGGCTGTGAAGTGCATAAGCTGTGAAGTATAGTTGCTCTAATTCAGCGACTCTGATCGCACTGATTAATCTAAGACTGCATTTTCGGTGCATCTTTTTTCAGACTACCCCTGGGCGCTCACCTACTGCTCTTTTCGTAAAGTTCTTTTGGTGACGTAAGACTGGTTGCTGTTAATGACTGGTGGCTGAACTGATGGCCGGGTCCATCGCGTTGACGTATTGGGGTGGTTGGTAATATCTCCGGTTTATTGCTTACCTGTGTGTTAGACACGGAAAAGTTAATTAAATATGCCAGATACTGTCAGGCTTTATAACCTGGCTTAATATAGAGAACATATAGGTGTTTTTGTGAGTAAAACATTCATTGATTTTATAGATTGCAAGGTCTCTGCAGGTGCCGTTCGGCAGGTTTCCTGGCTGCAGCGATCACTATTAGCAGTGGTTGGTATTTTAGGTCTCGGGGGGTCTTTGCTCGCGGCTGAAACCCGCGTAATTGTCGCTGACCCTTCGTTGAGTGCCGGGCCGGTACACCGTTTGTTACTTGGCGCGGATTATCGCGATCTGTGGACTACCCCGGTTGAGATTGAAGTACTTGATCTGAGTAAAGAGGCTGGTGGGCTTACACCTCAGTTTCGGGTCGGGGGCGCGCAGACCTTTGGACTTGCCTTGAAAGGTGCCGATGGCAAGAGCTACACGTTTCGCAGTCTTATTAAGGATCAGGCGCTAAATCTTCATGAATCACTGAGAGGCTATGCGATCGGTAGAATATTTCAGGATCAGCAAGCGGCGTTGCATCCGGCAGCTACCAGCATGGTTCCTCCACTGGCGAAAGCGGCAGGGGTACTGCACAACACACCTCGACTGGTCTTGTTGCCAGATGATCCTGCGCTTGGTGAGTTTCGCGAACTCTTTGCCGGGAGACTTGGCACGATTGAGGAGTTTCCCACCCCTGCGGCGGACGGTTACGCCGGTTTTAATGGTGCAACCGAGATCATCAAGTCATTTGATATCGTAACGCAATGGCTCGCCAGTCCCGACGTCAGGATCGACGCTCGCGAACTCCTGAGACTGCGTTTGTTTGACTTTTTTCTGGGTGACTGGGATCGCCACGCCAATAATCATCGATGGGCGAAAATTCCTGGCAAAGCAGGATGGCAGCCCATTCCGGAAGACCGCGATAACGCCTTTGTCGATTTTCAGGGCGCGTTGCTGTCGCTGGCCAGACCGTTTGAACCCCGGCTGTTTAGATTTGAAAAAGACTACCCCGGCAGCTTTGGTCTGACCACTCAGGGCTGGCCGATTCACCGGTGGTTTTTGGCAGAACTCGAACGCGATGTCTGGATAGAGATTGCCAATGACCTTCGTAACCGAATCACAGACGATGTTATCGATGAGGCGGTAAGCCTGATGCCAGAGGCATACCATGAGCTGAGTGCAGCCAAACTCGCAAGCACACTCAGAGTGCGGCGTGACAGGATTCCGCAGATCGCCGAGCGCATCTATCGCTATATGGCAGCGGAAGTCGACGTGCAGGCAACAGACGAAAGCGAGCGTGTCGATCTGCGTCGTGTTGGCAAGGGGCAGATTGAAGTCAGTGTGGCACTGGCATCGGGCGAGGCTCCCTATTTCAAGCGCGTACTGAACGCAAATGAGACGAAATCACTGCGAGTTTATCTTCGTGGTGGACGCAACACACTGGTCTGTCATGGTCTTGGCCATGGTTCGATCAAAATCGATGTTGTCGGCAGCCAGGCTAGCGATGCGCTGCAAGGTTGTAGAGGAGCCAATCTGCGTTTTACGGAAAGCGCTGAGGTGGAGCGGCGCAAGACCGAGCTGCGGATATCGCCGGATCCATTTGAAAAAGTGGGCTTGCCGTCGCTCAACGTCCCCCCCGAGTCTGATCGACCGCGAGACTGGCGCTCCGGAATATTGCCCAACTATATTGTACGCGCCAGCTCGAACGAAGGCGTGGTGGTGGGCGGAGGATTTACCCTGACCAATTTTGAGTTTGGTAAAAATCCATTTGGCCAGAGTCACACATTAACCGGCGCGGTATCCCTGACACGTGGTGCCGTTGAAGCCACTTATGCCGGTTTGTACCAGCATTGGAACCCCAGACTGCAGTCATCATTTGATGCCAGTATCTCCGGTATCAAGCAAGCCGATTTCTACGGTTTTGGTAACGATACATCGGACGATGGCGACAGCGACCTGTTTGAAACGGAACAGACACGAATCACCTTAACACCCGGTTTGAACTACGTTTATACGCCCGAGCTCACTTTTTTCACCGGTGCCGGACTCAACTATAATTCCACCGATGATGATGAAGACACCCTGCTGACCGATCTGGCGCCGCTCGGGGTTGGTGACTTTGGTTGGGTAAGCTTGTTTGGTGGTTTCGACTATGACACCCGCGATCGCTCTGTGCTAAACAGTACCGGACTGCACATTCGCCTCCAGGGTAGTCACTCACCCTCGGTGTGGGATGCAGAGGGTTCTTTTACCAATATAGAAGGCGAGATTGCAGGGTTTTATAGTGTAGGATCACGTGCGCTGCTGGCGTTGCGAGTTGGCGGTGAACACGTCGCAGGTTCGTTTCCGTTTCAGGAAGCCGCGTACATCGGTGGCGCTGACAACGTGCGCGGGCTCGATACAGATCGCTTTGCGGGTGATGCCTCGGTATTCAGCAATATCGAGTTAAGGTATTCACTGGGAGAGGCATCCGCATACTTTGCGCGAGCGGAATATGGCCTGTTTGGTTTTGTAGACGTAGGCCGGGTTTTTCTGGAGGGCGAAGATGAGGATGATTT
>CAYMVV010000289.1:0-3687 GCA_964393885.1 uncultured Granulosicoccaceae bacterium | reverse complement strand
GCTGCATTGAACACGCTCTCACCAATTTCAGCCTGCACCGCTTTCATGTGCTCGCGCGACTTGATGATGTAGGGCATCTCGAACACACCAAACTCATCGGCAACCGATGACATGACCGATGATGGCAAGGCAAACGTGACCTGACCGAGTTTCAGCTTCTGTAAAAGCTCTTTGTCCTTGCCCAACTGTGACGATCCGAAGGCCTGTACTTCGCCTCTGTCGCCCAAGCGGGCATTGGCATTTTTGACAAACTCATTGACGGATGCCTCAAACAGAGACCCCGGATTACCCACATGGCCAAACTTCAATACCAGCTTTTCAGCCGACGCGGTTGTTGCACCCAGCGACAGCATACTGCCCAGCAATGCTGCAAAAAAAGTCTTTCTCATCATGAAATTTTCCTCGATTTTCAAATGGCCGCTTACGCGGATTTCATTGGCCCATGCAAACACTCTTCAAGTCAGCGCAGGAAATTACGCCGCTTTTGTCTGTGCTTCACGGGTGGACTTCAGATATTCAAGTGCGCTCTGCACACCACCAGCCTGATGGGGAACGCCAGCCAGATGCAAACCCATTTCAACGGCTGACAAGGTGCCGGCGAGTGTCACATCATTGATATCGCCAAGGTGTCCTATACGGAAAACCTTGCCGGCAACCTTGGACAGACCATTACCGAAGGAGGTATCGCACTCGGCCAGTATTACCGCACGCAACTGATCGGCATCACTGCCTTCGGGTACTCTAACAGCGGTCAGTACGGGTGAGTGTTCAGCATGGTTCAGACACTGCACTTCAAGCCCCCAGGCTTCAACCGCCTGACGCGTTGCTGCAGCATGGCGAATATGCCGGGCGAAGACTTTTTCAAGACCTTCTTCTTCAAGCATATCGATCGCCTCGGCAAGTCCGAACAAAAGATTGGTTGACGGTGTATAGGGAAAGTAACCGCGTGCATTGGCTTCGATCATCTCGGCCCAACCCCAGTATGAGCCGGGCAATGTTGCATTGGCGCTGGCTTGCACGGCCTTTTCGCTGACGGCATTGAAAGACAACCCGGGTGGCAACATCAGTCCCTTTTGCGAACCGGAAACCGCGACATCGACACCCCACTCATCGAAGCGAAAATCTGCAGAGGCAAGGCCAGAAATAGTGTCGACCAACAACAAGGCAGGATGCCCTGTTGCATCCATCGCCTTGCGGATATCTGCGATTCTAGAGGTACACCCTGTCGATGTTTCGTTGTGCACGACGCAGACAGCTTTGATGCTGTGATCTGAATCGGCACGCAAGGATTTCTCAATCAGATCCGGGTCAGCACCGCGTCGCCAGTCAGTCTCGATTAACGTTGGTTGTAGTCCGAGCTTCAGCGCCAGCGATTGCCACAACGATGCGAAGTGACCGGTCTCTACCATCAAAAGCTTGTCACCCGGACTCATCGTATTGACCAGCGCCGCCTCCCATGCCCCGGTACCCGAAGAGGGATAAATAATGACAGGCTGGGTGGTCTTGAAGATGCGCTTGATCCCCGACAGGACGCGGTTGCCAAGATCGGCAAAGCCAGGTCCGCGGTGATCGATTACCGGCATGTCGATGGCGCGGAGTATTCGATCCGGAACCGGGCTGGGCCCTGGTATCTGTAAAAAATGACGGCCAGCTTGTCGCATAACGATGACTCCACGGTTGCCCGTACGAGGTTGCTTAATCTGAATTTTGAATTCATTATTAAGTAACTGAACAGCAAATTGCAATGACTATCGACACGCACAACCCGTCAAGCTGTTCAAATAGCCTGCGTGCCACTCATGGCAATGCAAAGCGGCTAGAGACAATACAACGTCGATCAGCTGGACCGCTAATAGCGACGTTACAGGCCAACACGCCGTTGGAGATGCCACATGAGTGCACTTGATCGAGTCACCTCCATCAAACGACCGTCCTTGCATGAGGAGTTGATTGATCGGCTGCGGACCATGATTGTCGAAGGCGTGCTCACCGCAGGCGAAAAGGTGCCGGAGCGAGCCTTGTGTGAAAAGCTGGGCGTGTCCCGCACACCCATGCGGGAAGCGCTTAAAGTATTGGCCGCCGACGGGCTGCTGACACTCGAACCCAACCGCGGCGCACGAGTACGCGCTATTACACTTGACGATCTTGAAGAAGTCTTCCCGTTGATGGGTGCACTTGAAGCACTCGCCGGAGAGCTGGCCTGTACAAATATAACTGATGCACAAATGACCGAACTGCGCCAGACTCACGAGCTGATGCTAGAGTGCTTTCATGCAAGCGACTTGTCGGGCTACTTCCGACACAACCAGCGAATCCACGAAATCATCATGCAGGCAGCGGGCAATGCGACGCTAAGCTCAATGGTTCAGTCGCTCGCGGTCCGCGTACGACGCGCACGCTATCTTGCAAACATGAGCAGCGAACGCTGGCAACAGGCGGTTGCAGAGCATGAAGAAATCATCATGGCACTGGATGTACGCGATGGCCAGCGACTTGGCGCCATTCTAAAACGCCATCTGGCAAACAAATTCGCAACCGTCAGGCAGTGGTTGATTGATCAGGAAAATACCAGCGCCGGCAAAAACCTCTGACCACCCCGATACTTTTAAACGGTCGATACGACTGACTCTATTCATCCAACCGGCTGGCTAACCATGCAACTGACACTCGCACAAGCAAAAGATATTATAAAGCACGCACTGGCCGAACAGGAGAAACAAGGTTTAAAACCGCTGGCCATTGTTGTACTGGGCGCCGGTGGCTCCATCAAAGCCAGTGAAAGTCAGGATGGCACCAGCCTTATAAGGCCCCGCGTTGCACATGGCAAGGCATACGGTGCCTATGCGGCCGGACTGGGCTCACGCGCCCTGTTTGAACGAGCAAAGGTCGAACCTTTCTTCATTCAGGCAATGAACTCCCTGTGCGATGGTGCCCTGGTACCGGTGCCCGGTGGCGTACTGATTCGTTCCAGCGATGGCGAACTGCTGGGCGCCGTAGGGATCACTGGCGATATTTCGGATAACGATGAAAAATGTGCTGTTGCAGGTATAGAGGCTATAGGCCTGGTTGCTGATGTTGGTTAAGCGCGTAAAGTTATTTTTTACAATGCGCTATATCATTGGGATCTATAGTGACAGGTAAAAAATAAACTATGCGAGGGACAATCCTCATCTTTCTGTGTACAAGCGTAAGCTTATCTGTATTGGCTGCCGAACCGAGGATAAGCCCCGAGCTGCGCGAGTCTCATCGCGAGCTGATGGAATTGCTGGCACCTGAGCCAGTGGTCAATACGGGTAGTGATGGTGTACTCGTCCAGCTGACAGAAGAAAACCCGCAACAGCTACGCCACGGTCAGAAAGTCTATGTTGCCCACTGTGCGGCTTGTCATGGCGCTGAGCTTCAGGGGCAACCGAATTGGGAGAAGGCAGACGCCAACGGCATGCTGCCTGCGCCTCCACATGACGATAGCGGCCATACCTGGCATCATGCGGATGATCAGCTATTTGAGATTGTAAAATACGGCGCGGCAACCGCCATGGGTGATCCTGAGTACCGATCGATGATGCCTGCTTTCGGGGATATCCTGAACGATGATGATATAAACGCCGTTCTCGTTTTTATCAGAAGCAAATGGTCCGATGAAAACAAGCAATGGCAGCAGGGAGCCAATGATGCTCAAACAGGCCG
>CAYMVV010000288.1:0-3805 GCA_964393885.1 uncultured Granulosicoccaceae bacterium | reverse complement strand
GCAGCTTCTCCGACTACGCCACAGCAGTACAGCGTGAGGTGCTGCGCAGCAGAGTGCCGTTTGTAGCTGGCGATGCCGTAAGCGAGGCGATGCTGGCATCACCTGCTGAATTTCCACCGGCAGCGCATTGCGACACCACCCATGGTATCGCTTTGCTCGTCCACGGACTGTCAGATACGGCGTTCTCCATGCGAGACCTGGCGCTGTCGATGTCCGAGCACTGCTATATCGCCCGCACGGTGTTGTTACCGGGGCATGGTACGCGCCCGGGAGACTTGCTTTCGATACGATTGGCCGACTGGACTGACACGGTTCAATATCTGCTGGCTCAAGCCGCCACGGAAACTGATCATGTGGTGGCCATCGGATTTTCACTTGGCGCTGTGTTGTTGCTGACCGAGGCGATTCAGCCGGACTCACCGATCGATGCGGTGGTGACGATCTCACCGGCGTTCCATTTGACTACATCACCCTGGGCCGATCTTACCCGCTGGCTACACCCTGTGCGTCGGTGGCTCGACAAGGAAAAGCCTGATGACACCTATCGCTACGAAGCCATACCAACCATCGCCGTGGCTCAAACCATACAAGCAAAAAACCGCGTGCATCGCGCCCTTGAACGTCAACGCAGTGTGGAACTGCCCTGGCTGATGGTACAAAGCGAAAATGATCTGGTCATACGCACCGAAAAGAATCGACAGCTGTTCGCAGACTACGCTTCCCATCGCGCCAGTCAGTCGATCACGTTTTATGGATTATCTGAAGAAGCTGAGATCAGTGCACCGGAGCAGACTGCATTCGTCAAACTGGCCGGTTTCAACCGCGCGGACCGGGTATCCGGCCTGACCCATGTGGCGATTCATCAATCACCCGCTAACCTTCATTATGGGCGAGCGGGAGATTACCGTAACTGCGGCACGGGCGGGCCACGCACCAGGCCAGCTGTACATCTGTGTGAGCAGGCCGAGCGTCCATGGCTGGGGCCGTGGAATGAAGACGCACCCGACGAGGGTGCCTATGGTATGTCGACCTACAACCCGCAATTTGACGAGCTATCCGATTACCTCTTTCGTTTTCTGAGTACAGCGCGCCAGTCGACAGCATCGCAGTAAAACCCGACGCTCGTTGCTCTGTCCTCTGTCCTCTGTCCTCTGTTACACACAAACCAGCGCTCGACTATTCCCGCTTGTCCTCGTCGTCATCAGAGTTTTCCATCGGTTTGTGGTAGATCAGGTGGCTGACATCCACGCTATCGCCATATTTTTCCTTAATCGCCTTAATTGCTCGTGTGCGTTTAACATAGAAGTGCTCGGCACCGATTTTTTCATACAGCCCTGATCGCTTGAGCGCATCCATTACTTTGAATTTGACACGTGAGAAATAAAATTCTATGCCCGCCTCAGCCAGACGAGAAGACATGTGGGCAAGCATTTCCTCTCCTGTGGCATCAATCTGATCTACTGCTTCCAGATCCAGAACAATGACTTTAAGTTCTGGCTTGTCCGCCACAGCATTCAGTAATTTGCGCTCAAGATAGCCCGCATTAGCGAAGTACAGATCTCCATCGTAACGATAAAAAGCGACCGTTTCACTGGTTTCCAGTGAATTCATCTTCGCGTCACGATAGACGCCTTCGTCGTTCAGAGATACCTCGGCAAAATGCGGCTGCATGGTGCGATAAAGATAAAAAACGATCGACAATACCACGCCAATAAGAATGCCCCATTCCAAATGAGGTGCGAAATATAAGGTCGTCAGGAAAGTGATAAGTGCAACGAAGCCATCATGTGGATTTACCTTCCAGGCATGTTTAAACGGCTCAAAATGAAATAGCCCTATGACTGCAACAATGATTACGGCAGCCAGGGTTGCGACGGGTAAATGGTAGAGTAATGGTGTCAAAAACAACAGGGTAATACCGACGATAATGCCCGATACGATCGCCGCAAAGCCTGTTTTGGCGCCCGCATCAAAAGCCACCGCCGTGCGGGAGAAAGACCCCGAAACCGCATAGCCCTGAGTGACCCCTGCAACAATATTGGCTAAACCCTTACCAACCATTTCCTGATCAGCAGACAGGTGCTGGCGAGTTTTTGATGCCACTGCTTTTGCGATTGAAAATGCTTCAACAAAGCTCAAGAGCGCAATCATGAAGGCAGGCAACAGCAAGAATCCAAAATGTTGAGAGTCGATTACCGGTATCACCAGCGAGGGTAGTCCGCTCTTGATTTCACCGACAACGGCGCCGTCCAGTTTTTCATAGCCAATGGCCCATGAAACCAGAATGGTAATGATTATTGTTAGAATAATGCTGGGCAGTTTAGGTGCGTATTTTTTCAGACCGAACAGCAGTAGCAGAGAAAACACACCCATTGCCAGTGTGGCAAAATGCGTTTGTGGTACAGCCAGCAAAACATTCCATAAGGTGTTGTAGAGGTGCTCTCCGGTTTCAGGGTTTACACCCAGAATCTTACCGATTTGGGTACTGGCAATCACGATCGCCGCCGCATTGGTAAAACCGATAACGACCGGATGGGAAAGGAAATCCACCATAACGCCGAGGCGTAAAAAACCCAGCACCATTTGCATAACACCAGCCAGAATCGCGATCATCGCGGCGTATGCGATATATTGCGTGGCCTCCAGATTCAACGGTAACAAAGCCGCTGCTGTCATCAGGGAAATGATCGCGACGGGGCCATTTTGCAGTTGTCGGGAAGAACCGAACAAGGCGGCAACAATTGGCACCAGAAAGGCGGCGTACAAGCCCATTTGTGGTGGCAATCCCGCAAGTTGTGCATAGGCCATCGATTGCGGAATTAACACCAGCGCAATCGTGATACCTGCAATCACATCGGCTCTTAAAATGGCCGGGTTTTTTAGTTCAAAAATCCAGTCCAGAAAAGGCACGAACCGAAGTTTTGCCTCACTGAGTAGAACTGACAAATAGCTATTCATTGGGTCGAATGGTTCCGCGGTTTCATTCCGGGGTAGAGCAGACAGGCGTTAGGTCGAACACTGCCTGAGTGTGAGCTTTCACATCAGAACAACACCCGGAAGCCTGTCCGGTTATTATGATTACAACAGTATAGAAGAGAGATCATGCGTCTCAACCAGTCAAAACAGATGACTCGAAATCACCCACGCTGGCTACGATCAACCACATGGTCAGCCTCCCGAAACCGTTTGTTGGGTGCATGCCCTTCTCGGTTTGGATCTGCTCGACCTGATCTGCTCGATTTAGATCAGCTCGATTAAAAAAGCTCGAAGGTAAAAGCGGGCAGGACACAGGCTGGAGCAAACGCGTACTGCCGATGGCTTTCACCGGCAATAAGCTCACCCATTACGGATAACGTTAGCGTTTAACACCTGTATTCTACATCCAGCTTTACCGGCCCGCCGCGCCGGCCTTCTGTACAGGGCTTGCAAACCGGTTTTTTTAGTCTCAGGCGTCAATGGTATCGTAGTAGCGGATAGAGGGCGGTTGCGCCAGGAAAGTACCCAATGTGTCGATTGCACCGGTTTCCACACGCCAGGCGAAATACTTTTCATAGTGCGCGCGCGATTGCCATTTTTCCACCAGTATCAAATTCGATGCGTCATCCTGATTTTCCGTAACCTCTACATTGATACAGCCATCATAAGCTCGGGTATCGACGAGAATGTCCTTTAACACCTGTTTTAATTCGGCAGCTTTTTCGGGTTGCGCCTGAACTTCCAGCATTACAGTTACGGCCATTTTATTTCTCCGATTAACGAGTCCGCAGTTTAACGCTTTCTGTCAGATATGTCGCCGAGATTGAGG
>CAYMVV010000287.1:0-3814 GCA_964393885.1 uncultured Granulosicoccaceae bacterium | reverse complement strand
TTCATAATTCGCAAACAGGGATCTTTGCTTCGAGCATGACCGTCAATTCCAAATTTCACAAGATATCCTGGAAATTCCTGGCGCTCCTGATTCCAGCAATAACCATTGCTGCAGCAGTGGTTTTGTTTATTTACGCCTATACCAAACAGATTTCAGCGGAGGAAAGTCTGGTAAAAAAAATTGAAGAAATAGCGCAGGTACACAGTTTGTCTGTCGCGTACCCGCTTTGGACGCTTGATTATGATGGTCTTGAACGTAGTGTCCAGACTATTGCATTGCATCCCGAAATAATCTGTGTGGAGGTGCTTGAAGATGGTGATCAAGCTCCGTTTCACTGGCCGGAAAAATGTAGTCTGCATGTCAATGAGAGGATGTACGGTTCACAACTCGCATTTGATAGTCAGGGTGTCGGGGAGCTAAACCTCTATTACACCACTGCGCCATTCACAGCGGATTTAAAGCGAGAAATACTAAGTGGTGCGTTGTTTTTCTTTCTACTCGTATGTGTTGCGGGTATCGTCGCGTTTCTGGCTTTACAAGCCATCGTCGGGCGTCCTGTTCAGCACTTGATATCGTCTATTCGAACGGCAGAAAAGGAAGATTCCAGAGCACCGATAATCTGGGAGTCAAAGGATGAATTCGGCAGTGTGATTAGCGCCTACAATGATATGATTCATCATCTTGATGAAAACACCAATGAATTGATCGCTGCCAGGGAGCAGGCCGAGTCGGCAGCTTATACAAAAAGTCGATTCCTGGCCAACATGAGTCATGAGCTGCGCACTCCGCTCAATGCAGTCATTGGTATTACGGAGATGCTTCGTGAAGAGGCGGAAGACGAGGATAAGGACACCGATCCCTATGATCGGGTGGCAAGGTCGGGCCGGCATCTTTTGAGTTTGATCGACGATATTCTGGATTTTTCCAAGATCGAAGCCGGGAAAATTGAAATTGCCCGTGAGAGCGTCAATTTACGCGAATTGCTTGACGAGGTTATTGCCACTGCCGATCCGCTCGCGGAAAGTAATGGCATTGCTCTTAAGCTGGAGTATGAAAACAACCCGACTCACCTCCATACCGATCCACTGCGCCTGCGGCAAATTGTTTTAAACTTACTTAGCAACGCGTGTAAGTTTACCGAGGTCGGATCGGTTTGTCTGACGGTGGAAAGTGAGGTATCAACTGATGCTGCCGGTGTTCGGTTTTCAGTCGTCGATACCGGTATCGGTATATCCAAAGAGCAGAGCGAGCATTTGTTCGCAGATTTTTCTCAAGCTGATATCTCCACTACCAGGCGATATGGCGGAACCGGGCTGGGACTCGCGATCAGCCAGCGGTTGTGTAATCTACTTGGGGGCGAAATACAACTGGATAGCACTGTTGGAGAGGGATCCAGGTTTAGCTTTGTTCTCCCGATGGAGTAATTTGATTGATATCGGATGCACAGGCATTATTGTTTTCTTCGGTGTTTAGCGCAAATCCGGTAACAGGTAGCCCTCAGCTTCAAGTTTAGCGCGGACTGATTTTTTACTCATCTTGCCGGTTGTGGTCAACGGTATACTATCAACAAAAAGCACATCGTCAGGTAGTTGCCATTTGGCAAATCTAGAGGCGCAATGATCAATGATTGATTGCACCTCCACTTTGGCTCCGGCTTCAGTAACGATTAAAATTACCGGTCTCTCAGTCCAGTGGGGATGCGGTTGTGCCACGGCGCAGGCCTGTGCCACTCCGGGCAAGGCGACAATGTGATTTTCCAGATCCACTGAAGATATCCACTCGCCACCGCTTTTGATTAAGTCTTTTGAGCGATCGGTGATGATCAGATATTCATCTTTATCTATAGCTGCAACATCGCCCGTAACCAGCCAGCCATCTCTAAATTTCTCTGGCTGCGGATTGTTAAAATATTCGCTGCATATCCAGGGGCCGCGTATCAGTACTTCTCCAACAGCCTCTCCATCGTGAGGCAGATCATTGCCTTCGTCATCAATGATTCTGATATCAATACCGGGCATAATCTGGCCGGCTTTGGCCATATTCCGGAACTGCTCCTCTGTTGTCAGGCTGAGGTGCGCGCGTTTTGAAACACGACGTGCGGTGGTGCCGAGTGGGCTCGTCTCAGTCATTCCCCAGCCCTGAATCATCTCGACATTGAGGGTATCCCAGTACCATTTGATCAATGACACAGGTGCTGCCGAGCCACCAACCGTAAGTCGCTCAAGGCTACTGAAATCATAACTCTGCGGTTCTTTTTCAATCAGCACTTTCATTCCCTGCCATATCGTGGGAACCCCTGCGGATATGGTTACCTTTTCGTCTGACATCAGTCGCGCTATTCGAGCAGGGTCCATAAAGCGGTGTGGCATGACTTGCTTTATGCCAAGCGTGAGTGCGACCCATGGCAAGCCCCAGCCCTGTGCATGAAACATTGGCACTATGCCGCACAAGGTGTCAGTTCCGGATATGCCCATGCAGTCAGTGGCCATCACTGACATAGTGTGCAGATATTGCGCGCGGTGTTCGTATTCAACACCTTTGGGGTCTCCGGTAGTGCCACTGGTGTAACACAGCCCCAGTGGTGATGTCTCCGGTAGTTCGGGCCATTCGTAGTGAGTGGGTTGTGCATCGATAAAGTCGTCATAGCTCACTACGTTGGAAAACTGTGTTTGCCAGTTTTCAAATCCCTCTTCTGCAGTTACCACGAGTCCTTCGACAGTGGGTATTTTGTCTTTGACTGTCTCGAGGGCTGGCAGCAGATCTGCATCGACGATGATCAACTTATCTTCTGCATGATTCACTATATAGGCGAGATCGGTTTGACCAAGTCGAATATTCAGTGTGTGTAACACGACGCCAAGTCCGGCACAGGCCCAGTAGACTTCAAGATGGGTGGCACTGTTCCACATAAATGTTGCGATACGATCGCCTGGTTTGATACCTCGTGCGACCAGTGCGTGAGCCAGTTGATGCGCCCGAGCGCGCGTTTGTTGGTAGGTTTGTCGCCTGGTGCCACTGTCAGTTGCGGTAACAATTTCCTCGTCAGGGCATACCACTGCGCCGCGTTCAATCAATCGGTGCATCAATAGAGGCACGGCTTGCATACCCATCAAAATTCCTCGTTTATATTGTTGCCGGTGACCGGTTAGTTTGCTGACACAAGTGCTATTGGTAAACTCAGGTAGCACTTGCGCAGGTTCCTGAGTTTGTACGAATTCGTGTATTGATATTGCCACAGGATTTCGATCGTTGTACAGCCGCGGACTGTTTGTTCAGTCTACGTGTGCTAATGGCCCAAAGCAGCGTCTGCTATGGGGACACGATTGTGTGTCAGGTTTTAGCTCGTAATTATGTGCAAAAATTGCGATGATGCGAACTCTTGGCTAATAACGAACAGGTGCCGAACGACCGTGAGCGTGACAGGTAGCTGCCTTTGTGGCAGGGTAAGAATAGAAGTGCAACGGTTTGACCGGGGTGTCGTTGCGTGTCACTGCGCTCAATGCCGTAAACAGTCCGGGCATCACTTTGCGGCGACGAGAGCTCAGCTGGAGGATCTTGCCATCAGCGGAGAGGAAAATATCAAATGGTACAAAGCGTCGGAACATGCCGAGCGTGGCTTTTGCCAGAACTGTGGTTCTGTGTTGTTCTGGAAGCAAAAAGAAGTCAGCCATATTTCGATACTGGCGGGCTGCCTTGACAGCCCGACGGGGCTCAAACTGACCAGACATATTTTTACAGATGACAAGGGCGATTATTACAATATCGCCGATGGCGCTGATGAATTTCCGCAGGCTGATTGAAATAGATGCCGTGG
>CAYMVV010000286.1:0-3884 GCA_964393885.1 uncultured Granulosicoccaceae bacterium | reverse complement strand
CGAATGCAGCTCTCAACGACAACATAGGTCACAGCGGATCCTCGGATTCTTGATTTAGTTTTCTGGTGGCGTGGAAAAATCGACCAGAAGAGTCAGGGGCAGCATTGTCGGGAGGTGACTCCGTCGAATTTTATATATACTAACGAATACCGGCAACCTCACGCAACATTGGAATCTGGCACACCCAACGGGCTACCAGCGCCAGTAGAAGACACTGTACTGGATCGCCGACAGCTCTGATCGAAAGCTTTAGCGAAGCTTCGACTAACTGCAATGCCCGACAGCGTTCCGATACACCGCCCCGGCCTGCTGGCGCAGATCTCCAGACCACCACCTCGGTCAAAACCACCAACCGGCCCGGAACACTCGCAGCGTTTTTGAAACCACCCTCCGAGAACCTTATGCAACCAACTCAAAACGCTGCGCTTGAACACGTAAAAATAGTTGATTTGACACGTATTCTGGCTGGCCCCTGGGCAACGCAGACGCTGGCAGATCTCGGCGCTGATGTCATTAAAATTGAAAGCCCGTCCGGCGGCGACGACACGAGACACTGGGGCCCTCCGTTCACCGGCCCCGATCAAACCGACGCCAGCTACGATGCCGCCTATTTTTATACCGCCAATCGCAACAAAAAGTCCGTTGCAATCGACTTCTCTACTGATCAGGGTGCCGAGTTGGTCAGGCAACTGGTCGCCCAGAGCGATGTGTTTATCGAGAACTTCAAGGTTGGTGGCCTGCAACGGTACGGGCTCGACTACCCGACACTGAAGAAACTGAAACCGGATCTCATCTATTGCTCCATCACCGGTTTCGGCCAGACGGGTCCCTACGCACAGCGCGCCGGCTACGACTTCATTATTCAGGCGATGAGTGGCCTGATGAGTGTTACCGGGCAGGCACCGGGTACACCCGGCGATGAGCCAATGAAAATCGGCGTAGCGCTGAGCGACGTTTTAACCGGCCTGTATTCCTGTATTGGCATTCTCACCGCGCTCGCACACCGCGACCGCACAGGTGAAGGCCAGCACATTGATATGAGTCTGCTCGATGTCTCGGTCGCCGCCATGGCCAATCAATCCCTGAACTACCTGGTGTCTGGCAACGCCCCTGTTCGCATGGGTAACGCCCACCCGAACATAGTGCCTTACCAGGTATTCCCGACCACAGACGGTCATCTGATCATTACCGCAGGCAATGAAAGACAGTTTCGCAGTCTGTGCAAAGTACTCGGGGATGAAAGCCTGGCCGACGACGAACGATTTCGAAGCAACCAGTTGCGAGTGGCTAACCGCGACGAACTGGTTGCTGCAATAAAAACACGTTCTGCAATGCAGACTTCCGATCAGCTTATTAACGCCCTGAGCAACGCTGGTGTACCCTGCGGGCCGATCAACAACATGGACGCAGTATTTGCCGATCCACAGGTTATTGCCCGTCAAATGCAGATCGAACTGCCAAAAGACGAATCTGCAAGCAGCGCTACGGAAATTGCAGATAGCGCGTCAGCAAGTTCCATGGAAAAAGCGCTTCCCCCACGCACTGCACCCGGGGTTGCCTGCCCTGTGCGTTTGTCGGCAACTCCACCAAGCTATCGCAGTGCGCCACCAGTGCTCGGTAACCATACCCTTGAAGTGTTGCAGCAGCGTCTGGGACTTAGCGACCAGCAAACCACCGATCTGATTAAAGCCGGGGTCTGTCATACATCGAAAAATACAGATCAGGGATCAGCACGCTAATTTGTTTAATGCATTAAAGCTCTAACAGAGCGAGTGCCTCGCTTCTATACCTGCTCAGGTAACTGCAGGCATCTGCAACATAGGGTTATTGCAATTAACAGCGCATCGAATTGATCGATAAAATACGCTCGTCAGCGTGCGTTAGCAGTGGCGAAGGTTCTGCTGCGCAGAATGCTGGATTCACTTAACTTTCTGCGCATCACCAAACCTGACCAGATAACGCGTAGACCAGAGTTTACCGGTGATCCAGAAAGCCTGTTTTTCAGCATCATAGGCTATGCCATTGAGCACACGATTATTGCTCGTTGCATGTTTTTTTACCAGATCCTGCATATCGTAAAAGCCAACCAGCTCCCCCGTGCCTGGATCTATCTTCACTATCAACGAGCTAAACCAGATGTTTGCCCAGATATATCCCTGCGCATACTCAAGTTCATTGATACGCCGCACTGAATGCTGCTGGCTGTAAACTTTAATTTCCCGTTCTATTTCAAAAGTAGCAGGGTTGCGAAAGTAGATCGTATCACTACCATCGCTCATGATGAGGTGCTTGCCATTGTTGGCAAGTCCCCACCCTTCTCCCTCATAACTTAATTCCCGCTCAGTGGATAGATCATCAGGATTCAGTACAAACAGCTTACCTGCCTTCCAGGTAAGCAAAAAAAGCTCGTCGTTGAGAATGGTCAGACCTTCTGCAAAATATTCGTCAGCTAAAGGTACTTCCGTCAAAGTGGTGTCATTGCCAGGATGATACTTGCGGACTCTTGATTTTCCGTAAAGTCCACTCGACTCGTAAATCAAGCGATCGAACAGCTCCAGGCCCTGCGTAAATGATGTCGTATCGTGGGGAAGAGTATCCAGCACTTCATATCGAAAATTTTCTTTCGCCAGCAAAACTTCAATTAGAAACAACCCGCAAAGAATCAGTAGTCTGCCTGGCCACATAAGATAATTTATTCGTGTCATAAACGTATTGACTGTCCATTGTACGCTTGATCGCTGTCGACTTCATACAACTGTGACGTCACGATAGTAAGCGGCAAAAATTCGTCATATGAATTTAGTACGGTGCCGAATATTTGACCGATAGCGAATCTAGATACAGATAACAGGGACCCCAAGAATGGACCCGGCGGATCGTGCATGCTCCTGACATAATTAGCCTGACAGAGGATCTCATCCAGATCTTCAAAGAGACACAAATTTGAGAGTAAACAGCCAGGGCGTAAGGCTCAACGACTAACTTCTACAGTTTTCCTGTTTTCAGACGAGCAGTAAAAAATAATCAACATGCACGCAGGATACGATTTTCTTAATCGCTTCCTGAAAAAAGAATGAATATCACCTAAAAAACGGTCAGCCTCACACTAACCAACGCTCCTGTCCGCGCTTATCGAGTCTGCTTTACCGCAGTTATACTGAACACAGATTTAGTAGACAGTATTTTCTTATAATAAAAAGTTGCAAGCCATTACTGCTGTTATAAATCCGTTATAAAATCTTTATTTATCACTTATAAACCGAAAAGCTAAAGAAAAACCATGCGACACATTTATATTCAGTAACGTTGTATGTGACTTGAAAAATACCGCCTGCGCCCACTTGTCGTTTAGTACCGGGGAACTGCAATAAACTGGGATCTTTAGGCTAGTTAGTTAATGCTCTTTCTCGCCTCCCGATTGCACAACAGCAGCACCGGGAGCATCAGTATTCGCTGTAATCAGTAGTTACCAGAATGCCATCTAATTGGAATTAAAAATATTCGGTGCCACAGTAATTAGGGTGATGTCGAAAGACGTCTTACTCAACCAATTAGATACAAGAGCTATTCACTGCAAATGATCTTTAAAATTCAACTCATCGCACGGGCGTGCATGATTATCCCCGTTGCCGCCGTCATTGCTTCAGTACCGCAAAGTGTCCACGGACAAAGTAGTTTTCCAACCTGTTCAAGCGCATCCAGCGACCCCGATGGTGATGGCTTCGGCTGGGAGAACAACCAGACCTGTCGTGTCGGTGCTTCGGGCAGCGCCAGCTCTGGCAACGCCAGCTCTGGTGGCAACAACTCTTCCAGATTCCCAAGCTGCAGCAGCAGCCAGTTTGATCCTGACGGCGACGGCTTTGGCTGGGAAAACAATCAGACTT
>CAYMVV010000285.1:2530-3962 GCA_964393885.1 uncultured Granulosicoccaceae bacterium | reverse complement strand
GGCGGAGCTACCTGGCTTGGTGGTACCTATGACCCGGAAACCAATCTGGTGTTCTTTGGAACCAGTAACCCGGCACCCTGGAATGCGCACTTGCGACCGGGTGATAACCTGCACACCGCATCAACGGTAGCGATCGATCCGGACACAGGCAAAATCGCCTGGGGCTTTCAGTACACGCCAAATGACCACTGGGACTACGATGGCGTTAATGAGCTGATTTCCTACAACACCACCATTGATGGAGTAGAGGTCAAAGCTGGCGCACATGCTGATCGAAACGGTTTTTTCTATGTATTGAATCGTGAAAACGGCAAGTTACTGAATGCCTTTCCGTTCGTCGAGGAAATTACCTGGGCGTCAGGCATCGATCTGAAAACCGGTCGCCCGATTGAGTCGGATAATCGCCCGGGCGATCCAACAGCAAGCGAAGACGGCAAGAAAGGGTCTGCAGTATTTGCAGCACCGGGCTTTTTGGGTGGTAAAAACTGGATGCCTATGGCGTACAGCCAGGACACCGGACTGTTCTATGTTCCCTCTAATGAGTGGGGCATGGATCTGTGGAACGAACCCATCACCTATAAGAAAGGCGCGGCCTATCTTGGTGCCGGGTTTACCATTAAGCCTCTGAATGAGGACTATATTGGTGCATTGCGTGCGTATGATCCGGCGACCGGTGAAAAGGTGTGGGAATACAAAAATCCGGCTCCGTTGTGGGGTGGTGTATTAACGACAGCGGGTAATCTGGTATTCACTGGTACGCCGGAAGGGCATCTCAAAGCATTCGACGCCAAAACCGGCGAAGAACTGTGGAAATTCCAGACCGGTTCCGGAATTGTCAGTAGCCCCGTTACCTGGGAAATGGATGGTGAGCAGTACATCGCCGTCGCATCAGGCTGGGGTGGCGCTGTTCCTCTGTGGGGTGGCGAAGTTGCGAAGCGTGTCAAATATCTGAACCAGGGTGGTTCAGTTTGGGTTTTCAAGCTTCCTTCATCCTGATAAAACGCGTAGCTGCCGCCGACCACTGTGGTCGGCGGTTTGACTCTTCAGAATAATAAATCAGGTTTCAAATGCTTAAAATTTTTACCCTCGTTGTATCGATTGTTACCTTGTTAATGCTGGGCCGCGTTTACGGTCATGGAGACGTGCAGCCACAGCCCGTCGATATTGGTGGCCTGGAGCGCTTTGACGAATGGCTGGAAACCAATCCCTATGTCGGCAATGAGGAAGCGATAGAGATCGGGTCATCGGCCTACAACCAAAATTGCGCTCGTTGCCACGGACTGGGCGCTATTTCAGGTGGCATAGCCCCCGATTTGCGCGAGTTGCCATCCGATGCAGAAGGGGATGAGTGGTATATTATGCGAGCGCGCAATGGCGCGATACGTAACGGCATCACCTATATGCCTGCGTTTGAGGAAATTCTCGGCCAGGA
>CAYMVV010000285.1:0-2430 GCA_964393885.1 uncultured Granulosicoccaceae bacterium | reverse complement strand
GTGTCGATGCACCAGTCAAACCACTCACCTATTAAACGACGCACTCTATGATTAACCGTTTCAGCTGTTTTGCTCTGGCTACTGCCGCCGTCATCACGATGTCTGTGTTTAGCGCTGCACCGGCTCGTGCCGATCAACTGGACAAAGTGTTGGAGCGCGGCAGCATCGAGGCGGCCGCCTACCGCGAGTTCCCGCCATTTTCCTATCGAAAGGATGGCAAGCGTGCTGGTATAGACCTCGAGATAGCGGATCTTGTAGCCAAAAAAGTGGGCGTTAATTTATCGGTGCGCCTGATTGGTGTCGATGAAAATATGGAAGATGATCTGCGCAACAATATCTGGAAAGGGCATTACATCGGCGGTGGTGTCGCTGATTTTATGATGCATGTTCCCTATGACCTTGATTTCGCGAAAGCGAATGATCTGGTCAGTTTTGTGGCTCCCTATTACCGAGAGACGCTGGCAATGGCGGTGAACCCGGAAACGGCCAGTTCTCTGCGCAGTGTCGATGACATAGATCAACACCGCATCGGGGTTGAAGTCGATACCCTGGCTGATTTTTACCTGTTAAGCCCGCGGCATGGTAACAAGCAGCAAAACGTGGTGCACTTTTTCAATATCAGCGAGGCGTCAGTTGCATTCGCCGCGGGAGAGATCGATGCGATATTCGGCCCGTCGGTAGAGGTTCAGGGTATCCTGAATGAGAGCGGTGCCGACTTCGATCTGCGAGAGATTCCCGTGACCGGCCTCAGGAGCAACGGATGGGATGTCGGCGTGGCATTGCGTTTTAATCACAAAGAGCTGATTCAGGCGGTGACCGTTGCAATGGCGGAACTTCGTGAGGAAGGCGCCATCAAAGAAATATTCGAGCGCCACGGTGTGGACTACAGGGATCCACTGCCAGCATCGATCGCTACAGGCTACAAGTTGCAGTAGCACCGTAACAACGATGAACACCGGGCGACCCGTCAGAATCCGCGGTACCAGGCGCGGGATCAAGCGCGGAATCAGGCGCTCAGCCAGAAGCGCAAGGCGACTGGTTTCAACCTGTCAGTCGGGCATTGTTTTTTTGGCCATGGCCCTGTGTCTTTCACCGGTACTGGCACAAGACGGCATCACCGGTATCTTCGATGTTACGCTGCAGGGAGCCGGTGATAACAGCCTGCTTATCGGGCAACTGGAGATCACTGATGACAGCCACGAGTTTGAACCGGACGAGAAGCTGTTCACGAACCACTTTTTATCGATGCGGCCATTTCGTTGTTTTAACCAGAACAAGGTCATGTGGTGCTATTTGCCCTATCCTTATGAAAAACCGGTAAAAGTTACCGCCGAGGATATGCGCAGCCTGGAATACGATCTGCTCTTTATTCATCGTGGCGCGAACGACTATGGCATCGACGCGTGGAATGGTCTGTATTTCAAGATCGATGATGTGTCAAAATCAGCGGGTGCCGTTAGCGAAATCGTCGGTGACTTGCGTGAGGTAGATCTGAATATCCTTGCCTCGCCTCCAGAGAACGGTGTTGTCTGGCCGATAACAGAAGAAGATCTGCACGTCGATGAGTCTGATCGGCACGTGTTTAACAAGGTTCGCCTGTCGCGTTACTTGTCAAAATAGAGATAACTATGAACATTATCAAAAAACTGTGCTTGTCAGCTGTGATTCCGGTCGGTCTGCTTTGCGCGTCTGGCGCCGGGGCCACACTGCCGGTGAAGGATCCGCTCAATTCTCCGATGTGGGAGTACATGGCGCAGCAGTATTTTGCGGACGAGAGCGTGGCGTTCTCGGACGATGTCAGTGTGGTTTCAGCGGGTCATGCTGAAGACTCAATGAATGTACCGATCATGGTCGATGCCAGCAAACTGGATGATGTGCAGGAGATTCTGGTTTTCGCAGATCTGAATCCGATTACAACGGTGTTGAGGTTCTATCCCAACTCGATGCAGCCAAAAATTGGCTTCCGCGTCAAGGTGCAACAAGGTACACCCATACGTGCAGCCGTCAAGACCACTGACGGCCGCTGGCATGTGGGTGGTACCTGGATCAATGCTGCGGGCGGTGGTTGCACAGCGCCGAGTATCGGAAGTGGCAATGCCGACTGGGCGAGCCGACTGGGCGAAACCAGTGGTCGTTTCTTTGCCAATCATCAGGATGAAGGCCGGATGCGTTTTCGCGTCATGCATCCGATGGATACTGGCCTGGCCGATGGCATACCGGCCTTTTACCTCGAGAATATCAAGGTGTCCGATGCAGAGGGTAACGAGGTCGGAGTGATCATGCCTTTTGAACCCGTAGCGGAGAATCCGGTATTTACCGTCAATACACCCGGAGAAGGACCGGTCACATTGACTGGCAGGGACAATAACGGTAACTCGTTCAAGGCAGAGATAGCACGTTGACCTTGAGCGGCATCTCGGGACAAAGTCT
>CAYMVV010000284.1:0-3981 GCA_964393885.1 uncultured Granulosicoccaceae bacterium | reverse complement strand
GTAAACGGGCTTATCTCGGCAAGTGACAGTTCTATCTGGTTGGTGACCAGCGGATGGTTCATGGCAGACTGTAGAAGCTTCCAGTCCCATGGGCGAAAATTGGACACACCAACAGCGCCAACCTTGCCAGAGTTAATCAGACTGTCGAGGGCGGTACCTGTCTCATTGTGATGCATTAACGGGTCAGGGCGATGAATCAATAGAAGATCGATATGTTCGATTGCCATATCGGTCAATGACTGGTTAACCGACGCTTCGATATGTTTGCTGCTGGTGTCGTAGTATTTAACCCGCTTGTCACTGTAGCGGCCAATTGGAGCGACTATATCGCACTTGGTTACAATTTCCATCTGCGTTCTTAAAGACGCATTCTTCTTAAGAGCAGCTCCCAATATTGCCTCTGCCGTGTAACCGCCGTATATATCCGCCTGATCAAAGGTCGTGATGCCCTGATCAAGGCAGCTTTGAATTTTGGCTGTGACGTGTTCGTGTGTGGTGTTATCGTCATCGCCGATGCGCCACATGCCGTAAATGAGCTGGCTGAATTCAAGTTTGTCTGTGATTTTTATTCTTTTCATAAGTGTTTTTACAGTGTTGCTGTTTAACTTCGCAACCCATTGGCAAGCGGGGTTGCAGGTGCGGATTCCGGCACGCGACCATAGACGTGCGGTAATGAAACATTATTGAGATGAGGCAGTACTTTCTTACCAAAGTGTTCGGCTTCATCAAGGTGCGGGTAACCTGAAAAAATAAACGAACGTATGCCCATCTTCTGATACTGCTGTATGCGCTCTATGATCTGTTCCGGTGAGCCAACCAATGCGGCGCCACAACCGGAACGTGCCCGGCCAACACCTGTCCACAGCAGTGGCTCTACAAATCCGTCATCAGCTGCCTGCTGACGATTTTTTGCCTGGTGGCTTACGCCAAGTGAACCGGAGTCGAGCGCTCTTTCTCTTATGGCGCGTCCCTGTTCGTCATCGAGTTTTGAAACAATATACTCAGCGTATTCGCGTGCTTCGGCTTCGGTATCGCGAACAATCATGTGCACTCTTAACCCGTAATCCAGTGTACGGTTATAGCGAGCAGCAACTTCGTTCACTGCTTTCATACGTCCTTCGAGCTCATCCATCTTTTCAGGCCACATAAGGTATACATCGCAGTGCTGGCCGCAGAGTTCAAGCGCAGGCGGTGAATAGCCACCGAAGTACAGTAGTGGGCCGCCGGTTTGATAGGGGCGGGCAGGGTCGGTTGTGACGTCACTGAACTGATAGACCTCACCCTGATAATTGATCTGATCCTGTGTCCATGCCTGCTTTAAAATCTCTACAACTTCGCGTGAACGTTGATAACGAAAACCACTGTCTGCTTTTTCACCGGGAAAATCTGATGAAATGATATTGACGGTGAGCCTGCCCTCAAGCATGTGATCAAGTGTGGCAATGGTACGAGCCAGCATGATCGGTTGCATCTCGCCGCAACGCACTGCAGCCAGCAGGTTGATCTGTGAGGTGATCGGTGCGCAGCCAGCAACAAAACTCAGTGTGTCCTGGCCTACCTGATAGGAAGAGGGACACAATACGTTTTTAAACCCCATTGCTTCAGCGGATTTTACGATTTCCGAACAATGCGACCAGGAGGATCGCAGGTCTCCATCCGGTACACCGAGAAACTGATAATCATCCGAACACAGCGCTGAAAACCAGGATATTTCCGCACCATCCAGATCCGCTGACGTAATTGGTACCACTGACATGAGGCGCTCCTGATGGGGCAGTCCAATCTAGCAGCCGCAACAAGGTAAAGCAATGGTGTATCAATTTATGATTTCTGTTTATATAATTGAAGCTGTCAGAAGGTGACTTCTCATTGAGAAGTATCAGAAATTGTTGGTTTTTTGCCGCACCGCAGAACCAGTTGTTCAATCGCTGCATCGGAGTTGTCTGGTGTATCACTTGGGTATCACCGAGGTCAGATAATCTTGTCAGGGTCCAGGAAGTCCGGGGATTGCCTCCCTCGCGAGTCGACAGGTGATAACGTCGCTCAACTTGCACGAACTGACACCACAACGATTCCGTTGTATCTGCAGATCAGCGAGTCCATCAGTCGCGAGATTGCAGCAGGTCGATTCAGTGAAGGTGATCGACTGCCACCGGAGCGTATGCTCGCAAAACAGTTTGGCACGACGGTTCGCACCTTACGCAAAGCACTGTCTGTATTGCAGCGTCAGGAAATGATTGAAAGCGTACAGGGCTCCGGCAATTATGTGCGCATGACTGATCGGGTCCGCAGCATCTACTCTATGTTCCGGCTGGAGTTGCCCGATGGTGGCGGGTTGCCGACAGCTCGGGTTTTACAGGTAAAGGAACTCCACAAGCCTGCATCGTTACCGGCGTTTGGCACTTCTTCGCACGCAACCCGACTGAGAAGATTGCGCTTTCTGGATCAGATAGCTATAGCGATTGAGGAAATCTGGCTCGATCGCGATGCAGGTGAAATAGATATTACTCAGCTGAGCGATTCGCTTTATCGATACTACCAGTTGAAACTCGGGTTCTGGATTCATCGTGCGGAGGACAGGGTGTCTGTTCGCGAGCTGCCGTCATGGACACCGGATAGCTTTGCGGGCAAGCCAGGTGATATGTTCGGTTTTATAGAGCGCTCCAGTTGGGCACAACAGAGGCTGCCGGTGGAGTACTCCAGGACCTGGTTTAATCCATTGAAGGCTCGCTATGTACAACGGTTGAAGTAATCATTACATAGCGATAGCTTGCTCCAGGGTTTTTGGCATCTGATTTTCAACCGAGGGGGTTCATTACACCTTGGACTGCGTTCAATGCAGTTTATATCGCACCTTCTACCCATCCGGGAGTCCATCAATGTCATCGCTTTTGCGCTGCTAGAATGCTCTGACTCGAATACGCTGTCTGATCAGCGGCGATAATATGCGCGTGCGAATTTGCGCTGCACCGGCGTGTGGCCCGGCGTATAGCTGATGGTATTGTTATAATTTGTATACTTCTTTCTTCGAACCTGTCCCGGGTGCGGTGTGTCCAAATAGCGTACGGACCAAAACCGTACCAGAGCTAAGCAACATTAATCAGGAGAAAGAACCATGCAAAATAATGATCTTCTCGTCAGCACCTACGCTGTATGCTTTGGCTTTTCGTGTTTACTCGTCGTGTTCGGCGTAATGGGTTTGGTGGCATAACCCAATCTTCAATACTCAAACTTCAATATTCTGGCCCTGATCAACGATGGATGGCGCCACCGGCGTCATCATCGTTGATCGCTACCCTGCATTTACCGTTAAGAACTGGATATGTCATCGTATCTTCTATAACGTAATAAGTGCAGAGGCGAAGCGCTGGAAAACTATGGCAGGGCTTAATGGTGTGGAAATTGTCTTATTTCCACAACAAATACGATAGCCTGATCCGCATAGCTGCGGGCAAATATGAAGTGAAGTTCGTCACAATTACTTTTTACTGTAGTTCGGTGTAATTGTTCCAGACGCTATGACGCATGCGGATCTTTTTGAACAAGGATTGAGATTACCGCAAGCATTGCTGAACCCAGCATTAGTAAACCAGTATAAGTAAAAAAGATACTGTATTTAGCACCGGAGTTGATCCTGCCTTAACCATTCGATCACCCATGGTTATCGTCAGCGGGGCTTCCGAGCCGACCATAAACAATGTGGTGTTTCTCCAGTCCGGCTGGTGAAAATGCAAACAGACTAGTGCAGGATTGCCACTCCAGCGCTGTGACAGATTGCAGTGACAGACATTGCAGAGAAGCGTTGCAGAGAAGCGATCACCGGTAAGTACACAACAATCAGACAGTGTATGACCAAACAGGCGGGCAGGGTGCCGGAGGCACGCCCGGGGCTCGTCCGATGGAAGCAATCAGTATCGAAGTAATCAGAAAAGCAGAGGTGGTACCACGCTTCCCGGAAATAAAACTTTACAATGGCGACCA
>CAYMVV010000283.1:0-3982 GCA_964393885.1 uncultured Granulosicoccaceae bacterium | reverse complement strand
GCTTTATGTCGCGCTGCTGGTCGTCGGAGCCATTTCGCCACGCCGATAGGCAAGCCAGATCAGCCCAATACCAATCACCACCATCGGAATACACAGCTGTTGACCGCGGGTCATCCAGCCCAGGGCAACAAACGACAAGTGCTCATCGGGCTGACGAAAGAACTCTACAATAAACCGCTGGACGCCGTACAGCAGCAGAAACATGCCGGTTACCGCCATCATCGGGCGCGGCTTGCGGGAATAAATCCACAACGCGGTAAACAGCACGATCCCCTCCAGCGCAAACTGGTACAACTGCGACGGATGTCGCGGCAACGGGCCCGCCGCCTCAAATGGAAATACCATACCCCACGGCACGTCAGTGACCCGGCCCCACAACTCGCCGTTAATAAAGTTGCCGATTCGGCCTGCTCCGAGACCAATTGCCGTGACCGGCGCGACAAGATCGCCCACCTCAAACATTCTGCGTCCTGTCTTGCGTGCAAAAATAATTATCGCAATGGCAACACCGATACAGCCACCGTGGAATGACATGCCTCCTTCCCAGATTCGCAGGATCATTAAAGGATCAGCAAGAAATGCCTCCGTGTTGTAGAACAAGATGGACCCCAATCGTCCGCCCAGGATAACCCCGATGGCGGCGAAGAAAACCAGATCGGCAATGTCATCTTTGGACCAGTTGGCATTCAGCCTGCGGGTGTGCCGGTTAAAAAGCCACCAGGCAGCAACAAAGCCAAAAAGGTAGGTCAGGCCATACCAGTGCACTTTGATGGGTCCCAGCGAAATAGCCACCGGATCAATATTGGGGTATGCAATCATGGATTTTCCAGCAAACGGAAGGATGAGCAAACGTCGCAGCTGTTTATTGCCGCGAGTCCGGGATTATAGCCTGATCAGATCGTCCCTACCGAGCCAACAAAGGCCGGCAGACGCTTATCACCAGCCCAAACAAGGTATAAGCCAGGGTGAAGTCAACGTACAAGCAAGGTATAGACAGGTAACAACCGCGAAAATTTCAGCACGCAGCGCCAAATACCCGGCCCCGGCACGGTTACCTTATTAACCGCGCAAACACTGCTTTCAGATACTCGGTTTCAGCAATAGCCGCGTGTACCGGATGATCGATCGCCTGATGGCCTCTGGCCAGAATTTGCAGCGTTCGTCCGGCATGTTGGCTACTGTGCAACATCACCCGCTGCAACTCGCTTTCCGCCAGATGATAGGAACACGAGCCGGACACCAGCATGCCACCGGGGTTCAACAGGGCCATCGCCAGTGTATTAACGCTGCGATACTTTTCTATACCTGCCTTTTTATCCTTTGCGCGTTTAATAAACGCTGGTGGATCAAGAATGACAACATCAAACTTTTCAGACGTCTGACGCAGGTGGCGCAACTGCTCACTGACATCACCGCGCAAGCCCTGCCAGCGGTCATCAAAGCCGTTCAACCCTGCGTTGATCTGTGCACCGTCTATGGCGGCAGCCGAGCTATCGATGGCGGTCACCTGTGATGCGCCCGCAGCAAGCGCGTTCATTCCCCAGCCACCTAAGTAACAGTATGCATCCAGCACTCGCTTGCCACTGCAAAAACGCTGCAGGGTCTGACGATTATCGCGATGGTCGTAGAACCAGCCAGTTTTCTGACCGCCGGTTAACGGAATCTGGTAGCGAATGCCGTTTTCGACAATCTCTGTGGTTTCAGGGACATCGCCATGGATTGTCTCCGCAATACTCTCCAGCCCCTCCAGCTCGCGAGAGCTACTGGTATTGCGCAGATAGATACCAGCCGGAGACAACAACTCAACCAGCGCCGCAACCACCAGCTGCAGCTCGCGATCCATACCGGCGGTGTTGGTCTGCACGACCAGGTAATCACCATATCGATCAATGACCAGCCCGGGTAACCAGTCGCCCTCGCCGTGCACAAGACGATAAAACGGCTGATCAAAACACTGATCACGCAGGGCCAGTGCCGTGGCCAGCCGGGACTTGATCAGGTCCTGATTGATAAACTCGGAGCGACGGTAGCTGTATACCCTGGCGCAGATGAGTGAATGCGAATTAACACAAGCCATCGCAATGAACTTGCCGCGACTGGAGTACACCGGCACCTGTTCGCCGGCGGTAAATGTTTTGAGCGGCGATTTAGATTTATCTACCTCGTTGCTGTACACCCACAAGTGCCCGGCTGCCAGTCGACGCTCTTCATTTTTCTTAAGCACCAGCATCGGCTGCCCGCCATCGGCCGGGCTTTTTTCATGGGTGCCCGCACTACCCGCGGCCGGGTCAACGGCGGGACTATCGGGCGCGCTTTTCATGTCTGCGTTTTCATGTCGGTGTCTTCATGTCCGTGGTTGCACACCCGTGGTTTTAAACCCATCGTTTACATAGGTGGAGGCAAATCGGCGCACCACACGGTACTACGGTTTCTGTTTCGGGAAACGGTCCATGCTACCACTAACCCGCACCAATCACCTGCCTGTTCGTTTCTCACAGCTTTTTTCAGGAGAGAAGAACACCTGGAAGAACACCGGTATCCACTCATAACCAGAAAAAGAAAAACACAGCGAAATCCGTTACAGTGCGTCATGGGTTTAAATTTTACCTGTCGGGGGAAGCATGACTGATCAAACCAAATTCCTGCTAACAGAAGCGGATATTCCAAAGACCTGGTACAACATTCAGGCTGATCTGCCGACACCGGCGCCACCGCCGCTGCACCCCGGTACAGGCCAGCCCATCGGCCCGGACGACTTGGCACCTCTGTTTCCAATGGAGCTGATCATGCAGGAGGTATCGCAGGAGCGCGAGATCGATATCCCCGATCCGGTCAGAGAAGTCTATCGCCAGTGGCGGCCAACCCCGTTGTATCGTGCACACCGACTCGAAAAAGCACTCGATACCCCCGCAAAGATTTACTACAAGTACGAGGGTGTCAGCCCGTCAGGCAGCCACAAGCCAAATACTGCAGTGCCACAAGCCTTCTATAACAAGGCACAGGGTATCAAGCGCCTCAGCACCGAGACCGGCGCCGGACAGTGGGGATCATCCCTGTCCTACGCCGCCGCACTTTTTGGTCTTGAGGTGCAGGTGTTTATGGTCAAGGTGAGCTTTGCACAAAAGCCCTATCGCAAGTCGATGATGGAAACCTATGGCGCGACCTGTATTGCAAGTCCGAGTGAGCAAACTGCAGCGGGTCGATCCATCCTCGAACAAAACCCCGACAGCACCGGCAGTCTGGGCATCGCTATCAGTGAAGCCGTTGAAATAGCTGCTCAAAACGACGACACCAAATACGCGCTGGGCAGCGTGTTAAACCATGTATTGATGCATCAGACCATAGTCGGTATGGAATCTATGCGTCAAATGGAAATGGCAGGCGACTATCCGGATGTCATTGTTGCCTGCACCGGCGGCGGCAGTAACTTTGCCGGTATAGCCTTTCCGTTTCTTGGTGCCAAACTGCGCGGCGGCCATGATGTTCGCATCGTCGCGGTAGAGCCGGCTGCCTGCCCGTCACTCACTCGTGGCAAGTTTGCCTATGACTTCGGTGACACCGCACAAATGACACCACTGGTAAAAATGCACACATTGGGAGCGCAGTTTGTGCCATCAGGTTTCCACGCGGGCGGTCTGCGCTATCACGGTATGGCACCACTGGTAAGCCATGTGCACGACCTGGGGTTAATTGAAGCACACGCGCTCGACCAACTGGAATGCTTCGAGGCAGGTGTATTGTTTGGCCGCACTGAAAGTATCATACCGGCACCCGAGGCGACCCACGCTGTACGCGGTGCCATCAAGGAAGCATTGCGCTGCAAGGAAGAAGGCAAGAGTGAGACAATACTGTTTAACCTGTGCGGCCACGGCCACTTCGACATGCAGGCGTATACAGATTATTTCGAAGGCAAGCTAAACAACCAGACTTACGATGAGTCTGAGTTGGCGATGGCACTCGCCGGTCTGCCGTCTGTTGCAAA
>CAYMVV010000282.1:0-4019 GCA_964393885.1 uncultured Granulosicoccaceae bacterium | reverse complement strand
GTCAATGGCAACCACTGGCCGACGCTCCGGACGCGAGAGACCACGCAACCATTGCCATCGTCGGCGATCAATTGGTGGTTGCAGGAGGCAGACGCAGCGATCATCCCAACACTTTTGGCAATACCGTTGGCAGAACGAACATCTACGACCTGAAGCAACAACGGTGGACAACAGCAGCGAATATACCGACTCAACGAGCCGGTACAATGGCTGTCGGGGTTGGTAGCGAACTGATTGTCCTGGGTGGTGAATCTTTAGCCACTAAAGATGCACACGACGCAGTGGAAGCATTCGATATATTCAGTGGCAACTGGCGCAGCCTCAGTCCGCTGCCCACCGCGCGGCACGGTGGCGCTGCCGTCGTGTTAAATAACAATGTGCACGTGGTAGCAGGCTCCAGACAACGCGGCGGCGCACCGGAAACCGACGTTCACGAAATATTGAAATAGCGGCCTGCTCATACCTGCCGCATGAGCCCGACGTGCTGCCAACTGGCTGCAAGAGCTCGATGCGCACTGCATCGAGAAATGCTGTTTCGTGGATAACATACCGCGCACCGCAAATGATCGTAAAAACGCCCTCCACGTAGCTCGCTCTCGCTACACGGATTTCTTCCGCGCACACTCTTGCGTGTTTCCCGGATAATAGGCAAAGCTATTGTCCACTGGTACCACAGCCTGCGCAGGCGAGTTTGCTTTTGCGGCGATCGACATTGACAATCGCCGCCGGCAAATCGACGGGGACCGGTGACATAACTCAGGAGAAAGACGTGTCAAGTATTCAAACTATCGCGGCAAGACGCGGCAAAGCCGTTGCTGTCAATAAGGGCCAGGCTTTAAAGATCATCAATACCCATGGACACCAGGTGGTCGATTTCTGGGCCTTTGTCGCAGGCCAGTTGACCGAGTACTCCGGTATGGAGCAATGTCGCGCGACCTGGTTGAAAATGTGCCCCGAGGTTGGTGATCACCTGTACTCCAACCGCCGGCGCCCTATCATGACGCTTGAGGCCGATACGTCCCCGGGTCGCCACGATACCGTGATCGCCCCCTGTGACAACGAGCGCTACGGCCTGCTGGGTTGCACCGAATACCACGACAACTGCAAGGACAATATGCACGCAGCCCTTCTCGAACTCGGCTACAGCGTGCCATATACGCCCTGCTCGATGAATCTATTCATGAATATTCCGTGGCAACCCGATGGCGCACTGTCATTCGACGCACCGCTTTCCTCGGCCGGAGACTATGTGGTTTGGCGCGCGCAAATCGATTGCATTGCTGTCATGTCGTGCTGCCCGCAGGATATCCTTGATATAAACAATAAAAATACGGTCGAAGCCCACTATCAGGTGCTGGACTAGTGCAGTTGCCTTTGCAGCCCGACTGCAACAGCACACAGTCAGTCATAAAATGCGACAGTTGGCCCCGATCTTGTGGATTAATGATGACTTTAACGGATGCTACTTGACTGACGCCAATGGCTCGTCATACCCTAGACTAATGATTCTCGCCTGTTCCAATCGATTACTCCTTATCTACCCGGCGGCCTGAGGCCTCCGGGTTAGCTCTACCTGCCCCCGCTTACCGGGTATCGCAGTGACCATAAGTGACCAAATAATCGATCCACCACCAAATACACAGGCGAAGGCAAGAGATGGAAAATCTCACTCCTGCAAGACATTATCGGCATGTCGTCACCAATAACGACGACACTGCTTTCCTCCTATCCAGCAATACAGTTACCGCGATGCCATCGCGTCTTCTGCGCATACAACCTTGCTCCCGAATTTCGGCGCGAAATCCAGTGCTTGATTGTGTCGTTCACATGCGTCTCGGCTCAACGGGATTCGCCGGTTTCCCCGAAATACGCTCTTTTGGTCTGCCAACTCGACTTACGCAGGCTGTCCGGCCTTCCTGACAGCCCGATCTCGATCAAAAAAACTACAGACCAATTTAAAGGCACAAACAAATGAAAATCGATCCATCAAAAAAATATCGTCCCTTCGCCCGCATAGATCTGCCTGATCGTCAGTGGCCAGAGCAGATTATTGATAAGGCGCCCAACTGGTGCAGTGTTGACTTGCGTGACGGCAATCAGGCACTGATCGAACCGATGGGCAGTGAGCGCAAATTGCGTATGTTCCAGTTGTTACTGGACATAGGGTTTAAGGAAATCGAAGTCGGATTTCCCGCTGCATCGCAAACCGACTACGACTTTGTCAGACATTTGATCGACAAGAATCTGATACCAGACGATGTCACTATTCAGGTACTGACTCAGGCAAGGCCGGAGTTGATAGAAAAAACCTATGAAGCCCTGCGCGATTGCCCTCGGGCGATCATGCACCTTTACAACTCAACATCAACCGTTCAGCGTCGCGTCGTTTTTCAACAGGATCGAGCCGGCGTCAAACAGATCGCAATTGACGGCGCAAAATACGTTGCCGAGTGCGCAGCCAAACATACCGACACACAGTGGCGCTTTGAATACTCACCAGAGAGTTTTACCGGCACCGAACTCGATTATGCGCTGGAAGTCTGTGAATCCGTTATGGATGTCTGGCAGCCCAGTCCGGCAAATAAAACGATTTTAAACCTGCCGGCAACGGTGGAAATGTCGACACCGAATATCTACGCTGATCAGATCGAATGGTTTTTGCGGCATGTCAGCAGACGCGACAGTATCGAGCTTAGCCTGCACCCGCATAACGATCGCGGCTGTGCAGTCGCAGCCACTGAACTGGGTTTAATGGCGGGTGCCGATCGCGTTGAAGGAACCCTGTTTGGTAACGGTGAACGCACTGGCAATGTCGATGTGGTTACCCTGGCGCTGAACCTGTTCAGTCAGGGTGTGGAATCCAACCTCGATTTCTCCGACATATTCGACGTGATGCGAACCACCGAGCATTGCAACAAGCTGCCAGTTCACCCAAGACATCCGTATGCCGGCGAACTGGTTTTTACGGCGTTTTCCGGATCACATCAAGATGCCATAAAAAAGGGACTCAATGCGTTAGAACAGCAGTCAAAAGACGCCCAGGACGCATGCTACTGGGATGTTCCCTACCTGCCAATTGATCCGGCAGACGTGGGTCGTAGCTATGAAGCAGTAATCAGGGTTAACAGTCAGTCCGGTAAGGGTGGCGTCGCGTTTATTATCGAAAAAGACCATGGACTTGAATTGCCCAGAAGACTACAGATCGAGTTCAGTAAAGTTATTCAGGGCATTAGCGATGATACCGGCAAGGAAATTGACTCCGACCAAATCTGGGCTGCATTTAATGATGAATTTCTGCAGGCAACCAATCCACTTGAGTTTCTGGAGCATCAGACCACAGCGGAAGACAGTGAGGGCGAGCATCGTCACATAGAAGCCAGGGTCAATTACAACGGAGAGCCGGTCGCGTTAAAGGGTAACGGTAACGGACCGATTGACGCTTTCGTCAACAGTCTCAACAAGAAGTTCGGTCTGGACTTTCGCGTCGTCGACTACCATCAGCATGCAACAGGCGTGGGCTCTTCCGCACAATCTGCCTGCTATGTAGAAATACAGGTAGGCAAAGCAGAAACACGCTACGGCGCGGGCCTGCACTCTAATATTGTGTGCGCATCGCTGATTGCCGTTTGTTCAGCGGTAAACCGGGCATCTATAGACCTCCTGAGCTTTAAAACCGAGTCTGCTGGTTCAGCATCTGTCGTGTAGCCACCGCAGCCTTGTGGCACTTTAAAGGAACCTGGGCAACCAACCGCTTGTGATTGTGCAAGCGGACTCCCAGATTCTTCGATAGGCGAACAGAAGTTGATCCCGATCCAAAGCTCTCGAATCAAAGCTCTCGAATCAAAGCTCTCGAATCAAAGCTCTCGATCCAAAGCTCTCGATCCAAAGCTCTCGATTCAAGCTCTCGATTCAACGCGGGCGATCCAAAGCTGATAACGCACTCAGGGCTCGCTACTCACACCTCTGAACTCGAGTAACCTCTATAAACTCCAGCGGTTTCCTGGTCGGCAACACCACAA
>CAYMVV010000281.1:0-4024 GCA_964393885.1 uncultured Granulosicoccaceae bacterium | reverse complement strand
CGTCAAACGTTGGGTGCCTCCCCGGCATAGCCGGGGGGACTCCCGCTGTTGCTAGTCAAGTCGACCGACCACCTTACTTTCAACATTATATTTATTACTAAGCCTGTCCAATATTTCAGACGTATGTTTTAAATATCTTTTTTTGTTTATCAAAATATTCAAAAGTACAAGAAATTGTCTATGCAGAGGAAACCATTTGTCAAAGTTTGCCCCGCACTTATAAACTACAACAAACGGTAAAGCTTCAACAAAATAGATTAAATTATGGATTGCCTGTGCGGAAACACCAAACAAATAAGCTTCTTTGTCTTTTTTTATTAAATCTGCATGATTAAATTGGTTAATAGGTACATCTTTGAATTTATTCCGAAACCATAAATGCGGCAAGAAATAGCTTCCTAATGATGTAAAAGCAACAGTTGATGCCGTGTTATTTATAGACAATACTTTTTCATGAGGTGATAAAACAGGTTCAAAGTCTTCTTTTTTACGGTATAGGTACCCTGTACAGAGAATAAACCAACTACCCGCCACTACTTGTTTGTTTGGGTCATTTTTATAGCGTATATACAGCTTTTCATCTTCTTCTACTACATCATTTATATAATCGTAAACTTCTGTGTCTACCGACTTTTTGACCGCTTCTGTTTCATGAGAAGACAATAGCCCAAATACATTTTGCCTTGCATCTTTAAAAGGTAGACAGCCATAAGTATTTTTGATGTGGTCAATTACTGATTCGATATTTTTCTCATCGTAAAGCAGCGCTATATTTAATAGCAATTTGTTGATCGTAGTACCTGTCCAATTTTTCTTAATACCCGATGGAAAAAATATATCTCTATTTAAAAAATAGGTTCCTTTACCTATAATGAAATTCAATTTTCTATTTGGATTTTGAGCTAAAATGCAATTAGCCACGTCCATACTTGATTTTCCCCCACCTACAATATAAATCGGTTTGTCATCATTAGCTACTTCGCAATTTAATAGAGAAGGAGACTCTGGAGTAATTGAATTTACTTTATTTGAACTAAATTTCATTGGATCATTAGGCATTATATTAAAGCCAAAGGCTTTAATACATCTTTTCGCTTTAACCATTAATAAGGGCAAATCCTTATTAATAGATTGAAAACTAATGTGCACACTATATCCATCAGCGGTTTTTACTTCTTCATAACTTTGGTATTCATAAGCAAACATTTCAATTATTGATAACCGCTCTTTAAGCTCATTATAACAATGAGTAAAATGTCCAATAATTTCTTCTCTATTGGCTAAATGGTCGGGGTCTTTATCCAAACCCCACTTTTTATTACCTATTGTAAACAGGGAGCGTGGCTGGTGTAATTGAACAAATGGATATGCTGTATTCCACATGCCTCCAATAGCTTTTGTAGCTTCTCTTCTGTCAATCACAATAACTTTATCTTTTTTTGATAAATAGGATGACGAACTATTCAGGGCATTTATTCCTGCTATCCCCATACCTATAACGCATAGTTCGCAATTTTCTATTTGAATTGTTTTATTGTTCATTAAACTACAAATATAGATAGTGGTTAGTAATAATTAATGCTATTTGTTTTTATAAAATGCATTAAAACAAACTGCATTCCCCCTGCTAAAACTATAGATATTATTCTTCTCGCTACGAAAGTCTCGTGCCCATGAGTATATAGCAATTATCAGCGCAGCAGGTATAAACACATTCTCTCTGTCACCAGATCCAGTCAGCGAGCGGACAGCGTCTCGCCATTCAACCTCATCGATTTCTCTCGTCAGGACAGTAGTGTGCACGTTTGGGCCGATTTCCGCTCCAATTTTGTCAAATCCGGCCGGATTCTCACCCTAAGGCAATACTCAGGCTGGCAGCAATGCGGCTCAATGACTGCACATGTTCCAACACTGTTCTTCGTTTGCTGGCCTCCGGCATTCTCGTCTGTTTACTTGTCAAGTTGTTTAAATGCTCGTTTGGTGGCGTTGATCCCGAAGTGCTAGTGAACCTCGCGTGTTGCCCCGCCCCGTGTCTTACTTGAACAGGGCCGAAATAAGTGACAATCTCTCATCTGCGAACAGCTTATTTGATAACGTACGCCTGTTGATAAGATATCTGAACGAAACCGCGCCAGGGGCTCATTGGCACCGGACGGTTTAGCCAAACCAGCTGAAACGGCGGGTATCGAAGAGATGGACAAGGATTCCTCTTCAACGGGTATGGTGCGTCATCTGGCGCGTGCTAATGAGAAATTGCTCGACCTGAAGGCGACCAGAGACTGCGCCGCAGAGGCCAGCGATTCAGTATCTAAAGATCTGACGATTGCACGCATTCAGACCCATGTCATTCAGAGCCATGACATTCAGAGCCATGAAAAAACGTTTTGGATGCTAAATAGTTAACCTGAGTAGCGGAACATTACACAAGTACTCTCACACGGCCACGGATCCCTGAACGGGATACGTGTCATTGATTTCGGTCACTATATAGCAGGGCCTTTGTGCGGCATGCTGCTCGCCGATCAGGGTGCGGATGTTATCCATGTTGAACATCCTGACTGCCCGCAATCCCGAACTGCCCAACAGGCTGTATTCAATCGCAACAAGCGTCGCGTCAAGCTAAACCTCAAGGACGCATCTGATCTGGATAGTGCAAAACAGCTTGCGGCCTCTGCAGATGTTGTGATTGAAAACTTTCGACCCGGCGTCATGCAACGACTGGGGCTGGATGGTAGAACGCTGACATCCATCAACCCCGCGCTTGTTTACCTGTCACTGCCCGGCTTTTCATCGACTGATACAGCCAATGCCTCTATTCGTGCATTCGAAGGGGTGATAAGTGCTGCGACTGGTCTATACACTGATCTTCAGGAACTGCGGCGACTGCTTGGTGGACGACCGGTCTATACACCTGTACCAGTGGCGTCAACCTATGGTGCGATACACGGTGCCACAGCAATTACCATGGCGCTCTACCAGCGTGAAGCCACAGGTCGTGGCGAACAAATAGAGGTGCCTCTGGCAGCGGCAGCGTTGTCAGCGTTAGCGGTTATCAATATGAAGATAGAAGGCAAGCCAGCACGTTATGATGCACCGGCTTTAACGGAAGAGGAAAAGCAGCACGTCTCACAGTGGCGCTCAGAGGTAAACACGAAGGGAGACAGCGCTTTAACAGAAGTTGCCAAAACAATAATCGATCAGAATCAACCGACCACCGCTAACTATCAGGCTGCTGATGGCAAATGGATATATTTCGTCGGCTCAGGGCATGCTCCCAATACACGCAGGATTCTGCACACTCTGGGAATATACGATGAGCTGATCAGTGCAGGCATGGTTGATTTACCTGTCTATGAAAACCTGCACTTGAACAACAATATCGCTGACGGCCCGGGCTGGTCACGCCAATGGAACCGACGCGTGCGCGAGCTTATTCAACAAAAGGTGTTACAACAAAACGCCGATGTCTGGGAGCAGTTGCTCATTGCCAATGGTATTCCGGCAACTGCACACCGTTCCAGCCGCGAATGGTTAAATGCACCTGAAGCGCACGCTGCTGCACTCATTGTTGATGTAGACGATCCGCATCATGGGACTATAAAACAAATTGGCGTGCAGACTACTCTGTCCAGTAGTCCTGCGAATCTTTATCAGCCTGAAAGCTGCCAGCATGCAACAATTGAAGAGTTACTAAAAGAGACTATCAATTTCACAACGCAAACGGAATCCAACAGTAATGATTCTGCAATCTTAAAAGGCATACGCGTACTCGACCTGTCTAACGTTTTGGCAGGGCCTGTGGTTGGCCGCACTCTCGCAGAGTACGGCGCCGAGGTCATTAAGATTGACCCGCCCGAACCAAATTTTGGTCCACGTATATCTTGTATGTTCCCGATCGAAGCAAGCCCCGGCAAGCGTAGTTTACTACTGGATATAAAATCGCAGCGCGGTCAGCAGATACTGTTTGATCTGTTAAAAACCACTGATGTCGTTATTCATAATTTTCGACCGGGAGCACCGGAGA
>CAYMVV010000280.1:0-4090 GCA_964393885.1 uncultured Granulosicoccaceae bacterium | reverse complement strand
AAGCACGACGTTTTGCGCGCTCCTGCTGACCGAAACATGAACAGAGCTTAATTGCACGGGCTCGCCTGCCTGTTTTCCGGGACATACCGTCGAGCGGTTAACGAAACGATCACAAGCAAAATCAACACGATGGTATCCCTGTTACTAAACTGACCGCCACCGCCGAGATTTAGCACTCCATTGCGATCTGTTTCAGTTTCTGTTTCTGTTTCTGTTTCTGTTTCTGTCTCCTGTTGATCGACCGGTGGCGCAGGGTTTTCGGGGACAGTGGTGTTTTCAGGTTCCGGATCAACACTGTTCGCTATCAGGCCGGCAACATCATTGCTTACCTCGATAAAGTCCCATGTTCCCGGAAACGGCGTACCACCGTTAGACGTCGAAATAATACCAACTGCCAGACTGGTGGGTGCGTTCAACCACTGCGCTGGCATTGCGATGTCATTGCCAAGTGATTGCAGCGGCCCCTTTACACCATTAACACTGATGCGAAAGTATGCATTAACTGTCAGTGTAGACGGGTTAAGTTTTAGATAGAGGTCAGCATAGTCTGAGCCTGACACAGTGGTTGCCAGATTATCAGTTGCAATGACATCCCCTGCCAGTTCGGCCAGTAATTCAACCCCACCGGTAAAACCGGTATTGTTGACTACCAGCTTTATGTAGTTGTCCTGGTCTCCATTGCCGATGAACAATCCCAGTGATTGAAAGCCGGAAGACTCCACACCTGCAAAGGGTGCAATTACGCGGGTTGTGGCGACCAGCTCCGGATCATCGGCGGATACGTTCACACCAAATTGAAATCCGTATTCCTGGCTGTTGCTAAAACCGATAGCGTCCCCGGCAGCAACGTTATCAACAGTAACAACACCAGCGGCACCGCGCACAGTCATTTGATTCAGGTCAAACAAGTCGCTGTAATCACTGGTACCGTTAGTCATCAGGCCGGAAAAACCAAGCTGCGAAATAAACCCGGCTGAAGGGCTGTCGTTTTCCCATTGATAGCTGACCGGTAAGAACGTAGCAGCACCATTGGCGTTGTCACGTGCAAATGGATCACTGTTGTCAGGAAGGCCATCGTTATCATCGTCGTTGTCGAGCAGGTTGGATATTCCGTCACTGTCACTGTCCTGCGGAAAGTCTGCGGCCGAACAGGGATTGGTGCCATTGGCCAGCTCGTCGGCAGTGCTGAATCCGTCGTTGTCGGGATCAGCAAGCGGGTCGTCGCTTGTGCAGACTTCTGCAGGCGGTCCGCCAGCAGTCTGTTCGAAATCCTGTGGCTCGAATACGATTATTGTCTGCTGAGAAAAATCAGTTACCCAGATCGTGCCCGGGAATATGTTGTCATCGCCCTGGGCAATGACATCAAGCGGGGTCCCGCCAACATTAGAGAACAGGGCGTTGCTGAAATCAACGGCGCTGCCATCGCTGGTTAATTTGACTCGATATACTTTGTTATTGAACGCCGCTGCAAGCAAGTCACCCTTCATCGCACCACCGAAGTTAGACGCCGTGTATTCCACAAGGCCGTTGGTTGATGCCGGGGTGGACATCAGTGAAAAGTTTTCCGGGTGTTGATCGAGCCCGGACCCGGCTGGGCCGTAGTACTCGCACTCTACCGGGTTACCAAACGGTACAGCTGACTGCGGGTTAGAAGCATTGAAGGTGACGTCTGTACTGGCACGGGTCGGGTTTGAGTGACCACCATAGTAGCCACGACTGGTAATCAGGTGTAATGCATCAAAGCGTGTCTGACCGGGCTCGACAATATCATTGCCGCATACATTGGTCGGGTGACCACCCCAGCCACCATTCGGGCCATTGTCCCACGAATACATCAAACCACTTTCGGTGATTAACACATCATAAGGATTTCGAAAACCGGGCGCATATACCTGCACCGGGCCTGCTGTTGTCAGGATTGCCTGGTTCTTCCCTTTGTTACCACCAAACGGATCGTTGTTATCGTTGACACCGGGGCGATCTTCATCATCAAGTGTTGGCAGGTCGTAGGTTGTGTTGCCAATGGCCAGCAGATCAACTTCCAGTATTGCCGCACTCAATGCGTACTCTGGCAGTTTGGCAAAGTTGTTGGATGGCGAACCCTGGTTAGTGTTGCCGCCCATGGCAATGTAGAGCTTGCCGTTATTCTCGTCCAGTGCAATACCATTAGCGGTATGGTTTTCTTCAGAACGTGGCAGTCCACGAACCAGGTCCATTTTCTGCCATCTATTCTGCGTCAGTGTCAGTCGCGACAGAATGCCGGAGTTTGTATCGAGGTTGGTGCTGAGGCCACTGCCACCGCCGCCAATGCGTGGATCACTTGATGTCACATAAATCACTGGATTAGCCGCACTGCCAGTAACAGCGATACCGGTAACCAGTCGTGTGTTAACTGTCAGGTTGGGTTGACCATCGTCATCATGATTGAGAATATTTTTTACCAGATCGATGGTTTCGGTGCCGGTCACGCTATATTGATTAATGCCATCGCGTTGTACATCGTATATCAGGATCTCGCCATTCAGTGCGGCGGCATAAAGCCGGTTGTCAGGTCCGAACTGTATCGATGTAGCATTGACCGGGTTCATGCCATTCAATGAACTTTTAACAAAGGCAACTGAACCTTCACCAACGGCTTCGCCGAGTATCGGCGGGGCCCGGCCACTGCCGAGAAACGAATCGATACCAATACCTTCGAGATTCACAATCGACACGGTCTCTCTGCCGCTGTGCGTGATAAAAAGCATGCCCGGTGTCATGCCTTCATCCTTAGGGTCGAAGTAGATATTGAGGTCGCGACTTTCCCCCGGCTGCAGACTGATGTTTCCACTGACATCAGTCGCGTAATTAACAGCGTCTCGCTCATCAAGATACAGGGTACTGATCTGCAAGTTGCCTGACCTTGACTTGCCGGTATTCTTAATCGTCAGCCGCTGTGATGCTCGATCCCCAATCTCTACCAAACCAAAGTTCAGCGTGGAGGCGCTCAGCGACAACTGACCGTGGTTCGCACGTTTAGTCAAATCGTCGGCATGGGCGGGTGCAATGAACACGGCCAGTATGAGCAGCGATGCCCTGAGCCAGTCCAGTGACAGCCTGTTGACCTGTTCAGATGCACATTTTCGTTTCGGTTTAATCATCTACGGACCCGCTGGAACTGAATTGGGCGTAGTAAACCGTTTTCTCTCGACTGTTGTTGTGACCTGGAATGTACAATTATCCGAATAATTGTAACGTTTTTATTACAAGTTTAATCAGTGCCGATAATAGTGTGGCGTGGTTAAAAAAACGGGGCTGGTGGTTGTCGAATGGTCCGGCTGGTCATCCCGGTCGGGCAGGGTGGCAAGCGGCGAGTACAAGGGGAGAGCGGGAGTCTTTGTGGTCACGACTTTACCGGGCAGATTTCCATCGTGAGCAGCTAATGCGAACTACCGATCTGAACTACCGATCTGAACTACCGATCTGAATTGCCGATCTGAATTGCAACTGTGAACTGCTACTGTGAACTCGTTCTCACCAGAGCGTGCAGGCGCCAAAGGTAATGTAACTGTCCTGGTGTCTTTTTAAGTGGGGAATGCCACGCACTCTGTTACAAGAACTTTCTGGCGTTATAACGCGCGACTATCTGCTCTGTCTCTGTTAACTCCACGCCATTGGAGCCTGAAAAAAGCAGTTGTCCCGGGTTTCGCCGCGCATGGTAGAGCCCCAGGTTATGGCCGATTTCGTGGCTGGTTACCCGGGCGTCACGTACGGTGGTGTTATCTGCGACAAACAAGGCATTGACACCGAGCGGCATTAGTCCGTTTGGTCCTCCCAGTGACGGTACATAAAACGCCATCATCATGCCTTGTCTGTGATAAGGGGTGCCAATATTAATTTTTCCGTTGTAGATGGCTCTGAAGAAATCTGCAATGCCACCGCGTCCTATACGTCGACTGAGTCCTTTGATCAGGTAGTCGGACACCTTGATTTGTCGTACGACGACCGGCTCGATGACAATGTCCGCCTGACTCCAGATCCTGTTAACCTGATCAAAGTGGCCATCCATACTTTCCACTGTCCGTTTACTGGACCAATTACTGTTGGCTCT
>CAYMVV010000279.1:0-4162 GCA_964393885.1 uncultured Granulosicoccaceae bacterium | reverse complement strand
CTGCCTCTGGCAGCGCTGGTATTCTCAGACATGATTTGCAGGTTGTTAATAGCACTACTGAAATTACTGCTGGCTGCACCAAGATTGGCTCGATCACTTGCGACAGTATCGATCGCGGCATCAATCGCATCGAGTGCGGTCTCCGCACCACCGACAGTTTTAATATCACCAGTGACTTTAGACACCTGCTTGGTGTTGATATCCAGTGTGTCGCCCTTGTTCGCGCCAATCTGGAATGTAGTAGTCGTATCTGCAGCCAGGATAGCGACATCGTTGAACTCTGTTGAAGTAGCCAGTCGCTCTATCTCTGTGTCCAGAGCCTGATACTCGGCATCGAGATTAGCTCTGTCACCCGAACTGTTAGTACCGTTGGCGGACTGCACAGCGAGTTCTCTCATTCGCTGAAGCATGTTGCCAACTTCATTGAGCGCGCCCTCAGCAGTTTGGGCGAGAGATATACCGTCATTCGCATTACGCATTGCAACGTCAGAGCCCCGAACCTGGGATTCCATGCGAGCAGCGATTGCCAAACCAGCTGCGTCATCGCGTGCACTGTTTACGCGCAGTCCAGAAGACAACCTTTCAATAGATTGAGAAAGATCCGCTTGTGAGGTGCTAAGATGTCGTTGTGAGTTGAGGCTCACGACATTTGTATTTATTGTTTGTGCCATCTTTGTTTCATTCCTTTGATTATTATTATTCCATTAAACATAATTAACAGATTCTCCTAACAGGCGCTAGCTAAACGCCTGAGAACGATATCGGTTCGGGGAGTCAATTTTTTAGTGCGAATTTTGTTTTGACGTCAGAACTGTGACGCTGAAGGAAATGTGACGATAAGGCTATTGTTTACAGGCGCATTTACTAAAGAGTCGCGCAGTAGCGCACAATGGTCTTGATATACGGTGACTGTATTTTGGATACACAACACAGGATTGTGTCAAATTAATGTGCTGTTGCCACGCTGCTTTCATGGCAATGAATAACGCACATGAAGGGGGCAGGCTAAGTCGGATCGACACCTGTATGCGGAGGGCTTATGAGTTTGCTATTTCAGCCCGATTTACTCACGATCTCGACGGCATCTCGCTTGATCCTTGATTCCACAGCCCCGTGGCTAATTGAGTGTCTTCTTTAACGAATATCAATCAAACTGGTCGACGCGAGACGACCTGCAATTCGACCACGGGCACCATGAAAACAAATCCGGCGCGATATGTTCGCATATCACGAATAATCCGGATTAGATGTATTGCCGGCATCATGAAGAGTAGCTGCTCATAGGAGCAGCTCTCATCATTTACCTTTACAACTTGCGGATGTCCTATCGTAGTAAACTGAGGACGTTGTTGGGTACCTGATTAGCCTGGGCTACCATTGCGGTGCCGGCTTGCTGCAAAATCGACGCTCTTGTCATATTTGCAGTTTCCACAGCAAAGTCTGCATCCATGATTCTGCCTCGAGCAGCACTGGTATTTTCTGACATTATCTGAAGGTTATTTATTGCGCTGGACAATTGGCTGCTGGCAGCACCATAGGTTGCTCTGTTTTCAGCAACGGTGTCGATTTTTGTATCGATATCATCTAAAGCCTTTTCAGCATTAGCGACATTGCTGATGTCGCCGCCGACATCTGTCAGTTGAACCGTTGTTACTTTTACGGTGTCATCCTTGTTCGCACCAATTTGAAATGTCTGATCACCAGCATCGCCATCGATAATTGCAATACCGTTAAACTCAGTGGATGTTGCTATCCTTCCAATTTCGGTATTCAGCGCCTGGTATTCAGCATCAAGATTAGCTCTGTCGGATGAGCTGTTTGTGCCATTGGCTGACTGCACGGCTAGCTCTCGCATGCGCTGAAGCATATTGCCAACTTCGTTGAGAGCGCCCTCAGCAGTTTGTGTTAAAGAAATTCCGTCGTTCGCGTTTCGAATGGCCACATCTGCGCCACGTGTTTGTGCTTCCATTCTTGCGGCGATTGCAAGTCCGGCAGCATCGTCCCTTGCGCTATTAACACGTAATCCGGATGAAAGCCGTTCGATTGATTGTGAAAGATCCGCTTGGGAAGAACTCAGGTGTCGCTGTGAATTCAGTGACATTACATTGGTGTTGATAGTCTGTGCCATCTTATTTCAATTCCCTTTTATTATTGTTTTTACTTTCCATATAACTACATAATTTACGGTGTGCGATAGCTAGTCGCCAGAGGAGTATCGGACACCATGATCAAATATGTAATTATTTGACTATTCAAAACGCTGTAATTGTGAACAAGGTTGGGAATAGACAGGCAAAGAGTTCGTGAGCAGAGCCCTGTCGAGGAACATACAATTTGAGGTGGCTATTCAGCCGATTGAAGTAGATGGTGTGTCTTGTCTAACGATATTGATCGAAGTACACACAGTAGATTGCTCTCGCAAACAGTAGCGTTCTATGTTCTTCAATGACTTAGCTACTATAAATCTAAATAACCCTTTATGCTTGCCTATTATGGTGTCCTTCCTTTATACCCAATGTGAGGAACAAGTTTCTAGTGGGCGCAAGGTGAAGCGAGGAAAAGCAAGGCAAAATAAAGTGGGGCGGTGCAGGGCAAGGCGGTGCAGGGCAAGGCGGGGCAGGGCAAAAGGGCAAAGTTGAGTCGCTTGCTGAATAGAGCTGGAAGACCAGTTTACTATTTTTTGAGCGGAACAGACCAGTCTGCTAATTCACATGAAAGTATATTATGGAGCAGAGTCGCTGAATCGATAGAGATTCATTGGTGGTGTGAGCATGCCTGGAAGTCGCCTGCTGCTGCCCCTTGTTACTAACCTCTGCTGCAAACCCCTGTTTCTAAGCAATGAAAAAATTCTTGTTCTCATTACTTAATGAGATGGTGTTACTTGTACACTGGATAACAAACCTGAGCCAGAGTCAGAATGAGAATAGTTAATCTAAAGTGTAAGTGGTCTTTGTAATTAATCATTGCATTAAAAGTCGTTACATATGGCAATTCATATGCAACGAAGATGACATCTTTAGGCACTAACTCACGTTGTAGATTCAATGCTGGAAATGGTGCGCTATAGCCAACCTATGAAGATTGGATATCACTGACCGAGTCGATTGCCCGGTCTGCTTGATATTTTGTTACAGCTTAACCGAGTAGGCTTAGAACCCCGTTAGGTATCTGATTGGCCTGAGCGACCATCGCCGTTCCAGCTTGCTGCATAATAGTAGCGCGCGTCATATTTGCGGTTTCTACTGCAAAATCAGCATCCATGATTCTACCTCTTGCAGCGTTTGTATTTTCGGACATGATTTGCAAGTTTTTGATAGCACTGCTGAATCGGCTGCTAGCAGCTCCGTAGTCGGCACGGTCTGATGCTACAACGTCAATGGCTGCATCGATAGCGTCTAATGCTGCTTCAGAATTTGCAACATTTGTAATGTCACCACCAACTTTGGACAATGCGACTGTAGATATTTTGAGAGTATCGCCTTTGTTAGCACCAATCTGGAAAACCTGATCACCGGCATCAGTATCTATGATGGCAAGTCCATTAAAATTGGTTGATATGGCCAGTCGTTCAATCTCGGTGTCGAGTGCCTGGTACTCAGCATCCAGGTTTGCCCGGTCAGATGAACTGTTGGTCCCGTTGGCAGATTGTACAGCTAGTTCACGCATTCTCTGCATCATACTGCTGACCTCATTGAGGGCGCCTTCGGCGGTTTGTGCCAGTGAAATACCGTCATTAGCGTTTCGTATTGCGACGTCCGAACCTCGAGCCTGAGTTTCCATTCGTGCTGCTATGGCGAGTCCTGCTGCGTCATCTCGGGCGCTATTTACACGTAATCCTGAGGAAAGTCTTTCTACTGCTTGAGAGAGAGCGACCTGTGAGGTGCTTAGATGCCGCTGCGCGTTCAATGATAGAACGTTAGTGTTTATTGTTTGTGCCATCTTTTGTTAGTCCGTTAAATTATGTAAGTCCATGAACAGGGCTTAGCAAACCCCCATGACAGCGTTAGCGAGACGCTTATCACGGCTATCGGTCGAGCGAAAAAGAAATTTAAACGTATCGAAGAGGTATTCCCCGGATGCCCCATGTCTACTACGGATGTTTGACTTGCGTCAAAAAATTGATATAACTATTAAAGGAGAAAGTCGCTGTTACTAACAGATA
>CAYMVV010000278.1:0-4184 GCA_964393885.1 uncultured Granulosicoccaceae bacterium | reverse complement strand
CCGTTGATAGTGCTGTCTGCGGCATTCTTTTTGTCATTCGCATCCTGATTAAACGCACACGCAATTAGCGTGGTGCAACCAACAGATTGTGCGATCTCTGCCTGAGCAGTTGCGTCGTCGAGGGTCGGGCCGAGACACAGTATCAAGCCTCTGGGGAATTCACGCAATCGGTTTGATTCGCCGGTGGGGCCAGGCAGGTTGGTGGCATTGATCGTTTTTCGATGGGCTGCAGGTATTGCATCGATCGCCTGTTGCAGTTGCCCGGTGTCTATCTGTGTCGTGTCTGTTTGTGCCGTGTCTGTTTGTGTCGTGTCTGTTTGTACCGTGGCTGTTTGCGTTGAGTCATTGGTCGCTTCTAAACGACTGTCGGATTGCACAAACCGCTTTACATAGTGAGGCCCGCCTGCCTTTGGACCGGTGCCGGATAGGCCTTCTCCACCAAATGGCTGTGATCCAACAACGGCACCAATCTGATTTCGATTGATGTAGATATTACCTGCATTCAGCTGTCGAGTTATCTGTTCCACCCGATCGTCAATTCGAGTGTGCAGGCCAAAGGTTAAACCGTAGCCGCTGCGATTGATGTCGGCAACGATCTGATCAATCTGTTCTGCAGCAAATGTTGCTACATGCAACACTGGTCCGAAGATTTCGGTCTTCATATCGGCAATTCCGTTGACGCTAATGATAGCGGGGCCAACAAAAGTACCCGAGGCCGGGGCGTTTAACTGCTTCAGTAATCGGCCGTCACTTTTTGCCTGTTCAATATGGTCCAGTATTAATTGACGTGCTGTCTCGGTGATGACGGGTCCGGAATCTGTCGCGTAGTCCCATGGATCTCCAATCACCAGTTCATCAACAGCGCCGAACAACATCTGTAAAAAACCTTCAGCTATGTCTTCCTGCAAATACAGTAGTCGACAGGCAGAACAGCGTTGGCCGGCGGATTGAAATGCAGATGCCACAATATCACTGACTGCCTGCTCGGGCAGTGCCGTGGAGTCGACAATCATCGCATTCAATCCACCTGTCTCTGCAATAAGTGGCGCGTCAGCTCTTACATGTTCAGCCATGGATCGGTTGATCAGCTGTGCGGTATGTGTTGAGCCGGTAAAGCAAACACCATCTATACGTTTGTCTGCCACCAGTTTCGCGCCAACCTGTGCACCGGTGCCGGGTAGCAATTGCAGGGCACCTGTGGGCACGCCTGCCTTGTGTAGTAACGAGGTTGCTACAAAGGCGATTAACGGCGTCGGCTCTGCAGGTTTGGCAATTACAGCGTTGCCAGTCGCGAGTGCTGCTGCAATCTGGCCGGTGAATATAGCCAGTGGAAAATTCCATGGTGAGATGCAAACAATCAATCCACGAGCGGTTGCCGCACCCCTTGTTGACTCAGCCTGATGTACTGCCTGATCCGCATAGTAGCGGAGGAAATCTACCGCTTCGCGTAACTCGGCGACTGCGTCTAGTGTTGTTTTACCTGCTTCTCTGGCCAGTATCGCGAATATCTCGCCGTGGTTTTCTTCATACAAATCAGCGGCTGACCTCAGAATATTGGCGCGTGTTACAGCACTGGCATCGCGCCAGTGTGTCGCACAGGACAGTGCGTGCTCTACATCGTCAGCACTTGCCTGAATTACAGTGCCAACCGTATCTTCCGGGTCGAAAGGGTTGATGATGGACACGGGTTCCGAAGACGCGGGTACTGCAGCCGGAGCTATCAGCGCAGCGGCAGACCACTGTGTTTTCCTGAATGCAGAGCGTACGCTGTCTATTTGTTCCAGTGTGTCTTCATCGTGCAAGTCAAAGCCGGCTGAGTTTATTCTGGGTGCGAAAAGCTGTGCGGGGAGAAGAATGTGCGGTGTGCTTTGTTGGTAGTCGGTGGTGGATTGTGCAAATGGATCTGTGGCGATTGAGTCTGCGGGAACGTTGGTGTCGACCACCTGATTGACGAATGACGAGTTAGCGCCGTTTTCAAGTAGTCGGCGCACCAGGTAAGCCAGCAGATCGCGGTGTGCACCGACCGGTGCGTATATTCGGCAACGGGTATTGTTTCTATCTTTGACCAGCCGGTGTAATACCTCACCCATACCATGCAAACGCTGGAATTCATAAGAATCACTGTTGTTGGACAGTTGTAATATGGCGCTGATGGTATGAGCGTTATGGGTGGCAAACTGCGGGTAAATTCTGTCGGTCATGCCGAGCAGTTTTTTGGCGCAACAAATATAGGATACATCGGTTGCAGACTTGCGGGTATACACGGGAAAGTCATTCAGGCCTTCAACCTGTGCACGTTTGATTTCGGTATCCCAGTATGCGCCCTTCACCAGTCGTACCATGATTTGTCGATCAAGGGAGTTGGCCAGTGCGTATAGCCAGTCAATAACGGCGCCCGCGCGCTTGCCGTAGGCCTGTACCACGACACCGAACCCGTTCCATCCCTGCATGCGTTCATCTTCGAGAACGCGTTGTATGATATCAAGTGACAGGTCGAGACGATCCGCTTCCTCGGCATCAATGTTTAAACCCATATTGGCTGACCTGGCGAGTAGCGCCAGATCTGTCAACTGCGGTACCAGCTCATTGATAACGCGCTCGTACTGACCGACCTCGTAGCGTGGATGCAGTGCTGACAGCTTGACCGAGATACCCGGGTTGTTGCGTACATCGCTGTCTCGAGCGTACCTGCCAAGCGTTGTCAAAGAGTGATGATAGGCATTGAAGTAGTCAGTGGCATCGCGCATGGTTAAAGCCGCTTCACCCAGCATATCGTAGGAGTAGGTGTAGCCTTTGTCTTCCATTGCTGCGGCGCGCTCAATAGCGGCTTCGATGGATTCACCGAGCACGAACTGGTTGCCCATCTCTTTCATGGCCGCTTTTACGGCAGTTCGTATTACCGGTTCGCCCAGTCGTTTTACGGCACTGTGCAAAACCCCGGATATGCCGGATGACTGGTCATCGTTAAGTACCTTGCCTGTCAACATCAACGCCCAGGTCGATGCATTGACCAGCGACGACGAGGATTTCCCCAAATGTTCGCCCCAACTCGAAGGCGCTATCTTGTCTTCGATGAGTTCATCGATGGTCTCTGCATCCGGCACGCGTAACAGCGCCTCGGCCAGACACATCATGGCCACGCCTTCCTCAGTCGACAGACCGTATTCGGTGAGAAACACTTCCATTAAACCCGGCTCGTCGTCGGCACGGATCGCTTCGATCAGTGTCACGGCATCGGACTGAAAGCCGGATCTTTGTCTCGTTGACAAGCTGGCGTCAGCGATCAAACCGGCCAGAACAAATTGTTCGTCTGCGATCTTGAGTTCGCGAATTCGCGCTCGTATGGTTTGCATTTGGGTCATCTGTGTACTCCATTGATCCGATGGTGTAGATCGTGACATTTTGTCGATAGTCTTTTTGACTTAAATGGCGCTAAACGACGGTAATCTGACTTTTATTTGTGTCAGTGAGAGGAAGAATTACGGTAATATAGCCTGATATGAACGATCTGGACCGAATAGACACCGCCATAGTTCGAATTCTGTCCGAACACGGGCGTATGCCTGTGACAGAGCTGGCGCGCGAGGTGGGTATTTCCAAGAGCCCCTGTCAGGTTCGTTTGAAACGCCTGCAGCAGAATGGCTACATTCTTGGCTTCCGGGCTGTGCTGAATCCGCGATTGCTGGATCGCGAGCATGTGGCCTTTACCGAAGTGAAGCTCTCTGACACTCGCGAGTCGGCGCTGAACGCTTTCAACGAAGCGGTGCAGGGAATTGTGGAAATAGAGCAATGCCACATGATCGCCGGGTCATACGATTATCTGCTAAAGATACGCACGTCGAACATTCAGGCCTATCGATTAATTTTAGGAGAAACCCTGTCGTCGTTGCCGCATGTAGCCAGTACCTCTACATTTGTATCGATGGAGTCGATTAAGGACACGGCGTTTTAGAGTATTTACGAACGCATCAATGACCCACTTGGATCAAAAGGTGGCTCGGTCTCTATAACCGCTTTACATCGCTTGCCAAGAATTTCTATTTGATATTCCGTACTGCTGTCACCCAGCAGTTGTACTGGCACGTAACCCTGTGCCAGTGATTTTTCAACAAAGTGTCCATAGCCACCGGAGGTTACCCAGCCAACCACGCGCCAGTCGCCGTCGATTTGTGTAGTGGCCTTCG
>CAYMVV010000277.1:0-4195 GCA_964393885.1 uncultured Granulosicoccaceae bacterium | reverse complement strand
ACACCGGTTGCACGAATCTCCTCTGCAACTGATTCGCAGGCTGCGCGATCAGAAGACCCGTTCAGGACGATATTTACGCCACTGGCAGCGAGCTTAAGTGCTATTGATCGCCCAATATTTCGACCTGAGCCGGTAATCAGCGCTGTTCGTCGTTGCATTTCAGTTGTTTTCGTCACTGTTTTATAGAGTGGTTGTTGATAGTTCGATTAGTTGGTGCAAGCGCGTCTATACAATATGCTCTTTATGCATTCTGTCGATGTCTTTTTCGTCTATACCGAGTTCAAGCAAAATGTCTTTGGTGTCGTTACCACGTTCAGGCGGAGCAACTTTGATACTGCTTGGTGTGCGGTCCAGAACGACAGGCTGATTGATCAGTGAGATCTCTCCCATCACTTCAGACGTTACAGCGCTACTCATATTCAGATGCTGCACCTGAGGATCAGCAAATGTTTTGTCAATCGTATAGATCGGACCGCAAGGTACACCGGCCTCGGTAAACGCATCAATCCACCTATCACTGGTGCGATCTTTTGTAATTTCACTGATCTGACTATTCAATTGATCGCGATTCTTTGAACGAAGCCCAGCGTCTTTGTAATCACTGTGATCCTGCCATTCTTCCTTACCTACCGATTGACAGAACCGACCCCAGGTTGCCTCGCCTGCCACGGCAATATTGATGTAACCGTCTTTGGTTTCAAACACACCGGTAGGAATACTCGTTGGGTGGTTATTGCCGGCCTGCTTTGGAACCTGCTCGCTCACTGTCCATCGCGCCGCCTGAAAATCCAGCATCGCGATCATCGCCTGCAGTAATGATGTATGAAGCCACTGGCCCTTACCTGAACGTTCACGTTCATACAAAGCCAGTAAAATTCCCTGTGCGCAAAAATGACCGGCACAGAGATCAGCTATCGGTATACCAACTCGCATCGGGCCTTCACCCGGTGCACCAGTGATCGACATCAACCCACCCATGCCCTGCGCTACCTGATCAAAGCCCGGCCGCTTTGCGTAAGGACCGCTCTGGCCAAATCCGGATATGCTCGCGTAGATCAACCGCTGATTCGATTTAGACAGGGTCTCGTAATCAATGCCCAGTCGCTTTTTTACATCGGGCCGGAAGTTCTCGACAATGATATCAGCCGTGTCTGCCAGCTTTTTAAACAACGCCATGCCTTCATCATTTTTCAGATTAAGCGTGATGCTGCGTTTGTTACGCTGCAGATTTTGAAAGTCTGCAGTGTGGCGTGCAGCCCCGAGCGCGCCGTCCGGCTCCAGTGCTTCCGGCTGCTCAATCTTTATCACATCAGCGCCCCAGTCGGCGAGTTGCCTGACAGCAGTAGGACCTGATCGAACACGGGTTAAATCCAGTACGCGAACATTCTCGAGCACAGAGGATGCGGGCTGATAGGACATGTTTTCCAGACTCCGTAGTTGATACGGATATCGTACCGTACATCGCTACGCAGTGCAGTTCTCCGGAAACCACTGAAACCATCTGTCAGCGCACTACCGTACTCGGCACTCTACTCAAAACTACGAAGTGGAACACAGGATGAAAAACCGAAGGCTAATAGCGCAAATACGACCGCCAGTGAAATCATCGATACATTCGAGCTTACCGTCTACTCTATATACTGGCTCCATCATAACCAAGGTTCTGCGCCTGTGTTTAAAGTAATAAAAATTTGCAGCGCTTACACGGCTATATGTTCAAGACACCCGAACAGATCTTGGTCTGCGAATATCAATGGCATCCGATACTGCCTCGCCAATCGGTTCCGGCGACCGTTGAATAATTTCGGGCAAATGGTTAACAGCAGGCACATTGTTGTGCTCAAGCAAGTCGTGGTGACCGATTGAATAGGGCGTCAGGTGGAATCGATCACACAGCAGCGCAAACAAACGACTGATTGACTGCGGGATGCGAACAACAATCGCCGGCACCCGGTGCTTCTGCCTTAAGCGCTTTAAATAAGATTCAAGCGTGAACCACTCACCACATCCGGTTTCAAGAATCCTTGCGGGCTTAAGGTGGTCTGGATTGTTCAGTAGCTGCAACGCCAGAGTTGCGAGCGCAAGACCGAGATCAGGTGCCCTGGTCGGGCTCAGGTATTTGGTCGCACCTTTTGGAAGCGGCCATACGGGCCACTGCGCGACCCGGTGAAACCAGCCGGCACCATAGCCATCCGCCGCATCGACAACAGAGGTGCGCACGATGAATGCACTACAGCCACTATTGAGAATGGCCTGCTCCCCCAATAGCTTGCTAAAGGTGTAGGTATTTTTGGCTTGTGTAATACCGAGCGCGGACATATGCACCAGCGGGATACTTCGCTCGGCACATGCGCTGGCCAGTGCAACCACAGCGTGGTGGTGAACCGCCATAAAGGTCTCGCCCTTGCGCTCTCGCAAAATGCCAACGCAGTTGATCACCGCGTCGATACCATCAAGCGTTTTGCGCCAGTCAGCGGCCCGGATGGCTTCATGCAAGCGCACTCGCCGTTCGCTCTGACGATTCGCCGGGCGTCCGCCGCGTGTTCCAATGACTACATGGGCACCTTTCGCCCGCAGCGCCGCAGCGGTGTAGCGACCGACAAACCCATAACCTCCAAGGATTAAAACGGTGGGTGCGGGATGATGAAAATTGCTCATTTTTTGACCTCTCAGATAATTGATGAGATCAATGTAGGCGTGCCGGGCGACTTATGCCTCCGGTTGCATATTCCCGGAATAGTTTTAGTTTATTGTATTTTTATTCAATAACTTATAGGTTTTCGGATATATATTTCAGGAGAGCTTTCCGATTCAGGAAAGTGCCTTTTTCTGCAATTCGGCGCGAAACGCCGCTGGGGTCTGACCCGTAATATCTTTGAAGGCCGTGTAGAAGCTCGATTGTGATTTAAATCCGGTCGCAAGGCTCACCGACAATACCGACGATTGGGGTTCCGAGGCCAGCAATTGTTTCGCCGCCTCAACCCGATGCTGTCTGACGTAACGCGGAAAGCTCAGGCCAAAATTGGTGTTGACGAGTTCCGACAGTTGTTGCGGCGAAATATCGAGTTGTTCAGCAATCGTGGTGAGGGTCAGATTTTCATTTTCATAACACCGCCCCTGAACCATCAGTTGCTCCAGTTTCATTTTCGTCTGGTCAACATTGACATTGTCCAGCTTGCTTTTCGCATACACGGTTTCCGAGGCCAACAACACATCGGTCAGCAGCTCCGGGAAAATCAGCAATGCCGTACTGATCAATATCAGGGCAATCGAAATGCTCGCTGCATACCCTTGATAAAACAAGCCCGGATTCAGCCACGAGGCAATCAGACCCAGCAACAGTGCAACGATATTCATCACGAAAAACAACGCAAAGAAAAACCGTTCAAAGCGAAAGCGCGGAATTTGAGTGCGCATCTGCATCACTTTAATAAACACGTAAAACGTATAACCACAACCCGCGACGAAGCTCACCACAGCAGCCCATGGCATTGGCACTAACAGCACCGCAACAAACAAAGAACCGTGCAATAAATCCTTCCGCATTGGCCGTTGACCATGAAACAGTAACTGTCTGCTGAAGAAATAAAAGCTGATCGGTATCACCGCTAGCAATAACGCGTACCACTTGTAAGACAGTAACGGCGCGTTATTGAGAAAATACTGGAGATGTACGAACTGCAGTAGCGCGAGCACGCCCAGGAGGCTGGCACAGGTTACTTTGCCACTGTTAGTCTTCTCCATACCGGGGAGAGAAAAAAGATACACACCGCATAATACAAAGCAGCTCACTATGCTGTAACCAGTAAGGATGATATTGAGTTGATTCATCTAGCGATTATTCTCAACACGCAAAGTGATTTGTGAAAATACCCACCCTGGCTGGAAAGTGCAGTAGCGGACGTTGAGCTGCTAATGGCATCTTTCTGGAATCGATAAGTGCGCCGAAGTAGGGTTTTATAATTCTCATAGAGTTTTCTTTCGCAGGTTAAATCTTACACAAGCAATATGCACTGATACAGACTCCACTTCGGATAACACGCCACGTGTTGATACGATAGCTAAGAATGGTGTTTGCAATCCATTCAGTACAACTTCGAATTCAGGTGGCGGTCCTGTTGGCCTGGGAGTTTTTCTACAGCTTGTTACGATCCGTGTCGGAGAGAGGTACAACTCTCGACAGTTTCTCGACAGC
>CAYMVV010000276.1:0-4221 GCA_964393885.1 uncultured Granulosicoccaceae bacterium | reverse complement strand
ATTCTGCTCAAGCAAGCCGCCTATTATGGAACAACGTTCTGTATTTGGCAAACCTTTATTTCATCTTATTTGGCAGGTGAAAGCCGGGTAATAAAACTGTTACTCACTGCTATCGAAAGCTTGTACAACATGTATCAATTTATTAACGAAACGAATGGCACTTTTTTCTTGTCTACGAATTCGACAGTCCTCATAGTTCGCTACGAACTTTGTCATATTCCCTGTGCGCTTTATATGCGATTTGCTATACCTGCAGGTAGTAGCATGGCGACGCGCAGCATCGCTAAAACTTCTACTTGACGACGGCTGGACGCGTGGATATTTTCACTGCGCCTGTGCAAAAGGTCTGACCATGAAAACTCTGTATATCGCACTGACGATCATCTCCCTCTTTTATAGTGGGCAGCTCCTCGCTGACACACCGCGCATGCTGATTGAATCCAGTGACTCACAATTGCAACTCGCGCTGGAATCCATCATTGAAGAACAGGGACTCGCTACTGCGGTGAGCAAGCAACAACTGGCCGTTGTGCTGGTACAGGTGTCTGACCCGCAGAACCCACGTCTCGCAGAACTCAATGGCCACACCATGCTCTATGCTGCAAGCTTGCCAAAGATCGCGATACTGCTGGGCGCTGCTGTGGCCATCAATGAGGGCCGGCTGGTGCTGGATGACGAATTACAAACCGATCTGGACAATATGATTCGCCACTCCTGCAACCCGTGTGCGACCAAAGTCCTCGAGATGGTCGGACGAGAAGAACTTTTACAAATACTGCAATCGCCTGAATACAATTTCTACGACAAGAACGATAGCGGTGGTCTCTGGGTAGGAAAAGACTACGGCCCGAGTGTCGCGCACAAACGCGACCCCTTGTCGGGTCTGTCGCACGGGGCAACGGCATTTCAGGCGGCGCGCTTCTACTACAAGCTGCACAACGGCACACTGGTTAACGCCGAGCAGTCCGCGATGATGCTGGACGTCCTGTCGCGACCGGGCATCTCTCATAAATTTGTCAAAGGGCTTGCGGCTTATCCGGATATAGAAATGTTCCGCAAGTCGGGCACCTGGAGAACTTACCACGCTGACAGTGCACTGGTGCACAGCGACGAGGCCGACTACATCATCGTCGCCCTGGCTAATCATCCAAACGGTGCCCGTTGGCTGGAACAAATGGCAGCCCCGCTCCATGAGTTGGCTACCTCAACCCGTACCGAGTAATCGCTTCGACTGCGTTGAGCTGACGCTAACACTAAAAGTGTCTGGTGCTCGCCAGAATTACGGGTGGATTCTGCTGGCGGTATCCGGTTATTGGCTGTGCGTTTGTGTAATCAGCTTGTGCACACGCGTTGCCAGTGTCTGGTGTTCAACCGCCGAGTTCTTGCCCAGCACATTGGAAATTACTGTAGCGATATAGTGCAGTTTTACGCCGTCTATCTCCTGCTCAACAATGGCCACTGAGTTCATATAATTATAGATATCACCGCTATAGGCAACGCATTTGGCACCACCTGTTTTATCGCACTTGTACAATGATCCGGATTTATAGTAGACAGCAGCGTCTTTCAATACGGGCGCAGACGCATAGCGTATCCGCCGCTCAGTCATGTACAACAGCCTTTTCAACTGGCGACTGCTCCATTCATCAACCAGCTCTCCGCCTTCCATCTTTAGCAAAAGCTCCATCAGGCTGCGGGCTGTGGCATAGCTGTTTCCACCGCCATTGACTTTGGCCTTGCCCTGACGGGTAAAGAAACTCCCCTGTCGAATCTGATCCAGTGACAAGCCATGTCGAGTCATGGGCTCCCAGAACGTTTTTTGGAAAAGTCGGGTTAGCTCCTGACTCGGTGTGGAGGAAAAAAAACTGTCGATCTGCTCTTCAGAGACCGGATAGGCCTGACCAAAATGGCTGAGCAACATGGCATCGCGCATCACCATGGCAGCAGCAGAATTTGAACTGACAGAAAGCATCCAGTCGAGGTACTCCCATACAGAGCCCTGGTCACCATCTTTCAACGCACGACGAGTGAGCTTTCTGGTCTCTACATTAAACAGGCGGACCTTGTGGTGATCGCTACGGGAAAACTCATCGGCGGTCATGATGGTATTGCGTAAGATCGCCTTGCGTCGATCAAGGTCGTTTGGCCAGGTATCGGCCAGCGCCTGAAAATAGCCCACAGCGGCTATTAGCTTACCGACACTGCCTACATTCTGCTTGTGGTCAGCACGGTGTTCCGCGTAGCGGGGGTTGTCCGGATCGCTTATATCCAGCACCGCTATTCCGTAGCTCCCGGCATTGCTACCGAACAACTTTTTAATCTGCGCTGTAAATGCAGGATCGGCCGCGGGCATGATGATATTTCTGCCAGTCAATCTTAAATCAACCTGGTCGGTTGTCAGCAAGGCGCCAGCCGGCTGCGCACCACCTTTAACCAATCCTTCCGTCGCCAGGCGCGCACCTTCCACACGCCGGATACCGGTGTCTTCATAGCCATCGAGCGGATAGGCCATGGTTGTGAGGGACGCGGCCCAAAGAGGAACTGTGATTAGTGCTGCACTCAGTGTAGGTAGGATTTTCATTGCCCTGCCACTCCATTCATATTGACTTCAATCAAACGAGTGTTTGCCAGGCGCGCATCCATTTGTTGCAGAAAGCCGATGCCTTGCGCCTGCTTACTGTCCAGAAACGGTCGCAGTTGAAATAGCCGCAATTGCCCGTCGACAAAACCGAACTCGACATCTGCCGGCGCGGTGTTTCCCTCATCGTCCGTTATAGATGGGAATTTTGAGGGCAGTTGTCGGGCAAACTCTATAACCTGATCGATCTCGGCAGGCTCAAGGACGGTATCATTGCCGCTACTGGCAAGAATGGTCAGGCCGCCTTGCGGGTCAGGCACACGACGCCATGGGGCAGTCGCCGTTGCCAGCACCTGCACGCCAGAACCATCCAGAGCAATCCGTAGAGATTCGGCAGCCTGCCCGTCAACTGCACCGCCAAGCCCCTCGTTGATCGCAACCGAAACTACGTTCTTGTCGCCAGTGTCGATATCCTGAGTGACCAGAACACCTGACTTGTCGGACGCCACCGACTCCAGTAACAGTATTGAGGTGTACACGTGTTGCGGCTGGGTCATATGCGACTGACGCCAGGCAAAAGCCCGCGCTGTAAAAGGAGATGCCCAGACACGAACGATACCCTGCAGCAGATTGTCGAATCCTGTCACATTGGGCAGTGTAAGGTTCAGACCGGCACCGGTAAATCCTGCAAGGTCTTCAACATTGGTATCGGAACGGACAAACACACCCGGCGGGTTATCCGACCCAAAAGTCTCTTGCATAGCTGCGCGCAACTTGTTTTGAAAACCTGCACTGAGTTGGGTGTTGCTAACAATGCTGTAGAGCTCAGCCCGAAAAGCTTCGGTCTGTTCAATATGCTGTTGACTGCCAGCGGGCAGCCGGGCTAACTCAGCGTAGCTTGACACCATCCACTCAAAGACGGTGCCGCCGCGTGAATGGGGCTGCTCCAGTGCTTCCTGACGAAAGATTCCAAACGGAATGGCCAGTCCACGAGACACCTGCCCCGGATACGTGGCTCGCAGCTCACCAAGTTTGGCGGCCTTTGGTCCGACAATTCGCCCTGAATCGGCAGCCCGTAAACCATCGAGCTGTGCCATGTCCTGCACCGTGAGATCCAGCTTTTCCAGATCAGGTTCAATAACAACACCACTGGCGGCATCAGCGATTTTAAATACCGCTTTCCAGTCATCCGACCAGGATGAAATTTCAACCAGGCCGGCTTTACTTACCGCCATGACGACCTGCTCGCCATCGTGCTTTGCAAGTTCCGCCATTACTGTATCGCTAACGGTGACATTGGGAATGCCTAGATTGCGCGCCAGCAGCTGCACATGCGATAGCGGATTACCTTCACCGGCGGTTAATATTCCGGCCACCGGCGGTAGCTCGGCGACCGTTTCCGGCAACAGGTAAATGCCGTCTGATTTAAAATTCCCTATCTCGGTTAAATCAGGCGTGATGTGCAGGGTACCCCTGGCAAGGCCCGGGTTTAAGGCCGTAAAACCCACTCCGACATCAACATCGAACAGTCGATGCTTGACCCCTGCCAACTGGTTTGCATCGCGCGATAAACCATCAAGCACTTTTGAAAACACCAGTAGCGGACTGCCCCGCAATTGATCCTGAATAAACAACAGAGCCAG
>CAYMVV010000275.1:0-4223 GCA_964393885.1 uncultured Granulosicoccaceae bacterium | reverse complement strand
CAATGATCAGCGGAAAAGGCAGCTGGAGAAAAAAGATACCAATGAATGCGAGACAGGCAATTAAAAGGTGAGCAATTCCAGCCAGTGCACGTTTCGATATGCGCAATAAAGCTTCAATAACTATCACAAGCACCGCAGCCTTGATGCCAAAAAACAATGCCTCTATCAATGGCACGTTACCATAGACTGCATAGACCGACGCCAGCGCCAGTACCACGATAGCACCGGGCAACACAAACAGCAGGCCGGCAGCAAGGCCACCTCGCACCCCGTGCATGCGCCACCCTGCATAGGTCGCCAGCTGCATGGCCTCAGGCCCTGGCAATAACATACAAAAACTCAGCGCATTGAGATACTGACGCTCGCTTAGCCAGCGTTTCTCATCGACGATCACTTTGTGCATCAGGGCAATCTGCGCTGCCGGACCACCAAATGACAGCAAACCAATACGCGCCCACTGCCATAGTGCCTGCAGGAATGTTGGAGGGACAAACGGTGTGTCTGCCTGTTGTGCACTATCCATTTCTTACTTCGCCTGCAGATTCATCGGGTAGCCACTCATGGGCCTCCCCGGTTGCATCGCGGCACCAGCGATAAAACGCATCGTACAGTTGCATACCAGCATGCAGTTGTTGCTGATCATCTTTATACATACGCGACAAACCAAGAGAGGCTGCAAGCAGACCGGCAGCCTGCGGCACGTGATCAAGTTGATCTGTGTCCGCTGCACGGACAATCGTTGCCAGATGCAGCAACGGTTTCGTCTGCAGTGAGAATTCCTCGATCATTGTGTCAAAGGTGCACTGCTCACCGCGATGGGTCCAGAAAACATCGGCTACATCGAACGGGGTCGCGTCATACTTTTCCGCCACTTCAATTACATCGCCGGGCGGTACGAACAGAAATCGCGCCTTCGGATCAACAAATCGTCGAATTAACCACGGACAGGCAATGCGATCAATCTTGGGGCGGTGTCGTGTTACCCACAATGACTCAGGTCGTTGTAGCTCGGGACGCGAATCCGTTGATACCAGCGGCAGGTCCGCTTGCGTCCAGGCAACATGTCCGCCGGCCAGTGCCTCGGCCACGACACCGTGGCTTCGCAGTAAAGCCATTGCTCCAAGGGAAATTTTCTTACCCTTGTGGCAATAGACGACCGCGTGTTTGTCGGCCAGTTGTGGCAACAGATCCAGCACTTGCCGAAAAGGGTATCGGAATGCGGCCGGTATCAATCGAGGGTCGAGCTGGTAATCTTCGTCGATGCGCAGATCAATGATCGTCGGCGCAGCGTCGGTGCCAACGAGCCGGTTAAGCTGGTTGCAGGTAATTTCATTTGGTGATGGCATTATGCGCATCCTCCCCTGGTTGAGACACACGCAACTGCACATACCTGTGCTGCGAGTGCTGTTTATCGGGTTAACTGGATGCGATGCTTTGGCTGGCGCCTCACGGGGTGTTCGCAACCCCTTGCAGAAATTATGAATAGCAATTGCCACAGAGTCAATTAGACTGAAGCCATATTCACGCGGTAACACTGGGCCCACGGTGACACTGTCCCGGCAAACCCTGTATCGACAACACGGATACGAACCACACGCGCTCAACTCCAACCATCCGGAACCCTGTATGCACCCCAGCTATCCCGAGCGAATTGTCTGTTTAACTGAAGAGACGACAGAGACGTTGTATCTACTGGGCGAGGAAGAGCGCATTGCCGGTATTTCCGGCTTCACTGTCAGACCACCTCGCGCTCGCCGGGAAAAACCACGCGTGTCTGCTTTTACATCAGCTAACATTGAAAAAATTCTTCAGCTGAATCCAGATCTGATTATTGGATTTTCTGACTTGCAGGCTGACATTGCAGCGGAGCTGATCAAGGCAGGCAAGACAGTATGGGTGTTGAACCAAAGATCGGTGGAGGAAATTCTCAGCATGATCTTGAGTTTGAGTGCGATGGTTGGGGCCAGCGACCGCGGTGATGCGCTGGTCGGTGAGCTGAGCCAAAAAATACAACAGGCACAGTCTGCCATCAGCCAACCGATACCAAAGGTCTATTTTGAAGAATGGGATGATCCGATGATTTCGGCCATCAAGTGGGTATCCGAACTGATTACCATCGCCGGAGGCACAGACTGCTTTGCCGAGCTTGGGCAAATGCCTCATGGAAAGGACAGAATAATCGCAAACCCCGCAACCGTTATTAAACGCAACCCGGATATCATCATAGGCTCCTGGTGCGGTAAAAAATTTCGGCCGGAAAAGGTTGCGGCGAGAGCTGGCTGGCAGAACATCAATGCCGTTCGCAATGAGCAACTGTTTGAAATAAAATCTCCAGTCATCCTGCAGCCTGGACCTGCTGCGATACTGGATGGCCTTGACGAACTCAGCTCGATCATCAATCAATGGAAACAGACGCAATCTTTGTATTGACGCCGGTCACTCGGCACGTCACCATTTCGACTAACCTGATTCTCCATATGAATTGGCGCCGGTTTTATCAATAAGTGATCAACGGCGTAACCGGGTTCGCAGCACGCGATGAATAATAATTCGAAATATCAGGAACCGCGTTGCCACTCACTAGTTTGTGTCGATAGCAGCCACGAGCGACGAATCTGAAAAAGATGGCCCCTTGATTGCTAACTTCCAGTCCGTCCATTTTTCACCACTAAGTAGATCGCTATCACGGGCTTTAATTACCATGGAAATATCAGGTGACCTCGAAAATGAGAAAACGGTACTGGAGATCTGCCAATCATTGTCGACCCCGATATGGGTCTTCGATTTCGAGAAGTCCAGAGTTAGCTGGGCTAACGATGCAGCCCTGAATTTGTGGGAAGCAGCAAATATCGATGAATTGGCTTCGCGCGATATGTCCGACGATACCAGCCTGACGGTTGTGCAACATCTGCAAAATATCAGAAAACGCATCCGCAATGGCAACCGGCACTCAGAGCGATGGACCCTCTACCCGCAAGGCAAGCCGCGCCATTGCTTTCTGGAATATACAGAATATACCCTTGAAGACGGACGCGACGCCATGCTCGTCGAGTGCTCGGGACAGGATTTGCAAAGCGACAACGACACCTTGCGCAGTACCGAAGCCCTGCGACACACTTCATTAATGATTGGTCTGTACGACAAAGATTTCAGCCTGCTTTATTGCAATCCAGCTGCCCGTTCAATGTTACCTGATAACACGAGAAACCTGCGTGAGCACTTCGCCAACTCCAGTGACTGGACCCACATGCTTGCGAAAATAAAGAAGTCAGCTCAATTTGTGATGGAGGTGCTGGTCAATACCGCACATGGTCTGCGTTGGCATAAAATGCACTTTCAATACAGCAGAGATGCTGTTACGGGCAAGTGGTCTCTACTGGTGTCCGAATCTGATGTAACGCAACTGCATGAAGCGGAGCGAGAGGGATACAAACTGGCTCGAACCGATTCCCTGACCGGCTTTGCCAATCGTCTCTATTTACAAGAGAGGCTGGAGTATATGTCTGCCTCCAGTGATATCAGAGCTGGCGTGATATACATCGACCTGGATCGGTTCAAATACATTAACGATTCTCTGGGTCACTCTACCGGCGATAAACTTCTTGTCCGTGTGGCGGGTGCCATAAGCCAATGTACTGGCAGCGACGCTACCCTTGTCAGACTGGGCGGTGACGAGTTCCTGATTCTACTTGAACCAGTATCGGACTACGAACCGCTGGTCAATCTGTCAAACAAAATAATCCGCAAATTAGCCACTCCGCTGGAGATTGACAATATACCCCTCAGAGTCACCCCAAGTATCGGCATTTGCCTGTATCCCGAAGACGCTGCCAGTTCAGAAGCACTTCTACAACATGCAGACATCGCGATGTATCGGTCAAAGTCCGCAGGTGGCAACCAATATCATATTTTTACCGACCAGATGCGCCGGGAGGCTCAGCATCGGCAGCAGATCGAACAGGAGTTGAGTGCAGCTATCAGTCAGCAGCAGTTCAAACTGCATTATCAGGCACGTTTCAGCAATGACGGCACAACCATTATTGGCGCCGAAGGTTTGATCCGCTGGACGCATCCGGATAAAGGCCTGCTATATCCAGACAGCTTTATCTCGCTTGCAGAAGAAACCGGTTTGATCGACGAACTTGGAGAATGGGTAATACAGGAAGGTGCCAACCAGGCAGCACGGTGGTTCCGCGAGGGACGCAACCTGAATGTCTCTGTCA
>CAYMVV010000274.1:0-4231 GCA_964393885.1 uncultured Granulosicoccaceae bacterium | reverse complement strand
GTGAATTCAAGGCAAACCTAAAGACGAAGAGCTGTATCTGCCCGGCAGGTAAAGAGATGATGTATCACGGAGAACAGGAGGACGAAGTAAGAGGGACATACTTGCGATTCAGAGGGAGACTCAACGATTGCCGAAACTGCAAGCTCAGCGATCAATGCATGCAAAACAAAGTGACCAAGCGAGGTCGCCAGGTACTCATCAGAGATGAAGGCAGAAAGCGCACAAGTAATCTTGACTTGATGAAGCAGAAGATAGACAGCGAAGAAGGAAGAAGGAAATACAGTCGACGTATGTGGACAATAGAGCCGGTGTTCGGCAACATCAGAAGCAATAAGAGATTAGATCGATTTAGCTTAAGAGGAAAAGCCAAGGTAACCGGGCAGTGGCTACTATATTGTTTGGTGCATAACATGGAGAAGTTATGGCGCTATGGTCCAGAGGCCCAGGTAACATAGGTACAGGCAGCATAGGAGAAAAACTGGGACATCCATTGTTAGTTGTCCAGCATTAAAAATCTGTGGTAGGATTTTATTCAAGTATTAGCGGTAAGCAGTAACTGGAGTATCGCAATGACCCGAGCCCGAAAGACGTTGATCGCTCTGGAGTCCACCTCTTACTATCACATCTGTGTAAGAGCCGTACGTAGAAGCTTCCTTTGTGGTGAGGATCGCTTCACGGGAAAGAACTTTGATCATCGCAAGCAATGGCTTGAAGACGAACTGCTGCGGTTGAGCGAGATATTCGCAATCGACCTGAGCGCGTATTCAATAATGTCCAATCACTACCACGTTATCCTGCACGTTGATAAAGCCCGCACGCATCAGTGGGATGCCGCAGAGGTGGTAAAGCGCTGGCATCGTTTATTTAAAGGCACTAAACAGAGCCAGGCATTCAGTCGTGGCGAGGTTCCGGAAGGTGCAGATCGAATTCTGCTTGATAGTGAAGTAGCCAAATGGCAGGCACGGCTAAGTGACATCAGCTGGTTTATGCGAGTGGTCAATGAAAAGATCGCACGCCGTGCCAATGCCGAAGATGGTTGCAAAGGGAGGTTTTGGGAAGGAAGATTCAAAAGCCAGGCGCTGCTGGATGAGAAAGCATTGCTGGCGTGTATGGCGTATGTCGATCTGAACCCGGTTCGCGCCGGTGTAGTACAGACCCCGGAGGATTCAGCTCACACCTCGGTAAAACGACGAATAGATGCACTGCGGTCCTCAGGACGAGTACCGGGTTTGGTAGCCCATCAGCCGAAGCGACTGGAACCGTTCGTCGGAAATCCAAGGCAACCAATGCCAGCGGGTTTAGCCTATCGAGTAGAGGACTATCTTGAGTTGGTGGACTGGACAGGTCGTCAGATACGAGAAGATAAACGAGGACGAATAGACGACGACCAGCCTGCGATACTGGAGAGGCTGGGCATTGAAACCGAACATTGGTTGTATCTGACACAGCACTACCAAAGTAGCTTTAAGTCATTGGTGGGCACCGCGTACCGCGTGCGTGAGGCGTGTCGGCAATTGGGCTGGAAGAAAAGCCATAGTCTCGCAATGTGCAAGACGCTACTTGGATAATGGCAAGGATCAGATTGCAAGCCCAGGTTTGTGCTTTGAGGCTATCCAAAAATTGGGTGTCCCCGTTTGTTTGTTGTCGTTCCGGAGAAGCATCGAGAAGGTATTGGCTCGGATTTACTGGCGAAGGCGATATCCATCTGTAGAAACTCAAACGATAAGGTATATATTCGTGTTAATTCTTCAACAAATGCGGAATTGTTTTATCGTAAGCATGGTTTTGTTGATTACGTGCATAATAGTGAAATTCCGAGTTTTGTTGTGCCACTTGTATATCACCTCTAGCAAGTAAGTTTAGTCGGAACATTCTGGCGGTGTTTGCCTTGTGGCGTCATTTTTTTCTGTATCGAGCGAGTCAAGCACTGAGTGAATTGCCGTAGATTGAGGTGTAAAAATATATAGTCGATAAGAGGTATTTATGATTAAGAAGTTCTTAATGGTTGTATTAACTTTACTCTCAATTACTGGCTGTTCAACGTTATATTTGGGGGAGGTGGGGCGGCCTTATCACGGTACTAAGCACGCTATAAGTGCTGCTTATTGTTTTCCGTACAATTCAATTTACGATAAGTCTACCGGAGAGCGAAAGAAACTTGATTTAGATGAGTTCACGAATATATTTGTATTTGGTTTACTAGGTAGTATCGATTTTGTATCAACGATCGTGCTTGATACGTTGGTATTGCCTGTAAAGCTATTGGACTCGCCGCAGGAAAATGAGGATAAATTTCACCTGGGAGATGAAGCGGTGCACCCTACAATAACTGACTGTAAAAATAACGAAACACTTAGAGATGTATTAGGGTCGGTTTGAGTTATCTATTACGACAGCGTTTGCCGATTTGTCGAATTTACCGAATTTGCATTGTTGTGTCGCTGTCGTTCTGCTGTCCACAACGCAAATACCGCATACACAGAAGTTTGCACTCCATACGCTGGTTGTATGGCGGTGTCCCTGTCGTTCCACTAAAGCGTAACTCGGCCATCGCATATAGTGCGTGTGCGTTGGTAGAAACAAAATGGACTAATCAACTATGAAACATGAATCTGTAAATTTAGAGAATAAACTTAAGCAATTCGACGATCATTGGAGTCCTCGAACAGTCTCGGAATTTAACGGTCATGATATTATGGTGGCCAAAATAAAAGGGGAGTATCACTGGCACTCACACTCGGATACAGATGACTTTTTCTTGTGCTGTCGGGAGTGGTAACCATAAGAATAAAAGATAAAGAAGATATCGTTTTGAATGCCGGAGAAATGTTTGTAGTTCCAACAGGTGTTGAGCATCAGCCAGTATGTTCTGAAGAGGCTCACATACTTTTAATAGAAAAGTCGGGCACTCCGAATAGCGGTGATGCTGATACTGCGGCACCCAGGCAATTTTTGTGAAAAGTCACCTAACAAAAAGTTGTAATCGACAATTTGCAAGTTGTCCGTAGTACGTGTTGCCGTCGTGCCAGTTTTGCGTAAGACGCCTAACCTGAGTGGTGCGATTGAGATGTTCGTTTGGATAGAAGTATGATTCCGAGCAGTTTTCTAAGGATATCGACGTGGATGGCCATGTGTGATGCCTCAATAAAACATTTGAGCTGGAATCTCTAATTTTCCATAGTCTCGTTATATGCTTCCAATATTGAGGTAATTATTATGAAACCGGATTTTAGACCAGGTAAAAATATTGCGATAAAAGTGCCTGCTCATGAGTTTGAGAGAATGGTGGAGTTTTATAGAATCATAATAGGGTTAAAGCAAAAAGATGCTAATTCTCCTGATGAATTCGATTCGATAGCATTCGAGTTTGGTGATAAAAACTTGTGGGCTGACAAGATATCAGAGCTAAGTCAAGCCGAAGTATGGCTTGAAATTGAAACAGATAATGCTGCTGATGCTAAATCATATCTCGAAGAACAAGGTTGTGTGATAAGAAATGAAATAGAGCCTTTGCCAACTGGTTTTAACGGTTTTTGGCTAAGCAGTCCATCCAACATTATACATTTGGTTAATGAAAAATGCATATAGCAAGGTCATACCCGTCAATGGTTTGCGCAGAGTTCATAATGCCGTTCTACTGCGCTACAAGTTATGGCATTTTGAACACCACCTAAACTACTGGTGATGACTGCGCTATATCTGGTAAACGGTGAAAAAGACTCCAGTTCATGAAAATCAATATCGTAGGTACAACTGCTAGCGGTAAAAGTACACGCCAATAAAATCTAATAGGATATGATAAGCAAGTGCTGACGGGCATTTTACGCGGTGTCTGCCTTGAGATGTCGTTGTACTCCATGTTGCCACACGCCAGTCACTACATAAGTTACACGTCACCGGGATGGTCTTGACAAACGGTCCATTTTGCATGCGTGATCGGGGACATATGGGATGATGCGTTTACCCAAATTGAAGCGTTCGTTACTTTGTAGTTAATTCCCCGCAACATTTGCAAAATACTCAGAGAGTTTTTTCTGGTTTGTTTGTGGCTCTTGGGTTCAAGTTAGCTCTATCAGAGCGGTAAGCTTTGAGCGGTATGAAGACACAGGCGCCCTGTAGACCTTAAACAAGGCAGTGGAGACAGAATTAGGGAATCGTATGCTCAATAAGCCGATGTTATTTTTAGCTACATCGAATCCGGAGAAATCGAGAACATTTTATGAAAACAAAT
>CAYMVV010000273.1:0-4250 GCA_964393885.1 uncultured Granulosicoccaceae bacterium | reverse complement strand
CAGGAATTCTTGTATAGCGTGCATTGTTGTCAGCGCGAATAGTACCTACCAATTCACCATTGCCGGACAGCCGAAACTCGCCCGAAATCGGGCTGTAATTCAATTCAACCTTGTCTCCCTGTATAAAAACGCTATACCGGCTATCACATTTTTTTCCGTTAAGACCGATGCAACCCGCCTCCTCCGTGCGATTGGCGATTAGCCTTGAATACAAGCCTCCATGTTCCGCGATAAACTTCTTATCATCATCTGTCAGCTCCCGGTTATCACCCAGTTCAACATCAATTCTGGTTTTCTGCATCATTGCCCTGAGCATTACCTCATTTCTAACCAACGGATCCTGTATCGTATTTAACCCTTGTTTAACTGCATAACTTCTTATATTCGGACTATCGGAACAAACCATTTGCTCAAATGCGAACAGGCGATCCAGTGAATCTGCATCTTCCTTGCCGAGCATAGCGCGAAATTCTTTTAGCTCGTCTATCGTATAATCGGCGTACTTGTCGCACGCAGATGCCACACTCACTCCTGCCAACAGTATTGATATTAGTTTCAACAGCCCATTTAAATATTTCATTGACTAACGCGCTCCCTTTGTACGAACTCTTATTCGCGAAACACCAGATGTGCTTTCATGGCTCAGTAGTATACGACAACCCGGCAGAATCTCGACTACCTGATCAGCTGGCACTTGCTCTCGCAGGCCACGAAACGGTCGATCGGGAATTGATCGATCCTTGCTGTGTACTTCTAGCATATTACCTGCAGCACGAGAATTCGACATCACTGTAAACTGTGTAAAGCCACACAGCTCGAAGGGGGTTTCTTCGAAAACCATAAAGTCCTTATCCCAGTCCTGCACCTCCGGTGAAACGTCGTCGCTTATGATTTGCGTTTTTCCCCTGTCATCTTGCCGCGGCTGATCATCAGAGGTCACTCTTGCAGCGGGCTCTACGCCTTCGTTTGCGGCTTCACTATCCGATGCATCGCTTTTCGCTGTGCTGACTACGGATTCGGAAGACTGCTCTATATTTTTTTGTCGAGCCATGTCCGTGTGGGCAGTAGAAACCGATTTATCTTCTTCAACTGCTTTGCTGGTGGCTTCGTCTGGAACAATCGGGGACTGTGTGTTCGTCAAAGCATCTGTATTTGCTGCCTGAGATCCCCCGTCAAGCGTAGGCGTATACTGCTCCTCATCGCGTAGATCACCAGTCTTGCTGTCCGACCCGGTATTCTCGGCAGTTGAAGATGCCGACATTTTTGTTGTACCACTGTCATCAGTGCCGCTACCAACTATATCGGTAGAATTGTCGGTCAGCTCAGTATTAGTTTCATTGTTACTAGCAACTTTATCTGCCGTGCCGTCCGCTATGGTGGATGCGCTATTATTTTGCCCGATGAATTTTGCTTTCGTTTGATAAACATAACCCGCAGCCAGCAAAGCAACCAGGCCAACCGCCGAGGCTACAATGGCGGCCGTCTTGCCACGCCTCTTGCTACTGCTTTTATCAATTGGCTTAGCCAAAGCAGCATCTATATCTTCGGCCACGACCGCCAATACTTCTCGACGTCCCCGTAACTGCCGCAGCGAAGCCTTTGCAAAATCGCGCTGCTTACTGTCATCGGCTTTCATGAGCCACTTTAACCGGCTCACTACATCCACCTGAACGTCTCCTGATAATGGTTCTGTGCTGCTGACTTTTTCAATTAGGTAGTCCCGTTCAGAAATCGGGATCTCCGGCTCGGGTGGCAAAGGGTGTGGAAGCGATGGCGCAGGTGGCAAATTTCCTACTGCCTCCATCAAGCCTGCTACCGGGTCCCGGCATTCAGGACGATAGTCGACGTATTGTTTGCCAGCCAGCTGGATCGGTAAGGTGGAAATTTCAACGTGATCTGAAAGCAGCACAGGCAACAGTGGTTTGCCCAGATCTATGGCGTACTGATATTCCCTCCTAACGGCAGTGGACTCGGGCATACCTTCGTCGATGAGGCACACAACCACATCTGCCATGCGAATTTGATGAAGAATGGTATCCCACCAGGACTGGGCTCCAACAAGGCGCTTGTCCCACCAGACCTCGTCGATTCCACAACCCATCAAATCTTCACTGATTTGATTTACCGAGCCTGCACTTGCGCGGCTGTAACTTAAAAAAGCGTTGGGCAATCCTTTCTCCGTGCCGTCGACTGATCCGTGCCCGGATCGTAGTATCAGATTGTAGCGCAATTGTCCCGCGCAATCAGCGGAGTTGGCGCTCAAAATAGCGAATCCGCAAAGGTGCTCGTCAACTATTGATTAATACCGCAGATCGTACACCAGGATTGCTCAAGCGAGAGAGACCCGCTTACAAATCAAGGATTATCATTCGTGAATACCAGCACCAGACTTGCGGCTGAAACCCGACAGCGACAGGCCAACAAATATTATCATCACGGCAAACACAACCAGCGTCACTCTATAGCTATCTGTCAATGCTAAAAGCGCCGCAAACACCACCGGCCCTGTCAGCAGCCCTATATAGGCGAAAATCTGGCTGGCGCCTTCCTCTGCACTCTAGTAGCCACGGGCACCCATAAGAAAACTGCCAGCGGGAATGCATTTCAGGACAATACTGATTATGATCTCTATTGGTATCGAAATACCTTCACTAACGGTTGCGATGACTACCCGAATCTTCATTACGCAGAACAAGACTCAAACAGATTTCAGGTTATACGAAAGTACCCATGTTATCGCGCGGACGTATTTCATCAAACCAACTGGTATCCGGCAGAAACTCAAATAAAACGTCCACTTTCTCGTAATAGCCTTTTTTCTGCACCGCACCAATATTGTGACCACCCGCTATTGCTGCCTGACTGCCATCGGGCAACTCGATATTGAGAGCGAGCGCCTTTCCTCTCGCCTCGGGTGCCGCTACCGCAAATTCTCGTTGCATCGGATTCTTAAAGCCTGGATTAACCTGTTTGCTGTTGTTGCCTATTCTGTATCCAAGATACTGGTAGCACTGCGGAAAGTTCACATCGTTTGCGATATCACTGTCCATTTCAATCTGCAGATCACTCCATCGTCGAGTAAAACGTTTTTTCTCTTCCACTTTTTCGGTTTCAACAGTCAATGGTCGAGGGCTTTCTGCATCTCCTTTTTCACCGAACATGCGATTCTTATTCTCTTTGCCAAATTCTATTGCGTTGTTTTTGTGCACCAACTTTCCCAATCCGAATTTTGGCAATATTCCTTTTCCAACAGGCATGTACCATGAGTTGTTGAACATATAGATTGGTCCCTCGTTAACCTGTGGACCTTTGGGTTTAATCAGCGACGGAGTCTGGCGCTTTTCAAATTTCCGGTCTATTCTTCTCAAAACCTGAGAGGGCTTTTTCTCAAAGCACGCGGTATTATTGTAGACGTAGAAGTAACCCGCCCTTTTGAACTCAAACGAAAACGGGCGATAGCAATCTTTAATGTGATTGTCGCGGATGACCCAGTTCCACGCATAGTCTTCCGGCTCAAATATATTGTCGCGGACTCTGATGAACGTGTTTTTTTCGATTAACACATTGGCCGAGTACTGTCTGCCCCCGTTAAACTGAAACGCGTTCGCATCCACACCGGGGGCAAGTTCGTCCAACTTGTTGAAGAAGTGAATACCGTTAAACGCATCGGTCAATGTGTTCCTCGTGATTGTCACATTCCCCCCAATGTTCCACGCACGAAAAAAGTCACCATCCCACAGTCGATAATCATTTTTAATATCTACTCCGGTGTATTCGCTTTTTCCACTAAGCCCGGAATTGTTCTTCGCGCCATGAATCCGGCCCCAGGCAATTCTGTCCCACATATCAGTTCCGGACTTATCCTGCTGCCAGCAACAGTTTTGCACAATGATGTCATGGGTATCCCTTCCGTTAGCACCAATCGCAAGCGTTCCGCCTTTGATATCTGCGTTATCGACGGCGATATACTGGCATTGATCCATGTAAATAGCCGTCGGCCAGCAGTCCTCGAAATGTAAATCCTGAATTACCACAAACTGACAGTTGTGCAGGATAAGCATCGCCTGATCGCCCAGATGTCCAACAGTCGGATACAAGCCGCTTTTTTCCCTTCGTCTCGCAATTTTGTTGGCTCGGGTTCTCGCCTCTCTAAAGCTGATACCACTCGTAAATACAGCCTTCTTCTGATCGGTATCGTTTTCCGGCCTGATGATTATTGGTCGATCCTGCGTCCCTTTCAAGCCGTTGAG
>CAYMVV010000272.1:0-4260 GCA_964393885.1 uncultured Granulosicoccaceae bacterium | reverse complement strand
ATTTGCGGCGCATAGTTATTCATATGCAACGAAAATGATCGATAAAAACGCACCGTCAGGGCGCGATCGCAGTAGTGGAGCTTCTGCCGCGCAGGCTCCTAGCGCTGCGCCGTTTGCCATCGGTCACTGCGCCAGGGCGTATGCGCTGCTGGCGCAAGCGGGGGCTTTCCGAGTATGGCATCGCTTGCCTTCTCGGCAGTCACTATCGTCGGGGCATTGAGGTTACCATTGGTAATTCTCGGGAACACCGAACAGTCTACAACGCGAAGGCTTTCGACTCCAATAACGCTGCAGTTTTTGTCCACAACAGCTGTTGGATCTGAAGCCTCACCCATACGGCAGGTACCACAGGGGTGATAGGCACTCTCACAGTGCTCACGAATAAAAGCATCCAGTTCAGCGTCGGTTTGATTGTTCGCACCCGGAGCGATCTCCTCACCGGCGTAAGGTTTAAACGCATCCTGTTGTAATAGCTCTCTGGTGAGACGCATGCATTGACGAAAATCCTGCCAGTCTTTTTCAGTAGACATGTAGTTAAACTGTATTACAGGTGCGTCTGCGGGGTCGGCAGATCGCAAAGTCACCGCCCCCCGGGAATCCGATCTCATCGGCCCGACATGCATTTGAAACCCGTGTCCGCTGGCCGCCGACTTGCCATCATAGCGTATGGCCACTGGCAAAAAATGATACTGGATGTCCGGATACTCGACGCCTGCAGCTGACCTGATAAATGCCGCCGACTCAAAATGATTACTGGCACCCAGACCTGACTTTAAAAATAGCCAGCGCGCACCGATCAGCGCCTTGGAAAATAGATTCAGTTTTGAATACAGTGTGATTGGCTGTTTGCATTCGACCTGAAAATACAGTTCCAGATGATCCTGCAGATTCTGCCCGACCCCGGGTCGATGCTGAATCACCTCTATGCCGTGTTTTTGCAGATGAGATGCATCACCAATACCGGACAACATCAGGAGCTTGGGCGAATTGATCGACGAGGCGCTGATAATCACTTCCCTGCCCGCCCGCAGCTGCTCGATTTGCCCGCCCGCCTCGAACTCGACACCAATCGCCTTATTACCCTCAAACAGAACTTTGCGAACATAGCCATGGCGCATCGATACGTTTTGGCGTTTTAATGCCGGACGCAGATAGGCGTTGGCAGTAGACCAGCGCCTGCCCCGCCACACCGTTTGTTCCATCGGGCCGAAGCCCTCTTGTTTCTCGCCGTTGTAATCCTCGGTGTACTCGTAACCCGCTTGTATACCCGCCTCAACAAATGCATGGTACAGGGGATTTTTGCGAGGACCACGTGTCACATGCAGCGGGCCGTCCGAGCCACGCCATCCACTCTGCCCGCCGTGAGAGTGTTCCATTTTCAGAAAGTAAGGCAACACATCGGCATACGACCAGCCAGCAGCCCCGTTTTCCGCCCAAAAATTGTAGTCGCCCGCGTTGCCACGTACGTAGACCATACCGTTTATTGAAGACGACCCGCCAATGACTCTGCCTCTTGGGCAGGCAAGCACTCGACCGCCAAGTCCGGGCTCAGGTTCTGTCGTATAACCCCAGTCATACCGGGCCATATTCATCGGATACGACAGAGCGGCCGGCATCTGTATAAACGGCCCCCAATCGGTGCCGCCCTGCTCAAGTACCAGCACGGAATGCCTGCCATCTTCCGACAGCCGGCTTGCCAACACCGAACCAGCCGAACCAGATCCAACAATGATGTAGTCAGCGATAACGCTTTCTCGCTCAGTCAACAGGGCTATTCCAATCAAATTTGGCGCAGACCTCAGTCGACTGCGCCTGTCATATGATAACGCTACACGCATGAGCATACACAGCGCCGCTGGCAGCAGAGCGACGGGCGCCACACAACAAACGTCGTGAGAACAGATCCACACTTTAAAACCGTGGGTACCGATTGCAACAGTGATTCTGGAGTATTCGTGCTCCGCGCACGGTTCTTTTGTATCAAAAACGAAACAATACGAGTAATGGAGGAAACAAGGCTCGACTCATGGCTCGATTAACAACACCGCGATACTTCCTGCGATACTTACTTTGCGGGATTCTGCTCAGTTCCTGTGGGTCAGACCAGGACGTCGCTTACGAGGCGATCGATGGACTGACTGTGATCGAGGCTGAGACCTGGACCTCTAAACAGGATTCACAGCAGCACATCTGGTTGAAGACGACATCGGAAGATTCAATTCAGAGCGCAAAGCTCGGACTGAGAGCAGGCTCGAACAGTGAAGCCGCGATTTCTAATCGTGACCCGCAGGCCATCTACCAGATAAATATCAATGACATCGGAACCCACTACCTGTGGATCAGGGCCAGGGTACTAAATGACTCCACTACAGCAACGCTGACGGTATCGGTGACGCCCACCGGCAACGCGCAACAAATTGCAGTTTTTGAAACACAGTGGCAGTGGATTTCTTTGAATGCAAACGAGAATACTCTCTCAGTGCCTATTACCAGCACAGATCCCCACCAGCTACGCATCACAACTGACAGCAACGAACTGCTATTGGACAAACTGATTTTGACCACGCTACCCGGGTTTGTTCCCAATGGTTCCGGCCCTGTGGCAACGCTGGTCGATACAGCCAATAATCCAGCCACCGAGGACTTCGCTGCAGACAATGCTATAAACAATGCTCTACAAGATGAGCAAAACAGTGCCGGGGAAACAGCTCAGATCATTGAGCCCGAGATTGGCAACGATCCGACCGTCACTGAAGAGGTCTTCGACACGCAGGAACAGGTTGCCAGAGTAAACACACAGCCGCAGGTAACGATTTTATACGAGGGCGATGCCGCAACTGACCTCGTAACCACTGTTGGACAGGAGCTGCAACTGATAGCCGACGCCAGCGACGATGGGTTACCAGCAGCGACTCTGTTTACCTATTGGACACAGGTTATCGGTCCCGGTGATGTCGAGTTCAACGACCGAACCGCAACAGACCCAATCGTGCGTTTTGATACACCCGGCAACTACACATTGCAAGTGAGTGCAAATGATACAGAACTGTATAAAAATGCACTGGTATCTATAACGGTAGAAGCGAGAACGGTAGAAGCAAGCTTGACCATCCCGATTGACTCAACCGCAGTTGAAACACCCTTGGTTGACACATCCTTAGACGACACATCCGTGGTTGACACTTCCGTGGTTGACACTTCCGTGGTTGAAACAACCACAATCGACACATCCGTAATTGACACAACCGCAGTCGTCACACCGATAAACCAGGACAATTTCGGGAATACTGAAGACAATCCAGCTATTGGCAACGAACAACCGCCAACCGTTTCTATTAATGCGGCCACCAGTGAAGAGACAGGACTGGTCCACCATTTGACTGCTACAAGCAATAGCTCTAACAGCCCGGTATTTTACTACTGGAATTTGATACACGGCAATGGCACCGCCCTGTTTGAAAACCCGGACACTCAAACAACAACAGTCAGCTTCGATCAACCCGGCCAATATATCATTCAGGTGAGTGCGAGCAACGACCACGGCTTTAACAATGCCACCATTGAAATTAACGCCACCAGCCCATTGAACATCGCGAACAGCCAGTCAACGCAAATTGATCAAGGCAATGCAGAGTCCGGTGTTAATTTAACAGATAGCCCCCTGATTGACGCCGCGCCAGAAAGCGCTGCGGAACCCGACACTGTAAATTTCTCGGACATTGGCTCTACCAACATTAGCTCCACGAACATCGGCTCTACGCATCGGTGGCAGAACGCGTTTGCATCCGGATCTCCGTCAAAACGACATGAGACGAGCGGTGTTGCCGTTAACGGAAAAATCTATGTCATCGGTGGCCGCGGTCATAAACCAATAGACGTTTATGACTCAGCCACCAATAGCTGGTCTCAGGCCGCCAGACCACCAATCGAAATGCACCACTTTCAAGCGGTGGCGGTGGATCACATGATCTATGTCGTGGGTGCGGCGACTTGCTGCTTTCCGATAGAAACCAACATTGCCGACATCTATCAGTTTGACACATTAAGTGGCAACTGGAGTAAAGGGGCAACGATCCCCGCCAATCGGCGGCGTGGATCGACGGCCGCTGCTGTTTACAATAAAAAAATATACATCGTCGGCGGCAATACCAGAGGACACTCTGGCGGGGCGGTTAACTGGTTTGACGAATTTGACCCGGCGACCGGTCAATGGCAACCACTGGCCGACGCTCCGGACGCGAGAGACCACGCAACCATTGC
>CAYMVV010000271.1:0-4347 GCA_964393885.1 uncultured Granulosicoccaceae bacterium | reverse complement strand
TTTTCTCCAAATCTGATTTAATACACTGTGTTGCGTTCACCCATTGAGACTACCCCGACTAATATTAATCAAAAGTATCGCCGCTCAATTCGGTAGCTACCATCGACCTGCGATCAGAGAATTCCTGGTACCACTCTTTTATATTTGACCATTTATCAAGATGCGGCATAACCTGTTTTTTCTTACGAATCCTCATGAATAATGCAGGCTGGAAGAAATAGACTAAATGGTTTCATATAGGCACTCGAATAACTATCCTTAGACTGTTCATATTTTTATTACAGTTTTTTCCGGGCCTCGTCACTAAAGTCTTTATGCCATCGGGATAGTGGCGGCCGATCTTGTGTGATGTCCTCGGCCCCCCAGATGATTCGGCGTTTGTCCATATCTGTAGTCACTTCATCGTCCGGACAGACGATATAAAAGCTGCCATTATCAATACCGTCGATCATCGTGTTAACCACCTGCACCGGCAGCCAGGCACCCTGTTTGTGTTCGTTTTTACCTGTCGTTGTCCAACCCGGCACCAGAAGGTGAGCCGTCACCAGACCGTTGTTCGTCTCGACATTGCGGATGTCGTGTTCCAGTTGTTCAGTAAATATTTTCACAGCGGCTTTTGCCATATTATAGGCAGGGGTGCCGGGTGGATTGGTAATTCCCTGTTTAGAACCTACGTTTACAATGGCACAGCGTTCGCCGCTCTCGAGCATGGCGGGCAGAAAACGTCTGCTGGACTCAACCAGTGCCCAGACATTTACTTCAAACAGATGTTTCCACTGATCGGTTGTGCCATCAAATGTTCGACCTTCACGGGTGACCGCATTGTTCATTAACACATTGACGACTTTAAACCTTTCGGAGACAGCAGACTGTATGCGATCAATCGAATCCGGCTCAGCCAGATCACCGGCAATACACAGGACCTGATCAGCACTGCCAGTCAGATCAGTCAGTTCCGCTTCCAAAGCCGACAGCTCATCTCCCGGCAGATCCACTGCAACGACCGATAAACCGCGCTTAGCAAATTCGATTGCACTGGCCCGGCCGACTCCCATGGCGGCACCGGTAATCAGAGCAACGCGGCCTTTGGTTAACAATTGATTGCTCATGTTGTATCTTCGCTTTAAATAGTTTTCTGAAGTTGGCTCAGAATCTTATATCATAAGTTCGGATTACACCGCTGAAAATGCTCAATCGCCACATTATTTCAAGCGACCTTCAACACTGACCAGTGAGCTTGATTCTTGGTTCCCTGCCAACAGTAAACGGCCACTTTCAATAAATCCACGTTCGACCATTTTTTTAGGACAACAGTGAGGACAACAGGGAGACCCATTTTTTGGACATTCTCAATTTGCGAAACCGGGCTTGTTACTCTGATCCTTGCAATCATCCAGGGAGCGTTTCGCACTGCGCAAGGCTATGGCTCTTCTTCCAGCCCAGTTGGCGACACGCCTCAAGTACCCGGTACGCAGTGCCCACTAATGACTTAAAGCTACTTTGGTAATACTGTGTCAGATACAACCAATGTTCGGCTTCGATGCACAGTCTGCCCAGTATCAGTGACTGATCGCCCTCATCCAGCAGCAGCTGGCTTTTGAATCACCCTTCCCAAAACCACCATTTGTAACCGTCCTCAGTGTTGGCACGCCGTGTCATCTTCCCGCTTACCACTCGCATAAACCAGCTAAGATGTCGCTTAGCCGTTTTTGTCATTGGACTATTTTCACTATCGAGCAGAGTTCGATCAGTACCGTCTAGAAACTCACCTCAATAATCATGTATCGGTTATTAAGGCTGGAACCTATTAATAATCTATGCGGTCCTATCTTCCAGCGGGGATTCGATCAGATTCAAAAAGCACTTTTTATAGATTTAGCCCCCTTGAAGTGAACTGTACGATTGATACCGATGCGTCCGATATCTTAATTTCAACGTCACATGTGTAACCAATAGGCTATTGATGAATCAATGGTGATCGAAGTGGGGGTTTCAGTTACCAGGTAAAAATAGCTATTGGTCGAAGTCATAAATCACCATTGTATCTACCGGTGCTTAGCTAAGTGAGTAATAATTTAACTAATAACCCCTGATGGATCATTTTATGTCAAACGACACGTCAGAAATATTTGCTGTGTTGGTGCTGATTCTGACGGTATTGCAATCTCAGTTACAACCCTCTTTGAGGCTAATATGAATGCTGGTGGCGGCAACACGGCGCCATTACCAGTGGATGCGGACGGAAGCTTGCCCAGTGCCGGATGTAGTATTGATTTGAATAGTTGTCCGACAGCAGCAGTATTCAGTGCGGACAACAACTCGCCGGTAACAATTTTCGTAGATCCTAACCAGATTCAGATATTTAGTGTCTCCGGTACTGCGCTGGCGCAAACAAAGCTATTCCCCTACCCGACCTCGCCTGAAGGTAGAAACGTCGTTAACCTGTTCTGGCTGTCCTCTTACGAGTGTGGCGGTGCTGGAATTACACTGGTTAGCGAAGCTGTAATACGATTGTCGTGAAGGCGCAATTCTTAGTGAAGCATTACCTGATAAATTTGTTGAAATGGAGAATCTTATGAAAAAAAGTCTAAAACTCATTTTACTCGCTGGTATCGCGAGCTCAATTGCGCCAGCTGCTATGGCTCAAGATTCATCAACCGAAGCCCGTTTGCAAAGCCTGGAAGCCATGGTCAGCAAATTAAGAGCCGAACTTGCTGCCGAGAAAGCACAGACCGATAGTAATCTCGCCACATTAGAGAAAAAGGCCACGCCCTCACCGCCAACAACCAAAGGGGCCACTGGTTTTGCTGTCGGGGATACAACCTTCAAACTCGGTGGATTTGTTGATTTTGATGCACATGTGAGTGATTTTTCTGACGGTGGTTTTGCAGGTGGGTCAGTTGTCCGTGATTTTTATATCCCGGGTGCAACGCCCGTTGGTAACGGCGACAATGACACCACCACTACGGATTTAACCGCAGAGTCCTCTCGCTTTTCTGTTACCGGAAGTCGTGATGTCAGAGGGGAAAAGGCAACCGCTCATATTGAAACAGATTTCCTTTTATCCGGACAAGGTGATGAGCGGGTATCCAGCTCTTTTGCACCGCGTTTGAGACGTGCATATATAGACTATAGCGGATTTAGAGCTGGTCAAGAATGGTCAACGTTTCAAAATACATCGGCTATTCCGGAAAGCGCAAGTTTTTATGTACTTGGAGATGGTCAGATCTTTGTGCGTCAGGCTCAACTTAGATACTCTACAGGTAACTACCAGTTCGCCTTAGAGAATGGCAACGCAACGGTCACACCAGACACAGGCACTGGCCGCATAGAAGCAGATAGTAATACCCTGCCAGATTTTGTGGCGCGATATAATCTCAAAGGTGATTTTGGGAATCTGTCTTTTGCCGCTCTCGGCCGTCAGTTGCGCTTCGATACGGCGACGACAGAATCTGAAAGTGACTTTGGCTGGGGACTTAGTGCGGCTGGCCGTATCGCGGCTGGAGAAGGTGATGTCCGATTCAGTCTGACAGCCGGCGAAGGATTAGGGCGTTATATTGGTCTTAATTCGATAAATGCTGCAGCAGTTAATCCGGAGACTGGGGATATTGAAGCGATTTCATCCTACGGCGGCCATGTCTCATTGCGCTATCCGCTAACCGGTACGTCCAGAGTTAACTTCGGAGCATCCGCGCTCTTTGCAGATAATCCTAATTTCTTACCTGCAACAGCAACTGAAAATACGGTATCCGTATTCGCAGCCTATCTGTGGGATTTCGCGCCAAAGGTGACAGTTGGTGCTGAAGCGCTCCTGGGACAAAGGGAGCTAGAAGACGGAACAGATGGATCTCTGTCGCGATTGACTTTCTCCTCAAGATATAGCTTCTAGTTTCTTACCTTTAGAAGTACTCACGACAACGGGAAGCAATTGTGATGGTATCCCACCCAGCCTACCCTACCTTAGGCTGGGTGGTACCGTGATTCCGGTAAGACTGGATGTACGTATAAATATTGACAACAATGTTACCGTTGGTCCATACCCGGCTATACCTACCCACCCGGCAGGTTAAAATCAGAGAACAGAAATCCTACTCGTAGCGCTTGTTCACGTTGATCGAATCTATCAAGCGAAGCTCCGAATCCGTTGGTATATTGAATAAAGCCTTGAATTTCGAACCACGGAAGCGGCGTAATAATATCAATTTCAACCAGACCCCTATCGAAATCTAATAGATTTCCACCTTTTCTCAAAGTAACGCGGTATCTCCATTCCTCTTTGGGTGTATACGTCAGCGACAATTCTCCAAAACCAGCAAAGTCGGTAATATTTTCATTTTCGCTGCTGAT
>CAYMVV010000270.1:0-4361 GCA_964393885.1 uncultured Granulosicoccaceae bacterium | reverse complement strand
GATGAACGAGCAAATATGACTTTACTTCAGGAACAACTTGATTCGGCTTGTGCATCTGTGCAAAAGATGATCGGGATCGGCCGCGTCGCGGATTACATACCGGCATTGGCTCAGGTGCCTGCAAACAAGTTCGGTGCGGCGATTGTTACAGTAGACGGTGAGTCCGCGCTCTATGGTGACAGCCAGGAGCCATTCTCGATTCAGAGTATTTCAAAACTGTTCTCATTGACTGCGGCGTTAAATCAAATTGGCGAGGATGTATGGCGTCGCGTCGGGCGAGAGCCATCCGGTAATTCATTTAACTCAATAGTTCAGCTTGAGCGCGAAAACGGTATTCCACGAAATCCCTTTATTAATGCAGGTGCGTTGGCAATAACTGATGCGATGCTGGCAGAGCAGGGCACCGATGAGTGTACCCGGCAGCTATTGGGGCTGGTGCGTTTATTAGCCGACGATGAGTCTATCAGCATAGACACAGAAGTAGCGCAATCCGAGTTGGCCACAGCGCATCGCAATGCCAGCCTTGCGCACTTTATGCAGAGTTTTAATAACCTGCAGCGTAGTGTGGATGACGTACTCAGCGTCTATTGCCGTCAGTGCGCTATTGCCATGAGTTGCGAGCAACTGGCGCGCAGCGCGTTGTATCTGGCTGGTAACGGTACCGACCCGCTAACAAACAATTGCGTTGTTGGCACCAGGCGCGCACGTCGCATCAATGCGCTGATGATGCTATGTGGTCACTACGATGCCTCTGGCGACTTTGCACATCGTGTCGGGTTACCCGGGAAAAGCGGCGTGGGAGGCGGTATTGTTGTCGTTGTGCCCGACATTGCCGCTGTTGCTGTGTGGTCCCCCTGCCTGAATGCGAATGGAAACTCGCACGCTGGCACAGCGGCGCTGGAGGCGTTGGTGGAGACGACTAAATGGAACGTACTGTGAGTTCGTTGATTGTATCTTTGTATTGCCTGAAGCACCGTTAGGGTGATTTTGGAGCCCGTGCGTCAGATCCTGATGGTTTGAAACCAGTTTGGTTCCGAGCGGTTAAATGTCTGTAGTCAGTACCACCCGGCCTGTGATTTTTCCGTCTCGCAGATCTTGCAGTGTCGCGTCGGCCTGATCCAGCGGACGCGTACTGACGGGTATGTTCTGCACCTTGCCGGTGCGCACCAGAGCAACCAGTTCTTTCAAATCCTTGCACGACCCAACAAAGGAGCCATGTACGTTTAATGCCTTTTGCGGCAACATCGGCAGTGGCATTTTGAAGGTACCACCGTGCAGGCCAACCAGCACATAGCGTCCGGTTTTTATCAGGGCCTCTACAGCAGTACGCGAGGTGATCTCATTGCCGACGGTGTCCACTACTGCCATCAGCTGGTTACCGGTAAGTGTTTGTAGCTCGGCGACTACGTCAGCGGTGACCGTCGGGTTGACAACGGCACTTGCACCCAAATTTTTTGCAGCGAGCAAAGCATCATTGTCGACGTCTACAGAGACGATACGTTTTGCGCCCAGGGCCTGCGCTATTGCTACTGCATTGAGTCCCAGTCCGCCGGCACCCATGATACAAAGCCACTCGTCGTCTGCAAGGGGCAGCGCTTTGCGAAGCGCGTTATAGACGGTGACGCCGCTGCAGGCCAATGGTGTTACATGGTCCAGATCCAGTCCGTCAACATTAACCAGAAATTTTGGGTGATCAACCAGCACATGAGTGGCGTAACCGCCATCGCGAAAGATGCCCAGTGAATTCATGTTGATGCAGTCGTTTTCGCGATCGCTGAGACAGGCAGGACACTCTCCGCAGCCAATCCATGGATGCACCAGCATGGTTTTTCCAATGGGCGCATCGACAGCCTGTGGGCCCGCGGCGATCACTTCTCCGAGTATTTCATGTCCCAGTGCCTGTGGTAGCGTCATGCGCGGTCCCACATCCATCTTTTTACCTTCGCCCAGGTCGAAAAATCCATCGGCAATGTGCAGATCTGAATGACACACGCCACTGCGTCGAACTCTGATCAGTACCTCTGTGCCAGTGGGTACGGGATCAGGAGATTCAATTTCCTGTAGTGGTTTGCCAAACTCAACCAGCGCATAGCGTTTCATTTGTCCTCCAGAATTTTTTACAACTGCGATTAGCCGAAACTCTATCACATACCAGTTATGCCGCCGTTCAATCTGCTGGTGATGCGCAGTGAGAATCCATAGTGGTAAGTTGACCAGCAGCAGCTGTGCTATATTGCCGGGCACTTGGAAATACGGATTTGCTGATGTCTGGTAACAAAAATTACGGCATGTTCCAATCAGACCCCGGTGACGAAGCTGCTGATATAAATCAAGTGGAAGCGAGCGAAACGGCAGCGGATTTCAAGCCCTTCTCTGATGCCTATTTGCAGAACCCCTATCTGTTTTTTGATCGTGCCAGAGAATCTGAGCCGGTTTTCTATAGTCCGGAGTACAATTACTGGGTTGTACTGAAGTATGAGGACATTGCCACCGTATACCGCGATCCGGATACCTATTCACCGGTTAATTCACGTCACCCGGTAACTCCCATATGCCCTGCCGCCGCGGCGGTTCGGGATCAACAAAATCTCGGCATTGAGCCTTCACTGGTGGACGAGGCTGCGGATACCCACAAGCATCATAGAAAGATATTTGGCACTGCGTTCACACCAAAACGGGTGAACCAGATGGAAGACAGAATACGCGCTATCGTTGATCGCTATATCGATCGATTTATCGATGATGGTCGTGCCGAACTGGTGTCACAGTTGTTGTACGAAGTGCCTGCACTGGCAATATTTCTTTTTCTGGGTGCAAGCGATGAAGACGCTGTTTTTGTCAAGAAGCTCGGCTCGGACAGAGCCATTGTCAATTGGGGTTCGCCGTCCGAAGCAGAACAAATTGCGATGATGCACGGGATGGGTGAGCACTGGCAATTCACCAAAGACCTGGTAGACCGCGCCTATCAGAATCCGGGGGATAACTATCTTGGTGATCTGATCCGTATTCATCAGGATGATCCATCGCTGTTTACCATCAACTATCTGTATAACGTAATGTTCCTGATGCAGTTCGCCGGACACGAAACGACTACGCAGGCGTCGGCCAATGGCATTCGACATTTGCTGAGCAATCGTGGTCAGTGGGAGTTGCTGTGTGCGCAACCTGAGTTAATTGCCAATGCCGTCGAAGAAATATTGCGAATTGACTCATCGATATTTGCCTGGCGTCGTATTGCCACTCGTGAATCAACCCTTGGTGGTGTCACCATTCCGCAAGGGGCAAGGATACTCATGATGATGGGGTCCGGTAATCACGATGAGGATGTATTCCCCGATGGGTCCTCATTCGATGCAACCCGCAAGAATGCAAAAAAGCATCTTGGCCTTGGCCTGGGGGCACACTTTTGTATGGGGGCGCCACTGGCGCGACTGGAAATGCGAGTTATTCTGGAGCAGCTAACCCGCAGGCTGCCGGAGTTGCAATTGGTTGCAGATCAACAATGGAAATATCTGCCCACACTGGTTTTCAGAGGGGTTCAACGGCTCGAGGTAGAGTGGCCGGTGTAGCACAGGTGGGTCTTGCGACCAGATGAATGATCCGGATGATAATTCCTTTTACGTCGATAGTCTCAGGTTGGCATATTCACGAATTCGACGTCGAGCGTGGAAGATGGTTTGTAGAGTCGTCGAGCGACAGTTGCGGTAAAATGTAATCAATACTTCTTCTTCGCAACTCTTCAACATGGCAGCAACAAAATGATTTTTAAAATGAGGGAAGGCTCGCTCTTCGCGGTACTACTGCGATCACCGTGGTGGTATAGCGTGTTGATAGCCTTCATTTTGATGTCTATCAGTTTTTTACTGGTTGGTAGCAAGTACCTGATATTCGGAATTGCACTGGCACTTCCGTTTCTGGTACTTGCTGGCCTTTCGGGTTATCGACAACTGCAACGTCCGGGTCAAAAGCGCATTCTGGAAGTCGCAGAGTCAGCGCGAGGAATGCCTGCAAAGCAGTTGGCCAGCAAGATTGCCAGCCATTACGAAAAACAGAATTTTGATATAACGCCTTTCACGGGCAATGCGGCGGACCTGGAGATCGAAAGAGGTCGCTACAAGTTTTTACTGAGTTGTAAACGCTTCAAGGCTGCCAATACCGGCATTGAACCATTGAAACAACTGGTGGCCAGTGGCGAGAAAATAGAAGCGACGGGTTATTTATATGTGGCGCTCGGTGCGGTCACCGACAATGCCCGGACCTATGCCAGCCAGAACGACATAGAGCTGATTCAGGCAGAGGCGCTCGCCGAGTTCTTCGACAACACCAGAAAGCCGGTGTAGCGATGGGGGGAGTTTGCCCTG
>CAYMVV010000269.1:0-4369 GCA_964393885.1 uncultured Granulosicoccaceae bacterium | reverse complement strand
AATTTTGATTGTATTGAATACGAAATAATAACAGGCAGGTGAGGCAGAGACAGCCTTGTGCTCAGGTGAAGCGGGCGATCAGTATTTTGTGCCAAAGTGCAGTGCATTCACAACACAGTCTGGTCACTGCCAATCGGCGTCGCAATGATGTTGTCAGTTTGGGTTTAACTGTATCGATGCAACGTTACGCAATCTCAATGCGTTCGTCACAACAAACACTGACGATAGTGCCATCGCGGCAGCTGCCAGCATGGGTGACAGTAACAGGCCAAAGCTATGGTAAAGAACGCCTGCGGCTACCGGGATGAGTGCAGCGTTATAAACGAAAGCCCAAAACAGGTTTTGCTTGATATTGCGCATGGTTTTACTCGACAGATCCAGCGCATTGACTACGCCGCGCAGATCTCCCGACATTAAAACGACATCAGCCGATTCGATCGCCACGTCCGAGCCGGTGCCGATCGCAATGCCTATATCAGCATGGGCCAGTGCGGGTGCATCGTTAATGCCGTCGCCAACGAAGGCAAGCTTCTGCCCGAGGCTGCGTAGTTGCTCTATGGCGGCTACTTTCCCTTCGGGCAGTACATCAGCTATCACATGATCAATGCCGAGTTCACTGGCGATTGCATTGGCGGCATCTTTGTTGTCACCGGAAATCATTGCTACCCGCAAGCCCATGCGCTTCAGTGTTGTGACTGCCGGTGCGGAGCCCTCCTTGATCGGGTCAGCCACGCTTATTGCGGCGACGGCTTTGCCGTCTATGGCTGCAAATACATGGGTATCTCCGGGTAACTGACTCGGTATGTGTGCTGATGCAAGGTCATGCACTGCAATGCCTTCAGCTTGCATGAAACGTCTGGATCCGATCAATACATGATGTGCACCAACGTCCGCCTTTACACCCATACCGGTCACAGCTGTAAAGTGCTCTGCGGTGGCTATGACCGTTGATTCAAGCTTGCCGGATACGGGTTCACTGCCAGCTGGATTGCCGGCACTTGAATCGCGGATACCTGTATCACGGGCACTTGAATCACGGGTACCTGCATCGCGGGCCGCCCGGTTGACAGCATGCGCAACGGGGTGCTCAGAATGTGACTCGACGGCTGCCAACAGTGGCAGAAGCTGCTCGCGCGTCCAGCCGTCAGCAACCGTGATTGAAGTTAATTCAGGTCGTCCCTGTGTGAGTGTTCCGGTTTTGTCCAGCGCGACAACCTCTATCTCCTGCAGTGCCTGCAGTGAATCGCCTTTTCTAAACAGTACCCCCAGTTCTGCCGCGCGACCGGTGCCAACCATAATGGAAGTTGGTGTAGCCAGACCCATGGCGCAGGGACAGGCGATGATCAATACAGAAACACCTGTAACCAGCGCAAGTGCCAGCGAGGGTGTCGGGCCAAATACCAACCAGAGCAATACCGTGAGTGTCGCTATAGCAATGACAACGGGGACGAATAGGCCGGTAATTCGATCGACCAGGGCCTGAATAGGCAATTTCGCACCTTGAGCATCCTCGACCAACTGGACGATCTGAGCCAGCACGGTGTCTGCACCAACCGCTGTTGCACGAAAGCTCAACGCACCGCTGCCGTTTATCGTGCCGCCGATCAGTGCATCTTCGGCACTTCTGGCAACCGGTACCGGCTCACCCGTGATCATGCTTTCATCAATATAGCTCGAACCGCTGATGACCTGTCCGTCGACGGCAATGCGTTCACCAGGTCTAACGTGGATGACATCGCCAACGCGGATATCGCTAATCGGCACCTCGGTGGCGTTTGCGCTGTGCACACCCACGCGTGCAGTTTTTGGTTGCAGGCCGATAAGGCGTTCAATGGCGGCACCGGTGCGACCTTTGGCGCGCGCCTCCAGATAGCGGCCGGCCAGTATCAGGGTGGTTATAACGCCCGCGGCTTCAAAATAGACGGCACGGGTCCCCTGCGGGAACAAACCGGGAGCGAGCATTGCCAGCACCGAGTAAGCCCATGCCGCCGTGGTACCCAGAACTACCAGCGAATTCATATCGGGTCTGCCGGCAAACAGCGCAGGTATTCCGCTGCTAAAAAAGCGTCTGCCGGGTCCGATAAGCACCAGCGTAATCAAAACGAATTGCAGCCACCAACTCGTTGTATGGCCCAGGGTTCGTCCAATAAAGGCGTGTGCGCCGGGGATAAAATGTGAGGCCATCTCAAGGACAAATACCGGCAACGTGAGTGCCGCGGCCAGCAGTGCGGCGCTGCGTAATTCAGATGCCTCTTGCTGCTTTCGCACGCTGCGGGCAGTTGTTTCAGTGGTGCGTTCAGTATCCGTGAAGCTGGCCGTATAGCCTGCGTCGGTCACCGCTCGTGTCAGTATCGCAGGGGTAACGGTGCCTTGTGTGTAGCTAACGGTGGCGTTTTCGGTCGCCAGGTTTACGACGACATCCAGCACCCCGGGTACTGCTCGCAGGCTGCCTTCTATATTGCTGATGCAGGACGCGCAATTCATGCCCTGTATGCTAAAGCGTTCAACACCCTGCAGTACCGGGTAACCCGCTACTTCGAGTGCGTCTGTAACCGCGGGCAACGTGCTGGTATCGGTTACCGACACCGTCGCAATTTCCGTCGCCAGATTGACGTTTACCCCTTCTACAGTGGCAACCGCTGCAATGGTATCTTCGACGCGCCCCACACAGGACGCGCAGGACATGCCGGAAACAGGCAGTTTGATGGTTGCCACAGTCTGTCTGCTCTACCGGGTAGCCATGGCATTGCACTTGGCAATTGGGCACTTAGCGATTGCATACCTGACTACTGTGTGCGAAGCGATCATGTCTGGCGTGTTTGAGTAAACGAGGCGGCACTGGTCGGCCGATCTGTCTGAGTGCATCTTCTTTATTCCTGTTTACCTGCAGCACTGTTAAAAAGCGGTGTTTGTAACTTGCGGAAATTCCCAAGTCGCCCATTCAGTTGGTGAATCGCTCAGTTGGTGACTCCCTCAGCAATTGAGGCACGGGCACCACCCACTGAGTGCAGGTTCTTACACCTTCACACTACTTATAATGCTTCCAGTTGCTGGAAGGTCAAGAGCGGTTGCTGTCTTTGGTCTGAGCTATCGAATGTTGCGCGTCAACGCGGGTAAGAGCCGTCGTTAACATCAATGGTGGCACCATTAACGTAGGCCGGACTGTCGGTGCCCAGCCAGTAGATAGATTGAGCTACCTCCGACGGCAGGCAGGCGCGTCCGCTGTAGACGGATGCCATGACTGCATCTTTGCGTGACTGCGGTAACTGCTCATACATATCGGTTTTAGTAGGTCCGGGTGCAACCGCATTAACCAGCACACCGTGTGGTCCCAGAAACCGGGCGTAGGCCTTCGTCAGGTTAAGGATGCCGGCCTTGGTGACGCCATACCAGAGATCCGGGTGGCCGGTGAATGCGGCAACGGATGCAACGTTGACTATTCTGCCCGATCCGCTCTTTTTCATTGCCGGTAAAACGCTCTCGATCAATTCAACCGGCGCTTCAAGATTGACCGCAATTATTTCCTTGCGCCAGGCTACAGGAAACTCGTCATGCGGAGGAACATAGAGAACCCCGGCATTGTTGACCAGCGTATCGACAGGAGGCAATTCGCTGACCATCGAGCGTATGCCATCGATGTGTTGTAAATCGTAGTCGACACGTTGCAGGGCGGTGTGATCTGCCAGACTTGAATCCTTCCATGTGCGGTCAACGGCTATAACCTGATGGGAACGGGCGAGGAACAATTCTGCAGTAGCCTGTCCGATGCCACGGGCTGCCCCGGTTACAAGAATTGTTGCCAATGGATATCTCCTAATATGTGGTCACTGCGTTGTCAAAAGCTGTGTCGTCGCACGGCCTATGATACTACGCTTGATGTGTGCCAGCAGTGCTCTGTGAATGCGCTGCTCAAATGCGCTGCAGTTTGTGCTGAACCTATGTAATATGGAACCAGAGCTTCAGTGTCGAGTCTACCGTTTTGCATACGACAAACAGGTAGAGGGCTGGCAGACTTTGAAGCGGTGACTTTGAAGCAGCTTTTGAATCGTGGAGGTGTCAGCAAAGCTTCGATGAGCATGCAACGTTAAGCATTGCAGCGATGAGCTTGTAACGATAAGCATTGTAGCAATAAGCATTGCAACGAAGACTGCTGACCCGATTCTATGTAGAATCGGCAGGAAAGAAGAACCTTGCCCTGATCGCCTGCCCAGATAAGACGTCCGACCCAATTGAGTTTCTGACAATATAGATTCTGCATAGACAGCAACACTGGTACTATTTTTTAACACCCTCGAATTGCCCAGGGAGAATGGTTTTCGCTATGTTGCCAACGGATATAAAAAACCCCGAGTACTTTCACAAGGTGGTG
>CAYMVV010000268.1:0-4399 GCA_964393885.1 uncultured Granulosicoccaceae bacterium | reverse complement strand
AATTTACCTGGTCCAGAGGACTGCCAACTTCAGACAATCTTGAAACACAGGTCGCCGAAAAATATAACCTGCTATCTGTAAAGCGCTATGTTAACTTCAACATTTACGAGTTCGAGAACAACTCACCTTCAACTGAGGCAGTGCCGCCATTGACATCATCGGTAGAGGTGAGATTGCAGGCTATGTGAGATTGTCTTTTAACGTTCCAGATTTCACTACGGCCCTGTGACATGGCAACAATTTGCCAGCCTGACTGAGTTCCGCTAACGCTGTGCGTGCGGGAATGCAAGCCTTCCCCCGATTGTGATGTGTTCGCTCACCGTGCAATCCAGGGCGAAGGCTACAAAATGCTAATCTAGGATCCAGCACGTCGAATACATGCAGATCGAATGCGATGAAGGATAGTCTGCTGAAGAGGTTGTGACAGTGCTTTCAAATACCAGCTTTTTTGGCCGCGATGTCTCTGGTCTTCATACCTTTACCTTCCGATAGTTTTGCCGGAAGTTCCAAATCATTCCGCCGACCTTGCGGGCGAGTGCTTTCTCAACAGTCTGCGCTATAGTCACCCTGTTTGACGCCAATTAGCTTGTCCGGTTTGAATAAAATCTCGAACCACTGGATCTTGAATCGGGGGAAGCGTATTTACTTCGATCGGGCTTTTCTTGATCATAAATTTACGGTGTCTTGCTCTTGGTCCCGCAGACCCGTTCATTTGAAATGGACCGAGGCAACAACCACTCCTAGTCTTCCACGGTTTGAGCTTTCACCGCATCGTTAAGTAATACCATCAGTTACTCGAATAGATGGTGACCACCCTATTTCCGAAACCAAGAAGCAGTGAAGTAAACGATCTACAAACGCCAATCACGGCCGAGTAAATACAACGAGCAACAACTACAACAGTGGACCGCCAAGAAAACGGCTATTTAGCAACAATCAGAGAAAAAAGAGACAACTGGAAAGGAGGAGATGGTGGCCATGGGCGGAGTTGAACCACCGAGCTTTATTAATGTTAATAATACGCTTTAATTATTAATTAGTATCATATTGTCTTGTACCCCGAATTTGCACCCCCAACAATTAAAGCCATCTGGAAACCGCCTTACTCACCCTGGCTTGAACGACCGCAGAGGGATAGCCATAAAACAAGCGAGCGAATCTCGCTACGGATTCCGGACTCAAGGATTTATCGACCCACGCCCTGCTCGCCCAAACTCCGATCTGTGGACCACTCTCTTTTAGCAACGCTAAAAGCATACTCTCGCTAGCAGGCAGACCAATATCACTTGCAACCCACGCAGATAAGCCCTCAATCGACGGTTGACATACGCTTTCGATCTTATCTCGTGCCAATACCGCCAAAATAGCGATATCCGAAGGGCTACCACTGCGACGAATCGCCAACAGGCGCGCTGTTACAGCGCGAAGCACAGGTTCAGGGCTTGCTACGTTCTCGTAAAGAAACGAGTCTTTTATACTCTCTGGGAATAGTGTACCCAATGCCACTAACGCATCACCTCTTACATCAATGTTGTCTGGGTAGTTCAGCTTAGAGTTGCTTGCAGTTTCCCGATCAGCAATGCCCTCTAACAATGGGCGAAGCTTATCCCGCACATCAGAAGATACCCTCTCTTTGAAATATTCAAGTAAGTTGATTGAAGACACCAAGCGACTTGGATGGAATCTAGTTGCCTCAAATGTGCGGTATACACTAGACCAATCTGCCACGTCCGCATGGCAGAGATTAACAAGAACCAAACCGTGGAGCTTAACGCCTTGATCAAGAGTTTCTGAACCATTCTCTGCGGACTCGACTTGCAAACTAACTTCTCTTGTCAGTTGCTCAACAACGACAGCGGCAATTTCAGTCGGAAGATCTGATACGCTACCGAAGTTGTCAAGGGCAGCTAAGTCACCAGATCTTATTTTTTCCAATAACTCAGACCTGGCCTGTGCATCCTGACGTGACAGAAACCTCTCCAACATATTCTGAAATTCCGGATGATCAGACTCGCGCCGCCGTAGCATATCTATATTTTTCTCAGACCACTCGTCTTTAGGAATACATAATAAAAAACGACCGAATACTCCCGGGTTAGACTGTTCAACAGGCGGGAGCGAAACGAGGTAGTCTATCATCTGCGCTCTCACCGCTTTGCTACAAGGCAACACAAGAGCGCACAGCATTTCCAACAAATAAAACTCAACATCGAAAAATAAATTTAAATCTTGCTTTAATTCCCGAGCGACCCCGATGTGCGCAAGTCCCCAACGCGCATGCCGATCACAGTCTTCAATATTTAGAGAATCTGCTGACAGTTTCACGAAATTAATGTCAGCACGCAAAGATGTTCTAGTCGAATTATCGAAATCAAGGTCTGCTCCTGAAGCAACTATCACCGATGCCAGCCCCGCTCTGCCGATCTTGTGTAACGCGGCTTCTAGTACTTTGGTGTTTCCAGACAACCTTAGTAGCCTTAAAGCCCCAACAAGTGAGTCTTCACCATCCGCATCAATAAACTCTCTACGCGCCAACAGAGAGGCTGCAAATTTCCATGTATCTCGGTTCGCTGAGATACCGGCCTGTATCATTACTGATCTAAACGAACCCCATGCCTCATCTTGTAGGTAGTTGGTTGGAAAAGGTACGCCAGCCCACTGCTCAAATGCCTCATCAAAGTGTCTCGTCAGACCGGTAACCAATGATTGAGATCTCCACCAAGAAGATGTAGTGTCATTGCCCTTCACCACTTTTTCCAAATTCTCGGGATCTCGAATGTTTGCAGAAAACAAAGTGTGCCCAGCAGAAGCAGCTAAAGCTCGCACGGTGGGATCTAATCTTGACTCACTATGCAGTTTGTAAACAGACAACGCGAGTTTGCTAGCCTCGTCCATATTTCCACTTTCCAAATAACAATGAGCCAGATGGGATTGCAACCAACCATGCTCGACAGGATTAGCATCATCCCTAGCAATCTCTTCTTCCAGTAGTCGCTTGGCATTCGAAATTTCCCCTTTTTCGAAAAAATAAAGCACTAGGCAAACTACGGCGGCTAATCGTTGCGGCACTACCTCAGCCGAATCGATACAACCACGAAGCCCACCAACGTCCTTTTTACTTAGCCATCGGTAAATCGCAGCGAAGAATCGCCACTCCCACAGCGGAGCATCAATTAATAAATCTGGATCGAGAACATTGATACCGTCTTTTATATCTCGTCTCAGCTCAGTAATCCTTACCTGAATTAGCATAGCGATTGCTTGAATCGCACTGCGTTCCTCGCGTGCTTGATTTGGATGAGGTGCGATTACCCGTGGTGTCATTAGTGCATAGCGGAGTTGAGATTCACTAGGAATTTCTGGCTCCACCCAAGAACTACCTTCCATACTACAAGATTCTGGGACCGCCACTGCTAACTCAATGAGCTTTTCTAAGTGGTATTCATCGACTAACGATGATGACGGTACGAGTACTTTGTAACTACTACCGGTAGATATCAAGCTCTCACGTGTGACTAGCGTCCAGTAGGAGTTCCTAGTTGCTACGTCGTGCAATATCAGAATGTGCGGCACGGAGTGATCACACCAATAGTCAGCGTGCTTTGTTTTATCTCGATACCACCACCCAACCAACTCACCATCAGCATTGTGTTTGGGTTCAGAGAAGTAGCTAGACCCAGTTTTTACCTGCGCACCCAGCAATACACCGAGGTCATACCCTCTCTTATCACGCACACTTAGCCAGAAATCTGTGCCAACATCATGCCCCCCAGTACTCGGGCTCACCCCCCATAGAAACTGTTCGAACTGGTGTCTTACAAAACTCTCGCCAGAATTTCCAACAGCACTGCTTTGTGTCACTCGTATCACTATGCTTTCTCCGATCCTATTCAATCGACTCAGCCTGAGGGGTAACTTCAGTATTCATTTTTCAGTCGTATATGAAATTACTTTTGACTCCTGGGCATCTCGTCATTGAACGTTGTTGGCCAGTTGTAATGCCTGCGGTCTTGTTGTGGGGCAAGACGCGCAACCTAAGTCCGCATTGCTGGGTTTGCATTCCAGTGAAAGGGACGGAGCCTGAATATAAGATCAATGAGTACACCGCCACTTGCGTATCCGCGGGGCGGTAAACTGACAGCTCTGCCCGGCAGGGACGATATTGCCGGGAACAAACAGCGAACAAACAGGGACACTCAATTTTTTGGATAGCCTCAAATTACAAACCTGAGCTTGTAATCTGATCCTTGCCATTATCCAAGTAGCGCCTTGCACATTGCAAGACTATTGCTTTTCTTCCAGCCCAGTTGCCGACACGCCTCACGCACCCGGTACGTAGTGCCCACCAATGACTTAAAGCTACTTTGGTAATGCTGTGTTAGATACAACCAATGTTCGG
>CAYMVV010000267.1:0-4431 GCA_964393885.1 uncultured Granulosicoccaceae bacterium | reverse complement strand
GCAATCCACCCGCTGGCTAGGGTTGTTGTATCTTGCAAAGACGGCTGCACCAGGAACCAAATTGCAATTGCCAATAACAAATAGCAGGTTAACTCTGTCAGCGGCAACCATGCTGATGCAATCCACCGCAGGATCGCCAAAGGTTTTGTCGGAAAGCTGAATATCGGCGAGTACTGAATTGGCAGATCAGGATGCCAGTTCCAGCTCTTGCTCGTACCGGCTGGAACTGATACCCCTTTACTCATTTCTGAGTTGCCAGTTTCAGCACGCATTGTTTGTCTCATCGTTATGTTGATCGGTGAATCGGATTACTATGACAGTAGTCATAACACATTGCACCTCAGATCGTTCTCAATTTCTGTCCAGTCGGGAAATGGTACTACCCTGCACATCGAATCGATGTTTTCCAGCCAAACGAATATCGACAGAAAAGGGTCGTTATAAGAGCGTATGGCATGCGGTGAGTCTGGCGCATTCCAGATGACGGACCCTGCATCGTAGTCCTCCCAGACTTCGGTTGATAATCTCCATCCCGAGCGGGGTGACAGGTTCACATACAGCTCTGGTGCATGGTGTGCATGATCGCGGTAAAGCGTGCGAGGCCCAAGCATAAATAGACCCAGGCTGAAATCCTTCGTATGAAAGCCACATGCATCAGGCCCAACCAGCATGCTATGCAGGTTGCAGTTACGATATCCATCACCAACATCAGACTGCGGGGTGTAGAATTGAGCGTTGTCTTCGCGCCAGACTAGATCGTGTCGGGCTTGTTTGAGGCAATTTGCAATCCCACGTAATTGTGGTGCGTTTATGTTTTCAATTGCTTCTGTCAGAATCGGTGCATGTCGGGTATCGCACGGCTTGGCATCTATGATCGCTTGGAGTGACAGGTCCATGCCGTGCATTTTTTTTAATACACGATCAATGCCGTAAGCCCGACCACATTCATTCTCCAGATATTGCAGAATTACATGTACGAGGGCGTGAATGCGTATAGATTTTTCTTTATATAAACTTGACATGGGTATCTATTTAACAGGCAAACGAATTGGCGACGCGCATTCCAACCTTAACCTCCTTACGTGCCTTTGAAGCAGTTGCGCGCTTTAGGAGTTTTCGAAAAGCAGCAGACGAGTTGCATGTGACCCATGCTGCCGTCAGCCACCAGATAAAAGCGCTGGAGCAAAACGTTGGCGTACAGCTTTTTGTCAGAAACAGCCGTTCTGTCGAACTCACCCCGGAAGGGCAGCAGTACTATCCATCCATCCGCGAGCATATCCAGGGGATCATGGAGGCAACTCGACGCCTGCAGGAGCCCGATGAACTGAATGTACTGCATGTTCAGTCTTATAACAGCTTCAATACCATGTGGCTGCAGCCCAGGCTTGCTGAGTTTCTGCACGACAATCCGACAACCCGGGTACGCATCATTTCTTCTTTTGAAGAGGGCAATTATGATATTCATCGCTTCGACGTTGGCATCTTTAACGCCCCGCCTTTCGATCCGAGATTTGACTATCGTTTCCTGTTCGAGACAGACATTTTTCCAGTGTGCGCACCAAATTTGATGCAAGTGAATACGCTTCCTGCCGATCCGGTGTTGCTTGAATCGGAAATCCTCCTGTCCGTGCCCAATACCGGGGAAAAGTCGGATTGGTTCTGGTGGCTGCGCGAAACAGGGCTGGACCCTGGACGAATGACCTATGGACCGGTATTCGATCATTACCCTTTGGTCCGGGAAGCGCTGCTTAATGGTAGAGGTATTGGCATTGCAAGAGCGCCATTCGTTGATCGGGATTTAGCGAGCGGTCGACTAATAAGGCCGTTTGAACCTACGGCAGCCGAGCCCTTGCCATGGTTCATTGCGACAAGAAAAGAAAGTAAACCCGACCCGAGCTGTGATCGTTTTATTGAATGGCTGCTGCAGGAAATCGGGGCAGATCCGACCGTAAGAACGACGCAGACAAGTGCATAATTCGTGTACATTGGCTGCGCTGCTGTGAAAACGTCAGCAGCGTTAATAGCCGCGTTTCCGGCAATCGATGTTAGCTATCGAGCCAGATCTTATCCATATGAATTTCAAAGGTCGGGTGCATCCCCATGCCTTTTACATAGGCACGATTATGGTTATATAGTGACCGCCAGTAGGGTTGTGTGACCACGCCTTCCTCCAACATTATTTTCTGCAGTTTGGCCATAACACTTCGACGCTTGTCCGCATCCGGTGTGGCCAGTGCTTCGGCCAACAGTCGGTCGAATTCTGCATTGTTAAAACCGGTTTCGTTCCATGCTTCGCCCGACCGATAGGTCAGTGCCAGGATCTGTACGCCAAGCGGTCGCATGTTCCAGTTGGTCGAGCTAAACGGAAACTTAGCCCAATCATTCCAAAACGAAGAGCCAGGAATGACGGTGCGTCTGACCTTGATTCCTGCACGTCGTAGCTGCGCTGCCATAGCATCCGTCGTGCTCTTCCGCCAGTCGTCATCGATAGAGATCAGCTCATGTTCGTAGCCTTCCATTCCTGCTTCTTTTAGAAGCGCCATGGCTTGTGATGGGTCATATGGAAGTCGATCCATCTCAGCATATTCGGGATGAATCGGACAGACATGATGGTTATGTGCAGGAATACCCAACCCGTTGACACCCAGTTCAAGCAGCACATTATTATCCACGGCCATAGAGAGCGCGCGACGCACCCGCGCATCGGCATAGGGACGTTCACCGTTTACTTTAGTAGCTTGATTGGTGCGTAAGACGATGGTGGCCGCTGTCACTGCTTCGTTCTGCTCAAGACCCAATTCAGTCAGCAAGGCAACGAAGTCACCGCTGGACTCGTAGTTAGCGTCGATATCATCAGATTCGTAAGAGGCGACAATGATGCTTGGGTCAGTGCCAACATCGATATATTCGATCCGGTCCAGATAGGCTCCATTGCCTTCGTTCCACCAGCGGTGTCCTTCTTTGCGAACGAGTACTGCCTTTTCACCCACCTTGTGGCTTTCAAGCGTATAGGGGCCGGTTCCCATTGGATCGAGAAAAGGATCTTCGCTACCCGCGCTCGGGTGCACAATTGCAGCCGGATAGTCAGCCATGCCTGCAATCAACGTGATATCCGGATTAGGCAGGTTCAGCCTAACGGTCATTTCATCGACCACCTCAACCACACCGTCTGCGACCTTTCCTGTATTGGAGTCAATCAGCGTGCCGAACCGCCCCGCCATCGAGTTACCTTCGACATCTTTGTCGCACCACCGGGCTATATTGTGTGCCACGTGGTCGGCGGTTAGTGAATCGCCGTTGTGCCAGGTTACCCCCGGCCGTATGTGCAGCACATAGGTTCTTGCATCTTCACTGATTTCCCAGCTTTCCAGCAACATCGGTTCAAAAGTAAATTCATGGGTGTAGCGCACCAAATACTCCAGCCACCCTCGACTGATATTCGCCTGTGGGCTGTCATCATAGGACCTAGGGTCCTTACCGGCCCGAACAACCATTCCGATCCGGATAGTTCCGCCTTTCCGGGGAGTTTCGGATGCCATCACCGGTTTAGATGCACCCAGCATGGCATAAGCAGCGGCTGTAGTGGCTCCGAATGTAGTCGCCAAGGCAAGAAATTCGCGGCGGCTAATGCCATCATGCTCGCTGCCTTCGTTCAACGCAGCATCCTGAAGACGTTCCGGCAGAACGTTGCCGCCTGACTTAAAGAATTTCATGTTTTTCTCCTGTGATCTGGCTGTAGCCTATGCGATACCCGGAACCTGTGAAAACTGAAAGTCGTTGAGTGATCGTAAAGTATTGCTAACCGATGGCACTATCGAAAGAGCTGGCGAAGGAACTGGAATGTTCACTCGAAAGAAATTGAGTCGCTGGTGAAAGCGATACCAGGCTCTGCAGCAATATCGTGTAGGCGGCTATCCCGAGTCCAGAATTGCGTATACGGTGGTATCCCGCGTTTAGCCGTGTGGCGTATCACGTGGCGCTCACAGTCCATGGTTTGCTGAGCGTTTAGCGCGATTGCATCATGCCAGTACAAAAAGCAGCGGTGCGCGGGTTTGTAGTCTGGGTTTTGTTGCCAACCAAGCATGGCAAGCGTCTGCTACGCGCCCAGCGTTCTGATGAGTTGACTGGCGACCTGTACAGCATCAGGTTTGTGACTCTGCCTTGCGCAGTCGGGTTAACGGGTGTTTCTGTTGCAAGAACTGCGGTCAAAAAAAAGATAATGGGGTCAAGTCTTGACAAGATACAAGAAAATCGGCATTGACAGTTACTGGACGAGCGATGGCAATGAAGCTGTGCTGGGGAGTATGGGGGCATGAAGTTAACGGATATCAGTAAGCTTACAGGCTCCGCTTATGAAAAGGATATGGGGTCAAATTGCACGCCGTTACCGGCGATCAATCTAGCGGGTTAAAGTCCCGCTCGGGGAATTAC
>CAYMVV010000266.1:0-4443 GCA_964393885.1 uncultured Granulosicoccaceae bacterium | reverse complement strand
CGTTTTCCGGCCTGATGATTATTGGTCGATCCTGCGTCCCTTTCAAGCCGTTGAGCAGCAGAGGCTCTCTATACTTTCCAGATTGAAGCAGAATCGTATCTCCGGCTGTTACCCCCTTAAGAGGTTCCGCGTAGGCTGTGTTTGTTATTTTGATCTTAGCCACTGCTGTTCCCTCTAATCATAACCAATTGCGTGCTAACAAATAATACTGTCGAGTCTTAACTGATAACCCCGTTGTTCCTGGACCCGAAAATATTAACACTTGGTGCCATTGGACTTAGTCAATCAGTTGTTTGAGCCAGTCAATCAGAGTAACGCGGTCCTCATATTGAGGTAGGTGACCACCTTTACTAGTTGTCTCAGACGCCAAATGATAGGCCGACGCCATATCCTTTTGCGCACGATAGGGTATAACCGGATCATCGCGCCTAAAGAAATATGCCTTGGGTATGGCATCAAAAGCCGAACCACCGGGAAACGGAGTTTCGGTTGGAATAGTCGGTTCGGAGAAAAAGGGCGGAATTCCTTTTGACCTCAAGCCCTCAAGGTAAGACGCAAACCCAGCCATATAATTGAGTGGCCTCAGCCACTTTATACCTCGGATTTTCCACGGGAAAGTCGACTGTAGTTCCGAAATGGTGTCACCTTCATCAGGTAACATTGCACTCCGTAAAGTACTGACATTTCCACAGCATCCAGGGCCCACCCCTGCTGACTCCGGCCGGATCGATAATGTGGCAGCTAAACAAACGAAACCCGTTGTTGTTCCGGTTGCCCGGTGTGTTGTTACGGTAGGACGGACGGCAGTTGAACGCCGTATTGTTGTAACCGCCACCGCGCAACACACGCGGCACACTGTCGGGGAGCCTCACGGCTCAACGAGCCGCATTGATAATTTACCGCAAACCAATCAGATCGGAAAGCGGTATATCGTGCAGGGAGGCATAAATCAGCGCCGGTCCGCAGCATCATCCAATGAAAGAATCAGGGTTCAGCGTTCGTGAATGGGGCAGCCAAACAAACGAAACCCGTTGTTGTAGTTCCGGAAGCCCGGTGTGTAGTTGTAACGGTAGGACGGACGGCAGTTGAACGCCGTATCGTTGTAACCGCCACCGCGCAACACACGCGGCACACTGTCATTATCCGCAGCGTATACTGTCAATGTGTCCGCAGACAATTCGGCGATATAATTTGTCGCTGTCCATTCCCAGACGTTGCCAGCCATATCCAGCAAACCTTCATCGCTATCGCCTTCCGGGAAACAACCCACCGGCGCAGCCCGCCTCAGATGTGTGAGTTCGTGGTTAAATTGCGCAGCGGCATCATCGGCAGGAGATTCGAACGGCCAACCCCGTGCCGACTCACTTCTGGCGGCCGCTTCCCAATGCGCCTCGGTGGGTAGCTGCATCGGCCTGCTGCTGCAGTGCGATATCCATCGGGTATAAGCTACAGCTTCGAAAACCGACACCCCGACCACCGGCTGCGCCGAATGATTAAAGCGCGTATCACGCCAGTATGCAGACTCCGCCTTCGGATTGCCTTTTCCATAACGTTGCTCCAGCCATGCGTCCGCAGTCTCTTTTGGCAACTTTGCACTGTTGAGCCAGTTTTCTGCTCCAGCAGAGGAAACACCGGTAAGAAGATCCAATGCCTGCACTGCAGCCAGACGATCATCATCAGAATCATTTTGTTCAATAATCAACCGCACAGCCGTGAGCCTTTCCTGCCACCAGTCAATAATGGACTGATCACGCCACTCTCCCCGCACCCACTCGCCCGCCGCACCGGGCCACCAACGCTCGTCTCCGTAACCTCCACTATCGATAAAACACCGGTATTCTGCGTTAGTTACCGTGGCAAAAGCCACAGAGAATGCCGGCAGGTTTACCTGCACAGGCGGCTTTTCGTTGTCTTGCCCGTCTTCTGAACCCACCGTGTAGCTGCCGGTCGGAAACGCAATCCAGTATTCATCTTTCGGTAGCAGATAGCTGACACCTTCCTCGCTGACGCAGCGTTGATAGCGCGGATCACCCAATTCGCCAAGCGCCTCTGCTGCCTCTATCCGCAAACGTACATCCACAGCAGGATCACGAGAGCGCTTCAGCAGGGACCGCCTGAGCTGACTTATCCAGCCCTTATCCAATGAACTTTCCTGAACAGAGCTATCATCGACAACAGATGCTGAATCGGTTCGGTGTTGCAGCGCTGCCACCGCACGCCCTGCCAGTGACAAATTCTGCGTCTGCAAACGGTTTAACAGCACCATTCGCTGCTCGCCGCTGGCATATTGAACGGCAAACTTTACTGCTTCATCCCAGTGGGAAATCGGCGGGCCGGGCAACGGGTCGAGGTTGCCAAGTTCCGAGCGAACCTTGTTCAGTGCCTGCGGCTCGGGAGCGCTGAAGTCCGGCCACTGACCTTCCGGCATCTGTGCGAGTGCCACACCGGCAAAGTACTCCTGCCAGTTTTGATGAATGAACCGCAGTGACGGGTTTTCCTCACTGACTGCTTCCAGAAACGGCAGCTTCAGCATCGCATCACACCATGACTCCTGCAGGTTGTCATCGAGTGTCAGAGCGAGGGATTCTTCATCGCGCTCGACCTGCACACCGTCGCGATGCATGGATACTGCCTCTTCATAGAGCGTTTGCAACAGAGGTCCACGATCAGGCAGGTTCAACAAACGCCGCTTCCATTGCGCACCGCTGTCCAGCGCCCTGACATCTTTCTTGTGCAGCAGATCATCCAGTTCTTCACGACTGTGCAGCCGCAACAGCCGCTGCCAGCACAGCGCACCGAACAGCTCGGCGCGGGACTGCGCCGCACGACCGAGCTCGGCATAGATATCACACTGATGCTTTAAGTCGAGTGGCAAACTACACTGCTCGCGCAGCCGCGGATCGGCATCTATCTGCTGCCACAGTGTGTCGGCAGCATCAGTATCGACACCAAAGCGATGGTTGATATATTCGCGGATGTTTTCATCAGACCAGCGCTGCACACTGATCTGGTGGATATGCAGCTCACCACTGGTGAGCGCGGGCGACAAGTTGCGTCGACGCACACTGAATACCGGTGCAAGCTCGCCACGCTGTTCACCCTGTGCCGCCCATGCCGACCACAAACGCAGGCCCTCCCGGTATTGCCGGTCACTGTTTACGCGGATCTCGTTTAAGCCGTCCAGCAGATAACGAACGCGCAAACGCGGCTCCTGTTGCTGCCAGGCGGTGAGCTGCTCACTGGTCAGTTCGTGTTTTTGCCGTTGCAGCCAGTCAGCTGGAGTATCGTCCGCACTAAACCCGGAAAGACGATGCCATAAACACAATTCAAGAACGGCTGCGTCGCCATCCTGCTGACTTAAAACACGCAAGGCTTCCGCGGCACTGTGCATGTCATGGTGCTGCAGTATGGTGGTCTTACCGCAACCCGGATCGCCGGTCAGTACCAGACCCCGTACATCCGCATTCGCCGCTAGTAAATCGGTAAGGCTGTCGTGCGTTTCGCCACGCTTTTCATAAAAACCGGTATCGCTGTCTGCACCGCGATGAATCTGTAAATCGAGCCTGACAAATTTGTTTTGTAGCCGGCCCCCGTCACGATTAGCCCATTGCGCAAAATGTTTTAACAAATGCGCCTGTAAGCTGTTGACCGGAGACTGGTAAACATCAGCCAGCAACACATCGAATCGCTCGCGTTGTGCCTTTTCCATGGCTTCGTAGTCCAGGTTTTCCTGATTGATGATCCTTGTCAGGAGCTCCTGTTGTGCTGCATTGAGGCTGGTAACTGACGTTGATCCTGCTGATGTTTTCTGTGGAGTAGAGATTGCACCACTCAACAGATCTTCGAACCAGCGCCGTAATTTGTCAGACACCATCTCTGCAAACTGCTCCGGCTGTGAGTATTCGAATGCGCTTCGGCAATAGGCGCCTTCCTGGTCTTTGATGTTGGCGGTAAAGAAATGCTTAAGAGCACTTGCCTGTTTCAATGCGTCGAGCGCTTCTTCCTCTGGCAATTCCATAAGATTAATGCTGGCTTCCGCCACATTCCGAAAAACCCAACAGTCCCTGCCCACTTTGGATGCCTGCGCCAGCTCCCAGCAGGTGCCAGTCCACAATGTATCGTTGTCATCACGACCAAACTCCGCTTCCGGCAATGGCGAGCCGATTCGGCTGTGAAAAAGTGCGATAAGCAGATCACAGCCCGCCGGGTCTCCAACATGTTGTACTACGCTTTTTTGAGGTGCGGTGTTCCAGTCGCCGAGCACCGGCTGATCCGGGTCCTCCCAATACACCAGACGAATATCAAAATGCTCATGCCACCGGTAGTCCTTACCTTCAATGATGGACACAATTGAATTGCGCGCCGACTTGCAGTCGCCGGGGTAGGCAATGAAGATCTTTACAACCGGTTTACCATTATTTTCTGCTGCCGCCATTTAATACT
>CAYMVV010000265.1:0-4501 GCA_964393885.1 uncultured Granulosicoccaceae bacterium | reverse complement strand
ATGGAAAGCGGCATGTCGCAATCGATGAACAATCCGCCCGGCTATCGGAGCAGGAGATCAAAGTGAGCTATCGTTCAATTCCAGGGGCGCTGCCGATAGGTCTGTCTCGTACTTTATGTGCGGCGCTCTGCGCAGTGCTGCGCAAAGCTCGTGGCATAGCTCTGAGCAAAGACTGGTGCAAAGGTTTATACAAAGTACCGGGCAGAGCGCGCGAGCGTACCCTCAGCGGATCGATTGCATCTGTTTGTTTTCTCCTCGGTTGGGTGCTGCTGCCAACGGCTACAGTAGCCGACAACTCGGACACGTCCCGACCGCCGGCCAACGAGCTTGAAATTGCACGTCTGATATTCAATACCAACGCATTCAGTGGCTGGGGACCAGGGCGTCCCTGGTGGGCTATTGACTGGCCTGATGCTGAGGAGCATTTTACTGCCGGCGTTTTGCGCTTTACCAATATCGATGTGGCGCGTGACAGCCGACATATACAGCTGACTGATCAGGCGTTGTTTGACTTCCCGTGGTTGTTTGTACAGCAGGTAGGTCGATGGCACATTAATAACAACGAAAAACGGCAGCTGCGTGAGTATCTGTTGCGCGGCGGATTTATGGTTGTTGACGATTTTCATGGACCTCGACAATGGGATACATTTGCCACCGTGCTTGCCGAGGTGCTACCGGAGTATCGGATTGTAGATATACCCTCTGGTGATGAACTGCTGCATGTGCTTTTCGATCTGGAGCAGCGAACTCAGATACCAGGTCGCAGGCATCTCTATAGCAATGGTCAAAATATCATTGTGCAGATGCCACATAGTCCGCCTCGCTGGAGAGGTATCTATGACGACGACGGCCGCTTGATGGTGGCGATAAACTTTAACATGGATGTGGGCGATGCATGGGAGCATGCCGACGACCCGGTGTATCCGTTTTCAATGACGACACTGGCCTATCAGTTCGGCATTAACTATTTGATCTATGCAATGACCCACTAGCAATGACCCACTAGCAATGACCCACTAACGCGGATACATCAATCGATGTCCAGTAGCAAGGCAGCGTGATCACTCAGGCTTTCGAGGCGACTGGTTGTATCGCCACCCCAGGTATGGCTAAAGTTGCGTTGGCGTCGCAGTAACCTGGGTTCAAGAAACATCTGATCCAGCCTGAATCCGTTGCGTCCATTGGGTGAGTACCAGGTGTAGGGAGAGTCTGTGCAAGGTTTGGTTCGGTACATGTCCGACCACTTCAACTGCTGTAACTCCTGTAACCAGCTGTCTTCTGTTTTATTGAAGGCAGGGGATTCTTCATCGAGTCCGATTCTGCCGGAGTTGGTATCTCCGGCGATCAGTGCCGGTGGGCCTCGCCATTGCTTTGCGATATCTATAACGGACTGCATAAACGGGTACTTCCTGCCGGTGGAGCGATTGGGGATATGAATCCCCATCAGGGCAAGTGGGTTGGGAGCGGCAACGTTGACATGCAGCCAGCGTCTCGGGTTGTCGGGTGCACGACTCAGTTGTATTCGTCGCAATGGCCAGCGACTGGCGATCAGTACGCTGTTAACTGTCGGGTTACTCCTGTCCACAGTATTACGCTGAAAGCTCAGTCCAAAGTCAGCCAGTGACAAAGCGATGCTTGTGCTCGCATCAGTGCCACGAAACTCCAGCAAAACTGCCACATCTGTCTGCCACGCGGCCAGTTGTGAGACAATCTGTTGAGCCCTGACGCCACCGCCTGCCCTGATATTCCAGGAGACAACTCTCAACGTGTTAACCTCATTATGTTAGACATAGTCTGATGGCTGGTTAAACCTCGTAGTGATTAGCGTGCGACAACGGCCTGCCTTGTTCACAGGTTCCGAACCTCTGTACAGTGTACAATGCGAGCGGTGCGCCGGTAATAGCAGTTGTTTGTCTATAGCGCTAAACTTTGCTTCCAGACCGGCTCTTATACCCGGCTCCTATACATAGCTCTTAACCATTTAGTTTATCCATGAATCCAGCTTCCGTCATTGCATCCGAACTCAACGCACAGCCACGTCAGATAGAAGCTGCTATTGCGCTGATCGACGAGGGATCAACCGTTCCATTTATCGCACGCTATCGTAAAGAGATGACAGGTGGACTCGACGATAGTCAGTTGCGACATCTGGATACGCGGTTATCCTATCTGCGCGAGCTGGAAGACCGGCGCGGCAAGATTATCGATAGTGTTCAGGAGCAGGGCAAGCTTACCGATGAATTGAAGCAACGCCTGTTGAAAGCTGAGTCAAAAACGGATCTGGAAGATCTGTACCTGCCGTACAAACCCAGGCGCCGCACCAAGGCGCAGATTGCACGCGAGGCTGGACTACAGCCGTTGGCAGACTTGCTGCGAGCCCAACACGATGCCGATCCTGAACAGTCCGCAAAGACCTTCGTCAATGACAAATCCGGCATTGCCTCGGTAGACGACGCATTGGAAGGTGCGCGGCAGATTGTTATGGAAGAAGTAGCGGAGATACCGGAGCTGGGCAAAGCACTGCGGGAGCATTTCTGGAATCAGGCAAATATTTACAGCACAGTGGTTAAAGGCAAGCAAACCGAAGGCGAGAAGTTTGCCGATTACTTTGATTACGATGAGCCACTGCACAAGGTACCGTCGCACCGAATACTTGCTCTGCTGCGCGGCGCCAGAGAAGGTTTTTTAAAATTGGCGGTCGAGCTACCGGATCTTGATCCTGCGAGTCTTCACCCCTGCGTTGCAAAAATAGCCAGCCACCTTCAGGTCAGCACAGGCGCCGAGTGGTTGATGAATTCCCTTAAGTCGTGCTGGCGGGTAAAGCTGCACACTCGAATTGAAACCGAATTAAAAACCCGCATGCGTGAAAGCGCCGAGGCGTCGGCAATCGATGTCTTTGCGAAGAACCTGCGCAGTCTGCTGTTGGCCGCGCCTGCCGGTGCAAAGGTAACCATCGGCCTCGACCCGGGTTTTCGCACCGGCGTTAAAGTGGCGGTAACCGATGGCACCGGCAAGCTGGTCGATACAGCGACTATTTATCCGCACCAGCCACAAAAGCAATGGGACCAGTCTATTGCTACGGTCGCCACGCTGGCCAGAAAGCACAGTGCCGATCTAATCGCCATTGGCAATGGCACGGCCTCGCGTGAAACAGACCGGCTGGCAGCAGAGCTCATCGCCAAACATCCGGAGTTGGGCTTGCAAAAGTTGATTGTCAGTGAGGCCGGGGCCTCGGTCTACTCGGCGTCGGAAACCGCATCGAAGGAATTACCGGGAGTCGATGTATCGCTGCGCGGGGCCGCTTCGATAGCGCGCCGTCTGCAGGATCCACTGGCAGAATTGGTCAAGGTAGATCCGAAGGCCATTGGTGTTGGCCAGTATCAGCACGATGTTGATCAAAGTCGGTTGGCTGACTCGCTGAGTGATGTAGTGGAGGACTGTGTCAACGCAGTCGGGGTAGATCTGAACAGTGCATCGGCGGAGTTGTTGACGCATGTATCCGGGCTGACGCCAACGCTTGCCAGTAATATTGTCAAGTACCGTGACGAATCAGGCCGCTTTAAATCGCGAAGTGAACTGAAGAAAGTTACTCGTCTCGGTCCCAAGGCGTTCGAGCAGTCAGCTGGCTTTCTACGCATCATGGACGGCAGCAACGCGCTGGATGCATCATCGGTGCACCCGGAGGCTTATAGCGTTGTGAAGAAAATCGCCAGTGATACCGGCAAGGATATTCGAAAGCTGATCGGTGATCGCATCGCGCTCAACGATCTTGACCCGGCGCGGTACACCACGGATCAGTTTGGCCTGCCGACCATCAAAGATATTATCAACGAGCTCGAGAAACCCGGTCGCGATCCTCGTCCGGAGTTTAAAACTGCAGCTTTCAAGGATGGTATAGAGAAAATTTCTGATCTTAAACCGGATATGGTTTTAGAAGGTGTTATCAGTAACGTCACCCACTTTGGAGCGTTTGTTGACATAGGTGTGCATCAGGATGGTCTGGTTCACATTTCGGCTTTGGCCGACAAGTATGTGAAAGATCCACATGATGTAGTGTCCGCCGGCGACGTGGTAAAAGTAAAGGTGGTGGAAATTGACGAGCAACGCAAACGTATCGCATTGACCATGAAACTGCAGGACAATGCTGCCGACGTAACAGCCGCTGCAACAGCGGGTGGCACTGCTGGAAAACAAGGCAGTGGAAAGTCATCGCGTGGCCGGGGAAAGCCCGAGGGTGCCAATCGCCCTGCCGCTCAATCGCAGGGTGGCGGCAAGTCCTCTGCTAACGCGGCGCGGCGTAACAGCCAGGAAAAATCGTCTTCGTCCACGGGTGGTATGGGTAGTTTGGGTGCTGCTCTGCTCGATGCAAAGAACAGGCAACAGAAAAACAGCTAATCCGTCCTGATAACCCGTCCTGATAGATAGTCTCGGGTAGCAGTTCAGGAAGTTTTTTTCTGTGACCAGACTCGCGGTAGCAGTACGGTTGGCAAAATGTTACCCG
>CAYMVV010000264.1:0-4509 GCA_964393885.1 uncultured Granulosicoccaceae bacterium | reverse complement strand
AGCAGGTGGAGATTTTTGTCGGCGAATTCATCTGCGAACAATAGTGACAGACAGGATATTTTCAAGATTCGTCAGTAGAGCGTCGGGGCAGCATATCATCGAGTTCCATCCCCGGAATCAAGGCGCGTTCGCAGTAGTGCAGGTTGTGCCGCGCAGACTTTCATCTAACAAAATTATTCACGTGATCCGATACGCTGAGTCACCAGCAACAATATCGTTGATATCAGAACCATGATAGTGGAGATTGCCGCTATGGTCGGGTCGATAAAGTCCCGCAGCGCGCTGAACATGTGTTTGGTCAATGTCGCCGTTTTGCCACCTGAAACAAATATCGCAACTATTACTTCATCAAATGAGGTTAAAAAAGCCAGTAGCGCCGACGTAACGACCGAGAACCTGATCTGCGGTAACGTAATAACAAAAAATGCCTGCAGCCGCGTCGCACCCAGGCTGCGTGCAACACGCTCCTGGTCGAGGTCATAAGAACGCAGTGCGGCGGTGATTACAATCATCACCAATGGCGTGGCCAGTGCAGTATGGGCGAGCACCAAACCGGTAATCGAGTTATTCAGCCCCATTTTGCCAAAGGCGTAAAAGGTACCAATCGCAATCAAAATGACAGGCACAATCATTGGTGTTATCAATAAAACGAAAACCGCCCGCGCCGCTCTGTGCCCGGACACAAATAATGCATAGGCAGCCATGGTGCCGAGTGTTGTTGCAACCAGCATGGTCAACACCGCTATCTTCAATGAATTAACGGTTGCCCGCATCCACTTGGTTGACCCAATGTACTCCTGATACCATCGAAGTGACCAGATCTCTGGCGGAAACTCCAGATACTGAGAATCAGAGAATGACATCGGTATAACAATGAAAGTCGGTATCACCAGTAACAGCATGATGATCGTCGCCAGCATATAGAGCCACAGACGATTGCGGTGGGTAATCTGGGTATCAGACGCAGCTTTGCTTAACCAGCTCATCGTTTCAACCTCACCTGTTCCTGTTAGCCCTTACCAAACAAAACCGAGTCAAGCTTGAAAAGCCGCGATGTCAGCACCAGTACCAGGACTGTGGCCACAAGCAATACCATCCCGAGCGCGCTTGCAGCGCCCCAATCGTACTGGTTTTCGAGTATGGCGGTTATTTGTGTGGCCACCATAATGACACGCCCACCACCCAATACCGCCGGAGTAACATAAAAGCCGAGGCACAATACAAACACAATTAGCGAGCCCGCCACCATCCCCGGCATAGACAACGGAAAGTACACTTGCCAGAAAGCTTTGGTGGGGCTTGCCCCCAGATTCGATGCCGCCTGCATTAGATCGCGGTCGATCTTTTTCATAGCGTTGTAAAGTGGCAACACGAGGAACGGCAACATGATATGGGCCATGCCGATTAACGTGCCCGTCATGTTGTGCACCAGCTTTACCGGCGAATCCCACAGACCAATCTGGATGGCAAAATCATTCAGAATGCCCTTGCGCTGCAGTAACACCAGCCACGCATAGGTCCGCACCAATAATGAAGTCCAGAAAGGCAACAACACGGTTAACATAAACAACCCGGCGATTCGATTGGGTAACTGCGCCAGAAAGTACGCCAGCGGGTAGCCGATTAAAATACAAATCAATGTCGTCAGTATGCTGACCTGAAACGTGGTCATAAAGGTACGGACATAGGACTTATACTTGAGCATTCTCTGGTAGTTTTCGAGTGAGAACTGACCATCACCTCCAAGAAAAGACAGATAAAACAGCCAGCCAACAGGTATCAAAACAACCAGCACAATGACAAGCAGCGCGGGTGCCGCCAAGCCCAGAAGCGTCCATTGCTCAAGCCTGCTCTGTCGTTTTAACTCTTTCGCATGCTTCATTTGTGAACCGGCAGAAACTGCCATTAGCTTGGCTCCTGCGGAATGACAATGACATCCTGACGGTACAAACCCAGCTCGATTTTTTGACCATTCGAGAGGTTCTCTATATTGGCTGCGGTGCCGGTACTAAACCTCACTGCAACCTCAACTCCCGAGGTATCTGACACTGATGCACTACTACCCCGGAAATCAGCACCCTGTGCAAGTGCGACAATCAGGAATGCGGATTCACCCTGAAAGACAGATTCGCGAATGGTACCCGCAAACACGATACCGTCAAAGGCGGAACCGTTAATCATCGGCTGAGACGGGCTCGACGTTTTATCGAGCACCAACAACCGCTCGGGACGTACCACCAGAGCCCACTCAGGTGCATGCTCTGGCACCCTTCCCTGGCTTGAACCTGCAGCTGGCACGTTAGCAATCGACTGACCTTCGAAATACAGCTTATCGCCACTGCCATGGGTAAGAGGCAGTAAGGTAGACTCGCCGATAAAGTCTGCGACAAAGGCATTGGCCGGTGCGTTGTATATGGTTTCAGGGGTATCTACCTGCACCAGCCTGCCGTGGTTAATAACGGCTATACGGTCAGACATGGTTAACGCCTCACGCTGATCGTGGGTAACATAAACGGTGGTTACACCCAGCTGTCGGTGCAATTGTTTTAGCTCTATTTGCATCCGCTCTCTGAGCTTCTTGTCAAGCGCGGAAAGCGGCTCATCCATTAACAAAATACGCGGCCGAAACACAAATGCCCGCGCCAGCGCAACCCGCTGCCTTTGTCCACCCGACAGTTGATCAATATTGCGCTCGCCCAGACCGTCAAGCTGCACGGTATGCAAGGCCTCTTCAACCCGTCGCTGTCTTTCATCAGTTGCCACTTTGCGCAGTTTTAGTGGAAACGCTATGTTCTCAGCTACGCTCATATGCGGAAACAACGCGTAGCTTTGAAATACCATACCCACCTCTCTGCGATGCGGAGGGTGCAGAATCATTTCCCGGCCAGCAAAGCAAATACTACCGGCATCGGGTCGGTTAAAACCGGCTATAGCCATTAACAGAGTCGTCTTACCTGAACCCGAGGGCCCGAGAAGCGTCAGAAACTCTCCACTTTTTATATCGAGATCAACGGCGTCCAGAGCATACATATCCCCATACTTTTTAGTTAAGCTGCTAATTTTTATCGGTAGTGCGCTATCGGATGAATGGTCCAGTGACATGAAATTGCTTATACCGTTTTTAGCTGTTTTTCAGGTAAAAAAAAAGCTCCCGCCAGCAAGCCGGTCGGGAGCGAATTGAATGAGCACCGGCAGTCTGCGCGTTACTCGCTTAAAAGTTCCATGTAGAGTTCCAGCGCTTCCTCGCGATGCTTGGCATACCATTCAAGCTGCACCGGCACCATCAACGGCACATTCGAAGGGTGCGATGGCAATGACTCGATCAGCTCCTTTGGCGCAGAAGTGATTTCATATGCTTTTTTATTGGTTGGACCATAGGTGATGTGAAATGGCAGGTTTGCCTGATACTCCGGCTTGGAAATTTCTGCCAGAAACTTCATTGCCACTTCCTTGTTTGGCGCCCCTTTAGGCATTGCAAAACAGTCGTAGTCAAGCAGCGCTTGTTTAAGGGTATATCCAACCTTTGCACCATCCTTTTTGGCGTTATCAAAGCGACCATTCCAGCCGGTTGTCATATCGACTTCCGAGTCTTTCATCAACTGCGCCTGTTGTGCGCCAGAGTCCCAGAATACCGCGATATGTGGTTTTAGCTCGCGAATCTTGTTAATGGCTCTTTCCATTCCCTCGCGGGTGGAAAGTACCTCGTAGACATCTTCAGGGGCGACACCATCCGCCATGATGGCCGGCTCAAGTGCGCCATCAACATTGTTTGCGCGGTAGGCTCTGGTACCGGGAAATTTCTCGGCATCGAAAAAGTCAGCCCAGCTTTGCGGGGCACCTTCACTACCTGGCTCACCATACTTGTCGGTATTCCACGCCATCACGGTAGCAAAGACGTCGGAGCCAACACAGTAGTCTGTATAGAGGTTGGGGTAAAAATCAGACACGTCGACCACGTTGTAGTCGATTGGCTCAAGACAGCCTTTTGCAGCGGCATTGGCAGCACCACCAGAACCGGAAACCACCAGATCCCAGGTTACCGAGCCTGACTCTACCTGTAAGCAGGTTTTTGACATGCTGGCACCGGACTCTCGAATGATCTCAATACCAGTGTTTTTAGACGCATCGTTGAACAAAGCTTTGTCCTGCGCCGCACCGTAGGTTCCGCCCCACGAGACGACAGTAACTGGCTCGGCCACCGCGGTACCAGCCACCAGCATCGTGACCGCAGCGCCAGCCATGGCGTGTATAAAATGGTTATTCAATCGCATTCGGTTATTCCTCCGTTTGGTTACTCTGAACGAATATCAAAAACCTGAACAGCCCTCAGGAACTTCAATTAACGCACGAACGAGGCAAATGACAGCATTGCGTTCCCATAGATAAGGCGATAAGACACCTGGACCAGAGCATTTACAGGCCCGGGCAAAAGCCCGGTGATATCCTCGCATTTTCACCATACCAATGATTGATCACCCAGCCAAATTTTCTCGCAAAAAAACACCAGCC
>CAYMVV010000263.1:0-4616 GCA_964393885.1 uncultured Granulosicoccaceae bacterium | reverse complement strand
TGACAACTGCTAAAAAACAGTAGAGCCGAATAAATTACTATGACGCGTAACGTTTGTGGGATATTTCGACTTGAACATTGATGATTTGAATGGCAATTATGTGTAAAAAGCGCAGATATCAATGTGACGGGCAGGGTAGAGCACGTCAACGGTTTTTATTCTCAAAACCACAATATTAAAAAAAAAGATAGATGGAACATTGTTTCGTGGTCGGCATGGAGCGATCAGTATAGAAGCATCAAACTATTTTCTGAAGGTAAGTCTATATATTCATAGAAACCCGGTTTAGACATAAAAGCCGTTATTTGAACTGTTGGTAAACCATCGTTGGTCAAGTTATTTCAGCTCTATATTCTTCAATTCTACTCTTCAATTCAAGACTCTCAATTGCAAAATTGACGAGGCATAAAACTGAACTAGTAAAATCACGCCGTAGATTGCCGAAAACATTTTTTGTGAACTGATCCAAATCAAAAACGACTCCGTAGAAAGATAGTGTTGCGAGGCAGCGCTATGCCAGGCAATGCGAAATTTAATCATTAATGATTATATAAACACACTAAACGGAGTTACATCAATGAAGAAACTAGCCACACTCGCGGCAGCACTGTTACTCAGCACTACAGCGTTTGCCGGCGGCATGAAAAAGGATATCGTAGACACAGCAGCTGATGCCGGCAGCTTTACTACTTTGGTCGCGGCTGTGCAGGCAGCGGGCCTTGCAGATACGTTGAAAGGTGATGGACCTTTTACTGTGTTTGCCCCTACGGATGCTGCCTTTGCAGCGCTTCCTGAAGGAACCGTTGAAGATCTTCTGAAGCCGGAAAATAAGGATAAGCTGGCGGCTATACTGACTTACCACGTCGTTGCGGGTAAAGTGATGGCAGCAGATATAGCTGGCAAGGAAACCAATGCTGCTTCAGTGCAGGGACAGGACCTGAAAATCAACGCAACCGAGGGTGTATTCATCAATGATGCTGCTGTAGCCACGCCTGATGTGGAAGCTTCAAACGGCGTTATTCACGTGATTGACAAAGTACTTCTCCCTCCTAGCAGCTAACGCTCTATTCTCCAGCAACTCTGCAAAGGTCCATAAGCGTGTCGGCAGTAAAGCTGTCGGCACGTTTTATTTGTCAACTTGTTGCGCAACCTGTGCATTTTTCGGGGGCTGAGGTGCCCAGAGCCAGACAGTCCCGGATTGCTATAGAATCGACTTGTGTCAATAACAGTTGACGAGTCCCCAGTTGTGCCAATCGAAAATTCCCCACCAATGCCAAGCTCAGGTCGGTCGCTGTCAGATCATGACAGAACCCGTCGAGCATGATCGATTGCGTTACAAGAATGGTTTTTGCCACGTGATGAGATAGAGGCCGAGGCAGGCGCTGAAATTGTAAAGTTGGCGCTAGATCGGCCTCAAGTCTGGTGTTAATCAGGGCTTGAGGTATGCTTAGTGGCTCGAATCATTCATACTCGCACGACAACACAACTTAACACCTGAACGCGCACCCGGCTGCGGCAATTTGGAGCTAGAGCATGGCGAATTATGTCGATCGTTTTTCACTTCAGGGTCGTACTGCATTGGTCAGTGGGGCTTCTAAGGGAATTGGCCTGGAAATCTGCGCTGTATTAGCTGACGCTGGTGCTGATATTGTCGCAGTGGCGCGCGATACTGAGGGACTGGCAGCAGCTAAAGCATCGGTGGAGCGCACTGGCCGCCAATGTTTGACTGTGGAATCCGATCTAACAACCATACAGGGCCCGCGCGATGCTGCTGAGCAGGCGTTAGCCCACTTTGGTGCAATCGATATCCTTGTGAATAATGCCGGCATCGCGGTAACTGATTCGATACTTGATACTAATGTAGAGGATTGGGATCGCGTTATGGCGGTGAATTTGCGAGCAGCATTCTTATTTGCTCAAGCGCTTGGCCCAAAGATGATCGAGCGGCAGCAGGGCAAGATTATCAATATCTCATCGCAAACGGGTGTGATCGCGATCGATGATCACTGTGCCTATGCGGCTTCCAAAAACGGTTTAAATGCGCTGACAAAATCGATAACGTGCGAGTGGGCTAAACATAACATTCAGTGTAATGCCATTTGCCCAACGGTTATATTGACTCCAATGGGAGAAAAAGTGTGGGGCAAGCCGGCCAAAGGCGATCCTATGAAAGCAAAAATTCCAGCAGGCAGATTCGGTCGTCCGGTCGAAGTCGCAGATCTTGTGCTTTATCTCGCATCGCCGGCATCCGGTTTGGTCAACGGCGATACCATTATGATGGATGGCGGTTACACGGCGGTGTAGCATCAAAGGACCATATGGGGGCATGCAAAGATCTAAAAGTTCAGACTGAAACTCCTGGCAACAACAAATTGATTATCAGGAGAGGCACTGTAACAGGAGGTTGGAGACAATCACCCATTTAGGCTATTTCAATAGTTTTTATAGATCATTGTGCGAGCGTGCATGTGGCACCAACCGTACACTGTGGAGCGTAAAGCATTTTCTTTTGCAAATATCAAAAAACTATTCGACGCAAGAAGATCTGTAACATAACCACGGACACTGTGAAAAAAATCTCTGCGCGACATGCTCCTTATTTCATGAATAGTCCGGGCTAAGAAGATTCTGCAAAGGAAAACACCTTGCTAAAATCAGGCTTAGCCAGATCGCTTTTATGAATAATAAAATATAACTCCCCGGCATCATAGAACTGAAAGCCACACTTATTGTCAGAATACAACCTAAGTAGTACGACCCAGTCTTGCGGACTGCCACCATGCTTGCTCGCGGCCTGCGCCTGGGGGGATTCACCGCTGGCCGTTTCAACTAGATCATTGATGGTGTGGTTCATGTGGGGGGAATAGGCATTGTTGCTGTCTCGAAGTACGCCTTTACGGCCCAGGCTTTCGTGGAAGGCGGCTTTGGATTTCCCGGTTTTAAATGCTTCTTCCTCGTGTTCGTAGAATGATTTATTGCCAAAGTTGACGGGCAGTGCTGCAAGTTTTCCTATTTCTGCATTGTAGGGTTTATAGGGTTCACGTCTGTAAGAATTGTTGTAGTCCATGTCTTTTAAAAGCGAGGCCGTTAACAATCCATCGGTATTTGGGTGGTACCATACAACGTTATCGTATTCATCTTCTTCCTTAATGAAGAAATACAACATGCCGGTACGGGGCAGGTAGCTTTGGCAGGGTGCTAATTCTTCACAGTTCAATTGTGCAAAGAAACTGAGATGTTCGATTCTATTGTCCTTATAAGGGACATCCCTGGTCGGGTAGTCTACGCCGCGAGGTAAATCCGGCAAGTCACCAAATCGGGTATTGCCAACTTTGCTGTAGTTATCTGGTGCAGTTGGGTTGATGCATACTGCTTTGAATGCTGATTCTTCAAAAGTAGCCAGGTGTTTTTCTAACGGTGTATCTTTTATTGCATTTTGCATGGCTTTAAGTAGCTCAGCGTCACTGCGTGCAAAATATATATTTTCGTCCCATACCCTTTTTGCATTACGCTCGTCCCCTGGATAATCCTTGCTTAAAACTTTCAGTTTGTCCTCAGAATTTATACGGAGATTTTCAATTTTAGTGAATGCAGCAGGCAGTGACTGCCACGGATTGTCATGTAACTTTATGCTGTATAGATTGGGTTGCAACGCTAAGCTCTCTGGCAGAGTGGTCAACTGATTATCTGTAAGATTCAAGTACACGAGCTTCGGCAGATCGATATTATCTGGTATTTTCAGTAGTGCATTAGATATAAGTGCCAGGGATACAAGATTAGGCAGTTTAAACAGACCTGACGGCAGATATTCTATATTCGTGTCTTTTAGGCAAAAGTCATGTAGCTGGCTTAGTTCACCAATCGCGTCTGGCAACTGTGTCACACCCACCACGTCCTTTCCACGCTTGCTGGTTAGCCGAAGGTGGGTAAGGTCTTTGTATTGAAATACTTGCTCTGGAAATTCAGTGCCTTCAAATTGTTCTACGTAAACAGCCGTGACTAGATCGGGAGACATACCTTCAGCCTCCTCCAGCGAGAACTTGTATTGGGTCCAAATCAATTGTTCGTAGGCAATTTTTTTCGACGCTTTTATCGGCCAGTTTGTTGAGTTCTCGTTGCGAGGATTAAGCACACCGTCAATACCGATCCAGCCTTTCTTTAAGGTGACTTTTCCATTAAACACTATAGTACTCTTCATGCCCTGAATACTAATACGCATTCTGGGGAGGAGATCGGTTATGTTTTGGGTAAAGATCATCTCACCCGTGGGCACACCTTGTTGGCAGATATTGAGTAAACTCAGTTCAAACTTAACCGTACCTTCCTCCAGATGTGTTTTCGCCAAAGGTGGTTTTTGGCTGTCTTTGTTTTGGATTGTTTTGGCAACAAGGGTTAAATTCAGATTGAAAAATATCATCGCTTCGCATTGTTCTTCGATGAACTCGAAGCTAAGATCTGCTATCTGGAGTTGTTCTTTGCCGTTTTCCGGGATGTTGAAAGGTTCGTAGTTGCTCACTCTAACTCCAGTTTGATCATTTATGTTCATTGGGTTTTACTTCTACGACTAACTACAAAACCAGGGTTGCCTCGAACTAAACATGACACCGAGAATCATA
>CAYMVV010000262.1:0-4635 GCA_964393885.1 uncultured Granulosicoccaceae bacterium | reverse complement strand
TGTGGAATCAAAGATCAAGTGAGATGCCGTCAATTTCGTGAATAGTTCGGGCTAGTCGATAACCGGAATATTCAAGATACAACATGCTAGATACAGAATCACCAGACAAGCTCGGTATGTCCAACGCACGTTTGCAGCGAGTAAGTGACTGGCTGCAAAACCAAACCAGTGGTGGCCGCCTGGCCGGCGCCAGCGTACTGATCAGCCGACGAGGTAAGGTCGCCTTTTTTGAATCTGCAGGTCACGCCGATCGTGAGCAACAGCGAAAATTCGCTCGCGACTCGATTGTGCGGATATTCTCCATGACCAAGCCAATCACCAGCGTCGCTGCGATGATGTTATACGAACGCGGCCTTTTTCAACTCGACGATCCTATAGCCAGATACCTGCCGGAGTTTGCAGACACACCGGTGTGGTGCGGAGGCGATGCAGATATCTCTGTCACCGAACAACAACACAAGCCCATCACTGTCAGACAATTGATGAATCACACATCCGGTCTGACCTATGAATTTATGCATTCGAGTCCGGTAGATGCTCTGTATCGTGCGCGCGGGATTAACTTTCAAAGCACCTCTGACAATTTGGAGGAGATGATAAAGAAACTTGCCGAGGCACCACTCATGTGTCAACCAGGATCGCAGTGGAACTACAGTGTTGCGACGGACGTGCTGGGGCGCCTGGTCGAAGTGTGGTCTGGACAAAACCTGCGAGAGTTTTTGATCAACGAAATACTGCTCCCGCTAAAAATGCACGATACCGATTTCAGCGTGGCAAATGCAAACACGCATCGATTCAGCGCTATGTACGGCCCGTCAGGCGGCGGCGGCCTGGGCAACGTCGGGCGAACAGACACAACAAACGATCTGACAAGCAAAGCAACTATGCCACTGGAGTTACTGGATTCCTCGGACAGCAACAGTCGCTTCACACAACCGGCACTACTCTATTCAGGTGGTGGAGGGCTTACCGGCAGCATCGATGATTACTCACGTTTCTGTCAGATGTTGTTAAACGGAGGCATACTGGACAACGTGCGTTTGCTGAGTCCGTTAACGGTACAGTATATGTGCAGCAATCAATTACCGGACAACCGTGACATGGCTGCTATGGGGCAACCCGTGTGGAGCGAAACAAACTATGATGGCATCGGTTTTGGTCTCGGCTTTGCCGTGATGCTCGATCCGGTCAAAGCCCATACACTCTCCTCAATCGGTGAATGTCACTGGGGCGGTGCAGCCAGTACATTCTTCTGGATTGACCAAAAGCAGGAATTGTTTAGCGTATTGTTTACGCAGTTGATGCCATCATCCACCTACCCTTTGCGTCGTGAATTACGCACCCTGGTTTATCAATCGATTGTCGACTGAAAGTCTGTGTCTGCTGATACGCTATGGCTTTAATCGATCGATAATCCAGCGACCAATCACCGGCCACACATCCACCGATGCATTACGCGAACTCACCACCCGTGCATGTGTGTAGTCTTCCAGATACCCTTCACGCTTGCCAAATACCATAAAAGTCTTGTCTTCTCCCCCCAACAGCTTATGCATTTTTTCGCAACCACTAACCGGTGCGATGAATTGATCTGCACGAGCCGCAATCGAAAGACTCGGGAGTTGAATTGCGCCAAGGTTTTCACAATAATCAAAATTGTCCGCACCTGACCAACTCCCTGCAAGACTCCAGCGCAACCACTGATCCATCACAGGCATGGATTCGTTTTCCGGCCCCAGGCCGAGCACCTTGCCCGGCGCTACTCTGAACAGCCTGACCAGTATCCTTGCCATGCGCAACGTCATCCGACGCCTGAAGTTAAAACCCGCATCCGTCGCCTGACTCGCTATTGTTACAATGCCATTCAGCATATGCTGACGCTGAGGATTTCGGGCGAGGTACATTGCAATCGCAAGCCCGCCACCACTATGTCCAACCCACCACAGCGGCAGCTTGCGACTAGTGCGACGATTGCTATCGGTTTTCTCGCTCATGGTGTTGCATGCATCAGAGCCGCAACCATTATTGACAGCACTTCTATGCGCATAAACACCGATAGCGGAGTCATGGTCAGTAGACGCCTTGTGGTCCGCATTAAAAAAATCCAGAACAGCCCCGGTATCATCAAGGCACATGGTTTCAAAGTCGACAGCCGTTATCGATTGCTGGCTACCACCATGCCCTTGTGAATCAAGCAGCCAGCAATCCAGATCGAGACTGCTCAGATATTGCGCAAGCCCGCGACAGGCGCGGTAGTTGGAAAACATACCGTGCGCCAACACCACCGTTGCGACGGGCTCGTTTCTGGCTGGCAAGTGATGCAGACAAAGTTGTACACCAGCGCTATTTACAATCTTGTGCTGTTTCAAGTGCGTGTGATCAGCATGCGGATCATCAGGATTGCTGACATGAAAATTCACCGCTGTAAATCCTGGCCCGCACATGTGTTGAGCAATAGTTAGTGTCGGGGCACGCTAATGTTGATAAGGTAAACATTTCTTTAAAGTATCGGGATTGATTAAATCAATGGCACGCTCACAAAGCATACGATCGACAATCTACGGGCTGCTTCGCGGTAATTTGTCATGAAAATTACGGGCGGTTGCCTGTGCGGTAATGTCACCTTCGAAATCAACCCGCCGTTCCTCACATTTACACATTGCTATTGCAAACGCTGCAGAAAAGCCAGTGGATCCGGACGCGCATCAGTATTGATCTCATTTGCGCATCAATTAAACTGGCTGGATGGTACAGAGCATATTAAGCGCTGGGACTTACCCACTGCCGCAAGCTTTGCTACCTCTTTCTGCTCAAATTGCGGAAGCCACTTACCCCGTCTTACCCGGGATAAAAAATACGCTGTAATCCCTGCCGGCACTCTCGACGAAGACCCGCTGGTGCTTCCTGAATGTCACGAGCATTGGGCGTCGAGAGCGGACTGGATCAGACTGGATGAACTCTGCCTGCCCCTATACGATCATCATGCACCCTGACTCCCGTACGTTTGCGAAATTCAGTTTCCGGGTATAGCTGTATTGGCTATAGGGGCATAGCTGTATTAGCTATGGAATGGCGATGTAACACGATTGCCAAACACAATCGTGATTGCCAACCCGGATAGCCAGCACGAATTGGATCGACAGTACAATCATCGCACTGTCAATATAGCAGCAGTGCAGGTATCGGCAAACAGCAACTGATCGGGCCCGTCTAAAATTCAACCGCTGTGTATTTGGTATCCAGATAGTCCGCCAGGCCCTGGCTTCCGCCCTCTTTACCAATACCACTTTCCTTAACCCCGCCAAATGGCGCTTCAACAGTGGTTATCAATCCAGAGTTGATACCAATCATTCCGTATTCCAGGGCTTCGTTCAGGCGCATGATCTGGCCTATTTCTCGAGTGTAGGCATAGGCACACAGACCAAACTCGGTATCATTAGCCATCGCAATTGCCTCCTCGGTACTATCGAAGCGAAACACAGGCGCCATCGGTCCAAAAATTTCCTCTTTGGCGACGCGCATTTTATGTGTCGCTTCAGTGACTACTGTGGGTTCAAAGAACGACTGTCCCAGCTTATGTCTTTTACCACCGAGAACAACCTTACCACCTTTGTCAACGGCATCGGCTACCAGCTCCTCTACTTTTGCAACACCATCCAGATCGATCATCGGGCCTTGCTCAACACCGTCATCGAAGCCATCTCCGACTTTCATCTTTGCCGTCGCTTCGATCAGCTTTTCAACAAACGTGTCGTACACACCAGACTGCACATAGAATCGGTTAGCGCACACACAGGTCTGACCCGCATTACGGAACTTGGCAATCATCGCACCTTCCACTGCCGCATCTATATCTGCGTCATCGAAAACCAAAAAGGGTGCGTTGCCCCCAAGCTCCATACTGACTTTTTTTACAGTATCTGCAGACTGACGAATTAAGTGTTTGCCCACTTCCGTTGAACCTGTAAACGTTACTTTACGCACAACCGGAGATTCCATAATTGCACCACCGATAGCGCGAGCAGAGCCGGTAACAATATTCACGACGCCAGCCGGAAAACCGACGTCCTCGCAAAGTACTGCCCATGCCAGCGCGGAGTAAGGCGTTACAGCGGCAGGTTTGGCGACGACGGTGCAACCAACAGCCAACGCCGGCCCAAGCTTTCTGGCCAGCATTGAAGAAGGAAAATTCCACGGCGTTATCATGCCAACCACACCAACCGGGTGGTGCGTTACCAGCAGGCGTCGACTATTAGAGGGAGCCGGTACAATTTCACCCTTGGTGCGACGCACTTCTTCCGCAAACCAGCGCACGTAAGCCGCACCAATCGCCATCTCACCCATGGCTTCAGCCAGAGGCTTGCCCTGCTCCAGCGTCAGCAACTCGGCCAGCGGCTTTTGATTGTCGAGAATTGCATCGTGTAACTTCCACAACAGACCGACACGCTCAAGCAATGGCATAGCGGCAAAAGCCGGGAAGGCCTCTTTTGCTGCCTCTATCGCTCTCAATGTTTCAGCTTCTCCGCAAGAAGGCACGGTACCGATATTTTCACCGGTGGCCGGATTGGTCACCTCTATGATCTTGCCGCTGTCCGCAGCTACCCACTCACCCGCGACGTAATTGCTCTCTTTGAG
>CAYMVV010000261.1:0-4742 GCA_964393885.1 uncultured Granulosicoccaceae bacterium | reverse complement strand
TTTGCCGTTGAAGAAGGTGTTTTGGCCTGCTCGGTGATATACTTCGGACAATACAAAGCCCAGCAAGTACACGAAGCCTTTACAGTAACCTGAAACACCAAGTAGCAACTGAATGAAACTAACACTCTCACGCCTTGAAAGCCTGCTCTTGTCTGTCTGTGACGACGTGCGCGGTGAACTGGCCTCCGAGAGGCTGGTAGAGGGAAATATCGAATCAATGTCCGTTGACGTGGCGTTTGTCTAGTGCCTACCTGTTGGATCATTGCCGGGCCAAACGGAGCAGGGAAGACCACCTTTGCATTGGAATACCTGCCCCAGGTAGTGGGCTGCCACCGATTCGTCAACGCCGACCTGATAGCAGCTGGCCTGTCTCCATTGGCTCCAGAACGTGAGCTGCTAGCGGCCAGCCGATTGTTTCTGAAAGAGATCGAAAGCTATATCCGTGACAAACAGGACTTTGGTTTCGAAACTACGCTGTCAGGTCGCAGCTACTTGAAGCTGATTCGGCGTTTACGATCAGATGGATGGCGCGTAGAGTTGATCTATCTGGCCTTACCCAATGTTGCCCTTTCACGCCAACGTGTGGCAGAGCGCGTGCAGCACGGAGGCCACAACATACCGGTAGTTGATATTGAACGGCGCTTCCCGCGCAGTCTGGATAATTTGCTAAACCGTTTCGCTGAAGCTGTTGACCTGTGTAAATGTTATATCAATTTAGGTCCAACACCCGAGCTTGTTTTTGAACAGAGAGGCCAGCAAAGAACTGTGATTCACGCTGAGTACTACCGGTCTATGGAAAAGGAGTCTTAATTATGAACATTGAATTCAAGGAGCCGTCAAAAGAAGCACTAACTACGCTGACAGCACTAAAAAGAGCGGTAGAAAACGCACTTGAACGCAAGAGAAGGCTTGGTCAATATGCAGTGGTGTGGCGCGACGGAAAGCCAGCATTGCTGGATGAAGACGTAGAAGATAGGGTAGCTTTTTACGAAGCTATGAAGAAGGAGCCGAGCGATAACCCCGTTTTTGGCAATGCTTCGAATCCGGAGTCAGGCGTCGCTGATAAGAGGGGTGGATACCGATCAGACAATGATTGAGGGTATCGCGTTTGCATGGGCAGTTTAGCTTTACAATGTGAAGAAGTTATAAGGATAGGCACTGTAAAACGGCATTGCAGTTATCTGGACAGGCATTGTAAAAACGCAATGACAACTGCAAAAAAACAGTAGAACCGAATAAATTACTATGACGCGTAACGTTTAGGTGATTTTTCGGTTTGATTGCTGGTGATTTGAACGATAGTCATGCGGGAAAAGCGCAGATATCTATGTGACAGGCAGGGTAGAGCGTTCCCGAGTGGGAAAATTGAAGTTCACTAGAATTTGGTTTGGTGCTAACGGTAGAGCAATTTGCTGTTACTTCGGTTTATTTGCCTGGTTAGTCCGAAGTGAGTACAAAGTGCTTTAACGGATTCAGCGCTAGCAGCAATTCCCTTGAAGCGAGACTCGAATCTGGTAGAAAGTTCAAGCCAGTGCTCGGTGGAAATATTGAGTTGTTGCAAGATTAGTGGAGTAGTTGCGTCAATGACACCGCGTTTGTCATCATCTGATGATTCTGCCAGTCCAGTCGATCAGTTCAATGTAGTCAATGAGACTGAAAACCAGGCGGTGTGGCATGGGTTGCCGCAGGCTGCCAACAAACGGCATTACTTATTTTAGTTGGAACGATTCGTTTTGGGTATCGAGTTGTTGGTTGGCTTTTTTCTTCCAGTAGTCTGCTTTGAATCACATTATTTTTTTCTTAAGGGGTTGTCCCATCATGGCCAGCCAATCAGCTTATGCCAGTGTTCGATTAGAAGCGCATCCGCATTGCGTGAGTATTGATCTGATATCGATTAAACCGAACCGCCAGAATCAGGGTATACGCTCAGACGTAATGAACGAGCTTTCTGAGTTTTACCTGAGCTTCGGTTTAGAGCACGAGAATCGTGAAGACATGTATCGCGAAGCGATAGCTTGATATCAATGTGATTGGTAAAAATTATATCTCGATGAATAGTGGTCTTCTGCTCATCTTTGTTTAGAAAATTCGTACACAATGAGGAGTACAAGTCTTTTGTAATAAGGACGGCCAACACCGTTTGAAGTTTGTGTGCAAATGTATTCGAGTTTTATAAATATTAGAGTAAGCAATGCGATGAAATACAATATCTTAGTATTAACAACTGCAGTTTTGCTAGCAGGCTGCGGAAGTAGCGAATCGACTCGCCCCCTGCAGATAGCGGTCACGGTTGATGGCGCAGGCAACGTCATTCCAGAAAATTCGGAGGGAACAGAAACGCCAGTGACACCTCAGGCACCGACTAACCCTCAGACACCAACTACACCTCAGACACCAACCGCACCTCAGATTCCAACCACACCCACGCCAATTGCCGGTGAATGTGTCGATACACCCCCGTTAAATGATGGGTTTGGTTGGAATGGCGTAGAGTCCTGCACATTAGATGTCGTATCAGTTGATGTACCTCGACAAGAGGAACTACCTCCACCACCTCCTGAAACCATGCCAATGGATATCGATTGGAGTTGGGCTGTTGATCAGTGGATGGGTTGCAGAGTTACAGAAAACGATACGGGTAACCGCTGGGCATGGAAGCTCAATGCCGATGGTTTGATGGTCGATCAATTTAACACTGTGTTCGGTGCGTGGAGTCTTACGGAGTACACCGGCGATAGAGCGGTTTTGTTGCTAGATCAGGGCGGTCGGCAAGATGCCACCGATATCTGGATTGATGAGAATAGCGTAAGACTTCACTCTGTTGGCAGTGCTAATGCCTGGGGTATATGTTCGAATATCACAGATCCGGTGGCCTGGCTGTCGGCTGTTGAGCCAGGGGTCGTTAACAATCGCCCACACTCCAGGTTTGACAACACACAATGGTACTGCAGCATCCGCGTTGGTCCGACATGGGTTGAAGGTTACACAATAGAGTTGCACCGCAATGGTGACGTGATCGGATATGAGCAGCGATTTGATTCTCTCTGGAGACCGTTTGGCACCCGTGGTAACCCGAGATACTTCACGACATGGGATGCAACGAACAACGATACTCAAGTCTTGTCTCTTGAATACGGGTTACTGACCTGGGATCGCAACAACAATACTCTGCAGTCAGGTCCTGATACGTTTCAGTGCCGGTTGCCACAGTATTTTGGACAAGGCACTTTACACCCGGTCAACACTATCGTCAGGTAGTAGATAGGCAGTGTTGTTAGGTAGCAATCCAGGATAACTGGAGTCTGAATTGCCAGGCCGCTCAGTATAAAGTCTGGAGTCACGAGCAGAGCTTGAGGCAGATTTCGATTCGAAGTAAGGCATCTCCTGCAAGTCCCCGTTACCCTCACGCTACTTAGTTGAGGGTGACGGGTTTACGGGGGATATGCTCAACTACCTCGCAACACGACTGAATCAGACCTGGCAAAAGCGAGAGTCCCCCCAGCTATGCCGGGGGCGGCAATTGCGGAGACACCCATCTTAAGTCAGTGGCTAAATGTTGAAGTTCTGAGCCTGAGGATAAACCTGGGAATAACTTTACCGTCGGGGTAATTTAAAGTGGATGTCCGCTTAGTGCGTCCGCTTAGTGCGCTTAGTGATCGTCGTCCTCCACCAGCAAGCCTGGACCCAACCGCAAATACAATGGCTGGAACGAATCGCCAAGCAATTCAGGGAAAACACACTGGCCGACAAAGACGCCCTCGATCAGGGGCAATTCAAGGAAGTCGGTGGTTATAAACGGCTGAACAAGATTTTTGATGGACAAGTCATTAACGTGCTGGAGACTTTCGCCAAACAGATTTGGCAGGACGTGGCGCAGCTGCTAGCATATGTCAAGGCATATGCCGACATACTTGAAGACATACGCGGAGATCGCAATGAATCAGGAACGACGCGTTAAGCTGTTTCGCAACGGCAGAAACCAGGCCGTTCGCATCCCCAGGGAATTTGAGTTACCTGGTGACGAAGCTATTCTCAGAGTTGATGCGGATAGACTCATCATTGAAGCAGTGAAGGACGGCAATCTGTTGCAATCGCTCAGATCAATGGGGCCGTTAGAGGAACCTTTTCCGGACATTGATGATTTTGACATCGAGCTGCGCGAACCGGATATCGGTTCATGAGCCTGCAATACATGCTGGATACCAACATCTTCTCCAGCTTGTTGAAAAACCCGGATGGGGCAGTTTCCAAAAAGATTGAAAAAGCCGGAGAACGCAGCATTTGCTGCAGCATCATTGTAGCCTGCGAGCTTAGGTACGGCGCTGAAAAAAAACAATCAGATGCGCTCACTCGTCGTGTAGATACCATCCTCGCTGCCATACCGGTCATTCCGCTAACACAACCCGTAGACCGAGCCTATGGGTTACTAAGAGCCACCCTCAATAGCGCCGGTCAGCCAATTGGCCCCAACGACATGCTGATCGCAGCCCATGCGTTAACTGAAAACTTGACGCTAGTGACCGCGAACCTGAAAGAATTTCAGCGTGTCCGTGCACTATCAGTAGAAAACTGGACGTAAAGCCTGCCCGTATCGTTGTTCATTGCGATCAACCAGGTATCGAGAAATTATTGGGCCAGTCACAGTAAAAAGAAACATCTATCGAGACAGGCACTGTAAAAAGAGCAATGACAACTGCTAAAAAACAGTAGAGCCGAATAAATTACTATGACGCGTAACGTTT
>CAYMVV010000260.1:0-4754 GCA_964393885.1 uncultured Granulosicoccaceae bacterium | reverse complement strand
TTTCGCTATGTTGCCAACGGATATAAAAAACCCCGAGTACTTTCACAAGGTGGTGGACTGTCAGTATGCCTGCCCGGCGCATACCCCGGTACCCGAGTACATACGCCTGATTGCCCGCCGCCAGTATACGGAAGCCTACGTCATTAACTGGGAGTCGAATGTGTTCCCCGGTGTACTGGGGCGTACGTGTGACAGACCCTGTGAGCCGGCCTGCCGACGAGGTCGACTGATGGCAGAGAACCCTGACGGCAGTGCAGCGGCCGAGGAGCCGGTGGCGATTTGTCGTTTGAAACGGGTAGCGGCAGATAACAAGGGCGATATTTCCAGCTGGCTGCCGCAGGTGCCACTGAAAAAGAATGGTAAAAAAATCGCCCTGATTGGAGCGGGTCCGGCATCACTGACGGTCGCGCGCGACCTGCTACCGCTCGGTTACAGCATCGATTTGTACGATGAAAACCCAAAGGGTGGCGGCTTTATGAGAAGCCAGATACCGTCGTTTAGATTGCCGGTAGAAGTGCTTGACGAAGAAGTCGACCGAGTGCTGAATATGGGTGTTAATCAGATCTTTGCGCAGCGGGTTGATAGCCTGGAGGAGTTGCTTGCACAGGACTACGATGCGATTTTTGTTGGCACTGGCGCGCCGCGTGGCAGAGATCTGAAGCTACCCGGCAGGGAAGAGGCTGATGCCAACGTTCACATCGGCATTGACTGGCTTAAAAGTGTCGCCTTTGACCACACCGAAAAGGTCGGCAAAAATGTAGTGGTGCTCGGTGGTGGTAATACCGCGATGGATTGCTGCCGCACAGCCAGAAGGATCGGTGGAGAGCAGGTTACGATAACTGTACGCAGTACCTTTGATGCGATGAAAGCATCGCCGTGGGAAAAAGAAGATGCGCTGCGCGAAGGTATACCATTTTTACCGGATCACACCCCCCTGACGTTCGTCTGTGAGAATGGCCGGCTTGTTGGTATGACATTCGACCGCGTCAAGTCGGTGTATCAGGACGGAAAGCGGCAGTTGATTTCAACCGGCGAGGAACCGGTGTTCGTAGCGGCAGATGATGTATTGGTGGCAATCGGGCAGGAAGTATCGTTTCCGTGGATTGAACAGAGCACCGGCATTGAGTTCAATCAGTGGGGCGAGCCGGTCGTGGATCCCACGACATACCAGTCAACAAACCCTAAAGTGTTTTTCGGCGGTGATGCAGCGTTTGGACCGGAGAATATCATTACCGCTGTCGCACATGGTCATCAGGCTGCCATTTCAATAGATCTATATCTCAAAGACAAAGACCTGAGCGGTGATCGCCCGACTCCCGGTACGCAATTGTTTTCGACCAAAATGGGTATCCATGAATGGTCCTACGATAGTCCGGTTACTAACGATGAACGGTTTGCAGTGCCTCATCTGCCCAACGAGGTGGCACTGGTTGACAGACGCGCCGAAGTTGAGTTGGGTTTCGATTCGCAGATCGCCTTTGCCGAAGCGCAACGTTGCCTTAATTGCGATGTGCAAACCGTATTCGAGGAAAAAAAATGCATCGAGTGCGATGCCTGCGTAGATATTTGCCCGACCAATTGCATCACCTTTACGCGCAACGCAACCGAACAAGCCTTGAGAGAGACAATAAATGCTCCGTCTGATCAACTTGATCAGGACCTCTATGTCAGCCATGACCTGCCGACTGGCAGAGTGATGGTTAAGGACGAAAACGTGTGTCTGCATTGCGGACTGTGTGCGGAGCGCTGCCCAACGGCAGCATGGGATATGCAGCAGTTCAGTTATACAGTTACCAAAGCGTGTCGAATCCCGAGTCCACTGACAGGGAAACCGGACAATGTCTGAATCTGTGCATCCTGATGAAGTCAATATGCCTGCAATCGATGTGAAAAAACCTGCCGCTAAATCGGTTCCTCCCATTGCGTCGGTTAACGATTTTGTCGTCAAGTTTGCCAACGTTAACGGGTCGGGTTCTGCCAGTGCCAATGCGCTTTTCGCCAAATCTGTTTTCCGCATGGGCATACCTGTCACGCCTAGAAATATTTTCCCTTCAAACATTCAGGGTCTGCCAACCTGGTACGAGGTACGTGTAAGTGAGCGTGGCTACACCGCTCGCAGAGCGGGCGGGGTAGACTTTATGGTATCGGTAAATCCGCAAAGTATGGCCGACGATGTGCGCGAGGTCAGGGCAGGTGGCTATTTTTTCTATGACTCTACTCGTCCGCTGGACATCCGCCTGTTGCGCCGGGACATCAACTACATCGGCGTGCCCTTAACCGAAATTACCAATCGCACCTACGATGATGCGCGGCTTCGGCAACTGTTTAAAAATGTCATCTATGTCGGTGCATTGGCAGCATTGCTCGATATCGATATGAGCGTGCTTAAGCAGTTAATCGCCGAGCAGTTTGCCGGTAAGCAAAAGCTGATTGGACCCAACTGCGATGCACTTCAGCTTGGATTTGACGCGGTTAAGGGCAAGCACAGCTGCGCTCTGCGGGTAGAAAAGCGAGATTTGATCGGCGACAGGATTCTGATGTCAGGTAATACGGCCTGTGGTCTTGGTGCACTCTATGCCGGTGCCACTGTGGCGGCCTGGTATCCGATTACCCCGTCCACCTCCGTCGCTGAGGCATTTGAAAAGTACGCGAAAAAGTTGCGAATCGACGCAGATACCGGGCACAGAAACTATGCGGTGATTCAGGCCGAGGATGAGTTGGCAGCCATGGGTATGGTGATCGGCGCCAACTGGAACGGTGCCCGATCATTTACCGCCACCAGTGGCCCCGGTGTTTCCCTGATGACGGAGTTTTTGGGGCTTGCCTATTTTGCCGAGGTGCCTGCTGTACTCATTAATGTACAGCGAGCCGGCCCGTCTACCGGAATGCCCACCAGAACACAGCAGTCCGATGTGCTGAGCACAGTCTATGCATCACACGGGGATACCCGCCATGTGGTGCTCATGCCTTCCACTCCGAAGGAGTGTTTTGAATTGACCGCCGCAGCCTTTGACATTGCCGAGCGCCTGCAAACGCCGGTGATTGTCTTAACTGATCTTGACATAGGCATGAATGATGGCCTGAGTGATCCGCTTGAGTGGGATGACGCGCGCGTCTATGATCGCGGCAAGGTGCTGGATGCAAAGGCACTGGATGAAATTGAAAAGTTTGGCCGCTATCTCGACAGCGATGGCGATGGCATAACGCCCCGCACGCTACCGGGCACGCACCCGAATAAGGGCGCTTTTTTCACGCGTGGTACGTCGCGCGATGAGTATGCCATTTACACCGAGAAAGGCGACGCTTATGAAAGAAATATGCAGCGCCTGCTGCGCAAATGGAAGGGCGCAACAGACTATTTGCCGAAACCGCTGGAGACCGGCAAGGGCGAATCCGTGGGCATCATTCATTACGGAACATCGGCAGCGGCTGTACACGAGGCAATTGACATGCTGGCGGACAGCGGCATAGGAGCAGACAGTCTGCAACTGCTGGCGGTGCCGTTTCATCATTCTGTGGTGGCGTTCATTGATCAGCATGAGTCTGTTTTCGTCGTTGAACAAAATCGTGATGCGCAAATGCGTACCGTGCTGGTAACCGAGCTTGAGGTTGATCCGGCGCGGCTGCAACCTGTGGTGTATTACGACGGTTCTCCGCTGTCGGCGGAGACTGTTTTCACAACAATTGTCGAGTTGCTTGGCCATCCGTCAGGCAGCCGCACTGGCGACTCTGAAATAGCGGCGGGAGACTGAAATGAGTTATCAAAAACCGACCTTTCGCCATCCCCAACTGCCTCGCAATGGTCTCGATCTGACGCGCAGCTCCTATGAGGGATTAATCTCAACACTGTGCGCCGGATGTGGTCACGACTCGATCAGTGCCGCGGTGATTCAGGCCTGCTGGGAGCTGGATATAGAGCCGCATCGGGTAGCCAAGGTGTCCGGTATTGGCTGTTCCTCCAAGTCGCCTACCTATTTTCTTAACAAATCTCACGGGTTTAACTCGGTGCACGGCCGCATGCCTTCGGTGGCTACCGGGGCTAATGTGGCCAACCACGAGCTCACCTATATTGGTGTATCCGGTGATGGCGACAGCGCATCCATTGGTATGGGCCAATTTGCACATGTGGTCAGGCGCAATCTGAATATGCTGTATCTGGTCGAAAACAACGGCTGCTATGGATTGACCAAAGGGCAGGATTCCGCAACAGCAGACGAAGGCTCGAAGTCGAGAACAGGACTTGAAAATCCGTTTGAGAATATAGATCTGGTTGGTGTAGCGCTGGAAATAGGTGCGACGTTTGTCGCACGCAGTTTTTCCGGTGACAAGGATCAACTCGTCCCATTGATGAAAGCCGCTTTGTCACACAGAGGCTTTGCATTGATAGATGTAATATCGCCCTGTGTCACCTTTAACAATCATCATGGTTCAACCAAGAGTTATGACTACACACGTGATCATATAAACACCGGTAACATCATTGATTTCGTGCCGGCTCGCAGCGAGATAACCGCACGCTACGACGCCGGTGACACGATGCTGGTTGATCTGCATGACGGTTCGTCCCTGAACCTTTCCAAAGCCCGGCCAGACTATGATCCGAGTGACAAGAGTGCCGCGGTCAATGCCTTACTGCAAAGTAGAGAACAAGGTGAAATTTTAACCGGCCTGATCTACATTAACCCCGCCGAGCCCGATTTCCACGATGTGATGTCGTTGGGTAGCGCACCGTTGAACAGCATAGGGCAGGAAAA
>CAYMVV010000259.1:0-4788 GCA_964393885.1 uncultured Granulosicoccaceae bacterium | reverse complement strand
GGAATCGTTGAGCCCAGCAGTCCTAAATCACCCATTTCGTGCATGATGTCGCGATCGAAGCTTTCATGGCGGTTTGCCTCCAGCACACGAGTCATCAGCTTGTCCTGACAGTAGGCGTGAGCGGTGTCGCGGATCATGCGCTCTTCTTCTGTCAGCTGTTGCTCCAGCTGGAACGGATCCTCCCAGCTTAGTCTGGCCGGTTTGGCCCGGGCTGTTTCCGGAGTATTCTCATGAGTAGTGGTGTGCTGCGCCAGTGCCATTTGCAATTTCCAGATAAAAAAGGGTCAACTACGTAATAGTAGCTGGAAAATGAATCAGCTGGCCAGAGTTATCCCGGTCTGGTTGCGAGGAAAGGTGCAGGTATGGACAGCCCGTGCGCAACTTCGGGCACGCCAAAGGTAGCCTGGTTTTCTGAAACCACGAACCATAAGTCGGTACGATTGCACATCGCAATAGTGAAATGCTCGCTACAATTGGTGCACACCGTCAATTGAAATCCTGTGTGCTTCCTTGTGATTAAACTGCAAGACATCTCTAAATCCTATGCGATGGGTGAAAATCGGGTCCAGGCGCTCGATTGCGTAGCGTTGACGATTCAGCGCGGCGAGTTTGTGGCGGTGCAGGGTTCTTCCGGATCTGGCAAGTCCACCCTGTTAAATATTCTCGGTATTCTGGATAGCGCTGACAGCGGCAGCTACACGCTTGACGATACGGCGATGGATAACCTGTCACACCGACAAGCTGCGCTGTATCGAAACCAGTTTATTGGTTTTGTGTTCCAGACATTCAATCTGATTCACCACAAGAGTGCGGTTGAAAACGTTGCATTGCCACTCTACTACCAGGGTGTCACACGTCGCAAACGCAATGCAGTGGCCATGCAATACCTCGAGCGGGTGGGACTGCTTGATCGTGCCAGCCACAGGCCCTCGGAACTGTCCGGCGGGCAGTCGCAACGGGTGGCCATTGCGCGTGCGTTGATTACCCAACCTGCGTTGATTCTGGCCGATGAGCCAACTGGCGCGCTCGACTCTCAAACCTCTGAACAGATCATGCAGCTATTCAAGGAGGTGAATCGTGAAGGTCGCACCGTATTGATGGTAACCCACGAAGAAGACATTGCACGGCAAACACAGCGTGTCATCCAGATGCGCGATGGCGTGGTGATTTCTGATGAACCTGCCTGCGCAGAGTCAGGTTAGCGAGCTGATGGGTATCGATCTGCTGCAGGAAATTGCACAAACGCTTCGCACTCACAAAACGCGTACGGCGCTTGCCGTATTAACCGTGGCGTGGGGTGTCTTTATGCTCGTGTTGTTGCTTGGTGCCGGGCGTGGAATTCAAAACGGTGTCGAGTTGCAGTTTCGCGACGACGCAGTCAACAGTATTCGTATCTATCGAGGCAAAACCACGATTGCTCACGAGGGATTGCCGCGGGGCACAAACATCAGGTTTGATAACCAGGATTACGAGCGTGTGCGCTCACGGAGCTCCGAAGTGGATCGCATTACATCGCGCTACTATCCGGGTGGTGCACTGAATACGAGCTATAACGGTCAAAGTGCCGCCTACGACATTCGGGCAGTGCATCCGGATCATGTCTATCTCGAGAAAACTCTGATAGCAAAGGGCAGATTTATCAATCAAATGGATCTGGATAACAGCCGTAAGGTTTGCGTCATCGGCAGGCGGGTCAAAGAGGCTTTGTTCGGTGATGCCACTGCACTGGGCGAGTATTTGCAGATTGGAAATATAACCTTCCGCGTGGTTGGAATTTTCACGGATGACGGGGGCCAGCGCGAAGAGGAAACCGTATACCTGCCCGTTACAACCGCTCAGCTGGTTTACGGGGGGGCGCAAAAAATCAATCAGCTTTTATATACGGTAGGTGATGCCAGTTACGAACAGAGCAAACAGAGTGAGTGGGACACCCGGCAGTTGTTTGCAGATCGATACGGATTTTCGGTCGACGATCGAAGGGCGGTCAGAATCTACAATAATCTTGATGAATACAAAAAAATTACCGACCTGTTTTTCTGGATCAGGATGTTTGTCGCCGTTGTTGGTGCCGGTACTGTGCTGACCGGTATTTTGGCCGTCAGTAATATTATGGTGATATCGGTTGCGGAGCGACGCCGTGAAATAGGTATTAGAAAAGCGCTGGGAGCAACTCCGGCATCCATCACCCGCCTGATAGTAGTGGAATCCCTTATTCTAACCAGCGTGGCGGGATATCTTGGATTGTTGTTGAGTGTCGGCTTGCTGGAAATTCTCAAGCGCACAGTGGCTGAAAACGACTATATGTATCAGCCGGATGTTAGCACTTCGGTGGTCGTTTCAGTCACGCTGCTGGTGGTCATTGCAGGCACGCTCGCCGGATATATTCCTGCCCGCAGAGCCGCTTTGATCAATCCGGTGGAGGCCCTGCAAACGAAATGATGGATCGAGACCTGTGGCGTGAAGTCTGGCAAACGCTGATAAGCAATCGGTTACGCACTCTGCTGACCGCTTCGGGGATCTTCTGGGGCGTTTTTATTCTGATAGTTATGCTCGGCTTTGGCAACGGCATTGAAGATGGCGTCGAGAACAGTTTGTCTGGCTACGCCACCAACACCATATATATCTGGAGCCATCGGACCTCTCAGCCCTGGCAAGGGTTATCGCCTGGCCGTCGGTTAAAACTGACCAACGATGATACCGCAGCGCTTGAACGACAAGTGCCAAACATTGGAACGCTGGCACCGCGTATCAGACTGGCCAGTTGGCGAGGTCGCAATGACGTGAGCTCTGGCTCAAAGGTTACCGATGCTGAAGTGTCTGGAGATATTCCGCAGTATCGCAATATCCTGCCGATGAACATTGAGAACGGACGATTTCTCAACCAACTGGATCTTCAGCAAAAAAGGAAAGTTGCGGTTATTGGTGAACGTATACATCACGATTTATTTGGAGCAGCCGTCGATCCGGTAGGGCAACAAATTGAGATAAGGCGAATTAGTTTTACCGTTATTGGTGTATTCAAACCCAGACGCTATGGCGATGATCCTGAGCGTATGGGCAGCCTGGTCTTTACACCACTGAGCACTTTTCAACAGGTGTTTAACCAGGGCAGGGATATCGGGTTTTACGCCATGGTTCCCGCGCCAGGCTTCACCAGTGGTGAGGTCGGGGATCAAATAAAAGCTGTTCTAAAGCAACGCCACCGGGTTGCTCCCGAAGATAACCGGGCCTTTGGTGACTGGAATACTGAAAGAGAGTATTTGCGTATACGAAATCTGTTTCGGGGTATTCGAACCTTTATCTGGACTGTAGGTATCGCTACTCTGCTGGCCGGCGTCCTTGGTGTTAGCAACATCATGTTAATCGCGATTCGCGAAAGACAACGCGAATTTGGCATTCGCAAATCACTTGGTGCCACCCCTGCATCGGTTATGTCGATGATACTACTGGAAACTTCAACGCTGATTGGTATAGCTGGTGCGCTGGGACTATTTTTCGGGCTCGCGGGTTTGGCGTTAATCGATGTGTTGACACGTCCAATTACCAGCAGCAGATCAGCAGAGGTTTTGTTTAGTGCGCCTACAGTAGATTTGCACGTTGTGTTCACGATGCTGTTGGTGCTTACATGCGCAGCACTATTGGCAACGCTGATACCAGCACGGCACGCCATGCAAATAAGCCCCGTTGAGGCACTAAGAGCTGAATAGAATGTCGTATAGAGTAATAAAAACCGGCGCCGCTGTGCTACTTGTTGGTGGGCTGGTGGTGACAAGTGCCTATTTTCTGATCAACCGGAATCAGCAAACCGAGGTGTCCTATGTGACGTCGGTTGTAAGTCGCGGTAACCTTGTTAACAAAGCGGTGGCGAATGGTTCGGTGGTGCCGCGACGCGAAGTGATCATAAAGTCGCGAGTGTCAGGTGTTGTCGAGAAACTGCATGTTCAGCCTGGAGAGGTAATACAGCGTGACTCGCTTATTGCCAAAATTCGGGTAGTACCGGATGCTGTCGCATTGAATTCCGCGCAGGCCCGATTCGAAACTGCTCGTATCAGTGCCAGAAATGCAGAGTTGGAATTTCAGCGCCGAGCTGAATTGTTCGAGGAAAAGCTGGTCGCTAAAGATATCTATGAGCAATATCGTTTTGAGTTGGATATAGCGCGCGAAGAAGAAGAGGGTGCACGCAGTAATCTGCGACTTATTCGAGAAGGTGGAACGGGTGAAGATGGCACTGTATCCAATGAGGTGCGTTCGACCATTGACGGCACGGTGCTGGACATACCGATAAAGGAGGGTGATACAGTAACCGAGACCAATAATTTTAATGCCGGTACAACGATTGCCGCCATCGCTGATATGACCGATATGGTGTTTACCGGTACAGTCGACGAGTCAGAGGTAGGTCGAATCCGCGAGGGCATGACGCTTGAGATTTTGGTTGGTGCTATTGAAGGGGAAACCTTTACCGGTGAGCTTGAGTATATCAGTCCAAAAGGCATCAAGGATGAGGGATCGGTACAATTTGAAGTGCGCGCTGCTATTACAACGGATAGCCAACTGCGGGCCGGTTACAGTGCCAGTGCCGATGTAGTACTGGACAGGCGCGACGATGTCGTAGTAGTCGATGAGAAATTTTTAATTTTCGATGGTAAAAGTACCACTGACGAAGACAACGTGGATAGCTATGTGTTGAGAGAGTTGCCAGATGGTTCGGTTGATCGACAGAAAATCGAGACAGGCCTTTCAGACGGTATCATTATCGAAGTAGTCGATGGATTGAAGGTTGGAGAT
>CAYMVV010000258.1:0-4801 GCA_964393885.1 uncultured Granulosicoccaceae bacterium | reverse complement strand
ATGAGGGGAGGTTGCGGGCTGCTGCGGTGGCTCGCTGCCTTCTACTCTAATATTATGATATATAGGGTTGTAGTAAATTGAAAGAATGCCCAGACCAGTCCGAATTCAATACGAAGACGCGTTTTATCATGTGATGAATCGAGGTGGCGCGCGTCAACAGATATTTCATGGTCCAGCTTACTACACGGCGTTTCTTCAGATGCTTGAAGCGATGCATAGTCGGTTAGATGCGTAAATCCAGGCCTATTGGCAATCACTATCATTTGCTGATGGCGGAACCCGACGAGCGAAACTGGATCGCATCATGCGGCATGTGAATGGAGTTTATACTCAACGTTATAATCGATTAAAATGCACGGATAGTCCGTTATTCAGAGGAAGGTTCAAAGCGATATTTGGTAGACGTAGACACTTACCTGTTGCATGTGCGTCGGTACATTCATCGAAATCCGGCAGAGGTAAAGGGTGCGACGGATCAGATACTGGATCGGTTTGCCTGGTCAAGTTATCAGGCTTACAGAAACGTCTCAGCGTCGCCTGATTGGTTAAATCGAGAATTGACGTATCGCGTATTAGGAAATGACTAACCACTCTAAAGCCGCAACACGTGAAATCACAAACGCACTACTAGATCTTTCGCCACAATCACCTGGTTCCAGTTTCGCCTGTCGCTTGAACGTGCCTTCGGATAGTCTTTCACTGGAGGTGAGCGGGGTAGGCAAGATTCGACTGCCGGTTACTCCCAATCGAGCCAAAACCCTGATCAAGGTAGCGCGACAGGCGCCTTTTGGTCGACGGGAAAAAACCTTGACTGATCCCGCGGTTCGCGATGCCTGGGAAATCGCAAAGTCCAGGATTAAAATAGACAAGCGCAAATGGAATCAAGTGTTAAATCCGGCGCTGCAACAAATAGGTCAGCAACTTGGTTTAACAGAGGGTGAGTTAAAAGCAGATTTGTATAAGATGCTCGTGTATCAACCGGGGCAGTTCTTTATGCCGCATCGGGATTCGGAAAAAGGTGACTCTATGCTTGCCACATTGGTGGTGGTGCTTCCGTCTGAGCATCGGGGCGGGGCGCTCGTTATAGAGCATCAGGATTCAACTAAACGGTTCTACAGTCACCGCGCGGCGTCGGACAAGTTGTCACTGTTTGCCTTTTATGCAGATTGTCGTCACGAACTTAAACCTGTCACGGATGGTTATCGAATTGCTCTGACGTACAATGTGTCTTACAAATCTGTCGTCAGGAAGGTGCAAAGGCAGAGTGCAGAGGTTGGTACTAAACCAGTCAACGCGCAGTTGCAGGATACCCTTGGTCGCTATTTGTCTGATCCATCGCACGATAAGCCACTGGTGGTGTTACTCGATCACCAGTATTCACAGAAGAGTTTGCGATGGTCTCACCTGAAGAATATGGATCGTGTACGAGCGCAAGCGTTGGAGTCTGTGTTAGACGCGCAATACGCTCGTACTGACTATCATCTATACCTTGCATTGGTTGCGCTGAATGAAACCTGGTACGCCACAGATGATAGATTCGATCCTGATGAACGATACCGGAGTGGCTACGATTACTATGATGATTGGGATGAAGACGATGATGAAACGGAAGAGCAGGATTCAGAGGGTGACGAAAACCTCACGCTGCACGAGCTGATAGAGCAATATTCGGAGCTCTCTGATTGGCGTGATCGGGATGGCAGGCGACTGCCGTTTGTGCCTTTGACTATGTATGACGCGCCATTAGTCGCCTGTACGGAGCTCGATAAGCTCAAGCCTGCAAGCAGTTACTATGAAGACTACACCGGCAATGCCGGGAACACACTGGATCGAACTTATCATCGTGCCGCCATAGTCATTTGGTCTCAGCGGGCGCACAGTGGTGTGCTGGCAGATATGAGTCTGCATCTGTTGTTTCAATACTGGCTGGATACTCTCAAAGGTAAAGGGCCGGCTGAGTACGAAGCGGCTTTAAACAGTCTTGATCTGGAAGGTCGATTGCGGCGCTGCGCTGATGACGAGGTGGCATTCGCGGCGTTGCTGGAATTGCTCGGCTTTTGTGACGACCGAGAGCTTTGTATTAAAACCATTAAGTCGTTCAGAATAGCCGTATTGACCCCGGCGCTCCTGCCGAAATTTACGCAGTTGGCGAGTCGTTATGGCTATGCGTTTTATACTAACGTATTCGCTCAGTGGACAAGTAGTGAAGGGAAAAGCTACGGTTGGTTTGAGTGGGTGCACAATCTGCAGAACTTTATTGAGTACAGCAAGGCTAATGCTGACCCCGCATTGAGTAGTGCGTCACTCATGTTGTTTGATCGCTTCACTGAAGAATGCAAACGCATAGTTGAAAGGACACCGTCACCAGGTTTTTATAACTTCGATGACGAGGAGCAACACGACAATGCAACAGGGGTGGTGTTAGTGGAAATTTTTGGTGCAGGTATAATGCTTGGTGACGCAGAGCGTTTACGCGAACTGCAATCTTACGTCCTGAAGCACTCTGAACACTATGAATCAGCTGATCTGGTTGTTGTATTGGAGAAACTGGCTCCGCAATGCAGTGCTGTTAAGGCGTTCTATAGCAAGCTGTGTAAAATTCTGGAAAAACGATTGCAAAGCGAGGCGGACAGCCATGTTCGCGCTACGGATGATTGGCGAGTCTCTCATCAGATTGACTGTAGTTGCGAACTGTGCAGTCAGTTAAAGTCTTTTCTGCGCAACTCTAAACAGCGAGCACTTGCCATCCCTGCTGCCAAAGCCAAGCGACTGCATTTACATCGAACAATCGATGGTAACAGGCTGCCGGTGTCACATAAAACGATAAGAAGCGGAAGTCCTTTCACACTGAATCTTGCTAAACGAAAAATATTGTTTTCGCAGGAGGAAAAAATGCGGCAAGAAAAGCTTCAGTTGCTGGGCAGGGTTAGGGCTTGTATGTAGATACTGCTGCAATTGAATTGGATGACTATACAACTAATTCTGTTGTTTTTCGCAGAGCCTTTGAATCATCCCGAATAACGCTTGAATGCCTTTATTTGTCACCCAATATGGCGCAATTAGTCTAATTGCGCCATAATTGCGCCATCTAAGGATGGCGCGATTTGAGTTATTGCGCCAAATAACCCACCTGAAACTATCATTGATGACTATCAAGTCCGACCTCATTCTGTGCATATTCGAGTCGCCGGATGGAAAGACGATATCCGAATTGGCAGAGTTGTACCCGGATATATCTCGCCGCATGCTGCAGCGGCATCTCAAAGATCTGGTTGATCGACACGAAATCGTTGCGGTAGGTAACGGTCGTGCACGCAAGTATTACGGGCCAAAGGTGTCCGGTGGTGAGGTTACTGAAACCGGGTCTGCGATACCGTTTTCTGTAAACAGTCGGGAAATTCTCGATTACATCAATCTGCCGTTGGCACGCCGGACACCTGTAGGTTACCAGTTTGAGTTTCTGGATGAGTATCAGCCAAATGAGACGCACTACCTGTCTGCTTCACTTCGCCAACAATTGTTCAAAATGGGGAGCACTGCATCGCACGATGCACCCGCTGGAACTTACAGCAGGGCGATACTTAACCGGTTGCTAATTGACCTGTCGTGGGCATCAAGTCAGCTGGAAGGTAACACGTATACAAGACTGGATACTCGCGAATTAATAGAGCACGGTAGAGCGGGTCAGGGAAAGGCGGCCATCGAAACGCAGATGATTCTGAATCATAAATCTGCAATAGAATTTCTGGTTGAGAACATCGATGCTGTCGGGTTTAACCGACACACATTAGTGAATTTACACAGCCTGCTTTCCGAGAACCTGTTGGCCAATCCGGCTGATGAAGGCCGTATTCGACAGCAGCCTGTAGAAATAATGAGCAGTGCCTATCGACCTGTGTCCACTCCACAGACACTGGAATCTCAGTTAGACATTGTGCTTGAAAAAGCCAATGCCATTGATGACCCTTTTGAACAGTCGTTCTTTGTCATGGTTCATCTGCCCTATTTGCAGCCTTTTATTGATATTAATAAACGGACTTCCAGGCTAGCAGCCAATCTGCCGCTGTTCCGGGCTAATCTATGTCCGCTTACATTTATTGGTTTGCCGGAAAATAGCTATAGCGCCGCATTACTCGGCGTGTATGAGTCAACACGCGTTGAAGCATTGAGGGACGTCTATGTCTGGGCGTATGAACGCTCAACGCAGGAATACCTCGCCATAAAACAGAACCTTGAAACGCCGGACCCGCTACGGCTGCAGTGGCGGCAATTGATAAAGCAGACATTGCACGACGTGCTAAGCCAACCGGATCAGGATCCATTGGACATTATCAACAGCAAAGTAGCTGGAGAGGTTCCGCAATCGGAACAGAAAGACGTTCGTGACCTGATTATTGAGGAATTGAAGCGCGTACATATCGGAGTACTGGCAAGATACGGAATCCGGCCGTCACAATTTGAACACTGGGTTTCTGTACACCGTGCGTCTGAGTGACGGTAGTTAAGCGTAGTTTGCCAGGTAGCCTCGTGTTTTTCGGGGTTGGATATTTCTGGTTTGCAAATTTTCTCTAAACGCTCACGTATCACTTAACACGCGTGTAAGGCAAATGCCGATAATACTTCGGTGCCGAATCTATTCGTATGTGCAGCCACGCAACGCCGCCGCCAGCCACAGATACCCAAATACATTGATCAGACAGCCTGTGGTGAATTTCTCTGGCAAGTACTTTCCAGAGCGACGTTTGCTGACGGGCGGGTGCGTTTGTGAAAAACTCGGCAAGGCCGGCGTAGTTAGCGTTTT
>CAYMVV010000257.1:0-4808 GCA_964393885.1 uncultured Granulosicoccaceae bacterium | reverse complement strand
TCGGCTTGATTACCGGCCTGACGTTGTCGGCGTTGCTGCTTGCCTGGCGTTTGTATACGCGAGTTAACCGGGCGCACGTTTGGGCAGCCGGCTAAAGCGTTACCGGATTTGGTTGGTTTGGCTTGGTGTATTTGGCTTGGTGTATTTAAAGGGGGGCGGTGGTTTACCGCAGCTGCGATCAGATTGATCGCAGCTCACTGATTTGCTAAATACGGATCTGTTTAAACACGGGCGATCAAAACAGCAGGGTGAATTGCTCACCCTGCGTGATGACTGTCGCTTTTATCGAATCGCTTTAACCGAATGGCTTAGCCGAATTGATTCATGGTGTTGTCCTCACCAGAGGCCTTAAGGGCTTGATTGCCCGAGAAGTACTCCTTGTGGTCGTCACCGATGTTCGAGCCTGCCATGTCCTGGTGCTTAACACAGGCGAGGCCCTCTCGGATTTCCTTGCGCTGCACGTCGAGTACATACGCAAGCATACCTTTATCGCCAAAGTACTCTTTTGACAAGCTATCAGTCGACAGAGCGGCAGTGTGATAGGTCGGCAGCGTAATGAGGTGATGGAATACGCCGGCATGTGCAGATGCTTCACGCTGGAACACACGGATCTTCTCATCAGCTTCGGCCGAGAGTTCGGTTTCATCGTAGTCGACGCTCATCAGATCATCGCGGTTATAGGCCGATACATCCTTACCAGCTTCTTTCCATGCATCAAAAACCTGCTGTCGAAAGTTGAGTGTCCAGTTAAACGACGGGCTGTTGTTGTAGACCAGTTTTGCGTTTGGAATAACTGCTTTAACGCGGTCAACCATGCCGGCTATCTGCCCGACATGCGGTTTTTCGGTCTCAATCCACAGCAAGTCAGCGCCGTTTTGCAGTGCGGTAATGCAATCGAGAACAACTCTGTCTTCACCAGTGTTTGGCTTGAACTGGAACAGTCCATTCGGCATGCGTTTGGTTTTTACCATTTTACCTTCACGCTGAATGACAACATCACCGGAACGCAGTTCTTCCATAGAGTTGATTTCTTCACCGTCGATAAACGCGTTGTATTGATCAGCCAGATCTCCGGCGGAGAGAGAAACCGGGATCTTCTGTGTGAGTCCTGCACCGAGAGAGTCTGTGCGTGCGACGATAACACCATCATCAACACCGAGTTCGAGGAATGCGTAACGCAGCGCATTGATTTTGGCCAGAAAGTCTTCGTGAGGTACGGTGACTTTTCCGTCTTGGTGGCCACACTGTTTTACATCGGATACCTGATTCTCAATTTGCAGGCAGCAGGCACCCGCTTCAATCAATTTCTTTGCCAGCAGGTAGGTTGCCTCTTCGTTACCAAAGCCCGCATCGATGTCTGCAATGATTGGCACAACATGCGTTTCGAAGTTGTCGATTTGATCGGTAACTGACTTGGCTTTGACTTCATCTCCAGCAGCTTTTGCCGCATCGAGTTCAACAAACAGGTGTTGTAACTCACGTGCGTCTGCTTGCTTGAGGAAGGTATAGAGTTCTTCAATCAACGCAGGCACAGATGTTTTCTCATGCATTGACTGGTCGGGCAGAGGGCCAAATTCCGAACGCAATGCAGCTATCATCCAGCCAGACAAATACAGGTAACGACCTCGAGTACTATCGAAGTGCTTTTTGATTGAAATCATTTTTTGTTGCGCGATAAATCCGTGCCATACGCCCAGAGACTGCGTGTATGTCGCAGGATCGGCGTCATAGGCAGCCATATCTTCTCGCATGATGGCAGCGTTGTATTTGGCAATATCAAGACCGGTGTTGAATCGGTTTTGAAGCTTCATGCGCGCCACGTACTCCGCGTCGATGGCTCGCCATTGATCGCCATTGCTGGCGATAGTGTCTGCGCAAGAAGAAATTTCTGCGTTATAGCTTTTCATATTGATAGTCTCATTTAATGGCCAGTAAGTGTTACTAACGGGCGTGCGATTAAGCTACCGCCTCGTTATGGTTTTGATCTCTGGTGCTGTTGCCAGGTAGACCCCTGGTCAATCTCGTCAACTCAAAGCCATGTTGATGTAGTGCAGACAACACGGTCTGGTTAATCGAATTTGCCGCGGCATTTATATCGTTGTCGTTATTTATTACCGGACCTTTCTGTAATGTGATCGACTGACCCCGATCGGCGCGTATATCGGCCGCAGGTTTTTTTTCTGAAGGCGCTATTTTGTGCCCACTTTGATCAACTGTTAATCGGCGTCTGCCAGTTAGTCGGGATTGTCTGCGGGCTTTTTCTACATCGAGTAAAACGCGCTGTGTTAGTGCCGGGTTGTCAGAAATAACAATAATTCTTGGCCCCGGGTTTAACCGCTCGGCGGAACGCAGTTGATTCGCAGTGGCTGCTACCAGCGCCGCAATCAGCAGGTCAATCAGGTTGATTGCGATCGGCCGATCCGATTGGTCGAATGCCAGAGTGGTGTTTGTTGAGCCAGATGCATTGACGGTGACAACATGACCTGAGCCAGTGATTTCGTATTGAGCACCACATCTGCTGGTGAATGCTGTGCTATGCCTGGTGTCCAGCTGCTCACCGCTGTTGATGCTGGAAAAAGCAGTGTTCATCAAAGTGCGGTAGCAGTCTACTTTGGCGCTAACCGATTGCGCTTCCAGATCGCTGCGACTGGACTTGATAATTTCAATCTGCACATCGTTAATTCCAGCAAGATCCTGGCAACCGATCTCACCGCAGTGATCAAATACCAACTCCACGTGCTGGCCGTTTTGTAAAAGCAGTATCGATTCCGGCTTGTCGCGCGGACCTATTTTGGCAACAAACTGGGCAGGGTTTTGCAGTCCGGCAGTGCTGCCGTCCGCCAGAATCATCATCAGATTTTGAAAGTAAACCAGGTAACTGACGACATCGTGATGCGATCCATCAGTTAGTGGAAACGCGGTATCCAGAAAATCCTTAACACTGCTGTTAACGCGCCTGGATCTGGCTGGATTGTTCTTTTGCCCGGCTCGTAAGCCGGCGCAATGTGGAAGTGCCTCTTCCTGGTAGAGCGCGCTGTACAAGCTGCCCCACTGGCTATTATTCTGTCCGGTAGTAACTGGTTGACTGGGCAATGGTTGCACGCCGAGGTTTTCGCTCAAACTCGTGATATTGAGTTGATTAAGCAAGTTGTCGAACGCGCTTCGGCTCAGGCCAACTTGCGGCAGCAGTTCGTTTTCGATGAAGGCTTCAAAAGCGCCATCGGCGATGCGAGGAGATTCACTATTATTGAAGTCGTTGCTCATGTTGCGGCTCCGGTTGTGAAATTTCACAGGTATAATTTGAGTTGCATTATAGGGAGCCGATAATATAATTTCACAATAGAAATTACACAGTGTGAATTTTACAAAATGACCAGTCCCAGCATAATGCGCAATTCCCACTTTCTGGGAACCAAAATTCGCAACCTGCGCAAGCGAAACAAACTGACGATGGAGGATCTTTCTTCTCGCTGTATCAAGGTTAATGCGGAGGCAGCGCCGTCTGTTTCGTATCTGTCGATGATCGAGAGAGGAAAGCGCACACCCAGCAAGGCTATGCTGGCCGTTATCGCCAGCGTTTTCCAAAAAGATCCCGACTGGTTCCTGGACGATGCGCCTGAAGGGGATGCAATCGTGCCGGAGAAGGGTAGCCGGGGAGGGATCAGTGGCATGGCGCTGGAGCCCGGCTTTCTGTTCTCGAAGGAGATATTGCAAATTGCAATACCCGAGATGTTGTCGCAGACCGGTACATCCGGTCGGCAGTTTGCTCATCTGTTGATCAGGGCACATCAGGAAAGCCACCAGAACCACTTCCCGGATTTGGAGCGAGCGGCAGAGGAGGTGGGCAAGAAGCAAATGCCGCTATCCCTGCAGGCATTGCAATCGATAACCAAAAAACTCGGCTTGAAGATAACGTGGTTTGATGATCTGCAAGCAGATCAATTGCTTGCTCTGGGCGTGGAGAGCGCCACCCATGTCCGTTCTTTTTTTAAAGCACCTGACCGGATTTATCTCAATGTGGTGTTAAAGACGCAACCGATTCGGCACAAGTATGACCTGGCTGTTTACATAGCGCACAAGTCACTACACGCAGGGGATGGCGCGAAGAGCGCTATGCTGACCGGACGGCAGCAGTTCAATTTCTTGCGGGATGTCAGTACCAATATAGGTCAGGCCAATGCAGTCGATGCACAAGACATCATGTACGCATGGCGAGATTTTGAATGTAGTTTTTTCGCCGCTGCATTGCTGTGCCCCAAGGTGCCTTTCAGACGTTTGCTGGAGCAGCATGCCTACGAAGTTGATGTCGGAAAATATGTCGATGTTTCTACTTCGATCGTGATGCGTCGAATGACAGCGGTGTCCCCGTATCCGCACTGGCACTATTTCGACGCCTATCCACCGGGGCGGCTAAATGCGGTGTATCGTGGCAATGGCATTCCGCTGCCATGGGGCAATATGCGTATGGTGCAGGATCCCTGTCAGCACTGGGCGGTGTTCCGAAAACTGGAGTCCGAGATGAGCTACTCGTCCGCGCAGATCTCACTGCTTGATGTTGGCTCGGAGTCGCGTATCTATTGTTGCGAATCTATTAAGGTTGACGACCTTGCCGGAAATAGCCAGGTGCTGTGTGCAGGTATCGATATGAATCCGGCTATTGAGGCGCAGGGAGTGGATCCATTGTCGATTGCGGAAGACCTGAAACAAGCCTGCGGGGGAAATGGTGGTTCTGCAGCGATTCCGGCAACTATTCGTGCAGAGCTCTATAAGGTGGCAAAAATATTAAATATTGCGTGGCTGGAGCGGGG
>CAYMVV010000256.1:2945-4809 GCA_964393885.1 uncultured Granulosicoccaceae bacterium | reverse complement strand
GGTGTACCTCGCCGACAAGATCCGGGTTTTCCAGTAGTGACTTCACTGACCATAGCGAGGTTGTCTCACCTGCTCGCTTGATGATCTCCTGGCCCATGCCGCCGTCTAGAATAGTGGTGCTCATGTAGTTAAGAACTCTGTGTTGCTTATTGTGGTGTTGGATAAGCCGCCAGCGTATCAGTGATTGCATCAGCATTTATCTGCTTTTTTGAGCGTAGCGGTTACGTGTCGAGCAGCCCGAGGTTTTGCAGCGCCGCACGCACATCAGCCTGTTGTGGTTCAGTCGCGGGTGAAGTCGGCCTGCGTGCATAGCCTGTGTCGACACCCTGAAGTTTCTGTGCATACTTGCAAAGCGATGGCATGTTGTCGAGTCCGATTGCATCCCACAAAGGCATCAGTAGCTCATGAAGGTTGCGTGCTTGGTCCCATTGTTGGTCCAGTACCGCATTCCACAACTGTACCGATGGACCGGGAGCGGCGGTAAGAATAGCCGCTATCGCGCCGGGGGCGCCCAGTTGATAAGACGGGTACAGCAGCGCATCAACGGCACTAAATATTATGTTCTCGGGCTTTGCTCGTCGCAGCAGATCGGCAAACAGTTTCATATCACCGGCACTTTGTTTGACGCCGAGGACGCCCGGTACTTCGTCCATAATTCGCAGTAACAGATCGGGTGAGAGGTAACACCATGGGACGACGTTGTAGATCAATATAGGTATATCGCACGCGGCATGAACCTCGCGAAAATGGTTGACCATGGCATCGTCGTCAGGTCTGAATAAATACGATGGTGGCGTAATTTGCAGTGCCGCCACCCCCAGGTTCTTGAGCAGATTCCCGCGGGCGATCACTTCCATTGTTGAATTAGCAATAATCCCCGCTACCAGCGGTACCCGGTTGTCGATGGCACTGGCGGTCTCTTGTATGAGCGCGTGATACTCATCGCGGTTCAGTGCGTGGCCTTCACCAGTGCTGCCACCGGCGGCGAGACCATGCACGCCGTTGTCAATCAACCAGTCAACCTGGGGTTTTACCAGCGACAGGTTGATGTCTCCCTTCTGCGTAAAAGGAGTGGTAAACGGCGCAATGATGCCTTTGAGGTCAGTCATAATTCTCTCCTGTTCGGACTAGGCGCAATGTCTGGCTCGGGTTCGGTTGTGCGCCAATTGGAATCTGGTTCATTTGTGGCGGCAGATAGTCACCACGAAAAGAAAACCATCCTTTGTTCACCGCAAGCATTGTTAACTCTGGAGGGGATAAAAACAATACCCCGGTGGGTTCGCAAGTGAATTAAGGTTGTTAACTCTGCCTGCGCGCTCTCGTTTTCCGGGTGATAAAATACATTGGTCGTTTCGTTGGGGTCGTTAACCAGGTCGCGCAGCTCACCGGCACCGCTGATCAAATCCAGTGTGTGCTTGTGAGTTTTACTTCGGGACAGGCGCAGGCTTAATTGAATGTCTATATTCTTTATCGATGAGGCTGCGTTTTCTGTGCTGTTAAATCGCTACCACCTTCTCCTGCATGTTGACCGCGATAAATGTCTTGCACCTACAGGTCTTTCGACTGCTCAACGATGGCATCGGGTTTTTAAGGGTGCAGAAAGACTCGAAATTTTATCAAGAAAGAAGCATTCGAGCCGCATGAGCAGATCACCCGTGATGCTTTGATTGATACCTGGCGCACAGGGGGAGTCCATGCGCAGGTTGCTAATTGCATACCATATCATTGTGGGACATATCGACCAGTGAACTGGAGGGCAACCGTGTTGATAGATGACTGTGTCATCGTTCGGTAACATTGCAATGCTACTGTTGAAGAACTGCATTGCAACCGTGATAATTATTCGCTGAAGCGACATAAATGA
>CAYMVV010000256.1:0-2845 GCA_964393885.1 uncultured Granulosicoccaceae bacterium | reverse complement strand
TGTTGAAGAACTGCATTGCAACCGTGATAATTATTCGCTGAAGCGACATAAATGAGTGAGCAAAGTCGAAATGGTTAAAGTAGGCATTAATGGCTTCGGCCGCATCGGGCGATTGGTAATGCGGGCTATGTACGACAAGCCGAATCTTAAGGTCTGCCGCATCAATGATCCGGCGGGAGACGCTTTCACACTCGCACATTTGCTTACCTTTGATTCGTTTCAAGGCCGGTGGTGCCATCAGGCTACTGCTGAAGGTGATTTGATCCTTGTTGAGGATAGCTCCATCGAGTGCTCGCAAAACACGGATATAAACCAAACTGACTGGAGTGAGTGTGATGTAGTGATCGAGGCGTCCGGGAAAATGCGAGATGTAGGATTGCTACAACACTATCTTGATCAAGGTGTCAGTCGAGTGGTGGTCACAGCACCGGTCGATGATCAGTCGGTTCTGAATGTGGTGGTGGGTATCAATGACGAGCTATTTGATCCCTCAGTACATCGCATTGTAACTGCGGCTTCCTGCACAACAAACTGCTTAGCGCCCATCGTCAAAGTGGTTCTGGACACAGTTGGAATCAAACACGGATCGATCACTTCAATTCACAATATTACCAACACTCAGTCCATACTCGACAAACCTCATCAGGATCTACGCCGTGCCCGATCCAGTGGCAGCAATCTCATTCCTACCACTACCGGCTCTGCCAAAGCTATCGCGCTAATATTTCCGCAGTTGGCGGGCAGGATCAATGGACATGCCGTACGGGTACCGCTGGCAAATGCATCGCTCACCGATTGTGTTTTTGAAACCGAAAGGGAAACCACTGTAGCTGAAATCAACGCCGCCTTTCGCGAGGCCGCAGACGGTGCTTTGCAGGGCATTCTCGGCTACGAGGAACGCCCACTGGTGTCGGAAGACTTTTGCGGTGATGCGAGATCCTGTGTGGTTGATGCCTTATCAACAATGGTCGTCGATGGTACGCAACTAAAAGTATACGGCTGGTACGACAACGAGTGGGGCTATGCTAATCGCACCGTTGAGCTGGCTCAGCTGGTGTCGCTGTAACCAAGCGACAAGGTCCCAATGTGCCATTAGCTAAAGCGGTTCAGCAATACTGCATTATCACAGCTAACTACTGGTTGTTTACGATGACCGATGGTGCCTTGCGCATGTTGGTTGTCCTGCATTTCTATACACTCGGTTACAGTTCCTTACAAATTGCTTTTCTGTTTGTTTTTTATGAAGCATTTGGAATAGTGACCAATCTGATTGGCGGCTGGTTGGGGGCTCGCCTCGGGCTCAACCGATTAATGCAGGCAGGCCTGCTACTGCAGTCAGTAGCCTTGATTATGTTGCTGGTGCCAGAATCGTTACTCACCATAACCTGGGTCATGGTAGCGCAGGCGGTATCCGGGATAGCCAAAGATCTAAACAAAATGAGCGCCAAGAGCGCCATAAAACATCTGGTGCCAGCTGAAGGCAGACTTTTTAAATGGGTATCAACGCTAACGGGCTCGAAGAATACGCTCAAAGGACTGGGCTTTTTTCTGGGAGCGGCACTACTCGGGCTCATTGAGTTTCGCGGAACAGTAGTCGTGCTGCTGTGTATGATTCTGATCGCATTGCTTATAAGTATGTTGCTAGTCAAAGATATCGGCCGGTCAGTGAAGAAGCCACGCTTTAGCCAGGTATTATCCAGGAGTAGTGCCATAAATCGCCTGAGTGCAGCCCGGTTTTTTCTTTTTTCCGCACGTGATGCATGGTTTGTTGTCGCGCTACCCGTTTATTTTTCAAGTTCACTCGGCTGGACCCACTGGCAGACTGGTGGGTTTATGGCCCTGTGGATAATCGGGTACGGTATTGTGCAGGCACTGGCACCGCACATCACCTCATTGGCAGGGTCGCGAACTCCAGATGGCAAGTCTGCTGCGAGCTGGGCCCTGGTACTAACCATAGTCACAATGGTGCTTACCACAGGCGTCGCTTTACAAGTGTCGGTGAACATCAACCTGATTCCCGGCTTGTTGTTGATCGGGGTTATCTTTGCGGTGAATTCTTCAATCCACAGTTACCTTGTGGTGAGCTATGCAGACTTTGATTCGGTATCTATCGATGTTGGTTTTTATTATATGGCCAATGCCGCCGGAAGACTGATGGGTACCTTGTTGTCCGGGGGGTTGTATCTATACGGCGGATTGCTGGCTTGTCTTGCTATGTCGAGTGTATTACTACTACTCACATTTACTTTGTCAGTATTTTTGCCGCGAAAAACAATGCAGGTATGAATCTGGATAAATTCAACTAATATTTTGTTTTCATAAAACTGAAACAAACGCTTCATATAATTGCCGCAGCACTATACGAATTCCTCTACAACTAAAAGGTGAATATATGAATGCAAAAGCAATCGGTTTTAGCGCTATCGTACTTGCAGCAGCAACTGCTGCAACTGCGCAGTCTGCACGTGATCAAATCAGCATTGTTGGCTCTTCGACTGTCTATCCATTTGCAACGGTAGTCGCAGAACGCTTTGGGAAAACGACAAATTTTAAAACACCAAAGATCGAGTCAACTGGCTCCGGTGGTGGTATGAAACTTTTTTGTGGTGGTGTCGGGGTACAGTTTCCCGATATCACTAATGCATCTCGTCGCATTAAAAAAAGCGAGTTCGATAAATGCCAGGCCAACGGTGTAGAAGATGTGTTAGAAGTTCTGATTGGCTACGATGGCATAGCAATGGCAAACTCTGTACAGTCGCCTCGACTGGAATTGAGCCGCCGTGATATCTATTGAATATTCTGGGGCAAGTTGATCACCGATTCTGATTCAAGGTGATCACGCATT
>CAYMVV010000255.1:0-4814 GCA_964393885.1 uncultured Granulosicoccaceae bacterium | reverse complement strand
ACAATCATAAGCACATGAATCGATGCCATAATCAAAACAACTCTGTTTACATCAAAGCCCCGCGCATGTAACAGGTGATGCATATGGTCGTGGGCTGGAGCAACAGGTGATTTACGCTTAATGATTCTGGTAACAATGACAGCACTAGCATCCAACAGAGGCAAACCAAGCACCCAACCAGCTATCACAGGACTAAATATTGAATGTTGCCCTTGCGAGTAGTCGATAAGTATATATACCAAAACGAATCCCAGAAATGTACTACCCGCATCCCCCAGGAACAAACTGGCGTTACGACCTTTGATAAAACGTAGATTGAATACCAGAAACGCAGCCACCGTACCGATAAGCATTAGAAGGTCTTGCGACTCAAATGTTGAATTGTGTGCCGACGATTGACTAGTTGCAGTAGTTGTCCAAAGCAGCAGCGCACACAGCGAAATTAACGCTAATGAGCCAAGCAGCCCATCTACACCATCTATCATGTTTACAGTATTAATCGCCCCGATAACTGCAAATACTGTAAACACTAAACCAAACGTCACAGAGAACATCACTGCGGATTCTGGACTAAAAACTGAACCAATTGAGCTAACTACTAAGCCATCGGTAAGCCAAATACCCAATACCACAACAATATGCACTGCTATTCTAAGAGCAATTGAAATGTCGAGAAAATCATCTAATACACCAATACAGAGAACTACAAACATCCAAAAAAGAAGCGCACCACCTCCCCACACTTCACCAGCTAGCATCGAAACAACACATAGACTTGCGAAAATGCAAATTCCACCTACCAGCGGTGTCGAGCCGATGTGATTTTTACGGGTACTTGGTTTGTCCAGTAAACCGATCTTCCTGGCCAAATAAATTGCCATCGGCATCATCACAAGACACACCAAAAATGAGCATACAAAGTATTCGACGAAGCCGTCCTGCAAAACAAAAAGTTCCATTTCCAATGCCCTGTATCTTCCTGATTTAGTTCTTTATACCTTATGGCGTTCTTATCATGCTAGCCAGTTGATTCTAACTATATAAAGCCAGCTTGAATAGACCAGTGTTCCTACTCCATTGCCTCCCTTGCAGAGAGAGTAGCAACACCACCATCCTTCGACATACTTGACGTCCTGGACAATAACACTGTTTTCTGATGATCGTTGTCTTGCTGTTCGCCTGAACTCTTTTGCTTCAGTTCTTTTTCCTTTTCACCATATCCATAATAGTCATAGTAACCCTGGTAGTAGTAATCTCCGCCGTACCCTGATATTTTGTTGAAATCTACCTGCGAAATAACAACACCGGAGACATCAATTTCATTTTGAGTCAGCCTGTCTATCCCCCTGCTTACCATTGGCAAAGGTGTAGAATCTGCTTTAACAACATATATTGCTGTATCTACGTATTTACCAACTATCAATGCATCACTCACCGCTTGTATTGGCGCCAGGTCTATTACCACTCGATCGTAACGCTCTTTAAGTAAATCAATTAACTCTCCAAACTCCGGCGATGCCAATAACTTACCCGGTGACTGCGCTGGGCGACCAGCGGGGATAACATCCAGATCATCTATTGCATTTACCTTTACTGAATCCTCAAGGTATATTTTCCCGGTGAGTACCTCGTGTAGTCCATCCGCTCGTATCGCCAGCGCCTTTCCAATACCGGGTCGTCGCATATCAGCTTCTAGCAACAATACATTTTCCAGCTCCGAAAGCGCATATGCCAGATTGGTAGCGAGGGTGGATTTTCCCTCGCCGGGCACAGTTGATGTCACCATGATTACCTGGTTGCTGTCTTCCAATTCCGCCACTGTCGCACTTGTGCGTATTGTCCATACCGCTTCAGCAAATGCTCCTCGTCTATCCTCAAAACACCCGGGAATAAGTGGCACACTTTTATCACTGAAGAACCGACCCTTTACTGTCGGCAATATCCCAAAGACCGGCAGCTTCAATTTTTTTTCTATATCGTTAATGCCCTGTACGCTTTCCTTTAGCCCTTCAAACATATAGGTAAGGAATATCATTCCTCCACTGCTTAGCAGAAATGCGAGCAGCACCATTAAAGCCTTCCTTGGCTTGGCCGCAGTATTCGGTTGTACCGCTGGGTCAGCGACCGACATTGGCACCGTTTGAAGGTTGCGCTCTTCATACGACCGGAATTCTTGCAGTGCTTCTTCATAAAACTGCTTGTGCGAATCACGAGCAAGTTCAATTTCTTTAATAGATAAACGTCCGGTGTTTCGATCAAATTGTCTGTTTTCCTCGCGGCGAATATCCGCCTCTATCGATGCTACCTGCCGTTCCGACACCTGAAACTCGCTTTCGACCGAACTGATAACATTTGCGATCTGGCGGTCCAGATTTCGTGCAGACGTCAGATAGTTTGACTGAGCATCTATAACACGAGGGTGCTTAATACCGTATCTGTTATCCAGTTCCTCCACTATCCGCAGGGACTCCTGAACCTCTTGCTTACGCCGCTGCACCACCGGGTTAGAGTCGACAATTGGCAGCAGTTCGTAAGGCGTTCCGAGATATTCAAAGCTGGCAATCGACGTGTCACTGGATGCGCCTGCCCTCACTTCGCTGAAGGTAACGTCATCAAGACTAGCCGGGGAGCTTGAACCGCTTATCGAGCGTACCTGATTCCACTGAATCCTCGCGAGCTCAAACTGCGCTTTTGCATCTACCAGGCGACTGTTAAGGAGTGCGATGGTTTGACCGCTGATGTCACCACCATCTCCGGACAAGCCAACGCGTCTTCTTTCCCTCAATAACTCTTGCTCTGAGTCGTCAAGCTTTTGTTTTAGCTCAGACACCTTGTTTTCGAGGAACTGTCTGGCGTCGCTATCGCGACTTGTGGATTGTTCAATATAGAATTCTTTCAGCACAACTGCATAGGTATTTGCGATTTCCGGGGCGAGTTTGCTATCACGACTGTCAATTGAGACTGTGATCAATTCAGTTTTCTTCAGTGGAATTACCTGGACACTCCGCATTAACTTTGCAACCGCACGATCATGCAGAGATTCCTGACCTTCTACAGACAACTCCTCAGTATCAACATTAGTTATTGTTGCAGCTGCATCAGGTATGGCGCCCAGTGAGCTGTCGCCAGCAAGGCGGCCAAGTGGGCCGTTGAATTTGAACTCATCCGGAACAGGTAGTTTAGGGTTATATTCCCAGTGGTTAGTGAGCTCCAGTTTGTTAACCACTCGCCGAGCAAGTGAACGTGATTTGAGCACTTCTTTTTGAGTTTCAACAATGCTGCCAACACGGCCTGACTGAAGCTCGACGGCAGAACGCTCAAAACCTGTTTCTGATTGATTGTCGCCAAACAGGATTGTTACGGTAGAGCGATAGACCGGATTTAGGAGAGAAACAGCGACAGCAGTTAACGCTGTTACCAGAGCGGTTACCAGTAGTATTGACCATTTGTGCTTGCGAACAAGCACAACAGCTCTTCGTAAATCGACCGCGTCTCGTGCCGGGGCACGCGCTCCGCCTGAAGCGCCCGTGCTCGTATTATAACCAGAAGTCCTATCCAGCATTTTTTCACCTGTTTTTGCTGCAGAGACTGGAATGTTGTGAATCTCTGTATTGTAAAGTGAAAGCACAAGGACAGACATGATCTATCTGTTGTCCGTAACTCACTCTCCAACCGCTGCTTCACAAACGCCGCTTTCCAAATCTCAATTTCCGTTTTACCTATCAGGAGCCAACCTGCAACATCTACAAGTTTCGCGAACCCCTTTTAGATATCAAATTCCAATTGACCGCAAGTGCCCGCCGCGTATCAACAGAGTGCCCATAGAGTAAATGAACAACCTTTTATTACTGAAACCTACGTATCTACGCTTACGCGGTCTTTACCACAAAAACAACGAATGTGTAGATCAACGTAGGTTTTCCTATCCCCCCGATGGGGGATAAGGCGAACATTCAATCCGCTCAGTGGTTGCACCCGATTATCACTACAGAACTCCCATGAAGGCCAATTGTCAGCTACTTAAGCATCCTCTTGCTCAGCTACTCTGCGATTTGAAGCGTTCTAGCATAGCTTTCCTGATAAAGTCTTCAACTACGCAAAGATGTAGTAACAGGATGAGTGACTGTGAGTATAGGTACAGCGAAAATTATTTTTTCGGTAAAAATCCACAACCCAAATATTTTCTTGGAACATATATGTATTTTTTTAGCCAACAAATCTATCACACACTTATGTGCTATTCATCCTGTACCACGTTGTCATAATCCTATCTCTTGTTAACCCATAGTCTTATACTATCAACTGTCATTTCTAATAATTTGAGCCATGTTATGAGCTCAACACCCCTACTACGCATTTGCGTAGATTATTTGAATACAACAATTGAAAAGATAACTTTTTATAGTAGAATTTCAAGCGAAGGAGTTAGCAAGCACTGGGGAATAGTCGACCCCTGGCACACACACAAGATTGATTGAGTCGCAATCACTGTGGTCGACCGGGTTTGTAACCACTGAAAAAAGAAAGGAAGCGAGTCGTGTTAGATTTAGAGCTTTACGTAGATCAAATCGACAGTCAAAAAACTGTGACTGCTGTTTTTAATAAACTTACCAATGCGATGGACACACTTGGTTTTGATAGCGTATCGTTTCAAACGCTGACCGGCTTTGACGAGTGCCAAACCAGTTTGCTGTCAGGCCCGGGCATGAGCGCACCTGATGCTTTTATCGATGCCAACGACCCTCTTTTCAAACAGGCACTAAAACAAAGCGGCCCTTTTTTTGAAAAGGAACGTTCATTGTGTATCCCTCTGC
>CAYMVV010000254.1:0-4854 GCA_964393885.1 uncultured Granulosicoccaceae bacterium | reverse complement strand
CAAGATCTTCAATGACAAAATGGGATGGAGCGCTGTCTGTCCCGTGCCTGTTGACCGAGGTGTTCTCGTCAAGCGGGCCCCAGCGTTCAGTCAGTCTTGTGGCCGAGGCAATATTGCTGCTGGTGATTGGTGTGCTGTTTCGGTAGACGTGATACTGAGCTGATCCAGCCACTTCGGACCAGGTTAAAAAAGTCTGTCCGTTACGATGACTCGCTCTCAGGTTAGCGACTGCTGAACCACTGTTATTCGGGCCTCCGGTAGGGCCTGCGGTAGTACCGCCGGAATCGCTACCGTTGTCACCGCCTGAATCGCCGCCAGTACTGCCATCGGAATCGTTACCAGCATCACCACCGTTGTCACTACTGCCGCCGTTGTCACTACTGCCACTGTTGTCACTATTGCCGCCGTTGTTGTTTCCAGTGCCGTTGTCGCCCGAATCGCTGCTGGTATTGGAGTTATCGTCAGTCCCCCCGGTATTTCCGCTTCCACCGCCAGTGGTCTCGTCGGTGTTGGAACCACCGGTGTCTGGACCAAAATCCGGTTCGGATACACTGTTACCGCCGGAGCAACCGATGAGGGTGCAAAGAATGAGTGCTGCTGTCATTTGCAGTTTCATGGTCGAAAAATCCTGGAGGCTAACAAATTCGATATTTTAACAGTAATAGTGAATATCAAACGGCAGGCAAGCATATTCACACAATGTTTTTCTGCGCGCGTTGTCTCATATTGACCTGCTGCCATGATTTTTGTTCAGGTGGCAACCAACTTTTGCCGGCAGGTCGCCTATTGTTGGAAGTCTGTCGGTCGTCCGTGCATCGAATCCAGCAACTGCAACTGCTGGAGATGCAAGGTTTGGAGATGCAAAGTCTCGGTACTGTGTGTACTGATAGATCAGAATGATCCGATGCCTGTCTCCCGGAAATGCTCTGCTGAAATGCTCTGCTGAAATGGGAAGCAAGTCGTATCGATGCACAATCGGATGAAACTTTTCGTTAACATCACGCCTGATCAGGCCAGGTTGGTGGCGGACCACAATTCGCGGTCGATTAACCGGCCTGTTTCACACTGTGGCGGCTGAGCTACTGAACCTCTGAAGTAATGCGCGTTTGAGGTAACGCGTCTGTTTTAGCTCTGTTACAGCATTGTTTACAGCAATAGTCTTTAAAGCAATAAATTTGCTGCGATTAAATCCTGTGTCTCATGCCCTTCGGTAAAAGCATTATAGGCACCTTGTAGTCGGCTGTTATCGTCATACGAAGATGTCGCTAAGGTTGCCAGGCTTGTTGCTGCACGCAGTTCACAAGATCTGGATTGCTGACCTGCAGCGGTAGCAAGCGCTTTTTCAAACCAGCTGCGGGACTGCTGGGCGCCTCCTTTTCCGGTAGCCAGTAACAGCTCTCCCTTGAGTCGATATAACTCTGGCAGCCAATTGTTTTCCCCCTGTGATTCCCCGTGATTGATGCCTTGATTCAACAATTCTTCACATTCATCGAATTGCTTCAGGTTGATGAGATCAGATGCCAACTCAGCATTGAGCCATGTCCAGGCAAGCATTGATCCCCTGTCGCCGATGACTTTCATTGCGTCACGCATCTTTTGCAATCCCGATTCGGTATTACCGTTGAATACATCGTTTTTCCCATCCAGAAAAACAACTCTTGGTCGCCAGGCTTGAAAGTCATTTTGATGGATAACCTCAAGCGCTTCTGCGATAACCTCACTTCTGTTTTCCACTTTGCCCAGCGCAACGTGTACGCTTCCAACCCACACGACGGCCATTGCGAAACTGAATGGCTGATTAATCCTTCGGGCTATATCGATCGCCCGACTACCGGCTTTGATCGCTTTTTCCGGGTATCCGAGTAACCACAGTGTCCAGCTGAGATTCGCAAGTGCTGAAGTCAGTGGATTCAGTACATAGATACGCTCGGGATAACTCTCTGCTTCATCCAGCCCGGCAATGAGTTCTTCCAGATTGGAGCGCGCGGCGACCAGCTCACCCCTGTACAGAAAATTGGCTCCGGCAGAGGCACCGGGGAACGACGATGACTGCTTTGCAAGTAACGGCGTTAGACTTTCCTTGATTACTACATCAGCATCGTTGTGTTCACCACGATTAAAGTAATAGTTGTACAAGCCTCGCACACAACTGATTTCAATTTCGGTCTCGCCCAATTCGCCGGCGAGTTCACGAGCGCGTTTAATTGCCTTGCAGAATTGTTCAGAGTGAAACCCATGGAGACATCGATACGCCATACTTGATGCAAAACACAAATCAAGCTCGTATCGCTGCCGTTCATTGTCTGGCTGATACTTCAATTGCAGGTATCCCGCTTCGGCATGAGCCAGCGCCTCGTTATTGGACGAGAGACTCTGCGCCTGTTGTGTAGCCGCAATCCAGTACTTGATAGCCTTGTCGTGTTTCTCGCCAATAGAGTAGTGCTGCGCCAGCAACTCGGGTGGTGTGGTCTCGGTAAAGCGCGCATCGTTTTCAAGTACTTCGGCGATACGTATGTGCAAAAACTGACGCCGCGTTCTAAGCAGGCTTTCGTAGGCAGCATCCCGTACCAGTGCATGCTTGAACGTATAGCTAACATGCGGCGGGATACCACGCCGAAATATCAACTCTGCCTTAATCAGGCTTCCGAGCACGGTAGTTAATTCGGCTGCTGTGACCTGCGCGACCGCCATGATGAGGTCGTGACTAAATTCGCGACCGATACAGGCTGCTATCTGGGCTATCTCTCTAACCGGTTCCAGCCTGTCCAGGCGTGCCATCAGTGAATCATGTAGTGAACTGGGAATTTCAATGGTGTCCAAAAAGCCACTCAACTGGTAGCTATCTCCAGTATCTGTCAGTTGACCGGATTGAAGCACCGTTTTAGTGAGCTCTTCGACAAACAGAGGTACACCGTCTGTCTTTTTCAATATATCGTCAAGTAAGGTGCCCGGCAGACTTTTACCTTTAGTGAGGCCTTCGATTATTGCTGTACTTGATTCATGACCCAGGCGGCTTAACTGCAGTTGAGTTACGTTTGGGTATTTAGCGAATTCCTGCTCGGTGTGCGGACGTGTGGTCACCAGTAACATCAGTGGAAAACTTTGCATAGATGCCACGATGCTAAGCAGTAACTCAGCAGTCGTAGGGTCTATCCAGTGAAGGTCTTCGATAATAATAAGAGTTGCAGAAACAGCAGACAAATCTGTATACAGTTTTACCAGACAGCGCAGGGTATCCAGGCGTTGTTGTGTTGGAGAATAATTGTCGCTTAGTGGTTCGTCGTTGTCTATGCCAAGTGCCGTAGTGATCAACCTGACTGTATCTTGCGGAGCGTTATATGAATGCAGCAATGATTCAAGCTTGGCTCGCTTGGTGCTGTTACTGTTGCCAGTGGCGATGTCTGCGGCAGACGTCAGTTGCCGCAGGATTGGATGCAGCGCTGTGTCTGTATGGTAAGGAGAACACTGAAAATGTATACGATGGGCCGTTGGTACTTGAATCGTATTTTCGAGTGCATTGATCAGTCTTGACTTGCCGATTCCCGCTTCCCCGCAAACCAGTACTGCCTGACCGCTTCCGGTGGAAGCCTGGTTCCAGCAATCAAGCAACAGCCCCAGTTCATTTTGACGGCCGACCAGTGGCAATTCCGCCTCTGCACTTCTGGCGTGAAATCGACTCCGCACAACACGTTCGCCAGTTGCGATAAATGCCTCTGTGGGATCACCGATGCCTTTGAGCTCCTGCACACCGAGAGACTTCAACTCAAACAACTCGCCAATCAGACGACGGGTGGATTCACCAATAACCACTTCACCGGGTTGAGCTACACCCTGTAACCTCGCCGCGAGATTGGGTGTTTCTCCGACTACCGCTTGTTGTTCGGATGCGCCCTTGCCTATAAGATCTCCCACAACAACCAAACCGGTTGCGATGCCTGCTCTGGCAGACAACGGTGAGCCGTCTGGTTTGTGAAGTTTCTCTACAGCGGCGACTGCATTAAGAGCGGCACGAACCGCACGTTCTGCATCATCTTCATGGGCGCGCGGCCAGCCAAAATACACGAGTATTCCATCGCCCATATAGCGGCTTATGTATCCATCAAATTGTCTTAGTTCCTCCGATGCCACTTCCTGATAGGCGAGAATGACTTCACGAAGGTCTTCCGGATCCAGCTCGTACGACAATGGCGTCGAGCCGACGAGATCTATAAACAGGGTGGTTAGGTGGCGTCTTTCGGCAGCATGGTTTGTGGTTGCCAGTGTATCTAAAGCGAGTGCACTCGGGGTGTCAACGTCTTTTATGTCGGGGGCTTGTGTGTCGAAGGCAGAATCTGATTGCGATGCAGTGGACTGAAGTGCGCTGATGGCTTTGAGTAACTTAATTCGATGGCCAAGACTGATACCCAGTTCTGCCAGGTGATTTTCTGATAGATCAGGGAGAATTTCAAAGTCGATATCGTTCTCAACGAACAATTCGGTGTATTTACCAAGCCCCAGCGAATCAAGCCATGCAGCTATGGCATCCATACTGTTCAGTCCATTGTAAGGCGTGAAAAACGCGAGTAAATCATAGTCCAATAATAACGTAGTATTGTCAATCACCGTAAAGGGTGATATGCAATTGAATACGGGTAGTAGTCAGTGCGCCAGAACCTGGACAGATGCGAAGGAGCCTAAGCCGCATTATTCACGAAATCGACGGCATTTCAATTGATGGTGATTGCACAGATTTGTGGTTGTAGAGAGGTCTCTTTTGCCAAGCGGCGTCTTCCTTGCCTGCCTGGCATCATACCGCGCACTTAGAACTTATCATTGCCTTCAAGACCAAGATTATTAATTTTTGTTTTTCGCAGT
>CAYMVV010000253.1:0-4866 GCA_964393885.1 uncultured Granulosicoccaceae bacterium | reverse complement strand
GTAGTGAACTTTGCAGCCCCTGCATCCATTTCCCTGCCCAGCCAGGTCGGGTCCAATTCAAGACCTACAAGCATTATCTGTGGCGTATAGAAGGACCAGGCATCATACCCGGTAAGCCAGTTTATGTTAGATGGATCACCAATCACCAGCACTTCAAAGCCGCGCTGTTGCATCGCCTCCCTTACCCGTGTCAAGCGTGCGCTGTACTCTGCGCGTGTAAAAGCTGGTGCCATAGTCATTCCCCCGGTGTCGCAGGCATAAAGAGTTGATGCTGAATTGGTTTGACGATATTCACTTCACGAGCAATTGAGAATGATTCGATCACCGACCGAAGCCCGGCCTACAAAGGCGAACATCCCTTCGAGCTAGTGGGCATTTTCCCTACATTCGCGCGATGCGACGCACTAACGGGTTTGCGGATATTCCATGCAGCAAGATAGATAAAAACACGGTCATCACCACACACGCTAACAACTCTTCCTCGTTTGGTATCACATATTCATCGATAAATACCGGAAGGTAACAGCACCGCCCCAAAAATAAAAAATGCTGTCATGGTTAGTAGCTGGCCCTGACCTTCCATGAATTCACTGATGAAAGTGATGTCATGTTTATAGACATTGCCAAAAACAGCGCCAGCGCAAAAGGCAGAAATAAAACCGTTACCACCGACTTCTTCAGCTAACAGGAATGCGGCAAAAGCAGTACATAAAAACACCACACCTTCACTACTGGTCGAAATAACGTTTTTATTTTGAGCAAAGTCCAGTGCTCGAGCGATTGCCCAACCTATGAATATGCCAATTAGAGGGCCCAATATTACCTGCTTTGCCGCAATCACCGCGATACTACCTTCGTGTGTCTCAGTCATAGTGGCAGACCCTGCCAGTATTGCCGCCAGCAAGATGAACGGCAACGCTAATCCATCGTTTATCCCGCTTTCGACGTTGATCGATTGAGACAAACGACGTGGTACATCCGGGCTCGATACAACAGCCTGACCAAGCGCTGCGTCCGTTGGTGTCAATATAGCCGCTGTTAGCAGCGCTACAGCCCAACTTTGATCCGGCGGGAGAATTACAACGACTACAGTGCCCAGCAAGATGGTGAGCGGCATGCCAATCATTAGCATCCGTAAGGGTATTTTATAGCTTTCTACCAGTCGAGCAAACCGTACGTGAGAAGCATCGGCGAATAACACCAGGATTAGCGTTACCTCAGCAACGGTTCGCGCAACCTCGTGAAGCACATGTGTTTCAGCCAATTGCTCCACAGGGCTGTAAACCAGATATCCCAAGCCGGTAAAAACAATCGGAAGTGTCACAATGGTTTTATTCAGCCGGCCCGATATCAATGAATATACGATTGTTACTGCTAACACGATAAGAAGTACAATTTCAATTGACATATCGTTTCTCAGTTTTTTAGAATTCTGTTACCGGTGCGCATATTCTTCCGACATTATCACTAGTGCGAACGCTCCTTTTTGTAGTCGTAGTCAGAATCCCGATCAAGCTGACCAAACAATTCTTTTACTCGCGTTCGCTCACGCTTAGCGATGAATTCGACTAAAACCTGTGTAACAGCAGCTTTTTTTGTTTTCACACCGCTCACTTCTGATGCTTTGTTCAGTAGTTCCGGGTCGATAGACAAATTTGTGTTATGTGCAAATGTTCATACATACAGTCACACATGTCAAAGTTCTCGCAAATTGTATTGTGAAAAACAAAAGAACCGACTTTTATTTTGTACGTGCGAGCCATCAGTGGCAGCAGCCATTAGCGGGAACTTTGCGCAAACAACGATTGGTGCTATGTCCAACGCATATGTATTGGCTGAATATGACTCCCTGCTGTGCCGTGAAGGCAATATGCCAATGATGGTGCGTGTCTTGATCAGCTTGCCGACTGGCGCCGACTGAGGCTTGCGGAAGAAGCTATTGGCGGATAATCAGAGTCACTCTATGGATTTTAGTACCGGATCTTGTTCGACTGAATCATGTTCGATCAAATCCAAAACCATTAGCCTGAAAGCCGACTTCCCATAATATGGGCGACTACGTCCTGCCGTGTGACGTCACTTGTTGGCAGGACGGCGGTTACCTGCCCTCTATGCATAACAGCAATAAAATCTGCGCACCGAAAAACATGCTCAAGATTATGACTGATGACTAAAACGGTCAGACCTTGTTCGCGCAGCCTCTCTATTATCGTTAAAACGCGTTCGGTCTCCTCAACGCCGAGTGCTGCAGTAGGCTCATCCATGATGATGAGCCGGGCGTCCGAATGGATTGCCCGACCTATAGCGACAGCCTGTCGCTGGCCACCGGACATAACAAACGCACTTGCATAGGGGTTTCCAATATTGATACCCACCTGCTCCGTGAGTACCTGTATCGCCTCTTCGCGCATGGCTTTTTTGTCGAGCACGTTGATAAGCCCGCCAAGATAAGATTTGGTTTTTTCGTGACCCAGAAAAAAATTGCTGACCAGATCAAAGGTACCAACCAGGGCCAGATCCTGGTATATCGCTTCCAGGCCAAATTTTCGGGCAACATCCGGACTGGCAATCGTTGTTTCCTGATCGTCTATCCAGATACTGCCGGAGGTGGGCTGGTGAACACCCATCACCGTTTTTATCAACGTCGATTTTCCAGCGCCGTTGTCGCCAACAAGGGCTGTTACTTTGCCGCTCACCACATCGAGACTGGCTCCCTGCAGTGCCTCAACGCCGCCGAAGCTTTTTTTAATGTCGCGAAGCGACAATACGACCTGCCCCGTTGCCGGGGCAGATGCCAGACTGCCTGATTGCTCAGTTGCCTGCATTCGGCAATTCCTTTTCTATCTCGGGCCAGTTTTCCATCAGCTCCAGTGCATCCTTCGGTACCTTGGTAAGAATGTCTTCTCGTGAGGAGACCATGACCATATCCAGTGGATACTGTTTCTCTATCTCTTTACCACTGGCATGGTTGGCGATAGCGCCTGCAATGTATCGACCACTCGATTGACTGTCGCGAAAGATAGAACCCCGAATCTTTCCTTCCCAAATCATATCCAGCTCCGGTGGCACTGCCCCAAAACCGAATACCGACACATCTTTTTCTCCCATCCCATCCAGAGCAACGGCGACACCCATGGCCATGGAGCTGTTGCCTGCATAGATAGCTTTGACGTCAGGGTTGGCAAGGATCAGACGCTCGGTTGCGTCAAAAGCTTTAGCCTGTTCCCAGTAGGCGTAGTGCTCAAAACCTACTTCAACACCTGCAGCGGTCCAGATGTCACGGGCGCTGCCAACGCGTTGCTCCGAGATCTGGTTTCCGGGCTCGGCAAACATGAGGCCGACTTTGTCACCAGCCTTGAGCTCGTTTTCAAGCGCCCAATTCGCGGTTACCTCACCGCCCTCCGCGTGTGAGTATCCGCTATAGGCGAGGACATCGACTTTCGCGTCATCGGGGTGTACATCCAGGTGATTGATGACAATGATCGGGATATCCGCTTCGTTTGCGGCTTGCAATGCCGGCACGATACCAAAGTAGTCTATCGGTCCGACCACAATATAATCCACACCCAGGGTTATAAGGTCGTCAACTATATCCAGCTGTTGTTGTACACTGGCTTCAGATGCAGAGGCGCGTGCAGTGAATTCAATGGGTACCCCCAGCTTTTCCATTTCACCTTGAAACCCTGCCGCAAACTGACCGAAATAATCCAGGGTATCGTATACCGGCGGGGCAAAACCAATCTTCAACGGTTCCTGTGCTACTGCAGAGCTTGCTGCAGCGGTGAGGGAGAGGCCTAACAAAAGGCCCTTGAGTGTATGCTTCATTCCTTAAATACCTCCAGTAAGAGAGTGGTTTCCATCGCCGCCAGAATCACGAGCAATGGCTGCTTTATCCGCCAGTCATACCTTGACGACGGAATCTATAAAGCTGGATTGCTACCGCCACGACAAGCGTTGTGCCGATAACTATTTGCTGCCAATAAAAAGGTACGCCCATCAGGAGCAGGCCGTTCTCCGCAACGCCCAGAAATATCGCACCCAGCAGAGTGCCAAGAAACGTTGCATAGCCACCAAAAAGATAAGTGCCGCCCAGTACGACGACAGCAATTGCATGTAATTCCATCGTCGCGCCCAGTACCGCCTGTGCTGCATTCAGACGTGCGACGAGCATTGCTCCGGCGAGGCCCGCTAGGCCGCCGCAAATCATATAGGCACAGGTTTCATAGAAGCGGACGCGGATGCCGGCACGGATTGCTGCGCTTCGGTCGCCACCCACTGCGAGCAGATAGGTTCCAAAGCGCGTGCAGTTAAGTAAAAATGCGCCACTCAGAACAACAGCAAGTGCGATTAATCCGGCTGCTGGAATGTCCATCACCTTGCCCTGACCGATCCACAAAAAAGACTCCGGGAAATTTCTGACCTGATTGGACCCCATTGCCAGGTATGCCAAACCACGTACCGCTGTTAGCGTGCCCAAAGTAACAATTAATGGTGGCACCTTGAGTCGGGTAACGGCAAGACCATTAACCAAACCGACCAGCGCTCCGATAACTACCGCCGCAAGAACTGCAACAAATCCGATTGCAGCGTCCGGCAGTACGCCACTTTTAAGCATCAGCCCTGCAGTACAACCCGATAGCGCGACAGTTGATCCGACAGACAGGTCAATGCCACGCGTGGCCATAACGATAGTCATCCCGGTACCCAGAATCAGGAAGATCGAAATCTGGCGAAAAACATTGAAGATGTTCCTGCCATCGAGGAACACCGGGTTTATAGATGTGATAACAATGATGAGGATAAGCAGCGGAATCAGCAGTCCAAGAGGAGGAGCCAAACCCGGGTTTCGCTGAAAGAAACCAAAGC
>CAYMVV010000252.1:0-4867 GCA_964393885.1 uncultured Granulosicoccaceae bacterium | reverse complement strand
CTAGGCACGGTTTACTGGCGGGTCCGCAATACTGCTTTCCCAGTCGGGCGTAAACTGCAGTATGTCAACACTGGCCGGAAGCACCGGGTTAAACATTTTATTGTGCCAGTACACAGCCTGATAAGTCGGGTCATCGGCTGCCAGTCTGACCACCACGCAGTGCAGCTGAAAGGATTGCTGATACTGATTACAATGCAGCTGACACTCCTTTTGTTCAACGAGCAACGCGGCAAGTTCCGAATCAACAGCGAACGTTGCCATCAGCGAATGCATAAACGTTTTGGGATGTTGATAATAGGCTGAAGCCAACAGTTTTATTGCAGCCTGATGACGAAGATTCGGATCATGGGTTTTCTTGCAGATATGACGAAACTCACTGGTGACTTTCGCGGCATACCCATCCTCGGTTTGCGCCAGCGCGAGCCCGGTATTGATCGGACCGAGATTATTGTCGGATACCTTTACGTATAGATCAGCACGCATGCCCTGACTGGGCCGCCCGTCGTGCTTGCGCACTGCCTGCTGCCGCAGGCGGCACTGCCAGCCAATGAAGTAGTCTCGCAGGATATCTGCTTGTGCGCTCATAGTAGTATCTCCGCCGTCTCCGGCTGTAAACCCGCTTAGCAGTCAAGCGTATTACGTCGCTCCCAGTCACTCAGGTGCGAGGTATACTGATGCCATTCCTGCATTTTCAATTTGATGTACGACTGAACCAGCTCATCACCCAACTGCTCTGCCAGAGGCTTGCTGCTTTCAAGCAAGCGCAGAGCATCGTGCAGGGTAGAAGGTAGCTTCTTCGCACCTTTAACCTTGTGACCTTCTTCATACATATTCAAATGTACTGGCTTACCTGGATCGCGATCGTTGGCGATACCGTCGAGACCAGCCGCCAGAAAGCCTGCCTGCATCAGGTAGGGATTGGCTGCCCCGTCCATCAGCCGCAATTCAAAACGTCCGTCATCCGGCACACGAATCATGTGTGTGCGGTTGTTGCCTGAATAGGTTACCGCATTAGGTGACCAGGTAGCACCTGACGAGGTTACCGGTGCACCGATTCTCTTGTAGCTGTTGACAGTCGGGTTGAAAATCGCACACAGGGAAGTTGCGCTGTGCATGATGCCGCCCAGAAACTGATACGCCAGTGGTGACAAACCCAGATCATCTTTTTTGTTTAAAAACAGATTTTTCCGCCCTGTTTTATCCCACAGGGAAACGTGCGCATGGCAGCCATTACCTGTCAGGTCAGCAAACGGCTTGGGCATAAAGGTGGCGCGCATTTCATGATTTTCAGCAATGGTTTTAACCATATATTTAAAAAACACATGGCGATCAGCTGTCTTTAGCGCGTCGTCGTAGTCCCAGTTCATTTCGAACTGACCGTTGGCGTCCTCATGATCGTTTTGGTATGGCCCCCAGCCAAGCTCGATCATCGCATTGCAGATCTCGCTGACGATGGGGAACCGACGCATCAGTGCCTGCTGATCGTAACAGGGCTTGGAGGCTATATCTGCTGTGTCATAGATTGCGGTTGCATCGTCGTTAACCAGAAAATATTCGCACTCGACGCCCGTCTTCATGCGATAGCCCAGGTCCTCGGCCCTGGCCAGCTGGCGTTTCAGCGCTACACGTGGCGATGCCTCGACCTCTTTGCCATCCATCCATAAATCTGCCGCCACCCACGCGACTTCCGGCTTCCACGGTAACTGGATAACGCTGTCCGCATCGGGAATGGCGAACATATCCGGATGCGCTGGTGTCATGTCGAGCCAGGAGGCAAAGCCGGCAAAGCCGGCACCTTCTTTTTGCATGCCCTTGATTGCACGTGTCGGCACCAATTTGGCACGCAGCGCACCAAACAAATCTACAAAGCTAATCAGAAAGTATTCAACTTTCTTGGTGTTCGCCCACTTCTCGAGATCTTTCGCCATTATTCCTCCCCTGTTAGAAACCGTATTTCTATTGTCAGACGTTCTATATTTGTTTTGTATTCAGCACAAATGTCTTATACCCAGCCCGGTACATAGCCCTGGTTCAGAGCCAGGGCTAGTAGCCGTGCCCTGGTATCCACTGCGTGCCCGCCAACGGCACTTTGGCCATTGCTGCCGCTTCAACTGTCAGTGCGACCATATCCTCTGGCTCAAGGTTATGCACATGGCTTTTGCCACAGGCGCGTGCCAGCGTTTGAGTTTCAAGGGTCAGACAACTGAGATAGTTTGCCAGCCGTCGACCGCCCAACTCTGGGTCAAGTCGCGCTGCGAGCGCCGGATCCTGCGTACAAATTCCTGCAGGGTCACGGCCGTCCTGCCAATCGTCGTAGTAACCCGCTGATGTGCCGAGCTTGCGATACTCCTCTTCATACTCCGGGCTGTTGTCACCCAGCGCGATCAACGCAGCGGTACCGATTGAAACCGCATCTGCTCCCATCGCCAGCGCCTTTGCCACATCTGCTCCACTGCGAATGCCACCGGATACAACCAGCTGCACCTTGCGATGCATATCCAGCTCCTTCAGTGCATCAACCGCCATGCGAATGGCTGGCAGTGTCGGTATACCCACGTGTTCGATAAATACATCCTGCGTTGCGGCGGTGCCGCCCTGCATGCCGTCGAGCACCACGACATCAGCGCCGGACTTCACCGCAAGAGCCGTATCGTAATAGGGCCTTGACGCACCAATTTTGGCATAAATCGGTTTTTCCCAATCGGTGATTTCACGCAGCTCATTGATTTTGATTTCGAGATCATCCGGGCCGGTCCAGTCCGGATGGCGACAGGCACTGCGCTGATCGATTCCCTCCGGCAGATCACGCATACCGGCAACCCGCTCACTGATCTTTACCCCGAGCAACATCCCGCCACCACCGGGCTTAGCGCCCTGCCCGACAACAATTTCGATCGCATCGGCTTTACGCAGGTCAGACGGGTTCATGCCGTAACGAGAGGGCAGATATTGATACACCAGCAGGTTTGAATGACCGCGTTCTTCAGGTGTCATACCACCATCACCGGTGGTGGTACTGGTACCCATGGTACTGGCGCCGCGACCCAGAGCTTCCTTGGCCTGCGCTGACAGAGCGCCAAAGCTCATGCCGGCAATCGTGATCGGAATTTTTAACTCGACAGGTTTTTTTGCGAAGCGTGTACCGAGCGTCACCGAGGTATCGCACTTTTCACGATACCCTTCCAGTGGATAACGCGACATACTGGCGCCGAGAAACAGCAGATCATCGAAGTCCGGTACGCGACGTTTTGCACCAAAGCCCCTGATATCGTAAATGCCTTCGCGCGCAGCACGCTGAATTTCAGCGATGACGTGCCGCGGAAATGTTGCCGACTCACGCAATCTTGAATGCAGTTCATCAGTCATCTGTTCGGGTGCTCCACTTGCTCGGATACAACGGCGCTATACATAACTAGTAAGCATTCGCATTGTCTATATTAAAATGGTACAGCGATCTGGCCGATCCATAGCGCTTGAAATCTTTCGCTTTGCAGCCACCGATTTTGGCAGATTGCAACAGGCCTTCGAGCTCTTCAATATGCTCGTCCCGCATTTCTTTTTGCACGCAATCGGCACCGGTACTGGCGACAGATCCACGCACGTAGAGCCGGGCTTCATAGATTGAGTCACCCAATGCATCACCTGCATCACCACACACGACCAGTCTGCCCTTTTGCGCCATGAACGCAGACATATGACCGACTGATCCGCCGACCACGATATCTGAGCCTTTCATTGATATGCCGCAACGTGCTGCGGCGTTGCCTTCAACGACAATCAGCCCGCCGTGAGAAGTGGCCGCACAGTACTGAGAGGCATCACCACTGACACGCACCACACCGGACATCATATTCTCGGCAAGCCCTGGGCCTGCGTTACCACTAACTACAATCTGTGCATCTGCATTCATACCGGCACAGTAGTAGCCAACATGACCCTGCACATTAACGGTAACGGGCATCATTGCCCCCACAGCAATCGAGTGTTTGCCAGCCGGGTTTTTAACGACAATGTCTTGCGTATTATCTGTCTGATGTAACAGCTGATTGAGATCGCGTATGCCTTGCGTGGCCAGATCTATTGTTTGCATTGCACGAGTGGTCCTTCCACCTGAATTGATTCAGTACAGCTAACTGGCTGCGCTCACAAATACCAATATGCCATCAACGTCGTGCTGATGACGCGCTGATGACGCGCTGTGTTGATACAGACTCTTGATACGAGATACAGACTAGTGTCTTTGCCAGCTATAGATTTTAGCGGGCTCTGGCTCCCAGATTTTCGCCCCGGCCACACCTGGCAACTGTGCGATGGCACGATACTCTGAAGACATCGCCGCCCAGTCATCAGTCTCTGCAATAATGGCAGGTTTACAACCGATGGGGTCGCGCAGCACGGCAAAGCCCTCGCGCGTACCGATAGCAAAAGTGTAAAAACCGTCGAGATCTTCTACCGCATGATGAAGCGCATCATCGAGCCCGTCACCTTCCTGTAATCGCCAGTTGAGATAGCCGGCTGCTACTTCGCTGTCGTTGTCGGTCTGGAAGCTAATGCCGCGTGACTGCAGGTTCTCTCGAAGTCTATTATGGTTCGACAAACTGCCATTGTGTACCAGACACAAATCATCACCGGTTGAAAATGGATGAGAGTGCTCGGTGGTCACCGCACTTTCGGTGGCCATACGAGTATGCCCCAGTGCATGTGTGCCCGTGTAGTCCGACACCCTGAAACTATCGATAAAACTGGCCGGTGATCCTTTTTCCTTGTAGATCTCGATTTTTTTACCGGAGCTGTTTATGCGAATGTCTGCATGGTCTTTCAACCACGATTGAATTTGTTGCAGAGTTTTTGAAGTTTGTATCACCGC
>CAYMVV010000251.1:0-4879 GCA_964393885.1 uncultured Granulosicoccaceae bacterium | reverse complement strand
TCAAACAGCGTTTGTAAAAAACGCTGGCACACACCATCATTGCGATCAATCGCAATCTGAGGCGGACGTTTTGAACGTGATCCTGCTTAAGGGTACAGGGCAGTGCTAACAGCTAAATTTGGGCGACGCTTCCGCCCGAATACCTGGCACGCCTCTTCCAGTGAATGTACGCATCCAACCAGACCCTTGAATCGACTTTCAAAGTGCTTACACAAATAGATCCAGTGTTCCGGTGATATCGATAATCGTTTTAATATTGGTTCTGCGTCAGCGCTGACAGCACCAATCTTATCCTCACGTATCTGTCTTCCAGTCCAGTCAACCAGTTGTAGATAATCGATCAAATTAAAACTAATCCCCTTTGGCGTTGGCTGGCGTAGATGCCCGACAAACGGTTGAAGGTCATCAGGTTGCAGTAATCGATCATTTCCATTTACAGTGTTGGTTTGGTTGTTCCGGTTTTGCTTCTTCTCGGCGTTTTGTTGCCAGTATTTTACTCTGTGTTGAATACTGGTGTGTTCTGATTGTTCTGGAGTCTCTGCGATACCGGCGCGAACCGGGTTCAAATCAATATAGGCAAGACAACTGAGTAGAGCCTGATCATCCAAAAGTGCCTGACACTTGAATCTCCCTTCCCAGAACCTGCCGGTAACGTCATCCTCAATATTTGCCATTCTTGCTACCTTTTCATTGAGTACTCTCATATACCAGCTGATACTGCCCAGGCGCTCACGCCAGGTATCGACAAAATGGTTGAGTTGATCGGTCTCGTGGGGTTCGAGTGGCTCATTGTTAAGGAATTTGCCGGATACCGGGTTGCCTTGATGAATCTGATGCCAGCGGCTTACGATGTCGTGAGTGCTGGCCTCATCGTAGGCATCCTGATCGATAAAAAGCAGGACATGAAAGTGATTTGACATCACTGCATATCCCACGACATCCAGAAAGAACACCTGTCCCAGCCTGAGAAGCTCTGCTTCAATAAATGCACGACGGTGATCATAGGATCGTCCTGTGAAACGGTCTTCTCCACAGAGAAATGCGCGACGTACACAACGGCTGACGTAATGATAGTACGGGGTCGCTTCTACGGCTATCTGTGACTTGCGGGGTCTGGGAATGATTACATCCTTACTTCTACAACAGTACTTCTTCCACTAAAAGCATCCTACTTCTCGCTTCATTACACCGAGAACCTTTTCACAATACCTTCGTTACTATGGGTGTCATCTTTATTCCACCGGTGTCATCTTTATTCCACGAGTTGCACGGTAAAGATTGTCTAGCTTTTCTGGTGCTTTTGTCGAAATTTGGACGGAATGATAGGTATTTTGTGCTTTGCCATCTTGCTTGGTCGGTTGCAGTCACTCGAAGTCTATTGTGCTAGTACATAAAACGTGACACAGTAGGGAATAGCGTTGATATTTACTCGTCGTATTGATTTGTTTTTACGACTTTTTCTATATATTCTATCCCTACACTGAATTGATTCTGTGCTTACACGGATAATGTCTGAGTGATACAAAAATGATCACACTACTTTCCAGAACACTGATGTTTGCCACCATCCTATTCTTGTACAGCTGTGGAGGTGGCAGCGGAGGCGATGGAGCTGACGGGGGAATGGTTATGCCGACCTCGAACGGTACGTCCAGTCCTGCAGCAGCTTTGGAAGGTGGTTGGGTAGAGGCAGAGTGTTTAGTCGATGCCGAAGAACCGAATCGTTCTTCGAGGTCTGAATACGAGTTCCGCGACGGGCAATTTACACAACGGCTTGTGGATTATCTGAACGATAGTTCTTGTAACACCGATTTAACCCTCACCGTGACAGTCCGGGGGACTTTCACTGTGAGTGGTGAAACCACTGTTGTGTCTGAAGGGGAGGCGTTTCACTTAGATATAACGTTTACCGAAGCTATGGCAAGTGCCAGCCAATCCACTATTGATGCACTTGAAGCTAATAGTGAAACACTTGAAGCAACCTTAGCAGAATCAGGTATTACTGATGCCAGCAATATCCCATTGGACTTGCTGTTTCCAAGTAACACAGTGTTCTCAATTTTTCGCGCTGATGGGGATACTATTTCCATTGGTACGGACTTGGGAAGTGGCAGCGGTCTCAGCCCCGAAGACAGATTCTCCGAACTGGGTACTGTCCTGAATCGGACAGGTGCAGCGCCTGTTGGACCAACAGACGGGCCAACAGACGACACTCCACCACAGGGTGACGGTCCAATTACAACTTTACCCATGAACGCGCAAACGGGTATTCCTACCACGGGAAGTGGGGAATGTACCTTTGTGCTCGATGATGATATTTCATCGCCCACTCGATTAGTCAATACGGATGCTGACTGTGACTACCGTCTGATGGGCTGGGTTGAAATCAGATCGGACCTTGTGATTGAACCAGGGGTCGGGATTCGCGCTGATGCCGATGCCCGAATAGTAGTGGATGGCGGTCGAATAGTTGCTGACGGGACGGCGTCATCGCCCATTGTGATGGATGGAAATGCGCATACTGCAGGCTACTGGCAAGGGATTGATATACAAAGAGGCCGTGAAAGTACGTTCAATCACTTCCATCTAGTTGATGCTGGCCAAGTATGCCCGATTATATTTTGCCCGGATGTCGGGTTCGAAATCGATGAAGTTCGTATTTCAATTACTAATTCGAGCGTCTCAAACAGCTTTGTACTCGGTATGTCGATATCTGAAGATACAGAGCTGGTTGCATTTTCAAATAACCGCTTCTTTAATAATCAGGAAGCCGGACTGGCCATTCACCCCGAGCTAGTACCTATGTTGGACACCGACAGCAATTATTCGGGTGGTGCTTTTCCGAATACTATCCCGATGGTGCAAGTTAGCTCAGGAGAGCACTCACGTGGAATAGTTTATCGCTGGAAAAATCTCGAAGCCCCTTACTTTATTGGTGGATTCTTTACTCCGGAAGGTGGGCGATGGGTGGTTGACCCGGGTGTTGAAATTGTTATGGATGAGCAAGCCTGGATTGTAGTTGAAGGTAATGCCGTAGTTGAAATGAATGGCACGCCAAGCCAACCTATTACTATCCGTGGGCGCCAGAGTTCCCCGGGTTATTGGGATGGTATCAGATTCAGAGATAGCCCCTGGGAAGACAACCAGTTTGTCAATGTGAACATTTTAGACTTTGGCAATACGGAAAATCTGCTCTCTACTCGTGCAGCCATTGATATGAATGATTCGGCTCTCAGACTCGAAAATGTAACTATCGGTAATGGTGTTGGCAATGGAATACTATGTGACGAGCCTACTTCGTTTAGTGAAGGTAGCTTCATCAGCCTAACAAACGTAGATATTACTGGCATTTCCGGCGTTCGTATTGATGCTGATTGCCGTATATTTTAACCAAGTGACGTGATCGCGAGATCAGCTTCTGCAAACCAGATCAATATAACTGGCTGTGCTGGCCAGGTTGCTATTCTGAATATGCTGGGTTTCATCAAAACAAGGTTGTTCGTTTAAAAAAAGGGCGCTTGACTAAACGCCCTTCGACCAAAAATATACTTACTTACCCGCCGCGCCAAACATATAGGTAAAAACATATAGGTAGACACCCATAGTTATTTTTTAACCAGAAAGCCTGCATCGCAACATATAGGTAGACACCCATAGTTATTATTTAACCAGAAAGCCTGAATCTCTATCTCAACATTTCTATAAAACAGAATGACGGCAAAGGGAGTGACATCGCTGTTGCGCAGGAAATACTCAACATCATCTCTACACAGGGTGTTTCTGCCAGTATGGCCGCAACTGAAAAATGCAACACCCACAACGATGACAAGCAACAAGCACTTGAGCGCCAGTTAGAGCAATTACACTATGAAGCACAACGTGCGTTTAGTCAGTATGATCAGGCAGATCCGTCCAATCGTTTGGTGGTTGATACCTTAGAGAAACGCTGGAATGAAAAGCTCGAACAAGTCGAGGCCCTACAGCAGTCACTGGACGCAGTGAGCACTACTCAAGAGACGCTAAACGATCAAGATCGTCAAAATATACTGTCCCTGGGTGAGTGCTTTGAAGACACCTGGAATCATCCAGAATGTCCTATGCGTTTAAAGAAGCAAGTTGTCAGGCTTCTGATCAAGGAAATCATGGTTGATATCAATTTAGATAGACACCCAGCGTAAAGAATACACAGCTAGCTACTTCGAGCAGCTACCCAACGAAATAACGGCAGTCGTATCAGGAACAGGGGTGGGTCAAGGAAAAAATGACGGTAGTATGAACATCAAACAGCATTTGTAAAAAACGCTGGCACACACCATCATTGCGATCAATCGCAATCTGAGGCGGACGTTTTGAACTTGATCCTGGCTAAGGGTACAGGGCAGTGCTAACAGCTAAATTTAGGCGACGTTTCCGGCCGAATACCTGGCATGCCTTCTCCAGTGAATGTACGCATCCAACCAGACCCTTGAATCGACTTTCAAAGTGCTTACACAAATAGATCCAGTGTTCCGGTGATATCGATAATCGTTTTAATATTGGTTCTGCGTCAGCGCTGACAGCACCAATCTTATCCTCACGTATCTGTCTTCCAGTCCAGTCAACCAGTTGTAGATAATCGATCAAATTAAAACTAATCCCCTTTGGCGTTGGCTGGCGTAGATGCCCGACAAACGGTTGAAGGTCATCAGGTTGCAGTAATCGATCATTTCCATTTACAGTGTTGGTTTGGTTGTTCCGGTTTTGCTTCTTCTCGGCGTTTTGTTGCCAGTATTTTACTCTGTGTTGAATACTGGTGTGTTCTGATTGTTCTGGAGTATCCGCGACACCGGCGCGAACCGGGTTCAAATCAATATAGGCAAGACAACTGAGTAGAGCCTGA
>CAYMVV010000250.1:0-4932 GCA_964393885.1 uncultured Granulosicoccaceae bacterium | reverse complement strand
AAAGCCTTTACGGCACCCGCTCGATTGCGGGTAGCAATCTGATAAATAAAGCCCAAAATGCCCAGGGCAAGCAAGCCATAGGCGATGGGATTCATAGTATTTCGAACGTAACCAAAACCAACGACGGGCTCCCATAAACCAAAACGGGCGCCAAACATCATGATGCCGATGATCAACACGCAGACCGCTGCCAAAATCAGCAATATCGTGCCTATTCGTGAAGAGCGTCGTGAAGAGCTTCCCGAAGAAGAGCTTCCCGAAGAGCGTTGAGAGGAGTGCCCAGAGGAGGGTTGGCTCATTATTTTTTATCCTTTAAATTATGAAGTCAACAATTTTTACGAGCACGGGTTACGAGCACGGGTTACGAGCACGGGTTACAAGCTCGGGTTTTCTCTTCCGTTGCATACAGTAAGAATACAGTAAAACACACCGTTTACCGGGCCGCTACAACTGATACGCAGTGCGTACTGCCAACAGCCGTAATAACGCAGCTGAGACAGAGTCCATAAGCAAGCCGAAAAACCAACGATTGCAATTTATTTAACACACTCCATCAAAATGGTAAACTGCACTAACGGACTATAGGTGTTCAATCAACACGGGTTCAAACAACACTCAGGAGTGTATAAAGTGAAAAGAATAGTAGTGTCACTGGTCACATCATTGTTGTGCGCGCCACTGCTGGCAGCCGAGAAACAACTAACTACTCAACAGATTACCGAGCTTCTTTCAGGGGCAACTATTAAGGGCATCCACTACGGCGTGGAAACCAGACAGTACTTCTCCGAATCAGGCCTTACTCTGTGGATAAAAAGTGGCGACGAAAAGCCATCAGAGGCGCGCTACAAAATAGAGAATGATCAGTACTGTTCAAGCTGGACAGGTCTTTGGAATGAAGAAGAGTATGGTTGTTTTAACATTGCTCATGATGAAGAACAAAACATCTATTACTTCCTTGGTGATGATTTCCGCGCTCCTTTTGTCATCAACAGTGGCTTTGAACTGAGTTTCAATTAGCCATTTGCATCCATACGGCTGGTTTCAGCCGTATGGATTAATTCGCAGCAAGTACCTACAGAGCATCCAAACTACTCTACACGTGCTCCCCCATAGGCTATGGCCAATCACCACAACCCACGATATCGGATTTGCCGGTACAGCCGATGATGGAATCGGTGGTTGTCACAGACGACCAGACACGTTGACCAGACTTACCGATACGCCACCGCATACCGGTGATCGAATTAAACCGGTGATCGAAACAGCGCACCACCCACTGCAGCAAGTATCAACACCGCCGTCGCTGCAAATGTAATCATAAACCCGGTGCCGCGTGACGCTGGATCCTTGACATAGGACAACCAATAGAGCGTTCGACCCACCAGATAAGCCACTCCGATAACTGCCATGTAGACCGGTGGCCAGTAGACTGCCGCGACAAACAACGCTGGTAGAAAGCACACCAGTTGTTCAAGCGTATTCGACTGTACGCGGTAGATTCGATCGAACAGATCATGGCCCGTTGTAGCCGGTGCCTTGACACCGTATTTTTCACGAGCACGTCCCACCTGAATTGCAAAGAAAATGTATTGTGCAATGGCCAGCATCGCAACGATATGGAGAAATTTCACAAGCGCACCCCAAAATTGACAGATAACAGGAAAAAATAGAAACAGTGGTTAGCAGATTATAAATCACAGGCTGCCGCCCTAATGCTATCGAAAACTGCTTTTAAATGGTAACCATTCCGATAACAACGCCGATAATAACGCGTTTTGCAAAAGGAAAGTCATTGTTGAGTGCAAGTGTATGCGCCACCGCATCAACGGCCCTCGGTGCCATCGAAGGTTTCGCCCAGTGAAAAAGGCGAGTGCAATCGCATCCGTGCGCGGTTGGTAGATATGATAGCCAGTACGGCGATGGTAACGATATAGGGCAAGCTGGATAACAGCTGCGATGGAATATTTGCCCCCATCGACTGTGCGATTAACTCTCCCAGCGACACCATGCCAAACAACAGTGCACCAAAGGCAATGCGGCCTGTTTTCCAGGTGCCGAATACCACGAGTGCAACCGCTATCCAGCCGCGTCCGGCGATCATACCATCGGCCCATAACGGCGTATAAATGGTCGATGCATAGGCACCGGCGAATCCTGCCAGTAAACCACCAAATGCCACACAGCTATAGCGAATTAAAAATACCGGAAACCCCAGTGCCTGCGCCGCATGAGGGTTTTCTCCGGTGGAGCGAATAGCGAGCCCCAGTCGGGTATGCTTCAAGGTGATACCAATAACGATGGCCAGCGCGAAAGTCAGGTAGACGACCACATTCTGCTGAAACAATACCGGCCCGATAAGAGGCAGCTCACTGAGTACCGGTATAGCCACGCCTTCAGTGGAGGCGATGGTCAGGCTTTCGTAGTCGCGGCCGATCAACGCCGACAGCCCCAGCCCGAGGATACCAACCGCAAGGCCGGTTGCTACCTGATTGGCTAAAAAAGTAATGGCAGTGACGGCAAACACCAGGGAGATCAGCACACCTGCTGCACCGGCCAATGCAAAACCCAGCACGTGGCTTCCGGATTCATAGGTGGCGACAAAACCGACTGCGGCAGACACAGCCATCATGCCCTCCACACTCAGGTTTAATACCCCTGACTTCTCAGCCACCAGTTCACCCAGAGCCGCGAGCAGAAAGATGGTGGCTGCACTGAAGGTTCCGGCCAGAAAAAATTCAAGCGTATTCATGGTGCCAGATCCGCCGAGGTGGATGATGCGGTACGAACCGGTCTGATTTGATAATTTACCAACGTATACGCCGCCAGATAGAAGATCAGCAGCAAACCCTGAAACACGTGCACGGCACTGATCGGCAGCCCGGCAGATACCAGTGCGACATCGCCACCAATGTGCAACACTGCAACAAAAAAGGCGGCGAACACAATGCCAATCGGATTAAGCGCACCGAGATAGGCGACGATAATGGCAGAGTAGCCATAACCGGAAGTCACCGAGCGTTGCAACTGACCGATGGGGCCCGCCACTTCACTCATGCCAGCCAGTCCTGCGGCAAAACCGGCCAACAGCAGACTGACCCAGACTGCCTTGTTTGCACTAAAGCCTGCGTAGGTCGCAGCCTGAGGCGCAAGCCCGCCGACGACGAGTTTAAAACCGCCGAAGTGGCGTTCCATAAAAAGCCAGACAGCAATCGTAAATACCACGGGGATAACAATAGATGTGTTGAGTCGCACACCGGAGAACAGCGGCTCGAACAAGGCTTCGTTTTGAAACATCACGGTCTGCGGGAAGTTAAAGCCCAGCGGGTCTTTCCATGGACCCAGCAGCAGGTAATACAACAACTGCAACGCTATAGAGGTCAGCATCAGGGTGACCAGAATTTCATTGGCGTTGAAGCGCGTTTTTAAAAACGCTGCAATGGCAGCCCATGCCATACCACCCAGTGCACCGAGTACGATCATAGCCGGAAGCAGCCAGCCGGACGTACTGTCGACGAAGTACACCGGTACCGCACTCGCTGCTATTGCCCCGATAATCATTTGTCCTTCAGCACCGATGTTCCAGACCTTGGCGCGAAAGCCCACGGCCAGCGCCTGAGCGATCAACAGCAGTGGTCCGAACTTCAGAAATACCTCGGTAATTGAATAGAAGTTGGCAAACGGTGCAATAAAGAACGAGTGCATAGTCTGCACAACCGGCTTGTTCAGGAACATCAGCAGAACGGAGCAGACAATGACAGACATCACCACAGCAATGAGTGGTGCAGCCAGCATCATCAGCCGGGAGGGGTAGGTTCGGCGGTCAAGTTTAAACAGCATGTTGACTGTCCTGACTATCAGCGTGCTGACGACCAATCATATATTTACCAATGTCGTTCGGTGTGACGTCTGCAGTAGTCAGTGGTGGCGAGAGTCGCCCGCCGTTAATCACATGCAGTCGATCAGTCACTTCAAATAACTCTTCCAGCTCTTCAGATACCACAAGTACCGCAATGCCTTCGTCGCGCAGGTTGAGCAGCCTCTGGCGGATCGCCGTTGACGCACCAATGTCGACGCCCCAGGTGGGTTGCGCTACAAACAGCAGCTGTGGTGACAGCTTGAGCTCGCGGCCAATAATAAACTTTTGCAGATTGCCGCCAGACAGCGAGCTTGCAGTGGCCTGCGCTCCACCACAACGCACATCGAATTCTTCTATGCAGTCATCGGTGTATTGCGTTAACTTTTTTCGATTGACAAAGCCCTGACCTGACAGGCTTCTATCAAACGCGGTCAGCAGAGAGTTTTGAGCCAGCGCCATCGGTGGCACCGCACCTCGTCCGAGACGCTCCTCAGGTACAAAGGCAAAGCTCAGCTCGCGTCGCTGTGCAGCGTTGAGTTGTGTTACCGGCTGGCCCATCATACAAATGGCATCAGCCGCCAGGTGTTTTTCAATTTGCTCACCCGAAATCAGCCGCGACAGTTCTTTTTGACCATTGCCCGAGACACCGGCAATGCCGACTATCTCGCCGCCATAAACCTGCAAATCAATGTCATGCAGACTGGTGCCGAACGGATCATCGCTTGGCACTGACACATCAGTCAGTTGCAGGCGTGGCGCGCTGCTTTGCAGTCCTGATGCACGGGCTCGAACGGTGGGCACTTCATGACCGATCATCAGGGTGGCTAGTTCCTGAGCGCTCGCTTTGGTCGGGTCAACGCTGCCCGCCACCTTGCCGCCTCGCAGCACCGTAGCGGTATCGCAAAGCTCGCGGATTTCTTCTAGCTTGTGAGAGATAAACAATATAGCAACGCCGCTGTCACGCAGTTTGCGCAGCGCATCGAACAGGGAACTGATGTGTTGCGGTGGCAGCACCGAGGTCGGTTCGTCGAGTATCAGCAGTTTTAAATCCTGCAGCAGACAACGGATAATCTCTA
>CAYMVV010000249.1:0-4962 GCA_964393885.1 uncultured Granulosicoccaceae bacterium | reverse complement strand
TGCCCAGTCACCCTCCAGCAGCTCCTGCGTTGAACCACTGACCAGTTCCGCCTGCCATTCACTCCCTGACCAGGACACGGTACCCGCACTGGACGGAGATATCCTGCCAGTGACTTTAACTCGCTGCGACACGGCGTTGTTACCGGCAATTGCCGATGGTTTTTTTTGCCATTTGCGTATTGGCGCGTATAGAAGAGCGGTAATCAGCACAGACGCAACAATAAAGACTGCGGTTGTCACAATGTAGCCAGAGCCTCCCGAAAAAAATGCAAACGCGGCGGCTACCAGTGCACCAAGACCAACAAAGAACAGCCAGAACATAGTGAACTGAAAAACCACCAGCTCAAGAGCCAGCAGGACTACCCCGATAAGCAGGAACAGCCAGAACGGCGATACCATTAGCTTCCACCTCCGGTCCTGGTGGCTTCTACCTGGTTTTGCAAGCTGTTAAAAGCAGTGAAAGCCTTGGCCACCATGCCAGATACATCGCCACCATCAGCCGGTAGCAATGCCACCGTACCGTCACGGGCGAGCTTTTCGAAGGCAGTGATGTACTGCTCAGCCAGTTGCTGTGCTACCGCTGCAGATCCGCCTTCCGAGTTGATGGCTTCGGAGATAGTTTTTATCGCCTGCGCACGCGCTGTCGCCTCGATAGTCAGCGACTCAGCACTGCCCTGGGCACGAAGTATTTGCGCCTGTTTGTCGCCTTCGGCCTCGTTGATCTGCGCCTGACGATAGCCTTCTGACGTAGTCACTGAGACGCGCCTCTCTCGCTCTGCCCCCATCTGTTTTTCCATCTCTTCAAGGATAGTTGCGGGCGGGGTGATATCTTTTACTTCGTAGCGAAGCACTTTGGTACCCCAGGATTCAGACGCCTCGTCAATGGCATGAGTAACGCGGGCATTGATGTTCTCGCGTGACTCGAAGGTATCATCCAGTGATAATTTTCCTATCTCTGCACGCATACTGGTCTGCGCCAGTTGCGTGATTGCGAACTGCAGGTTCTCAACACCGTAGGACGCCGCGCGCGGATCCATCACCTTCATGTACAAGACACCATCAATACCCAGTGGCACATTGTCGCGAGTGATTGCCTGTTGCGATGCCACATCGATAGCAAATTCTTTCAGTGAGTGCCTGTAGGCAACTCGCTCGATAACCGGAATGGTGATGTGAAATCCGGCGAGTAACGTTCTGTCGTACTTACCCAGCCGCTCGACAACATACGCCTCATTTTGCGGGACGATACGGACAAAGGAGCGCAGGAATAACAACAGCAACACTGCCATTGCAACAAGAAGGGCAAAGCCCATAGATTCGAACATTATAATCCTCGCTCAATTAACCGGAAAAAGACCTTCACAAAGGCCTTTCTCTCAACATGCTTTATTTATCGCTATTTTACAATAAATCAAGCAGTTACCGTTGTAAACAACCGATGCCACCGGTACGCCACTAACCATGGTTACACTTTTTCGGTGTTTTAAATTGCAGTCTTGGGCAGGAGCGCGAACATCTGTCCGCGCTGCTTCATTTCTCCGGCCAGTTGCTCTGCCCGATCGCCAATACCAAAAAATACGTCTGCGCGCACCGGTCCGGTAATCGCCCCGCCGGTATCCTGTGCAAACATTAATCGTTCGAAGGAAGAACCGTCAGGCAACGTGGTTTGCAGCCACACCGGTGTGCCAAGCGGTATCACACGCCTGTCTACCGCAATGCTGCGCTCACTCGTCAATGGTACATTCAGCGACCCGCGCGGCCCTTCATCGACGGAGTCTCGCAGTTCAAAGAATACATAGCTGGGGTTGGCATTGAGTATTTCCGGTGCACGCTCCGGGTTTTCACGCAACCATTTTTTGATAGTGAAAAGGCTGACCTGCTCCAGCGGCAATGCGCCGATTTCCACCAGCTTTTTCCCGACAGCAACATAGGGATGGCCGTTTTGATTTGCATAACCGACACCCACCATGGAACCATCCTGTAAGCGCACTCGGCCGGAACCCTGGATCTGTGTGAAAAAGGAGCCGTAGGGATCATCAATCCATACTATCTCCTGTCCGGCCAGTGGTTGCCCGTCTCCGTCGATTTCCTCGCGCGACCAATAGGGCAACACGCGATTGCCATCGATCCGGCCTCGAAGCCTCATCCCTTTCAACTTCGGGTAGATATCCGCCAGTTCAATGATCAGCATATCCTCCGGCTGCGAATAAATCGGATAGCGGTATTTATCTGTGCGGGTGCGACTGCCATCGAGAATGGGTTCGTAGTAGCCAGTGATCAATCCATCGAGCTTGCCGTTTTTACCGTGCACGCGATGTGGCTTGAAGTGCTGCTCAAGGAATGCCCTGACCTCGGCTGTAGTCGGATTCTGTAGTGCCGCCACCGACTCACAAATGGGCTCCCAGTCTGCAGACTTGCGAGTCATGCGTGGACACTGCGCCTGCATTGCAGGCCACGCCTCGGCCAGATTATCTCTTTGCCAGTCGGGAATGTTTGTCCACGAAACCGCTTTACCAATTCCGGGCTCGCGCTCAAAGATGTAACCACACGAGGCGACGAACAGGAGGGCAGACAGCACAGCCAGACGGACTCCCATTGGTCTGGCTCTAGATGCCGTTTGCGAGACTGTTGTTGTCTGCAATCGATCGCGCACAATACTGATCTGCATAGTTAGATGTGACTGCTGGTCAATTAAGCGATGTATGCTATGCGAAAACATAAGAATCACCAACAACAACCCGCTAAATAGTCAACCGGCCACAACAACCAACCGACAACACCGTTACGCTTTACGCCGCTGTGCACCCGCTGATCTTTCAATACATTCAAGCTGTGTGGTTCTGCATTGTTTGCCAGAGTTGCTCTACGTGCCGGCGCTCTGTGGCAAGTGCACCGATCGATATCCGCACAACCCAGGCACCGCCAACCACGGCGGGAGTCAACATTGCCTCGCCACTGGCATTGATTGATTCGCACCACGCCTGCGTGTAGGAATCAAGTTCAGATTCGGCTATCGCAGCAGGTCGATGCACCACACACAGTGTTTGCAACACCACCGGAGCGATGAGATGCCAATCGGCCTGCTCTGCAAGCTGTTGTTCCAGCCAACGCGCATTTTCAATATCTCGACGCAGACGATTCTGTAACTTGTCTGCACCTTCACAACGCAGCAGCCACCACAGCTTCATTGCGCGGAATCGTCGACCGAGTGGTATACCCCAGTCTCGATAGTTAGGTGCCTCATCGTCGGCCGAGGTTTGCAGATAGCTGGGGTTAGTGCTCATTACCCGCACCAGATGCTGTTCATCTCGCACGTAATAGATTGAGCAATCAAACACAACACCGAGCCATTTGTGCGGGTTAAACACAATGGAGTGCGCGCGCTCGACGCCGTCCCAGAGATGACGCATTTCCGGCAGAATCATCGCGCTGCCGGCCATCGCTGCATCGACGTGCAGCCAGCATCCGTATTCTTGGGCGAGGTCTGCGAGCCCTTTTAGGTCGTCCATTGCGGTAGTGGCCGTGGTGCCGGTACACGCGACAATGGCGCAGGGCTTCCGGTTGTCGGCTACATCCTCGTCAAGCTGTCGACGTAAATCAGCGAGATCCACTGCAAATTCATCGGTAACCGCACAGGAACGCAACTGATTTTTACCAAAACCTGCCAGCAGCGCCGCTTTTGTGATGGAACTGTGTGCTTGTGAAGATGAATAGACAACCAGCTCCTGCTCGCCTCGCAGTCCGCTGCGTATCTGTCCAAAATCGGTAGATTTTTCGCGGGCACACAGCAAAGCCACAAGCGTTGAAGTGGAAGCGGTATCCTGAATCACTCCATGCCAGCCTGCGGACAGGCCGAGAAGTTGACGCATCCAGTCACACATTCGATCTTCAAATTCAGTGAGAGGAGGACTTGACTGCCAATTCAGGCCCAATTGCCCAAAGCCCGAGCTGGCTAAATCGCCCAGGACTGAAGATAAATCCGCATTTGCGGGAAAATAGGCGAAGAATGAAGGATGCTGCCAATGCGTCATGGCCGGGGCTACTTGAGCCGCTATCTCGTCAAGTAAAACACCCGCGTCTTCACTGTATTTGGGTGGATTGTCCGGCAGCCAGTCCAGCAACTCACCGACCTCACTCTGACTCCTGACGGGCCTTGTTTCCACATTTGTGCGGTAATCGGCGATCATATCGATCAGGGCATGACCATTTTTTCTGAACTCGTCCGGTGTCATCTCACTTTGGCTCTGTTAGTGCTAAAGATGATAATACGGCAGCCGACTAGAGCTGCACATCTACATTTGCACCCTCAGGAGTATTTAATGACAAGCGATTCAGGCGTTGTTGGCGGACTTTTGATAATAGCTGCATTGCTATTCATTGGCTTCTTCTTTATCGAAGTACTGCCCATTATTGGTTCTTAACCGAGCCGATATCAGACAGGAATACAACAAGGCGCAGATTCAATGCGCCACGTCCATCCAATCTGCGATGGCTAACTGCTTGCGGCCGGACCTGCCTTAGGTCATAAGGGTAAATTTCCAGTTATGTTATGACGGGCATAGCGCGCAAATTTATTTTCAATTTGCCTGTAGCTGCGAACGAGGGACTGCGAACGCGGTCTTTAAAGCGGTATGGCGGGATTAAAGCACAAAGAAGATAACAGCTCAGGGCTTCAACGCTTGAGGGCGGTCTTGTGTCGACTACCCCTTACAAAATTGCACACGCAATTACCTGATTAACTGCGTGGCTGTCGTATCTGAGATCAAGTGGATGACATCAATACAGTGGACAATCCGGACTACGGATCCGTTCGACGCGAAATAGCGGTCAAACAAAGAAAAGCTATGGCTGCACAAATTAACAAAGACATCTACCTGACTCCTTAAATTGCCGCACCCAGCGACTGCCTGGTGCTTTTGCAATCCGGTGGATTCTACCCGACCGGTCCATTACTGTCATCTG
>CAYMVV010000248.1:0-4979 GCA_964393885.1 uncultured Granulosicoccaceae bacterium | reverse complement strand
ATTTGAGCCATTTATGGAAAAATTGGAAGTGCTATTGAAGCTACGTCGGGAATAATTCTAAAATTTTTCATCCGGAGCAAGAATCAAGAACTTTGCGGACATGACTGCCGCCAGTATTAGCATCATTGCAAACGAGTTGTTCTGATGGCAGTTTGTTATTTTTCGATTGGTTCATCAGCTTAGTTTGTTTGAAAATCCCAGTGGGTCAAATTTCTCGCTGGGTTTATTAGGACACCACCCCTTGAAGCTATCATTGGCGAAATGACCATGGTCGAGATGGTCAAGAAGTTCGAAGTCCAGGCCAGTCAGATCACCCAATGGAAAAAGCAATTGCTCAGTGGAGCTGGGACTGCTTTTAAGAAGGGAGATACTACTCTCAGCGCTGATCATGATCAGGAGGTGCTGGAACTTCGAGCCAAGATCGGTCAGCTGACCATGGAAAACGATTTTTTAGAACGCGGGCTCGTAAAGACTCACGGGCCCAGAGGAAAGAAATGGTGAGCATTGAGCATGACTTACCAATCAGTTGCCAGTGCAGGCTTCTGGATCTGGCGCGGTCAAGCTACTATTATCAACCAGAGCCTGTCAGCGATGAGTAATTACAGCTGATGAGGCTGAAAGATGAGTGCTATCTGGTATTGCCATTCTATGGCACCAGACGGATCAAGGATTGGCTCTACGACAACCATGGCCTGGTGGTCAATCGCAAGCGCATACAGCGTCTCAGGCGCCTTCTTGCTATTGAAACACTGTACCCCAAGCGGAATCTGAGCTTGGCCAATCAAAAACACAAGGTGTATCCGTATCTGTTGAAGGGGTTGAACATTGATCGCTCCAACCAAGTGTGGTCAACCGATAGTACCTACATACCCATGGCCAAAGGCTTTGGCTATTTGGCCGGGTCACTACCATGTTAAACCCACAATGAAACGTATAAACAATATTCCCAAAGGGGTTTCACATGGCTGATAAATCGACGCGCACTGAAACTGACACAATGGGTCCAGTCGAGGTTCCATCAGACAAATATTGGGGCGCGCAGGCGCAACGATCCATCGCAAATTTCAAGATCGGATGGGAAACCCAACCTCTACCGCTTATTCGGGCGCTGGGCGTTATCAAGCGTGCCGCCGCCGAAGTGAACACCGCGGTTGAAAAGATGGATCCAATGATTGGTCGCGCCATCGTTCAGGCAGCCGATGAAGTCATTGAAGGCAAGCTCAACAACCATTTCCCACTGGTTGTATGGCAGACTGGATCAGGCACCCAATCAAATATGAACACCAATGAAGTTATAGCCAATCGCGCCATTGAAATTCTGGGTGGTAAAATTGGATCAAAAGCGCCGGTTCATCCCAACGATCATGTGAATATGAGCCAAAGCTCAAATGATACGTTCCCAACGGCAATGCACATTGCGTGCGCCGAGGAGATCACACACCGCTTACTTCCAGCGCTCCGACAGCTACACAATGCGCTAAACGACAAGGCACAGGCGTGGAATGATATTATCAAAATTGGCCGCACGCATACACAAGACGCAACGCCTGTTACACTCGGACAAGAATTTTCCGGCTACGCCAAAATGATCGAAAATGGTGTTGCGCGAATAGAACTTTCCTTGCCGGGACTATTTGAAATTGCGCAAGGTGGCACGGCTGTCGGGACCGGGCTTTCAACGCCTGAAGGTTTTGCAGAGCGCGTCGCAGACAAGATTGCCGAGATTACCAAACTGCCTTTCAAAACGGCGCCAAACAAATTCGAGGCGCTGTCGGCTCATGATGCAATGGTGTTTGCCCACGGGGCGATTACGACCGCTGCTATGAGTTGCTTTAAAGTTGCCAACGATATCCGCTTCCTCGGCTCGGGGCCGCGATCTGGTTTAGGTGAGTTGGCCTTGCCCGCGAATGAGCCCGGCTCTTCGATCATGCCGGGAAAGGTAAACCCCACACAGAGCGAGGCGATGACACAGGTTGCTGCGCATATTCACGGTAATAACGCCGCAATGACCTTTGCCGGTAGCCAGGGCCACTTTGAGCTGAACGTTTACAATCCGATGATGAGCTATAACTTCCTGCAATCGGTGCGGTTGTTGGCAGACGCCGCGGTATCGTTTACCGACAACTGCGTGATCGGCATCGAACCGCGACTGGAGAATATTCAGCGCGGATTGGAAAACTCGCTGATGTTGGTCACGCCCCTAAAAGAGAAATATGGGTATGATCTGGCGGCAAAGGTTGCAAAGACTGCACACGAGAATGGTACTACCTTGAAAGTTGAAGCCTTGAAGCTTGGTATTTCAGAAGAAGATTTCGATGCCATCGTTGACCCCGGGAAGATGATCTAGACTTTCTCGCCAAAAGCGCCGGGTATATTAACCGTGGCGTTCGGCATTGTGCAGATTGTGGGCCCCGCCACTTGGGGGATTGGAGCAATGCGCTTACGGTAACCAAAGAGGCGCTGGAGCTTGCAATCGATCGTGTAATGGAAAGTTACTCCACAGCTATTGTAGGAAGTTGATCCTATTAATAATGCGCTAACAAACAAAGGATGTGTTTATAGTACACCCTAGTTAGCTTCGTGCAAGGATTCCATCAGTGCCTGGTCATCATAACGTTTAAGTGAAAAGTATGGGGCATACTCTGGTAGTGCAGCTTGCGCAACGGTTGCGACACATAGTTCCCCGGCCGCGCAAGCGGCCATGGTTATGTGTTCTTAGAGCAGTTCATTCCTCGATCTCTCTGAAAATTCCTAGTGTATGTGCTGGCAAAATAGCGAAGAATCACTGTCTATTTGATTGTCTGATGTAATGCGGACCCAGTCGCTGTTCAACTGTTGTGGTGATGGATTAATTACCATTTGGCTGTCTACGGCAATTCCTCTACAACGCGCCAGATTGATCAGATTGTTGCCAGCCATGCGGTTGTTACTTACGGTAATTTCGGTCGGATTGTCACCACAGCCTGCGCATTGCCAGTCGTGATCATCAAACACCATTGCCGAACGATCAAAGCCTGTGATGTTGTTGCCGCTTACGGTTGCTCCTATCGCCCCATTGACGATATCTACTCCATGCTCGCGACCGTTGTGTAGCTCGTTATTAGTTACTGTGATATTTGAGCAATTGTTTATTGCGACCGCTCCGGATCCGGCATACTCGGAGCGTGTGTTGGTTACAGTAAAGCCGTTAACATCAAGGCAGGTGATTGCATGATCTCCGCCTGCGACATCGTTAACTCGACCCCGGACTGTGAGTCCGTCAATGGTGACATTTCGGCTGTTGAATGCTGTCCAGACTGCTTGTCTTAATCTTGTATCCTGACCTATGTTAGTGATGGTTCCACCGTTTATGGTTACATTGCCGGAGCCAGTGATACCAATACCGATGCCGAAGGTATTGCGAATAACAACATTGTTTAAGGTAATGTTGTTGCTGCCATTACCTACCAGTATGCCAAACTCACGAGCTCCGCTGCCGTTGCCGTCGATAATAATACTGTCGATAGTGATGTTACTGCGACCTGTGGTAGCCATGGTGCGAATGGCGCTGGTTGTTATTACCGGGGGATTGGACCGATCGAGAGCAGTTAGCGTCTGATTACTTCTAAAGGACAGGGTATCGGGCAGGGAATAACTGCCCGGGCGCAGGCAGATTGTTCCACTGGTGGATGAAATTGCGTTGTACAGATTGGCACCGGCTGACAAAGTCGCGGCACACGAAGTAGTGATTTGTGTTGCGACAGTATCCTGTATTGTTGCTGGTTCAGGAGTTTGATTGGTATTTGCTAATGGAGCCTGAACCGTGGGTTCTTGTATTTGTTCCGGTGGTTGTATTGAAACCAGGCATGACGCAACGCCGTCCCAGCCCCAGCCATCACCATCAGAATCCACGCACTCCCGGCTTTGATCAGATGATTGCGCAGGGGATTGTACGGAAGATTGTGCGGGAGTCTCTGCCGTTACTCTGCAGGAGGCAACACCGTCCCAGCCCCAGCCATCACCATCGGTATCAACGCAGGCCGCTGTGGTTACATTCGTTGTGAGCGCAGCTGTTGATTGAGATGCATTGGTAGCTACTCTGCAGCTCATTCCGTTCTCATATCCCCAGCCGTCGCCGTCCGGGTCACTGGCTGGATCGATACATTGTTGAGTGATAGGGATTTGAGCGCTAAGTGGTGTGGCCAGCAGTGCGCCGAGTAGTACAAGTACAAGGTATGAAATTTTGTGAGAGAAAACGGTTGTTGGGGTGTTGTGAGTCACTTGAAATTTTTCTGTAGCCCTGAAGGTAGGTTAATCTAGCAGATTTATTTTCTGTTGAAGCAACAGGACAATTGTGCATGACGTATCTGTTGTTTTAGAGTGCTTCTTAAGATCGGTTGAATTGAACCAGTAATTGTTGTCGCCAGAGGAATTTAATGGTTATTACACAGTGGCAATTTACACCGTTCTACTCGTGTGAAAGCAGCATTGATATTTTATATATAAATCTTCTAAGAAGATTATGGATGAGGATTTGGCAAATCTGCATTCTGTCACTCTGACAAAGGGACTTTGCCTAAACAGATCTTCAACAGATTGACCCTCCGCCAGCGCAAAAGGTGCCTTGATGGTGGCGCGGAATCCGTACTGTGCCGGTTTTTGGATTTGATCTGGTGGATTCAGGGAAACTAACTGGCAACTCCGGATTGAGCCAGTCGCTTGAATCCAGCGCGCGTCGTCTCAGAACGGTTGCGTCGAACATCCCCAGCTCGGAGCCTAATCAGTTTTGAGATTTATCGTGCAGGTGGGTCCTTGTGTCAAGGATGGCACATTGAGCGCTGGTCAGGCATGGATGCCTGTTTGCGCGGCCCACTGGAGCGATAAATCTCAAAATGCCGGGAGTCTGTCCAACAACGATGGTCTACTGCGGAGGCGGTCTTTTGGCCATCTGTTGCGATCAATTTCGTTGAATAAGAAAAACTATTCGCCTTAATTGATAG
>CAYMVV010000247.1:0-5014 GCA_964393885.1 uncultured Granulosicoccaceae bacterium | reverse complement strand
ACCTGCGATGCGGCGTTCATTCGCTTTGCATTTAGCGTTGACTCCTGGTTTCGGGCGTAGATTGCTATTGAAGTAACACACGATCAACTAAAGTCAGCATATTTTTAAAGTCGGTGTTGTAGGTAATCCGGGCAACTGGTGTTCCATCCGGCGATTCAGTGTGCTGCGCGCCCAGCCAGTGGTTACTGGCTCGCAAACATGCCATGAAGATGGGATACTCATTGCCATTGCAAACGAGAATTTTACCGTCTTTGCCAAACAGGGGGTTTTCAGCTCGATACATAATACCAAGATGAGACTGATTCAAAATTCTGGTTCCCACGACACTTGACAATCGGTATTGTTCTGTAGCCGTTTGTTGTGGCAAAGGGTCTTCATGATAGGTCAGCAGACTACGCCTGCTGCTGTTAAAGTGCTTTCGAAACAGTGCACGCACGATATCAGTATCTACAACAGAGTCATTGGCGCTGTTGACCATGACTACGGGTATCTTCAGTGTTTCGCCTCGCAGCTTGCGTTTTAATTCTCTCGTTGCTTTATAAAATTGCCAACCGGAATTAACCGGTATCGAATTGTATTTTATCGGGTTGTCTTCGAGGATCATGCCTCCGAATATCCAGGGTTTGAACTTTTTGTACAGGCCAGACCATCGCAGGTAGTGATTGAGCCGGCTGTGGAACGCCGGGGAAATCAGAAACAGGCCTGCCACGCCCGATGGACGATTTGCCACCCCTGAATTAGAGTCCGGTTCACTGCCAGTGTCGTTCTCAATCGCAAGCAAAGTGGCGATGACAGCGCCCATAGAAAATCCACCGATAAATAGCGGTATGTCCGGGTCCTGCCATGAGCTTAAATGGTCGCGTGCGGTTTGAAGCCAGTCTTTGTAAGACACCTGTAGCATGGCTTGCGGAGTAGAGCCGTGGCCTTCGAACAGCGGGGCACGTACATCAAATCCACGATTGACCAGTTCGAGCGCGATGTCTGTCCAGACATACGGGGAGTCGTTTAATCCGTGCAACAGCAGAAATCTGCCTCGGTAGGGCACTGCACTGCTGGCACTCATCTCGAACGGCAGATTGAGCGATATATCTTCTGCACTGCGCTGACGCATACTGTGCCGCTGTAAAAAGGTTCGGCTTTGCTCGCGGTAGATATTAAAATCCCCCGTAAACCGCGGTAGTTTGTAGATGGGCAGATTGTCGATAGACGAGCGTGTTGTCGCAATTGCGTTTTGATGTTCATCCGCTTGACCGGGATTACCGCTACAAGCTGCAATCAGCAGTACGACAGTGCAAAGCGCCACGTGAGTGGCCATTTTAGAAGCTGCGTTCAGTAGTTGGGTCATCGTGGATTGTGTAAGGGCGGAAGTTAACTGAGTCGTTGCTATCATAGTCCATCGGTACCGCTTACACTTCGGATGAGAACTTCAGGGCGATCAGTGGCTGCCCGATCGCAGCCGATCTCAGTGTAGCGGGCCTTTACTTCTATTTATCTTACCGGCTACATCCTGCTAACGATTTCCTTACAGACCGTTTGCCGGGTTAACGGTTCCCGTCTGTACAACTAATTTTGTTGACAAGATCTCGGCCACTACATGTGCCGGGGATAACAAAGCGGTTGATTAGTTAGCCATGGATTAGAGGGTTATCGATCAGAACACTGTTGATCGGCGTGATTGAAAACTGGCACGCTTCCTTTGTATTCAGTTCACCCGGTGTATTCAGTTCAACCGGTTGAGTCAGCCGGGTCAAGGAAATCCAGGTTAATACCACCAGTCACGATTCCTGATTTGCCAAGATCTTTTGCACGCACCACCGCGTTTGCGCCAAAACGACGGCCCAGTTCGTCGAGGGTTGCCTCAAGTTGTGCGGGTTTTGTTGCGGTAAAAAGATCAAGCTGGTGTCCACTGGCCTGGTTATCAACCAGATCGTATGCAGACATTCCAACCAGTCTGAACGGGCCGGGATGATCGAATGCTGACAACAGAGATCTTCCTGTGAAGAAAAAATCCTCTGCGGTGTCGCTCGGACTGCCTAGCTGGCACTGGCGGCTGAGTAGTTGATGCGAGCTGCTCTTCAGCCTGACCCGAATGCCGGCGGCCCTGAGCCCCTTTGCACGCAGCCTTCGCGCGATCCGATCCGCTGCTCTTTTGAGGTGTTGGGCAATTTCATGCGGATCGGAAATATCATCATCCAGTGTTCGATCGGAGCCAATACTGCGCGTCGCCCTGGAAGTGTTTACTTGTCGTGAATCGATGCCGTTCGCCAGTTGCAGCAGTCGAGAACCCATTGAGCCAATGCTGGCTTGCAAAGTATCCTCGTCCATCGCCGTGATATCGCCAATGTGGGTAATACCTGCAGCGTTGAGCCGGGCTGCGGTTTTGGGGCCTACCCCCCACAGTTTTTCGACAGCTTGTGGAGCCAGCCAGGTGACGGTATTCTCCGGTTCAACGATGGTCAGACCATTGGGTTTGTTAAAGCTACTCGCAACTTTTGCTACATACTTAGTGCTGGCAATACCGACGGAAATACGCAGTCGCGTCGCGTCGAATACAGCTTGTTTGATCTTTTTGCCAATCGATTGCGGATCGCCAAAAAAGGCTTCCGCGCCAGTCATATCCAGAAAAGCTTCGTCCAGGGAAAGCGGCTCTACCTTTGGCGAAAAGTCCTGGAAGGTTGCCATCATTGTCGAAGACAGCTCCTTGTACCGATTGAAACGAGGCGGAACTATGATGGCATCGGGACAACGTCGCCGCGCTTCAGCCATTGGCATCGCACTACCTACGCCAAACTTGCGTGCTTCATAACTGGCGGTAAGTACGACACCCCGGTTAACCCCGCTGGAATGATTGGGCCCGATCAGAATCGGTTTGCCACGCAGAGATGGGTCATCGAGTTGTTCAACGGCTGCGTAGAAGGCGTCGAGATCCGCATGTACGATGACGGCGGGCCAGTGAGTCATAACTTACCATAGCATAAATGCTGTATGTAAATACACACGAGGTCAGGATTGCCGGGCATGTAGTGGTCTATAGCAATCTGTCCTCGATATTGGGCCCCGCGATCACGCAACCCGCTGCCCTCTACTCACACGCCTGGTGCACCAGACGTGGTCTCCTGTTTTATTGGGCGGGCTATTTCTGCAATTCGGATCGTTATAGATTGCGTCAGTCTGGTCCGTGCCAGGGTCTTTCGTTTTGTGCGTTTTAAATCGTCGCTACGGTTGCTAACAATGATCATTCCTGGCCAGCCTCCTGGTCGCGCAAAAATTCGGCGAATAGCTCCAGAAATATGTCGTCGCCGATTATGCCTGCAAATTTGTCCATGCCGTAGTCAGAGCGTTTGAAGCTGCCGGTTGCGGTGAAACCGAGCGTGTATTTACCGGTCAGGATATTGTCTGCGCCTCCGTTGAACGTTGCTGTCAGCAGGATGGGAGCAGTGATGCCGCGGAAGGTCAGGTCACCGTTAAAAACGAAACGACTGTCGTCGAGTACCCTGACATCGGTGGTACTGAATGTCGCCTGCGGAAACTGTTCAACGTCGAACCAGTCTGACCCCTTGATCGTATCTTCCAGATCGCGGTTGTTGGTGTCCATGCTGGTCATGTCGACGATTCCGTTCAGACGTGTTGCCGCCAGATCATCCGGATCGAAGTCGAGGGTTGCATCAAAAGTGTTAAATCTGCCAACGTAGGTTGATAATTCGAGGTGGTCAACCTTAAAGATTAACGCGGCATGTGCAGGGTCAAGTGTGTACTCCCCTGGCCGCAGCTTTACAATTTCTGTCTGAAAGTTAGGACGTACAATCGACGCACAGCCCGATAACAGTATGAATGCCAGCAGTAGTGTCTGGCTGCGCCGCAGAAAATTGAAGGTCAAATAGTCGTTCCTTGTAAGTGGAGTGCAGGTCTGAAACAGTGCGTGCGGTTTGCGTTGTTCTCGACTGAATCAGACCGATGCTGTTGTGCACAGTTGCAGTGGTTTAAAAAAATGCCTGCAAGCCGGTTTGCGCTCTTCCAAGGATTAGCGCATGTACGTCGTGAGTCCCTTCATAGGTGTTAACCGCTTCAAGGTTCATAACGTGGCGAATGACGCCATACTCGTCCGAGACGCCATTTCCACCGTGCATGTCGCGTGCATGCCGGGCAATATCCAGAGCTTTGCCACAGTTGTTGCGTTTCATCAGCGAAATGAGTTCGGCAGGCGCCTGGTGGTCGTCCATCAGGCGGCCAAGTCTCAGGCAACCCTGTAAACCCAGTGCAATGTCGGTTTGCATGTCGGCGAGCTTTTTCTGTATTAACTGATTGGCAGCCAGTGGCCGGCCAAATTGCTTGCGGTCAAGTGTGTATTGACGTGCTGCGTGCCAGCAGAATTCTGCTGCCCCCATGGAACCCCAGGAGATTCCGTAGCGAGCGCGATTCAGACAGCCGAACGGTCCGGCCAGGCCGCTCGCGTGCTCCAGCAGGTTTTCCTCGGGGACTTCAACTTCATCCATCATAATCATGCCGGTGACTGATGCCCGCAGCGAAAACTTGCCTTCAATTTTGGGTGCGCTCAGGCCTTTCATGCCTTTTTCAAGAACGAACCCCTTTATCTGGTCATCGTGTGCTTCAGATTTTGCCCAAATCACAAACACGTCGGCTATAGGCGAATTGGTGATCCAGTTTTTTGCTCCAGACAATAAATAGCCGCTGTCGGTTTTTTTGGCTCGAGTAATCATTGACGATGGATCAGAGCCGTGGTCGGGCTCAGTCAGGCCAAAACAGCCTACAGATTCGCCGCTGGCCAGCTTCGGCAGAAACTTTTCGCGCAGGTCATCCGATCCGTAGGCAAAAATTGGATGAATTACAAGCGAGGACTGCACACTCATCGCGGATCGATAGCCGGAATCGACTCTTTCAACCTCTCGCGCTACCAGTCCGTACGACACGTAGTTTGCACCGATCCCGCCCAGCGACTCCGGAATCGTTGAGCCCAGCAGTCCTAAATCACCCATTTCGTGCATGATGTCGCGAT
>CAYMVV010000246.1:0-5104 GCA_964393885.1 uncultured Granulosicoccaceae bacterium | reverse complement strand
TCGTCTGGTTCCTGATCTCCCCAGGGAAACAGTACGTCACCTTTGCCACCTCTGGCAGCATGTTCCCACTCTGCTTCAATCGGCAACCTGCCATTGGCCCAACTGGTAAACGCCAGAGCATCGTTGTGCGACACATGTACGACCGGGTGATTGTCCAGGCAGGCAGCTTCGGAGCCTGGTCCATTGATCATTTTCCAGTTTGCTCCAAATACCTGTCGCCACCAGTTAGCGCCCGACGCCATTAGCGTCGCGTCCCGGTCGGCGTCGGGTAAGTGGTTGACGAACACATAGGACCAGCCGATGCGTTCGGCATCGGTTATATAGTCTGTGTCTGCAATAAATTCTGCAAAGCGGGTATTGGTGACTGCGATGTTGTCGATGAGAAACTCGTTGAGCTTTTGTTTGCGCGCCGGACTTTCGCTATCGACTTTTATAAACGCCTGTTTGGTACCCACCAGCGCGGTGCCTCCCGGAATCAGGATTTTTTGATGTGTGGTCGTCATCAGTTTTTTTTATGGTTATCCAGTAGTGCGCATCATACATCACCGGTGATTCCTGGATCAGTGCGGCGGATGTTTAGAGTGGTGCAATGGCCCGGTTCATTGTTTATGCTATTTTACGGATTCAGAGATCATTGATTCGTAGCCCGTCCCATACAACCCGTGCCATACAAACTGTTGGCAAAGCAACCAACTTCGTTGCCAGCACGAGCAGTAGCCGGGCATTAGCCGGTGTTTTTTATCGATCATTACAAACGGCCCACTAGCAACAGGAACCTTCAGCTTGATACCATCCACTGCCCCAATCGAACTCGACGCGCTTGTCGTTGGCGCGGGCTTTTCGGGTCTTTATCAGCTGTATATGCTGCGCAATTTACGTGGGCTTTCTGCACGTGTGGTGGAGGCTGGTGAGTCTGTTGGCGGTACCTGGTACTGGAATCGATACCCGGGGGCGCGCTGCGACTCAGAGAGCCATGCTTATTGCTACACCTTCTCGCGCGAGTTAACCGAAGAGTGGAACTGGTCTGAGCGGTATCCCGGGCCGAACGAGATTTTACGTTACCTCAATCATGTGGCAGATCGTTTCGAACTGCGGCCTTACATAGACTTTAATCGACGCGTGCAAGCGGCGCGTTTTGCGCCAGGCAACCATCGGTGGCTGGTCGACTGTGACGATGGCAAGCGCTACAGTGCAAGGTTTCTGATCACCGCTGTTGGTTGTTTGTCTACTGCAAATATCCCTGCTATCCAAGGCCTTGATGATTTCGCAGGTCAGTGGTACCACACCGGGCAGTGGCCTCACGAAGGGGTTGATTTTAGCGGTCGGCGCGTCGGGCAGATCGGCACCGGATCGACGGGCATTCAAGCGGCCCCGGTTATTGCAGAAAGTGCCGCTCATCTGACGGTGTTTCAACGCACCGCCAACTATAGTGTTCCCGCACGTAACTGTCCGCTAACTGACGATGTGCAGCAGCGCTTGAAGGCGCAGGCTGACGAGATTCAACAGGTGATGCACTCCAATACCAATGGACATCCATGGAGGATTAATCCTCGCAATGCCATTGATACGCCTGAAGATGATCGGCGCAGAATCTATGAGCGTGCGTGGGAGACCGGCGGTCTCAGGTTCAGATCTGTGTTTGCTGACCTGCTGACTGATAGCGACGCCAACGATACTGCAGCATCGTTTATCTGTGACAAAATAAGAGCGATTGTAAAAGACCCGCAGACGGCGGCCAGCCTGAGCAATATAGATCATCCGTACGGTGCCAAACGACCGCCCATCGATACACATTATTTCGAGACGTTTAATCGTAGTAACGTGGAGCTGGTTGATCTGCGCAGAACACCTATCGAAAAAATAGACAGTCAGGGAATACAAACCAGTGATGGTCATCATGCACTTGATATCATCGTCTTTGCGACCGGTTTTGATGCAATGACCGGATCATTGTTGCGTATGGATATTACCGGCAGACAACAATCACTGGCAGAGGCATGGGCGGCGGGGCCGACGAACTATCTGGGCTTGCAGATCGCGGGATTTCCGAACCTGTTTACGATAACCGGTCCTGGCAGCCCGTCGGTATTGTCCAACATGCCGGTGTCCATAGAACAGCATGTTGAGTGGATAACGGACTGCATAGACTACGTGCTTGAGTCTGGCAAGACCTGCATCGAATGCACTGATGATGCAATGTCCGACTGGGTGCAGCATGTTAACGATGTGGCTAATGCGACACTTCTTCCGACAGTAAAGCACTCCTGGTACCTTGGTGCCAATGTACCGGGCAAGCCACAGGTATTTATGCCTTACGCAGGCGGGCTTGATCAGTATCGGCAGGCTTGTAATGAGGTTGCGCAACAGGGCTACACGGGGTTTACCTTAAGCTAGGAGTTGCGCCCCGGCGAAGGAACCCGACAGAAACTAAGCAGTTAATATAGCGGTACATGCAGGGTGTTCTGAGTGGTGCGAAACGCACCAGCTCGACACGTTTTGAAGAATTCCCGTATAACCTATCATTCATTCACTGACTCTGGTCCAGAGGTAATAAACAATGGCATTACCGCCAATCCTTAAAAATAAATTGCAGCTACCTCTGGTTGGGGCTCCTTTATTCATAATTTCCAATCCTGATCTGGTCGTCGCTCAATGTACTTCTGGTGTCATTGGTTCTTTTCCGGCGCTTAATGCCCGGCCAAAGGAGCAGCTTGCCGAATGGCTTGAAGATATCGAGGCCCGATTGGCTGCACATGATGAAAAGCATCCGGACTCTCCGGCAGCACCCTATGCGGTAAACCAGATTGTTCACCGATCCAACGATCGACTGGATCATGATATGGAGGCCTGCGTTAAGTTTAAGGTGCCTGTGGTGATTACTTCACTTGGCGCACGCGAAGAGGTTTATGAAGCCGTACACAGTTATGGTGGCATCGTTCTGCATGATGTGATCAATGATCGGTTCGCACGCAAGGCGATTGAAAAGGGCGCGGATGGCCTTATAGCAGTAGCCGCCGGTGCGGGTGGACACGCGGGCACCTTGTCTCCGTTCGCGTTGGTTCAGGAGATCAGAGAATGGTTCGACGGTCCACTACTGCTGTCGGGCGCTATTTCCAGCGGTCATGCAATTTTGGCCGCACAGGCGATGGGGGCCGATATGGGCTATGCAGGCTCTGCATTTATTGCCACCGATGAAGCACGTGCGGTGGATGGCTACAAACAGGCAATAGCTGATTGTCGATCATCGGATATCGTCTATACCAACTTGTTTACCGGCGTACACGGTAACTATCTTCGGCCCTCAATCGAGGCGGCTGGTATGGATCCGGATAACCTGCCCGAGAGTGATCCGACAAAGATGGATTTTGGATCTGATCGTCAAAAACCCAAGGCATGGAAAGAGATCTGGGGCTGCGGTCAGGGTATTGCTGCCATCGATCAGGTTCAGTCTACCGCCGCATTGGTTGGGAAATGGCGCGATGAATACGACGCTGCAAAACAGGCATTGACTCAATAGGCCCTCACCCCTCTCAAAACAAATTGAAGAATTCGATCATTAACACGCCCGCTGGTGGCATTGCGGGCTGTGCCGTTATCGCGCCCTGATGTTACGACCCGCAATCTCGGACAGCCGTAAGCGTAGCAGGGGTATTGGTTGATTTAGTATCAGGTGACAGCCATCCCTTTGTTACGGCGTCGCTTTTTGTTCATACTAATGTCAACAAAAAAACACGGGAGCGGCGAGCGTGAACAATGTGCAGTTGGTACTAGGGGTTGATTCATCTACCCAGTCTACCAAAGTCGAAATTCGTGATTTACAGACTGGCGCCGTGGTGGCTCAGAGTTCTGCCAAACATCCACCCACGACGCCACCTGTCAGCGAGCAGGACCCGGAGGCATGGTGGCAGGCATTGTCTCACTGTTTTACCGATGTTAAAGATCACCTTGCCAACGTAGTCGGGGTGTCTATTGCCGGACAACAGCACGGGCTGGTTATGCTGGATGAGAACGGCGTGGCGCTGCGGCCGGCCAAGCTGTGGAACGATACAACCTCGGCACCGCAATCGGACGCGCTAATAGAAAAGCTGGGTGCGTCGCGCTGGGTAGAGGGGTGTGGTTCGCTGCCGGGTGCGGCATTTACTGTCTGCAAGCTGGCGTGGGTGGCTGAACACGAACCGGAACTGATGGATCGAGTGGCCTATATCGGTTTGCCGCATGACTACCTGACCTGGCGCCTGACCGGTCAGTGGACCAGTGATCGGGGTGATGCATCCGGCTCCGGTTGGTGGTCACCATCGACGAATGAATACCAGCCGGATCTGCTGGCAGCGGTTAACAGCAACCTGCTGGATTGCGTGCCAAAGGTGCTGGGGCCGAAAGAGGTGGCGGGTCACGTCAAACTCGATGGTTTTTCCTTTACTGCTGACACTATTGTCGGTTCCGGGTCCGGCGACAACATGGGGGCTGCTATGGGGCTTGGCCTCAAGCCGGGTGATGTTGTCATCTCGCTTGGAACCTCTGGCACAGCCTACGCGGTAAGCACCACACCAACCGCCGATGAGAGCGGCAGCGTAGCGGGCTTCGCGGATGCAACCGGAAATTATCTGCCGCTGGTATGTACGCTCAACGCAACCAAGGTTACTGATGCGGTGGCCCGACTGCTGGGTGCTGATTTTGATGCGTTCGCAGCACTGGTGATGGCGGCACCCTCCGGCGCAGGCGGTGTTGTAACTGTGCCGTATTTTGATGGGGAACGTACTCCCAATAAACCGGATGCAACAGGTGCCATTACCGGTTTGCGTTCTGATGTGTCACGCGAGCAATTGGCAAGATCAGCGGTCGAAGGGGTGTGTTGTGGCTTGCTTGATGGTGTCGATGCGCTGGAACATGCAGGGGTTACGATGGACGGTCAGCTATATTTGATTGGCGGTGGTGCCCAATCGCAGGCGACGCGTTCGGTAATGGCGACACTTGCACAGCGATCACTGGTGGTGCCGGATGCTGCCGAAACAGTTGCAACGGGCGCCTGTGTGCAGGCCGCCGTTGTATTTGAGCAGTCTGATCATGCACAGGTAGCGCAGCGCTGGTCACTGGGGCAGGGGAC
>CAYMVV010000245.1:2877-5157 GCA_964393885.1 uncultured Granulosicoccaceae bacterium | reverse complement strand
ATAAGGTGTCTTTGTAAGATCAATTCTTACACGCTTACCCAACGCTGATGCTGCCCCGTTGCTTTGTGCATGCAACACCGAACCTTTGAGCTCGTCGTTCTGCAATTGATAGCGAGTATTGCCTTTAAATGATTTTTCCTCCCATTCTCCAAGCTCGCCACTGGAGAACGTGGCAATCTCAACTGTGTAGAGTTCCTCTTCAGGGACGGTATTTGCTGCCTGCGACGGAACACCATAAAGGAAGATTGAGCACACAACAGAGATAAGCAGCAGCCTGGTAAATCGATTGTGCGGAAGATCATTCATTCTCGAACAGGCTCCCGGGCGTCTTTGCAAGGTAGAACACGCTGATATAGACCCTCGTTTTTTTTGTAAAGTTCCTGCCAGAAATACGCCCGAGCGTAGCTGGCGGCTTACCGGTTATGCTGTAAGACCAGAGCGGGGTCAAGCTCAACGCGATGGCCGAGGCCTTTAGAATTATCGATGAAATACAGTAATTCGACCTGCAATGAGTACCAGCCAATCTTGTCGAGCGCCCGTGCAATCTGGGGGGGTGCATCCGGGCCTGTAACGGGAAACTTTTCGGAGTAAGCAGCAATCACCGGCGCTGTCTCAGTCAACTGCTCGACGCGGCCTTGCAGCTGTATTCCCTTGATTTCTTCCCAGTTTTTATAGTCGTCCTGCACTGATGCGGACACCAGTGGATTCGTTCTGATATTCGAGCTATGCCTGGTATGAGGTGCGGAAAGAAAAACCAGTTGTCCTGAATGGATTGCATAGAAAACCGGCGATACCCACGGTTCGTCTTTAGAGGATGTTGCGAGGCAGAGTACGTTATGGTTTAGCAGATACTCTCTTGCACTGACTGCGTCGTCTGAGCCCGTGTTACCCGCCCCACCTGCGTTCTTACCAGCCCCGGTTATGTTTGAAGTGGTCATACCTTCCTTCACCTGGCCGGGTTTGTACTACACGTTTACCGCTTGAACATTTTACATGCCTGAGCGTTTCACAGCTTGCAGTCGACACGCACCGCCATACTGGCACGTATCAACATGGCATATATCAACAACTCGCAAACCACTCACTGTGCAGGCATCTGCTGCACAGCTTACATGTGGTTTGAGAGCACTAGATCGAGAGCACTAGATCGAGAGCACTAGATCGAGAGCACTAGATCGAGAGCACTAGATCGAGAGCACTAGCTGACAAGCGCAGTCAGTATCTTGTCTTCCAGTTCACCACGTATGGCAAGCATTTCACCAAGTCTTGAAATGTCTTCTTTCAGTGCGACCTGGTCGTCGGCAGATCCATCGAAATTCTCATACTTGTCATTAAACTCGACCATGATATCGGTGGTCTCGCCAATGGAGGGGTAAACGCGTTCAGCTGCTTCCCTCACGGAACTACGACGCTCTTTACCTTCGATAATTCTTTGGTACACGGTGAAGTGACCCATGGCAATATAGTCAACCATAACGTTGAGGAATTCCCCCAGCGCAACGGGGGCGATGTCTTTCAGTGCACCTGACTCACTTTGCTCAGGTGACGACACGCCAGTGAGGTTGCAGTATGCCATCAGTGTTTGTTGCCGCTGGTCCTTCAGCGCTTCTAGCGTTTCACCCAGATCCTTCCTTCTGTCCTGAGTCTTTGCGGCAGCTGTCATTGTTCATTTCTCCGAGGTAAGGGGCACGATTTTTTAACTATCAGCGATCTTAAGTTCTGCACCCCATTGCACAGGTCTTTGTTACTGATGTCGTGTACCAATTCAGCTTGTTATTGTTTCAAACAGTGTACATTGATTTTCGACTGGAGGAACCCCGATATACGAATTTTAATCCCCTGACAGATCGATCACCAGCGCCGGAAAATCGTCAGGGTGTATATAGGTTTCGCTCATCGCATAGGGTTTCACTGAAATACCAGCCTCATGCACCGACGATGCACGGCCTGAAACCAGTGGATGCCAGTCAGCAAGCCCTCTGTTTTCATTAAGCCTGCGGTATGCGCAGGTGTCTGGTAGCCACGAATACTGATCGATACTTTCAGCATCGAGAGTTATACATTCAGGCACAAGAACATTTCTTTGACGGTAATTGCTGCATCGACAGGTTTTTACGTCAAGCAACCGACACGCCACACGTGTATACCTAACCAAATGTTCACGATCAGTCTGAAGTTTCTGCAGACAACATCTGCCACAGCCGTCACAAAGTGATTCCCATTCGTCGCGTGTCATTTGCGCAAGTGACTTGGTTTGCCAAAAAGGCTGACCGGATTGCG
>CAYMVV010000245.1:0-2777 GCA_964393885.1 uncultured Granulosicoccaceae bacterium | reverse complement strand
CTTGCGCGGTTTGATCGTCGCCTTTGTGATCGGTATCTTTTTCGGTAATAGTCATGTCTCTTTATGATAACCAATAATGCGTTCAACCTCATGACGGGATCCCATAATAACGGGTACCCGCTGATGCAGGGAATCAGGTTGCACCTCCATGATTCGTTCGTAGCCGGTGTGCGCAAAGCCACCCGCCTGCTCGACAATAAAGCTCATCGGGTTGGCTTCATAAAGCAGACGCAACTTGCCCCCCTCACCTTTTGCTGCCATGCGCGCATCCATCGGATACATAAACACTCCGCCACGGCACAACAATCGATGCACATCGGCAACCATTGATGCCACCCAGCGCATATTATAATCCTTGCCCATTGGCCCGTCCGCTCCCTGCAGACATTCATCTATATACCGCTTTACCGGCGGCTCCCAGTGTCGACTGTATGACTGGTTAATAGAATACTCGTTGGTATCAGGCGGTATCTGGATATCCGGCATGGTGAGAACAAAGTCACCTGTTGTTCGATCCAGTGTAAATCCGTTAACGCCGCGTCCGGTGGTCAGAACCAGCATCGTTGACGTACCGTACAGACAATACCCGGCACATACCTGCTTCATACCCTGTTGCAGAAAATCACCATCCTCAATGTCGCCCTCGTCGGGTGCTTCAAGAATTGAAAAGATGGTTCCAACGGACACATTGATATCAATATTTGACGAGCCGTCGAGTGGATCGAATGTGACAAGATACTTTCCGCGTGGATACTCTTTTGGTATGGGCTGGCTGTGATCCATTTCTTCGGAGGCGAGTCCGGCCAGATAGCCGCACCACTGAGTGGACTCGACAAACAATTCGTTAGACAGGATATCGAGTTTCTTTTGCTGTTCGCCCTGGACGTTCTCCGACTCTGCCGCACCCATTGCATGCGAGGCTAATCCACCACTACCTGTCAGGTGTGCGATTTTCTTGCAGGCAGAGATTACCTCGAGCAATAGCCCGGTCAGCTTGCCATTGGAAAGCGGGTGTTCACGCTGTTCTTCAGAGATGAATTTGTAAAAAGAGGTTCGTTGCGGCATTGTCGGCTCCTGGATTCTGCGTGCCGATTAACTGTCGGGCACGATCTGACCCGAATGTCGGGTATACCGCATCTCCTATGCTAGATTTCGACCATATCGAAGTCTTCGCGGGTGGCTCCACAATCCGGACACACCCAGTCTTCCGGCACATCCGCCCACAACGTGCCCGCTGGCAGTCCGTCGTCCGGTGCACCCAGCGCTTCGTCATAGATCCAGCCGCAAACCACACACATGTATTTTTTGTAGGTCAAAACCTCACTCCTGTCCTTTCACATTTAGCCAAATTGATCACAATAGCCGACTAAAAGATCGCCTGCACAGCAGAACATACATGCTCGGGCAGTCTCCCGGCCCTCTGCAGTGAACCGTAACGCGGGCGATGCCTTGACACGCCGCTCAGGGTATTATGCGAACAGATCGCTGGCGCATGCGATTTGTGACACGCAACAAACGGGTTACCGCGGATTAGCCAACAGGGTTACGGCCGTACTCACCTCGACAAATTAATGACAAGGAGCCTCTGTGGCCAGTTCAGAATCACTTTTCAAACAGGCACAACAGCATATTCCCGGTGGCGTTAACTCACCGGTGCGTGCATTCAAGAGCGTTGGTGGTACCCCGCTTTTTATTAGCCGGGCGGATGGCGCCTACCTGTTCGACAGCGAAGACAAACGCTACATCGACTACATTGGCTCCTGGGGCCCCATGGTTGCGGGTCACTCACATCCCAAAGTCATCAGTGCGGTTGTTGAGGCGGCCAGATCCGGTTTGAGTTATGGCGCACCGACTGAAATAGAAACCCGTATGGCTGCTAAGGTGTGCGAGCTGGTACCGTCGATGGATATGGTCAGGATGGTCAGCTCCGGTACTGAAGCGACAATGAGCGCTATCCGGCTCGCCCGCGGCTACACCGGTCGTGACAAGATCATCAAATTCGAAGGGTGCTATCACGGTCACTCTGACTGTCTGCTGGTTAACGCCGGCTCAGGTGCATTGACGCTCGGTGTTCCAAGTTCACCGGGTGTGCCAGCGTCCGTTGTGGAACATACGTTAACCCTGTCATTCAACGATGCCGAGGCGGTACGCGAAACATTCGCCTCAATGGGTGATCAACTGGCCTGCGTCATTGTTGAGCCCATCGCAGGCAACATGAACTGTATACCGCCAGAACCCGGTTTCCTGCAGACACTGCGCGAGTGCTGCGACGAGCATGGCAGCGTATTGATATTCGACGAGGTTATGACCGGCTTTCGAGTCGCCAGAGGCGGAGCACAGGAAGTGTACGGCGTAACACCCGACATGACCGCACTGGGCAAGGTGATTGGCGGTGGCATGCCGGTCGGTGCATTCGGAGGTAAGCAGGTAATCATGAATCACCTGGCGCCACTGGGTATGGTCTATCAGGCGGGCACCTTGTCCGGCAACCCGGTCGCTATGGCAGCCGGGTTAGCAACGCTCGATATTATTGCAGCAGATGGTTTCCACCAGTCACTGGGAAAGAAGGCGGAACAGCTGGTTGATGGCATGGTAAAGGCCGCAACCAGTGCCGGCATAGCGATGACCAGTAATCAGGTGGGGGGAATGTTTGGCTTGTTTTTTACGACACAGGACAGAGTGAGCCAGTTTGCGCAGGTCATGGACTGTAACGCTGATCAATTCAAACAGTTTTTTCATCTTATGCTCGAACAGGGCATCTACCTGGCGCCCTCCGC
>CAYMVV010000244.1:0-5183 GCA_964393885.1 uncultured Granulosicoccaceae bacterium | reverse complement strand
GTGCGGGTGTAATCCATTATCGAATCCAAACCCGCTTCTCGCCCATAGCCTGATTGGTTGTATCCACCAAACGGCGCGATCGGGGAAATTGCGCGATATGTGTTGATCCAGCAGATGCCGGATCTCAAACGATTGGATACCCGATGTGCCCGTGAGAGATCGGTTGTGAAAACCGCGGAGCCCAGGCCAAAGTCGCTGTCATTAGCCAGATTTATCGCTTCCTCTTCGCTATCAAATGGCATCAGCGACATAACCGGTCCAAACATTTCGGTTTTTAACGTTTGGGTATCTGCATGTTCACACTGGACCAGGGTAGGTTTGAAGTAATTGCCATCCAGTGAATCAACGCGACTTCCACCAAAGCGAATTTTTGCGCCCTGTTCAACTGCTTTTTCAAGGGTTTTCTCAATTGTGGAAATCTGTGCGCTCGTACATAGTGGTCCCACATGAGTATCAGTATCCTTCGGGTCCCCGATAACTATAGACTCAGAGCGTAATTCGATTTGTTTGGCGACTTCCTCCAATATGCTGCGATGAACAAAACCCCTGGAACCCGCCACACACGACTGGCCCGACGCACCAAAGTTACCGGCTATCAGCCCGTTCACTGCACTCTCAACGTTGGCATCATCGAATACGATGATCGGTGATTTTCCACCAAGCTCCAACGTCGTCACGGCAAAATTTTCAGCTGAGTTTCGAATGACATGTCGCGCCGTATCGGGTCCACCGGTAAAGGCGATACGATCAATATCCTTGTGGCGCGTCAGTGGTATTGCGCAGTTTTCAGCATCTCCGGTGATGATCGACACGACCCCCGGAGGAAATCCCGCCTCATCAAGAAGCGTTGCGAATTTCAACATCGGCGTTGGTGCAATCTCTGACGCCTTAATCACAACGGTGCAACCTGCCGCCAGCGCTGGTCCGAGTTTGGTCGCTGTCAGAAACATCTGCGCGTTCCACGGTACGACGGCAGCCACAACACCGATCGGCATTCTTTGAGTAAAGACATGCATATCAGGTTTATCTATCGGCAACACCGCGCCTTCTATTTTGTTGGCAAGACCGGCGTAATAGCGATAGTAGTCACCCACATATCGCACCTGAGCAACCGTTTCCGTGGCAAGCTTTCCGCTGTCGATTGTCTCTAGCTGCCCAATCGATTCAGCATTATTTTCTATCAGATCGGCTAATCGGTATAGCAACTTGCCACGATCCGTTTGCGTCATATCGCGCCATGTCGAATCGTTCAAGGCTCGCTTCGCGGCTATTACGGCACGATTGACATCGTCCTCAGACGCACAGGCAAAGGTTGCCCAGGGTTGATTGGTTGCGGGATTGAGTGTGTTTTCGACTTGCCCCAGACTGCCGTCGCAATAGCTGCCATCTATGTAGAGTTGGTAGTGAGCTAAAGTGTTCATGTTAATTCCTAAGCGAATGCGGGCATTACTTCGTCGATGAATCGTTGCAGGGACGCACTTTTTCGATCAAACGACATACCACTATCCATCCAGAACGAATACTCATCGAAACCCAGATCTTCAAAGCGTTTGATGCGATCAATCACTTCTGCTGAAGTACCAATGGTGAGATCACGTTTCATATTTTCCGGAGCCATCAATTGGTTGTCTGCCAGCTCTTTGTCAGTCAGGGGCTCCAGGTGGCCCTGGCTCACGTTCCGCTTGTTCTGAAACCAGGCGCCAAAATAGTTGTAAAATCGACTCAGCTCTTTGGCGGCAACATCCGTATCGTTGTTGTCGCTGGCCACATAGGTGTGATGCAGTAACATTATCTTTGGTCGCGGCCCTGAGTAACTTTCACAGGCATCATTAAATCGAGTCATCAATGTCGAAATCTCTTCAATACCTTGCCACAGTGGAGTGACTTGCACATTGAAGCCATTGTGCACTGCATACTCGTGACTTGACGGGTCTCGCGCTGCAATCCAGATGGGCGGCCCACCTTCCTGCACCGGTTTTGGCGCAGAGCTCGTCGACGGGAACTGATAGAACTCTCCTTCATGCTGACAATCTCCCTCCCATAGCTGCCTTAGCAAGACGGTTGATTCTCGCATTCGCTGGCCAGCTTCCCAGGCATCAAGTCCAGGCATCAGCCGTTCGTATTCGTAAGAGTAAGCGCCCCTTGCGATGCCCAGCTCCAGACGCCCGCCCGTGACTAAATCCGTCATGGCAGCTTCTCCGGCAAGCTTGATAGGGTGCCAGAAGGGTGCAATGACAGTCCCGGTACCCAGTTTTACATGTTTGGTATGACGGGCTATGTCGGTGATGGAGATAAACGGATTGGGGGCAATGGTGAACTCCATACCATGATGTTCACCGGTCCAGATGGCTCGCATACCGCCCTGGTCCGCAATTTTACACAATTCCAGAAACTGTTCATGCAGCACTGTGTGTTCTTGCTCGGCCGTCAAGCGTTCCATGTGTGCAAACAATGAAAATTTCATACGAGTTTCTCCACTAATTTATTGAACATCCCGGTGCACTTCTCCAACTTGAGAGTCTCCAATATAGAGACCAAATTCTTTAGATTCGTTTTCGCGCACAAATCGTTCGATCATTACTTGTTGTGCTGCGTCGGCAAACACATGACTAGACAATTCTGAAATCGGAATATATTCACCCAGACCGCCTGTATTGCCTGTTGCTACGGTGGCTTTGAAAAATGTATAACGACTATTTCGCTCTGTATCATCGTACACGGAATAAACGGGACCAATAGATGCCTCTAACCCAATGCTCGCAAAGTGTTGTATAAGTGTTGAGCGAGCTCCGTGCTGATCGTCAAGTACCAATGATGGAAGACAAATTCCGTCGGCAGTCCGATGCATCAATAAGCAATCGTTGAATTCAATCAAAGCGCCTGCTAAACCTGCACAACCTGAACGCGGCAATGTATCGGCTTGACGTTCTTTCTCCAGACTGAAATAACCACCACCGCAATACCCTAAGCCGCCGTCAGATGATTTTGTATAGTCAGTGACACGCCCAATCAAAATCATGTGGTCACCAGCGCTGACACGTTCGTGCACCAGGCACGAGAAAGACGCTGCGACTCCATCCAATACTGGCGATCCGTTTTGATCCGCTTGCCATTCGACCTGATCAAATCGCGACTCTACCGACGATGCAAAAAGATTCGAGACGGCTTCCTGGCTGTGCGAGAGCACATTGACTGCAAAGGATTCAACTTGTTCAAAGATCGAAAATGATGACAAATGATTTCCCGGACACACCAGCAATAGCGGTGGATCCATTGAAACTGATGTGAAGGAATTCGCAGTAAACCCGACGAGTGCGCCATTGGGCGCACGTGTGGTCACGACAGTTACACCGGTCATAAAACTACCGAATGCAGCACGCAAATCATTCGTGTCGAATTCACTCATGAGGAACTCGCCTGTTCGCGTAAAAAAGACAGGCAACGGTCGAGCACATCGCTCTTGTGAGTCATCGACATCATATGTCTTGCCCCACTCACAATATGAAATTCACCTTGTGCAACAGCGCAAGCCATTGCCTGTGACATAGCAGGGGTTGAATTTGGCTCATCGCCACCTGTCATGAATAGCGCCGGACACCGAATCGATCCCAATTCGGTTTCATTCGGGCCGTCATGATGTGCAAATGCTGTGTAAGCATGCCCATAGCCGGTCTTGTTCAACTGTTTCAGCCATTGTTCACACGAAGTCTTTGCAGCAGCACTGATGCCAGTCGCATCAGTTTCAAACCACCGTTCAAGCGTCGTGTCGAAATTCAGGACCTCCTCTCCTGCAATGCTATTCGCTCTTGCGTGAACAGCTGCTTTGGCAGTATCACTTCGCTGATACGGGGCGTTCATTGCCACGATAGCTGTAATATGATTTGGATAACGAATGGCCAGATCAATGGCTATCAACGCGCCCATCGAATGCCCAACCACCATGGTGTGACTATCCTGGATCAAGCGGGCGACAGAGTCGGTGTAACAGGGCAATGAAGGGTTATCGTCAACCAGGTTCGCACTGCTTCCGTGACCAGGCAAATCGATGATCGTCAAACTGAAATGATTCTGCAATTCAGGGATCAGATTCGACCAGTAATCCGCGCGCATGCCCACGCCGTGAATCAACAGCAATCGTGGCCCGGTCCCACCCTGCCAGCCGTAGAATTCATTGTTGAGCTCAGATCGACGCAGGGTTGTCCAGGTCATGCCCAAGCTCCTCGAGATCCTGATACCGATCACCGATACGATGATGTGGTCTGCCACCGGTGGCAGCACCGAGTACGATGAGCATTTCATCGGAACGCGGCGCATCGGGTATGGCGAATTGAATGGTTAAATAATGAGAGCGTCTTCCCGCATCATTCTTGTCCATCAGCGGGATGGAGATGGGACTGTTCGCCCCACCGCGTGTATTGGTGAATGACAGATAACTGGTAGCGCTAACTGCTTGGCGATAAAAATTGCCAAATCTCAACGTATGAATAAGCGCTGAGCCATGCTCGATTTCCCCGTCAAGCCCCACGACTGCCGCCTTGCCATAGGCTTCAATGGCATCCCCGGTTCCTGCCAGTGAGATCATGCGCTCTGTCAATTGCTGACCAAGTACCGGGCCGTACGCGTATATTTCGGGTTTTAAGTCCTCGACAAATCGGCCGGTCCAGGGGTTTTTAACGACAGCAGCAACAGCAAAAAGACGCCAGGGACGATCCACTTTTTTAAATCCTTCGATATGGATTTCTTCGTCAAAGGTGACAAATTTGCGGATCTCTGGAGTCATGTGTTCGAGCCTGATTTCGGTGTTTTACATTCTTCACTAGGATCAACTTTTACTTATTTTTTGACAAGTAACGGTTTTATCGTCAATCCTATTAGTAAAACTAATGTCAGAATAATACGATGAAGAATCGCACACTGCCGCCAACCGGCTGGTTCCGGGCTTTTGAAAGTTCTGCACGCCTGTTGAGTTTCACGGCTGCGGCGGATGAACTCGGCTTAACCCAATCGGCTGTCAGCCAACAAATCAAGTCTTTGGAGGTACGCTTTGGTTGCGCCCTGTTTGTCCGCAAGCATCGCGGCATCTCACTGACGGACGAAGGCCGACGCCTGTTTCCTCTGGTCGCGGAAGGCATAGGCAACCTCAAAGCGGCAGCGGCTGCGTTTGAACCCGCCGCAGATCCCGG
>CAYMVV010000243.1:0-5231 GCA_964393885.1 uncultured Granulosicoccaceae bacterium | reverse complement strand
ACGCCAGTCCGGGGCGCAAGACCTATCATGGCAAGTTTTCAGTCTATGCTCCAACCGAAGCTCCAACTGAAGCTCCCTCTAACAGCACAACCCGCACCGGAAGCTAATGGCACCATTCGAAAAAGTAAACCGCGGTCCCTGAAACACTACCCTGACGGTCCGACAGCAGGTTTATCGCCGTGAGACAGGTCGACTACCTGCAGAAATGCCTGCAACCGTGGCGAAACATCAGACTCCTTTGGCCAGATAACCGCAGAATAAAAACGGTACGGCGCGCCACTGGCTGACTGTTCTGCCAACCGACCCTGCTCAATGTCGTCACTGACAACGCAGCGAGGCAACAGGCCAATCCCCATCTTTGCCAGCAGGCAACGCCTTATCACTTCAACGTTGGAAAAATTCTGTCGTGGCAGCAGTCGAAGCCCATGGCTCCTGAAGTGGTTTTCGGCGGCTACAGATTGGCGTTCAGTCCTGATGCCGCCTTCCATTGATGGAAAAGCAACTGGATCGAATCAGAAGGTCGTGGCACAGTAAGTTGATGACTGACCACACTGATACCTGTCCCGATTGCATCACCAGCGGCGAGCTGTACCTGCCGGCCAATGATCTGAAGACCGAGATGCCTTTCTTTATTACCACACTCGGTTTTCAACTTGATGAAATTTTTCCAGCGGATGACCCTGCCGTCGCTGTACTGTCGGGTCATGGACTCAGAATCCGCCTTGATCGCAACGTTACAAGTGCCGCAGGTCGGCTGCGGCTGCGGTGCACAGATGCCAAAACGTTTGCGTCTGGTGCTGCGACACTGACATCGCCCAGCGGCAACATCATTGAAATAGCCGAGGCCAATCCACCACTGGAGCAACCCGCAACACAACACTCCTACATGGTAAGACACCTGCGCGACAGTGATGCCTGGGTGATTGGCCGGGCCGGCATGCACTACCGCGATCTGATCCCCAACCGCCTTGGTGGATCAATTATAGCGTCGCACATTCGCATACCTGATGGCGGGCCGGTGCCAGACATGGTTCACTACCACACAGTCGGCTTTCAATTGATATTTTGTTACCGGGGATGGGTTCGACTGGTCTACGAAGATCAGGGCGAACCGTTTATTCTTGAAGCCGATGATTGTGTTATCCAGCCACCCGAAATTCGACACCGGGTGCTGGAGGCGTCAGACAATGTCGAGGTTATCGAAATTGGAGTGCCCGCAGAACACATCACAACGATCGATCACGATATGGAACTGCCGAACGCCACAGTTAACCCGCAACGAAAATGGCAAGGCACCCGCTTTGTCCACTACAAAGCTGAACAAACACCGTGGAAACCATGGCGACTACCTGGCTGGGTGAGCCGCGATACCGGTATTGGCGATGCCACAGAAGGTGTGGCCGGTGTTCACGTCAGTAAACCGGACTCAACCGAGTCAACTCGGTGGACCAGCCATGATACCGACATACTATTTACCTTCGTCAAAGAAGGCACACTGACCCTTGAAGTGCAAGGCGAACAAACTTGTACTCTAAGCGCCGGAGATGCATTTGTACTGCCGCCGTATGTGAAATCCAGGTATCTTCAGCCAAGCACTGACTGCGAACTACTAGAGACCGCGCTACATTCAAATTTCAATACTGATATCGATTGAACAATTGCAGGTGCAATGTAGTTATATCATTAGTTCCAGAACAAGCCACGGCACGAGATTAAACATCAAAAACATCAATTTGTAGAGCCCGAGAAAACGATACATGGTTTCCGCAAAGACTTCTTTCGACAAAGGAAACCAGCGATATTGTGTTCGATAGACCAGATCTGGCGCAAACATCATCATTACAACCCATAGAAAAAGCAGGCTGCCATTCACCACGCTACACCAGAAAAAGAAAGCGGTAATCTGTGCTATATCCATTATTTCACCTGGTAGGCGGACCTATACTTTACCTCAGAGATTACCTCAGAGAACCTTCTGACGGCAGGCACCGCTGGGCACAAAGCGTTGGGTCACATAGCTGTACACAGCCGGTAGTCTGCCACCAGGTCAGATCCAAAGCAAAGCCTGCTGCAAAGGGGTGTAAGGGTGCCTTTGAAAACAGGCTCAATCTATAGGGTTGGATTAGACTTAAAATAGTCAGTTGTTGATCAGTTATGACCGATCAGCCGGGGCAAACAGTTATTCGATTTCAACGGTGTTAATCGTCATTGCTGCACAATGGACCGCATCCTTTGCAGATCATCTGTTCACCGACGGCCCACTAGCCAGCCTTTTTAATAACGACTTCCTGAATGTGTTGTGGATCCGTGAAATCAGTAGGCGATGTTCTGTTATTCGCTATCCACTTTTCCATATCTGCCGCTGTCAACGCCTTGCTGATCAGATACCCCTGAGCCTGGTCGCAGCCGAAGTCTTTTAACATCTGCATTTCTTCTTCGCGCTCTATACCTTCCGCCACTACTTTCAGCCCTAAATTGTGGCCAAGCTCGATGGTAGATCTTACGATCGCAACATCTTCCTTGTTTTCAATCATGTTCTTGATGAATTCACGATCGATCTTCAATTCATTGACGGGTAGATTCTTGACATACGCAAGTGAGCTATAGCCGGTGCCGTAATCATCAATTGAAATCGACAAACCGAGACTGTGCAGCTCCTCTACCGTACGTCTCGCCTTGATGGGGTCCTCCATCAGCGCGCTCTCGGTAATCTCCATACAAATCATCGACGGATGAACGCCGCTCTCCTGCAGACACTTATCAACATAAGCGGAGAAATCTGAATCAAGTAAATCACGGGCAGAAATATTGAGAGACATCTTTATCATGAGCCCCTGATCAGCCCAGCTACGCGCCTGAGTTACCGCATTGGCAATTACCCAGCGAGTTATCAATCTGATCGCACCGGTTTGCTCTGCAAAAGGAATGAACTCATCGGGCGGAACAAGACCACGATTCGGGTGCTGCCAGCGAATTAACGTTTCAACCGAGAGCACCGAGGAATCACCAAAGGTTACCTTTGGCTGATAGAACAGTTGCAGCTCGTTCATTTCAATGGCGCGCTTTATTTCACTGAGTAGCGATAAATGTTCCTCGCGATGTTCTTCACAATTCGGATCATAGAACGCGTAGGGTGTATCAGTACGCTTGGCAGAATACATAGCCATATCTGCACGACGCATCAACGTACTGGCATCTTTACCATGCTGGGGATAGCAGGCAATACCAATACTGCAACCGATGTCTACCATTTGATTATCGAGAGAGACCGGCTTCTCGAACACTGCTGTAATTCTGTCAACCGCAGTCTTAATTGCCAGATCGGATACCTGGTGCAGCAACAGAGCAAACTCGTCACCGCCGAGCCTTGCCACAGTGTCCGATTGACGAAGGGTGACCTGCAAACGAGCGGCTACAACTTTGAGAACAGTGTCACCGGCTTCGTGGCCAAGTACATCATTGATATACTTGAACCGGTCCATGTCCAGAATAAGAACCGCGAAAGATTCATCCCGCCGCTCACATTGAGCAACAGCCGTGTTCAGTCGATCATCAAATAAAGCTCTGTTTGGCAGTTCAGTCAGAGAATCGGCGTAAGCGAGCTTGAGTATCTCGTCCTCGCGCTCGCCAACATGCTCGCGCATCAGATCAATAGTCTCCGCCAGTTCCCCTATTTCATCGCGGTGCATCATTGGCACTTTTACCGAATAGTCTCCATTCTTGATCATCTTTGTCGCATCGACCAGCAACTGCAGCGGCTTGGTGAGTTCGCGAGCAAGCGCAATTCCGAGGATAAGTACAATGATCAGACTGGATGCCAGCAGCACTTGCAGCCGACTTTTCTGACTGCCAATCAAATTACTCAACTTACCTGAGCCCTGATAGACGCTTTTTATAGAGGCATTCGGGAAGCCTGCAATCGGTAGGCTGCCAGAGTCAGACGCAACACCGGTGTGGCTATGCTGTACAATGCTGGCTCGAACCTGAGCAAACTTCTCGACCAGTGGCAATACGTTTTCATCGACGCTGGAGACAACGGTGGCAAGGTATTTTTCCGTACCCAGGCCAACTTTTAAGGTTGCCGTCAGATACGATAGCTGTTCATCAAAATAGCCAGCGTGTGTCGGAGTATCGAAAGAAGCCACGTCCAGCGCAGGGATGTCTCCGGCAGTGCCTGCCCCGTTATATAACACCGATCCGCTGGCATCCCTTAGCACAAGATGCCGGTTTTCACTGACCAGAAAATCGCTATTGTGTTTGTCGACCAGGGCCAACAGTGCCCGGCTTTGGCTGGCAACACTGCGCTGATCCGCCTGGTCGAGAGTGCTCAGCTCATTTTCCAGCCGAAGCAATTCGTAATCCATTTGGCGATATTCTGCACTGACTACCGCAGGCACTATATGAGTAACCTGGCTTGATACCGAGGCCTCATGTGTTTGCCGAAAATCCTGATTAGATCTGTCTACAATTGCATAGATCGCCAGCTGCACAGCAATGGTCATTAGCGAAATAATAATGACGATTCTGGAACGCAGGCTACCTATCACAGCTATTCTCGAAACAGATAGATTCATATGTCTGGCCGGTCATAATTTCGAACTTCTTACCAATTTCTTATAAAAATTTGGTGCTTTATCCTTGCTCCAGAGTCCCGATTGTCTACACTGTCGCTGTTGTCCACAGCAGCTGCCGGAAGCTTCATAACTCTCAAAAAAATACGTTGGCAGAACCATCGGCTATTCTTATCACTACTTTCTGGCTACTATCGCGTATCGGCCCTCATCGTTTTTTCCATAGCTGCGCGTTAATCAAACCACCACGTTTAATGCAAATAGCTTTGAATTGTCAGTAAAATGTGATGCCATAGTGCTTTTGACAAACAATGCCTCAAGTTGAACCCGTAGCGGCCGGACAAGCACATCCTCTTATCAGGCAACAACAACAGGGGATTTGAATGACAAACATAAATCGTATATTCAATCTGTCAGGTATAGCGCAACACCAATTCCTGCAACAAAATCATGAGCCTAAGCTGCATCTCGAAACCAGCATTGATTTTTAACGAGCAATGATTTTTGACCAGCATTGATTTTTTCCCAGCATTGATTTTTAAACAATATTGATTTGTAAAAAGTGAAGCTCAGTAGAATAGACAGCAATCCGATTATCCACCCAAAGCTGGACCCCGCTCTGGGCGGTAACATTAATGGCCCTTCGCTAATAGAAGTACC
>CAYMVV010000242.1:0-5253 GCA_964393885.1 uncultured Granulosicoccaceae bacterium | reverse complement strand
AATGCGTGATCACCTTGAATCAGAATCGGTGATCAACTTGCCCCAGAATATTCAAGTGTACTCGCGCGACGGTCACCAGCGATCGGGTTTATAAAATTACTAGTGTTTTTTCCCCTGTTGTTCGTTATCCTTAACCTAACAATAAACAGCATGAAAAGGGTTCTACCATGATTGATCTTTATTCCTGGACAACGCCAAACGGGCGTAAAGTCTCCATTCTTTTAGAGGAACTCGGTGTTGAATACAAAGTGCATCCAATAGATATCTCTAAAGATGAACAGTTTGCACCGGACTTTCTTGCCATCGCGCCGAACAATCGTATACCGGCCATTGTTGATCATGACACTAACATCGCAATGATGGAATCCGGCGCTATCATGCAATATCTGGCAGAAAAAACAGGCAAATTCCTGTCTACCGATTTTGAAACCCGCTGGAAAACCATAGAGTGGCTTAACTGGCAGATGGGCGGTCTCGGCCCCATGGCCGGGCAAACACATCATTTTGTTAAATACAACCCCGGCAAATCACAATATGCGGAAGACCGCTACCAAAACGAAACCAAGCGTCTATACGGCGTGCTTGAAAAGCAGCTTGAGGGGCGCGAGTACATAGCAGGTGACTACTCAATTGCCGACATGGCCTGCTGGCCATGGATATCTCGTTTCGAATGGCAGGGTATAGATTTAACGGAATACAAAAATCTTACACGCTGGTATAAAGCAATTGCCGAACGTCCAGCGGTTCAAAAAGGATATCAGATCCCCAAGTATGTGACAGACATACCCATGCCTTAGATAAATCTGACACCTGGTTGGGCACCGCTCAATATTCAAAATACCTGCGCTGTGGAATGTGCAGAATACAATTAAAGTCGGCGCTTGTTTCCAATCTGGCAAGCGCTGTTTTTTTGCAACAGCGCGAATTGCCAAGCAATAGAACTTATCCTCACCACCTATTTTGCAAGTTTTCCTGACCGCAACCCGCAGACAGGTGCACTCATATCTGGATTACCGTAGCCCTCACGAGTTTGAGCGGCAAATGCTATATTCGTAGAAATAAGGTTAACTGACTGGTACCAGTTCGCCTGTCCACGTCAATCGCCTCATCGGAGATATGCGTTGATACAGCACCGGAATTAACGCAAAACACCCTTTGTCAATAGCACATAAACAGTGTAGCCTTTGAAACTCACGCTATTTATCGGAGGGAATCACATGTTTAAATTGCGCAATCTAGTAACTGTCTCGGGCGTAGCATTGTTGATTGCAGCGAGTGCTGCAAAAGCAGACCCGGCAAGCGAAATCGCTGCGGCTGTCGGTGGCGGAGAGGTCGTAGATTTAACCGTAACGATCTCGGAGAACTATCCCGCACACTGGCCTTTTCATCCACCGTTCAGACGATGGACGATGAATTGGTTCGAAACCAAAGACGGGCCCTACACCAAGAACCCGCGCGAGGGAGCCGGCGGAGCCGCAGACACCGTACAGGCAAACCTGGTGCAGTCAGTCTTCCCCTACTATAGCCAGCAGATGGTTATAGACGAACACACCGGTACACAAGCGGACTTTCCGGCACACTTTGTTCCACCTGAGGGATCCGGAATAGAGTTTCAATCTGAAACCGGCTGGATGACCGGCGACAAGTATCCGGTTGGAAATATGATGGGCCCTGCTGTCGTAATCGATGTCAGCGAGATACTCGATCAGGCTGACGGCGGTATGAGCCCTTTGATTACAACGGAAATGATCAAAGCCGAGGAAGAAAAAAACGGCGAAATAAAAGCAGGTGACGTTGTCCTGTTTTACTCCGGCTATAGTGATCTTTACTACAAGCCATTCCCGGAAGGCAACCGACTCGCATGGGATCCACTTGTTACAGGCGACGTGCCCGGATGGCCAGCGCCAACACCTGATGCGGTCGAGTATCTCGCTGACAAGGGGGTCATGCACCTTGCAACCGACGGGCCGTCAATGGGACCTATTGGTCATATGTGGGAAGGTAAACCAATGGCTCAAATGACGCATGTGAAGTTTCTGGAAAGAGGTGGTTCATGGACCGAGTTCTGTCGGAATATCGGTCAGTTACCAGCGCGTGGTGCCTACTTTATCTCGCTCAGTGCCAAGGTCGTTGATATGTCCGGAGGTCTTACACGCGCAATCGCGATCAAGCCACCGGGCGCTGGTGTCGGCGGTTGATATAGCGAAACAGCGTTAAACAACAAACTTGTTACCTGCTGTTGTATGACACCAACCTGGTTTATTCGATAGATTGAATTTGGTGTCAAGCGGCGTTGCCTCTTGAATTCAAGCCTGGCCCAACGACTGGCGATCGCAGGTCTATGTTTAGCAATTATATCGAGCGGTGGTTGCTTATAGCTGCCGCTCGTTCAGGGAGACTTCTCAAGGAGCTATCAGGTGAGACTCATTCTGATCATCGTCATTCTGTTGGGTGGTGCGCTAACCTTCGTGTACCAACCAAACAGGCAACCGCATAACCAGCCACCCGACAATACCGCAGAAGTTGTCGAAATCGAGTGGCAGGATCTACTACCGGAAACAGAGCCATTAGCGGATCCGCTAGCCGCCACACAGATTAATGTTCGCTACGACCTTGGCTTTATTGGCAAGGTGCTGGCCGATGCAGACGCGGGCATAATTTCTCGCCAAGGTCAGGAGTATCGAAACGCTATGCGACTACTGGATGAACACCGTACCAATAACGTCGATGTCGACGAATTGCTCGCAGCGGCAAGCGAACGCGATCGCCAGATTGAACAACGTGGAGAGCAGGTAAACAACTCACTGGATGGCAAGCTCGTTCGCCTGCCGGGTTATGCTTTGCCGTTGGAGATGGCAGAAAGCGGCGTTACCGAGTTTCTGCTGGTGCCCTATGTCGGCGCTTGTATTCACGTGCCACCACCACCGCCGAATCAGGTGGTGCTTGCGCAGTTACAAACAGCCTATCGAGTAGCGGATCTTTATGAACCAGTGTGGATTACTGGTCAATTGAAAACACAGAGTACCAGTACAGAACTTTTTCTCGTTGACGGTCAGGCACAGGTCCCAATGGGTTATAGCATGCAGGTGGAGCACGTTGAATCGATGGAGTGAGTTTTGTATCAGTGGAATTCGACAACGCAACGGTAAAGCCAATACAGGAACACTTGCACAATTCCATAGCGCCATAAACTGTATTTCTGAATAGTGACCGCAACGAGCCTTCAGGCCTGTACAGACAACATCACCCTCCTCTCGCTGCGCGCGACAAAATTCCTCGTGGAGTCCTTACCGACAGAAGGTAGTGGTAGTGGTAGTGGTAGTGGATCGCACATTGGGTAGTGTACGCATACATTTTCAAGTGAGAATCGTTTTCCACAAACCAGTGGATTGAACGTTAAAACAGTTTTGAAAAACGATTCAAGAGTATTACGGGTTCTGCACGACCCATTAAAATTCACTCTTCCTAACGCGGACTTGACTGGCAAGTACACCAAACAGTAGCGATGTCTTGAAAAGCTAAGCACCAACATCGGACAAACAACCGACTTCAGCTTTTGGAAGATTCATCGCTGCAGGGTATGAATTCTGATATTGAGATCCGGGAAATCGAACGTATATTTTCATTGAGATGTAACCCGGAGTATTCTTTACCCGGACTGTACTTTCGTAAACACAAATATAAGGGCTCGATCAATGGCTCAGGTACCTCAACATAATAATCTGATAATTGGCGGTGGCAAAATGGCTACCCATTGGGGGTTTTATCTACACAGCCTCGGCTCGTCCGCCACAGTCTGGAATCGGTCAGATGAGGTAAAAAAAAACGCCACAGGAACTTTCAACATTTTTTAACAGTTTCTCTACTGTTTTTCTGGCGATATCCGATGATGCGTTAAACGAGTTTTACGAAACATACCTGACCGGTTTTTCCGGTTCCGTATTTCATTTTAGCGGAGCTTTCTATCACCCGGAGATAGGCGGCATCCACCCGTTGATGACTTTTGGTAATGATCTTTATCCTGCAGACTTTTATAAAACGATACCTTTGACGCTGGATTTTTCGTCGAATAATTCCTGTATTGCAAGTCTGCCAAACCCTCAGTACGCCGTATCGCCAACAGACAAAGCTCTCTACCATAGCTTCTGCGTGATAGCGGGTAATTTTCCCCAGTGGCTATGGCACAATACTCTCGCAGAGTTTGAAAAGCTGAATATTCCACGGGCCGCACTGCAACCTTTTTTACAACAATCGCTCGACAACACTTTTAAAACCGGTGGTGACAATTTTTCCGGCCCCTTGCTACGCAACGATCAAACCACGCTTGCCAGGCATCAGGAAGCGCTGGACGGACATCATTTGCTACAAATCTACCGTGCGTTTGTAGAGGCGGCAAAAAACAATCCTCTACCGACTGCCTCTACCTCACGGGAATCGCAACAATGAATATCGCTCACTTTGCAAAAAGCAAAGCCAATGGTGAAAAAATTTCGTTCTTGACCTGTTATGACTACTGGACGGCAAAGATCTTAAACACAAGCCAGGTAGACGGCATACTGGTAGGAGACAGCCTGGCCATGGTAATGCACGGCGCCGAATCCACAGTCGAGGCCACCATGGAGCAAATGGTGCTGCACACTCAGGCCGTAAAGAAAGGAGCGCCAGACAAATTTATAGTGGGTGATCTTCCTTTTCTGAGCCATCGAGGCAGCCTGGATCATGGCCTTGAAAACGTTCGAAGATTGATGGCTGCCGGTGCGCATGCAGTTAAGTTGGAGGGGATTGACGGCAACGAACAGTTTATAGCCCATGTCATAGAGTCCGGGGTGCCCGTTATGGCTCATCTTGGGCTCAGGCCGCAAAGTGTGAATACTCTGGGTGGCTATAAGGTTCAGGGAAAACTAGACTCCGAAGCACAAAAAATCATACAGGACAGTGAAAGAGCTGAAGCGCTGGGATGTTTCTCGCTGATCCTTGAGTGTATTCCGCAGAATATAGGTACCCTGATCTCTCAGAAGCTAAAAATCCCTGCCATCGGCATTGGTGCAGGCGCCGGTACTGATGGTCAAATTCTGGTGATGCAGGATATGCTCGGCGCTTTCGAAAAAAATGCAAAGTTCGTACGTCGCTATCGCAACATGAACAAAGAACTTCGCGAGGCGTTTGACGAGTTTGATCAAGATGTAAAGAGCTCGCAGTATCCCAATAAAGAAGAAATATACGATCTATGAAAATTGTCCGAACCGTTGATGA
>CAYMVV010000241.1:0-5259 GCA_964393885.1 uncultured Granulosicoccaceae bacterium | reverse complement strand
GGCCAGCTTTGGATACCGGTGCGACGATATTTTCTATGTGCTCTATCGGATAGGACACTCTCGCATTCTCTGTTTTGGATGCGTCATCAAAATCGACACTGCCGTCAGCGCGCACGACTACGTTTTCAAGCAATGCGTTGCGACGAATGGCATTGTAGATCTCTGGCTCTGCCTCCTTTCGAAGCCGGATTGTTTTTGCATAACAACCGCCCTCAAAATTAAACACGCCGTCATCGTCCCAACCATGTTCGTCATCACCCAGAAGCAGGCGATTTGGATCGGCAGACAACGTGGTTTTACCAGTGCCCGACAACCCGAAGAAAACCGCAACATCACCGTTCTTGCCAGCGTTGGCCGAGCAGTGCATGGACGCAATACCCCGTTGAGGCAGCAGGTAGTTCATCAACGCGAACATGCCTTTTTTCATCTCGCCGCCGTACCAGGTGCCACCGATTAACTGCATCTTCTCAGTAAGATTAAACGCGACAAAATTTTCGGAATTCAGTCCATGTTCCTGCCACTTGTGATTGCTGGTCTTTGCACCGTTCAGCACGACAAAATCAGGAACGTAGGTTGCAAGCTCGGCGTCGCTGGGCCGAATGAACATGTTTTTGACAAAATGGGCCTGCCAGGCAACTTCGGTGATAAACCGTACCGCGAGGCGTGTGTTCCTGTTTGCACCACAAAAGGTATCAACCACAAACAAACGCTTACCTGAAAGTTGCTCTGTGACGATATCTTTCAGGTCATTCCAAACACCCTGATCAATGGGTTTGTTATCGTTTTTGCCCTGATCCGACCACCAGAGTGTATCTCGTGTCACATCGTCTTTGACTATGTATTTGTCCTTGGGCGAACGGCCTGTGAATTCTCCGGTATCTACTGCAACTGCACCCAGAGTGGTCATTGTCGCGCGCTCAAAGCCCTCCAGGTCATCACGCATTTCCTCCGCGTGGAGCAGTTCAAACGAGGGATTCTGGATAACTTCCGCGACGTTGCTGATGCCATAAATAGACAAATCATTATCGTCACCGAGCTGACGTGCGGCGCCAATTGACATTTAGTTCCCCTGCAAATTTACCAAAAAAATAAAGGACTTTGATCCGCTTTGCATTGTAGCTAGCTCCAATTACTGAACAACTATCGATCCAGCCATCAACCTGCAGCACCCATTACTCAAAAGCACGCGAAGTGACAACTATGATTTCACACGCAGTTACACTTTAGCCTGTCGCGCAACGGTTCCCATAACACATAGACATCGACCCCATTGCGAGTTACTTAAAACCCCGGGGCGAAATCCATGCGCCGGTTCTTCGACTAGTTAGAGACATTTCGCATTATTTCCCGGGATTTCCGGAGTTCGATCTCCGCGATTCTACAACCCCGATTCGGTACACACTTGCTCGTGACAGGATCTGGCGCGTTGCTGTCGTGAAGATTTATGTTGATGTTGCGCGACGGCGAATCGCTCGCCAGGGACGATTCTCACAGGCGACCAGTTTGCAAGCGTTTTAGCGCTGTCATACCAGCTTGTAACCGACCCCTCGACGACGGAAACATTGATACTTATGGAGGAAACATTGATACTTGCTGCATTGACCAGCTTTCCCATATCACTATGCTCAACAGACTCAGTAAACCCGCTCACGCCTTAGTGCCAACCATCAACCGGTTTGCGGGTAGTTGCCTTGTATTACTCAGCGTTGGACTGGGCGGTTGCGCTTTTTTCGATCAGCCATTGGACAATTTGGGCACAATCACACCGGGTGCTCCGCCTTCGTCGACGGCGCCGCCAGCGCTGTCAGGATCGAGCGATACCGAACCAAATGCCCAACCGCCCAGTTTATCTGACCCCGGTGTGTCTGAATCTGGTGACGACGACGCATCGGTCCAGGCTCCCCCGCTGAACCCACCGACCGAAACTGCAAATCCATCGACCGCGACCGGCACTGATACAGGTGCATTGCCCACCCTGCCCGGACAGGGTGCTTATCTGACGGTCGCCAGCCTGATCGATATTCCGGAAAACACAACCAATCTGGCCTTTATTCATTTCACCCAGTCGGAAGACTCAGCTCGCGCCCTTGCTGTCTGTCAGGCGACGATGAAAAACCTGGCATTTGTGCCAGTTGAAAACATCCCGGATAGTGCAGATACCGTGTTGGTCTGGCCTGTGAATAATTCAGATGTCGGTAATAGCTGCCTCGAGATGATTGCGAATTACGAGGCACTTGATATTAGTAACGCTACAGCTCAACGCGTAAGCGATTCCTCAAGAGGTCCATTCCTGTTGACCCGAAACTCCCAACAAAGCAAACGACTTATTTACGACCTTTCTTTTATAGACAGGGACAAGTTTGCCGGAGCCATAGACGAATGGCGGTCACTTCTGGGTAGCGCTGCAGCAGATTGGCCAGAGTACAGAAGCGCGCGCTAGCCGTTCCACGCATTCCTGAGTGCTTCGATACGCCAGTGCAAAGCGAGACACTTTGAGTGAACTTCACATTGCACGTAAATGCCTGCCGGTTCTGCTACTGACCGGCTTACCATTCCGGGAAGAAGCAAAACGAGACAACCACAGTCACATCTTAGCTGGCAATGCATGCGCTGCACAGCCATGCTCTGCACAGTTCAGATACCAACTCATTAGGCGACCCGGTCACCCTACCCTATGTTAACGCTTGCGATATTGCTGATTGTGGTGCTTGTGGTACTCGGTATTTCCGGGCCAAGAGTGCAAAAAGATACACGCTTTACTGTGCCTGATCTGCCAGAAGATCTGGATGGTTATCTAAATGACCTGGAGTCACGCTATGACGACCTCACACCAGGAGCGGAAAAAACCATATTCTGGATGCACGAGGATAAGCGCAAGACAAATTACTCATTTGTTTATCTGCATGGCTTTTCTGCCTGCCGCCAGGAAGCCGAACCGGTTCCTTCAGATATTGCCGAATACTTTGGCGGCAATATCTACTACGCTCGACTGGCGGGCAATGGCCGCAGCGACGACTCACTCGCGGAAGGAAGCGTCAACAAGTGGGTTAACGATGCGAGTGAAGCGCTCACCATTGCCGAGCGTATCGGCCAGCGGACGATAATTATCGCTTGCTCAACCGGTGCCACGATCGCCTGGTGGATCGCACAGCAAGACCAGTTTAAAAAACAAATCGAGGCTATGGTGTTCTTCTCACCTAATTTTGGCGTATATGATAAAAAAGCACGGTTTTTACTGTGGCCCTGGGGAGTGCAACTGGCTCATGCAACCACTGGCAAATACCGCAGTTCGGAACCGGTAACCGAACAACAAGCTAAATACTGGACAAACCGCTACCCGGTTAAGGCTCTGCTACCGCTGATGGCAATGGTGAGTTTGGCCAATAAGTATAATCCGTCTGCGAACACGATACCCATCTATATATTGTATTCAAACTTCGACAAAACGGTTGATGCGCAATGCACGAAAGCCTTCTATAAGAAACTTAAGTCGAAAAAAAAATCTCTGCTGATTGATAATCCGCATGCCATGAGCAAGCACATTCTGGTTGGAAATATCATGGCACCGCAAAACAACGCCACGGTAACAAGTTCGGTTATAGAATTTCTGGAAGACATTGGGCTGCAAGCTGATCCGGACGCCCGCCAGTAACGGAAAATACAAATCTGTCCGGAGTTTCAGCCTGTTGTAAGTCAGTGAGCTATTTCTCAGCACACACTACTCAGCACACAATTCTGGTCAGGTTTATGAAGAAGCACAGCGACGGTCTAAATTGCAAACAGCAACAGCCTGCAAATACCAGTGCATCAACTCTCGGAGACTGCCTTTAGAACATCGTGCTGGGTAATGATACGCATTGCAGTCCCGCCGTCCGGGACAAGTACCGCAGGATTGTCGCGGTTGATTAGCGATGCCAGTACATCAAGTGTCGTATCCTTCGGCACCACCTGGAAAGGAGCGCCCATAACTTCTGCAACAGGCTGCTCTTTAATATCTGGATTATCAATCATCGCAGACAGTAATTTGGTATCGATCAGACTACCAACAAATTCGCCATTTGCCGTAACCGGCGCCTGTGAGACATTTGCTTCCGTAAGCAAGCGAACGGCTTCAACCACCGATGTTGCCTCATCAATGCCAAGCATCGTTCGATCGCGATGGTATCCGGAAATGATATCTCCGGCCGTCGAGTAGTCCCGCTCTTCAAGAAAGCCGTGGTCTTTCATCCAGCTGTCGCTGTAAACCTTGCCCAGGTAGCGAGTCCCATGGTCTGGCAGGATGACTACCATCACATCGTCATTCGTCATGTTATCGCGTGCCCACTCAAGCGCACCGGCTACCGCTGAACCGCATGACCAGCCACAAAACATACCTTCTTCGCGTGCAAGTTTGCGAGTCATGATCGCGGCATCCTTGTCCGTCACCTTGACAAAGTGGTCAATCAAATCAAAGTCAACATTCTTCGGCAGTATGTCTTCGCCGATGCCTTCGGTCATGTACGGATAGATTTCACTTTCGTCAAATATCCCTGTCTCCTTGTACTTTTTAAATACCGAACCATAGGTATCAATGCCAACGGTTACTATATCGCTGTTTTGTTCTTTCAGATATTTCGCCACGCCACACATACTGCCGCCGGTGCCGACGCCGGCCGCATAGTGGGTTATTTTGCCATCCGTATCTGACCAAATCTCCGGGCCCGTGGTCTCGTAATGCGCTTGTGAATTAGCGGGGTTATCGTACTGGTTGGGGTAGATTGAGTTCGGAGTATCTTTGTGTATCTGCTGTGCTACCGAGTAATAGGAACGCGGATCATCCGCAGGCACACTGGTCGGACAAACAATAACCTCGGCACCCACAGCTCGCAAAATATCTATTTTCTCCTGCGATTGTTTATCAGCCAGAGTAAAAACACATTTATAGCCCTTGGCAATTGCGCCAAGCGCCAGCCCCATACCCGTGTTGCCCGATGTACCCTCTACAATTGTCCCACCCGGTTTTAGTTCACCGGAGCGCTCTGCCTCCTCAATCATTTTGATCGCCATGCGATCTTTCATTGAGTTACCAGGATTGAAGTACTCAACCTTGGCGAGCACCTGCCCTGGTATATCTCTGGCCAGTTTATTCAACCGAACCATTGGTGTGTTGCCAATGGTATCAATCATGGAATCATATACAGTCATCAGGATTTACTCGCCGCTATTTCGTTGTTGCTTCGTTGTTGCTTCGGACAGGATCTTGAAGTATTGGATTATACA
>CAYMVV010000240.1:0-5267 GCA_964393885.1 uncultured Granulosicoccaceae bacterium | reverse complement strand
GCATACATCCGCATTGCACGCAACGTATCCACTGCACCCGATAGATTGTCAGCGACTGAACGCATCAGACTTGACGCCGCCATCGCATCGTTTTCGATCACCGCCATCAAATCGGCAGCGCCCATACGCAGAAACAAACTGTCTTCTAATGCAACCAAATTAAGAGACCGTCTTTCGTTGAGGATAACCGAAAGGTCGCCAATCAACCGCCCCGGCACCACCTCGGAGATCAACCGGGTTTCGCCATTGGCCGCTGGCCAATACAATCCAGCCAATCCTTCGATACAGAGATACGCCGCATCCGCCTCCTCGCCTGTTGTAAATATCTTGCGCCCTGGTTCAGCGGAGTACCACTGTGCACCGAATGCCAGCAAACTCTGTTGGTTGCGTTCAAGCTTGGCAAACAACTCGGTTTTGGCAATCGCGTCGATTTTTCGATTGAGATCCTGGCGGGCATCCAAATCCTGTAGTCCTTGCTGACGGGCGCCACCATCAATGCGGCCGTCAACAATTTCTACAAACAGGTCGTAGTTTTCGGGGCGGCTGACCTTACGCTCTATAAAAATCTTCGTTGTATCCGGCATCAGAGTGCTTACACGCTCTCTCATCAGATCGCGTGCCTGGCTATCATGGCTGGCAAGCGAGTTTCCAAGAATCAATATATCCGGCTTCTTGATTCCCGCCCGACTGAAAGCCACCCTCTCCCTGAAAACGGCTGGCAGATTGATGCCGCCCGACGCTGTCTCCAGATCATAGATTGTTTGTGCGGCCAGTCGTCGCAATCCATGCTCGCTCAGAACATCCACAATAATGTCCTCTATCACTGCCTCACGCACGCCGGCCATGCGCGAGACTCGGCCGAATATCGCGTTACCCATCACCGTCATCACGGGGTAGTATTTTGCCGGGTCGATGGTTTCGAATAACCCATCCAGCGCCTGCACCATTTGCTTTGCACTGGTCTTGCGGATTTTCAGTACGCGCTGCTTGAAGGTCTCATCGAATGCTGGCCCGATTTGCTCGGCCGAAAAGGCAAATGGCACCGTTAGCAATAATGAATAGTCCTCCAGTGGCAACCCCTCGTCCCCGACTTCACGCCGTTTCTTTATGATAGCGCTCAGGCGTTGATAGAGTTCTTCGTCTAAATTCAAACGCCTGAAAAGTGGGTGATCGGTACCATCATTGCCAAAGGTTGCAAGCAGGTTCTCGATCAGGGTAGTGGACAATTGCATCACCTCGTCGGTGATCCCCTGCTCGCGCAGAATGCGCACAAAGTTATCGACTTCTGACAACGATTGCTGTGACAGCGCACTGGTGGGTAAAGCGTACAGAAGATTACTGCCCAGCGGTGACAGCGGGTTGAATTTATCGGGATGATAGACCTGAACGATATCATCCACTCCAGCCTGCGCAAGTCGCTTTGCGATCTCGGGCCGCAATTGCACTATCGCATCAGCCAGTTCGCGCTGACCTTCGATATCAAGGCGTGACCGCAGCGCTCGGCGCACCATAAAATCATCGATCCCCATCGCCTCGACCAACTGAAACCACCAATCCTTGATTTCATCTGAAGACTGCAGTCCGGCAATTGTCGGATCAATCCACTGCGTATGAAACGGATCGATGCTGTTGCCCGATTGCTCGGCTTTTGACTGAAAGCTGTCGCCGGAATCACCCGCCAAATCGTCTACAGGTTTGTTTTTGAATGGCATTAGCAGGTTCTCGCCAAGGGTGCCCTGCAGGATGTGCGGATTGGAATGGGCATACCCGATAGCTTTGGCCAGAGTCACCTGGTGCAGGGTGTTCAGGTCGTGACCCGCTATCCTGACCGAACCGCGCTGAGGAATTACCTCGCGCGTCAACAGGTCTGCAAAAGCCAGAGCCGCAGTTTCATTGTCCGCCTTGACAGCAACGCGTGCACCCTGCGGTATCGTCAAATTTATATTTTCCAACACAGGCTGACCGTCTTCATCGCGGACCGTCACGTCACTGATTTCTATGTCACCTTTCAGGCTTTCGACTGTCGAAGGCGTGCCTTCGAGCAGGTGTTTATCCACCAGTGTTTTCGGTGCAAAACGTTCAGTGACGACTTCCCATCGCAACGCCATGTCCTGAGTCTGGTTGTAAAACGCCAGCAACTCTTTCCACGGTGAAGACATATCTTTGTACGCGGCCAGAGCGGCCACCAGAGCACCGACGGAAATCTCTCCACGAATCGCCAGATAACCGCCCACTGCGTAGAAAAAAAACGGTGTCAGCTGATTGATCAGACTATTCAGGAATTTCATGAAGAACGTCTTCTGATATATCTCAAAGCGAATGTCGTACAGGTTCCCCAAACGGTTGGAAAACATCGACATTCTGTATCTCAATCCGCCATTGATGCGGATATCACTTACCCCTGCTGCAGTTTCACCGATATCTGCTGCAAGTTTGCGGACCTCATGTGTTCTTTTTTTATTGAGGAGATTGATTTGCCGCTGCATTTTTGGAATGATCCACGCCTGCAAAGGTATCAGCGCAACGGCGGCCATCCCAAACCAGAAACTCTGGGCGAACAGGAATATCAAAATGGTAAGCATCTGACCTGTCAGGAGCACCGGCAGGGACAGGATGTCACCCATCAACCCACCCATTGGCTCCGCTTCCGACGTCACCATGGATACCAGTTCACCCTGGCTTGTGTTGCGGAAATAAGGCCGTGGAAACTGCAGGACGCGGGTTATCAACTGGTAGCGAAATCGTCGCAGTAACCGTTCAGACAGCACGCCTTTCATGGTATTCAAGCGCATCTTGAACACCAGATTGGTTACCACAGCCACAAAAAACGCGGCGCACAACAAGATGAGAAACTGAATCTGAGTGAAGCTTATTCCAAGCAAAACAATATTTTCGCCAGTGCCGCCAATGGCATCGTTGATGATGCGCTTGGGTAGTTCAAGAGTGGCAAACAACACTGGAAAAGTCAGCAGAGTGATCAGCAACTGAATGACCTGCTCTCTCTTTGAGTATTTCCAGATGAACTTAAAAAGACTCTTTTCCATGTATTGCTCTCTTCAGGGCTAAATTCTGTTGGCGGATACGGATCACATGGCCAAGGCGGGAACGCCCAGTTTGACAGATTCGGGAGTTGATCGGGATACTCCGGGAAAACAGGGGCTCATATCATTATGGCAGAGTTCGAGCGAATTCCTGTCTGCGCCACAGCTGACAGGCTCATATCGGTCAACAGGTCGAGACTCGACCTAAGAGTGTTGGTAACAATTTCAGGAAAATCCGATGAACATTGAAGAACTGGAACGCCACAAACGCGTTAATTCCTTCCATTCTGCATTACTGCTACTGGCAATGACGGCGCTACTGGTTGCGCTGGGGGCACTGCTCAAGGGATGGCTGGGTGCACTGATCGCACTGGTGGCCTGTTTCGCCATGGCAATTATCGGCCCTCGTTTTTCACCAGCACTTGTATTGCGCATGTCTAATGCAAAGCCTTTGCCCAGACAAGCCGCGCAAGGTATCCACGAGGTGTTTGACGAACTGTCGCGACGAGCTGAGTTGCCTTTTGTACCTCACTTGTACTACGTGCCATCCAGGATGCTGAACGCATTTGCAGTAGGCAGCGATAACCAGGCAGCAGTTGCCGTCACCGATGGTTTATTGCGGGTAATGAACCCTCGCGAGCTGGCAGGCGTGCTGGCACATGAGATCAGCCACATCCGCCATCAGGATACCCGCGTGATGGGTTTGGCAGATTTCGTGTCCAGGATACTAGGTACGATCTCACAGATCGGTCAGCTGTTGGTGATCATTGCTATTCCGGTGGCTCTCGTTGGAGGCTCGATCGGCCTGGGCCCAATACAGTTGCTGGCGATGATTCTTGCACCCTTTGCCAGTACGCTGCTGCAGCTGGCGTTGTCTCGGTCGCGTGAATTCACAGCGGATCTGGGCGCTGTTGAACTGACCCGGGATGCAGCGGGCCTGGCTTCCGCACTCAGCAAGCTGGATCGCATACAACGCGGTAGCATGTGGAACACGATGGTACCCGGCAAACGCGCGCCCATTCCTGCGGCGCTGCGCTCACACCCGCCGACAGAACAACGTATCCAGCGACTGGGAGAAATTGCACCCTTGCCAGCTCCACCCGCTCCGGTTGAACGTTTGCGCGAATTGTTAGCAGGCGTAGTTGCCCCCAGCTATCCACGTGTTCGCGCCCGACCTCGCTGGCATATCAGCGGCCTGTGGTACTAGACATAATAACGTTAACGCCATCCACTACTTGAACCGCACGGCAAGACCATAGACACTGTGATTAAACTCTATACTCCTATGGTGCCGCCAATTGAAAATCGCATACCTGCTGCGTGTCAGGCCTGATCTGGAAGACATCATCCCGAACGACGTTGAGTCCGTTCGAATAGAAGTCGGGGATGATGGTCTGTACAGCAGGAAAGATCTCGACAAAGTGAAAGAGGTGGAAGCATTTATTGTCGGTATGGAACCGGTCAACGAACAGATCCTGAGTGCTGCACCTGCCCTCAAAATCGTTCAGCGCCTCGGGGTTGGCTACGAAACACTTGACCTGGAAGCCACCGCAAAGCGCGCGATTCCGGCGTGCAATCTGGAAGGGGTAAACAGTGAGGCCGTCGCTGAGCACTGCCTGGCGCTTATGCTTGCCCTCGCCAAACAACTGCCTTCGGCACTTGCATTAACCCAACAGGCCGATTGGGCTTCAGCCAGGCAACTGACGACGCAGACCTGCGAGCTGTACGGAAAAACGCTTGGTATTGTCGGCTTTGGTAACACCGGCTCGGCACTTGCGCAACGCGCGCACGCTTTCGGTATGCCAGTCCTCTATAACGATATCGGCACTGTTGATACCACTCTGGCTAAATCCCTAAACGCCACCGCAACTGACAAACACACACTGTATCGGCAATCTGAATTCGTTTGTGTTTGTACCGATCTCAATGATACATCGCGCATGATGATCGACGCCGACGCGTTAAACACCATGGGCAGCAACACAAGATTTGTCTGCTGCGCGCGCGGCGGCATTGTTGATGAAAAGGCGCTGGCTACCGCACTTGCAGACGGCACCATCGCAGCTGCGGCGATTGATGTGTTCGAGGTGGAACCGATTCGCGCTGACAATCCACTCATCGGGCTGGAGAATTGCCTGCTAACGTCACACGTCGCAGGTGTCGCCCATGATACGACAATGCGGATCTGGCATCGCGCACACGATAACGTCAGAGCAGTTTTACAAC
>CAYMVV010000239.1:0-5284 GCA_964393885.1 uncultured Granulosicoccaceae bacterium | reverse complement strand
GATGAAACCGGCGACGAAGACAACGATGGCATACCGGATTCTCAGGAGCCGGAAGACACTGATGTCAGCACAGATACCGATGGCGACGGCCTCACCGACGACATAGATCCCGATGACGACAATGACGGCCTTACCGATATCGAAGAAGGCGACGGTGAAATTGATACCGACGGCGACGGCATACCGGATTCCCGTGACCCTGATTCCGACAACGACGGCATTGGAGACAACCAGAGCCCGACCGATACCGACGGCGACGGCATCACCGACGACATAGACCCTGATGACGACAATGATGGCCTTCCCGATACTGAAGAAGGTGACGGTGACGTTGATACCGACGGCGACGGCTTACCGGATTCCCTTGATCCCGACTCCAACAACGACGGCATTGGGGATGGCGAGAGCCTGGATACCGATGGCGACGGCATCGCCGACGACATAGACACTGATGACGACAATGACGGCCTTCCCGATATCGAAGAAGGTGACGGTGAAGTTGATACCGATGGCGACGGCTTACCGGATTCCCTCGATCCCGACTCCAACAACGACGGCATTGGTGATGGTGAGGACGCAGGCCCCATCGCTGACGACCCGGTAACGGGAGACGACGCTGATGCCACTGATGCAACAATTCGCACCGGACTCAGAGGTGTCGGCAGTGCTTTCGACCCGCTCCTTGTTTTCTTAGCAACGGTTGCTGGTGGCAGGCTATTTCGTCGCAAGCTGACCCGGTCGCGAAAAGCCAAAAAATCAGGCAGCTAACAAAAGCGATATCGAGCTGCCAGGTTGTTACCTGGCAGTCTTGATCCACACTGGTTATTTCCACAGATCTTTAAATAATCTGTAGAGCCTGTGTTAAAGAAGCCTGGCTAGGAATCCTGCAACGCATGGGCGCTGGCACTTTGCCAGCTCAGGTAAAACGTTCCACCACTGGCATGGTCAAGCGTAGCAAGCTCTCGCTCCTGCAGTTGTACCTTCAACTCGGTACCATCCGAAGTTTCCAGAAACAGGGTCACTACCGATCCTATAAATTCCTCCGAAATCAAACTGGCAGTAACACAATTTTGTGCCGCAGGTTTACTGCGGGAAATCTCCACCAGATCAGCGGCTATCGCAAAGCTGATTTCATCATGCTGCACCGGCACTGTGGCCCCGGCTTCCACGGTAAACTGACCGATTGCGGAATCTACGTGTATCGTCTGATCGGACAGCGATGACACCTTACCCGATATAATATTATTGCGGCCGACAAACTCGGCCACAAATCGGTTTGCAGGCTCGCGGTAGATATCGCGCGGCAGACCAGTTTGTGCAATTTTGCCATTCGACATAATCACTACTCTGTCCGCCATAGCAAAAGCTTCTGACTGGGAGTGCGTTACATAGACAAAGGTAATGCCCAGTTCTCGCTGCAACTTCGTCAGTACCGATTGCATGCGAATAACCAAATGCGCATCCAGCGCCGAGAGCGGCTCATCAAGTAACAATAGCCGGGGCTCCGTCACCAGTGATCTGGCCAGTGCAACACGCTGGCGCTGACCACCGGACAGTGTTTCTATATTGCGTTCAGCAAATTCCGCAACCCCCAGACGATCAAGCCACTCCATTGCTTTGTTGCGTCTGGTAGCAGCGTCCTGATTACGCATCTTGAGCCCGAACTCGACGTTTTCACGTGCATTGAGAAACGGAAACAGCGCCAGTGACTGCCACACCATCGGTGTGTCACGGTTGTGCGGCCGGACGTTGTTCATGCGTTCACCGGCGATAGTTATATTGCCTGTGGTCGGTTGCTCAAGCCCCGCCAGCATCCTCAGCGTGGTGGTTTTTCCACAGCCGGACGGCCCCATGATGGCAATAAACTCACCCGCATCAATACTGAGGTCAAGCCCTTCTACAGCAACGAAACCTCCAAAGCGCTTGCTAACCTGTTCAAAGGTGACCAGCGGGCTCTGCGAATTAGTGTTCGTGCCGCTATTCATGACCAGGCCTTGCTGTGTCGAAGGGTAAAAAATATTTGCGCAACGATGACCAGTGTCATCGACACCAAAAATACAAAGGTGCCAATGGCGTTAACCTGCGGATCAATATTACCCTGCACTATTTCCAGAATCAGTACCGGCACTGTTTTATTCAGACCGGACACAAACCACGCTATGGCAAACTCGTCAAAGGACACAGCAGCGGTTAGAAACAGCGACGAAATAATAGCCGGCTTGCAGAACGGGATAATCACCTCGCGCATCGCACGCCACTCACTGGCACCCAGATTCCAGGCTGCCGCTTCCAGATCACCATCCATCTGGTTCAGTCGCATACGGCAGATAGCCATAGCAAAGGGCGCCGTCAATACACTGTGCGCGATGATAATGGACCACAGCTGTCCGGACGCTCCAATCTTAGAAAACCAGGCCAGCATGGCCAGCGCCATGATGATCAGCGGTATGGTTGGTGGCAATAACACCAGTGCCAGATACGCACTCTTGAAGTGAAAGTTATAGCGAAAATCAGTATAGGCTGTGCAAAACCCCAACACGGTGGCGATGACAGATGCGCACAACGATACGATGACACTGTTGCGAACCGCCGTCCACACATCAGGATCATTCCAGATGGTTTCGTACCAGCGCAATGTGAACGACTCCAGTGGAATGGTTGGGAAACGCGCCGAGTTAAACGAAAACACCACGCTGAATAGGATAGGTGCGAACACAAATACAAAGATCAGCAGGGTATAACCACGCAAAGCCCACGAAAGCACGCGTCCATTCATCGACAAACCCTCACGAAGGTACAGAGGACAGAGGACGGAATACTGAGGACAGACGATACAGGAGCCGCCGCGAGTCTGATTGTTCTGCCATCTGCCTTTCGTCTTCTGAACGAGCGCTCTGCCCGCAAGGGCGCAACCTGCAGGATGATGAAATCATCGGCTCACCCGCTTGCGATAAGCAACAGCCAATGCCGCAAAGGCTATAGATATCAGCGTTACCATCATCACTACAGCCACCACTGCCGCTCGAGGCCACTGCTGGCCGGACTTGGTCGTATCAATGATCAGGATAGGTAAGGTCGGTGGTTTTGATCCACCCAGATAGTACGGGCTGACAAAATCACCAAACGACAATATAAAACAAAACAGTGCCGCAACCACCAGCCCGGTTTTCGCCAGCGGCACTATAACCGCGTACACCGCGCGCCACGGTGAGCACCCCAGATTGTGTGCCGCCTGAACCAGATTGCGATCAATATTGGATAGCGCAAAGGCTTGCAACACAACCACCAGTGGCAGAGTCAGCGTCATATACCCCACCAACGTACCGAATTTGGTATTCAGCATTGTGTAGGGGCCAAGACCAATATGTGCCAGCAAGGCATTGACAACACCACTTTCCGCTAAAATCACGTACCAGGAAAATATACGTACGAGATAACTGGTGAAAAAAGGAATAATAAGCAGGAATATCGCCCACCGACGAACTGCGGGAGACACCTTAAAGGCCAGTGCAAATGCCGCTGGAAATGCCAGTAACGACGTAACAACTGTGGACAGGGTGGCGAGCGCCAGCGTTAAAAAATAGCTGTCCCAAAAATAGCCGCGGGTCAGCATTTTTTCCCAGTTTTTAAACTCGAACGCCTCCACCATCCGGTAGTTTTCTACCAAAAAGAAGGACATGGCCACCATAAAAATCAGCGGTCCCAGAAAGAACAGCACCTGCCAAAATATAATCGGCAGACGCCAGGTTAATGCGTAGCCATTAAACCACTTGCGCGCAGACGTCGTGTTTGAGCTCAATAGTGCGAAACCGGTTGTCGGAGTTTTTGTAGTTACTTTTCAGGCTTTCAATGAAAAGACCGGGTACCGGCCCCCACTGCAACAGCAGCCGATTGCAGACACCCGGTTATAGATCGATCAGGCGTTCTTATACTCTGACCAGAAGTCGTTCCAGTCTTCAAGTGACTGCTGCAGCGGAATATCACGATAGTGGATTCTGCCGTCATTAATCAGAGCGATTGGCTCATTTGCCATGCCTTCAATCTGATGAGACCGCTCCGCTTCCTTCTTGTCGACCTCGATCAGTTTTGCACGGCCCGCTTTAGTCACACAAAAACCCGGATACGCTGCCATCTGCGCAGACTTGACCTGACCCTCAGGTGACATCATGTACTGGATGAATTTTTTTACTTCGTCGGCTTTTTCCGAGCCTTTGCCTATGCTGTAGCTTTCAGTGAACTGTATGCCACCCTCTTTCGGTATGACCGATGCGACCGGAGCACCGTCTTTCTCAAGCACACCTGTAATCCAGTCACCGATGCCACACATAGCGAGCATTTCGCCATTCTTCAATGAGTTGAATGTGCCGCCATAGTCAAAAAAGCCACCAACCTGCGGACGCAGTGTGCTGGTGGTCTCCTGCACTTGATTCCACTTTTTATCATCAAGATCCCACAGTGAGGCACCATTGCCATCCAACAAGCTCATCATGCCAAGGTTTGGCAGATGCCAGTCAAAGTGACCCACCTTGCCCTTTAACTCGGGCTTCCAGAAACTCTCGTAGCTGCTTGCTTCTTCGGCAGTCACCGCGGTGGTGTTGTATGACACACCAAGGTGCCCGCCCCGCAGAATCATGGAAAACAGTTTGTCGTCTTTCCAGTGCCCGGGGAATTTCGTGAAATCTTCGTGCAGCATGTCGTCAAACGGATAGTCCGCCGCGTTCATTTCCTCGATGTAGCCCGCCGCATTGAGTTGCTGTACGAATTCGGCGTCTGACAGAATCAGATCGTAGGTTCCGGGTGGTGATTGCGCAATCAGGGCAAGCATATTATCGCCACCCGCATAATACTTGGGCTTGAATTTTACGTTGTTGGCCGCTTCGTATTCGGCCACGACATCGGGCTCGCCATGACCATACCAGGCCAGCATATTGATTTCGGTAACACTCGCCCAGGCGCGGCTGATGTATGGTGCACCCAGAATAGCGGCCCCGCCTGCTTTCAACAGCTTGCGCCGATTGGGAGATGCCACTGTTGTGTCTTTTTCCAATTGTTGGGCAGGTGCCTGCTCTTGCGCGGTTTCAGGATCTTGCATAATTCAGCTCTCTGGTTGATGTTAAGACTGTTTTCGCAGGAAAATCGATGACGCTTGCTGCACTATAAATTCTCCTATTTTGGAAAGCCAACTTAAAATGAGCCCGGACTTTTCACATGAATGATGATTTCTCGCTTGATCTTTGATTCCACAAGTAATTATCCTCGCTTACCAATATCAATAAGTATTGGA
>CAYMVV010000238.1:0-5296 GCA_964393885.1 uncultured Granulosicoccaceae bacterium | reverse complement strand
GTTGACGCTGCACAAGTCTCCGGCACCGTCCGCAACAATTCCGGCACCGCACTTGCGCATATCACTGTCACTCTCACTGGTGATCAGACAGCGGAGACCTTCATTCAGCGCACCGATGCGTTCGGCAGATACCAGTTTTCTTCAGTTCCCGGCGGCACTTATCAACTGGCTTTTGCAGATGAAAACTTCATTAACTTTATTGATGAAGACCCACAACCGGACGAAGGCACGATATATCTGGATGCCATCTTGCCGCAGACAATTGCACTTCAGGAAAATCAGAATCTTGATTTGGGTGATTTTGCACTGACGCGCGTAGACAGCACTGATAACCGCCAAAGCAGCACAACAGTGACCAACTGCACTAGCTACGGTGACAGCCAAACACCTGAGACTTTAGCGTATGCACTGGCAAACGCGCAGCAGGTGTTTATTAGCTGCGCAGGCTCTATCGCCGTACCTGAACTCACCATTACGCAAGACGTAACAATAACAGCAACGACAGAGGTAGCCTTTGAAGCTGCAGGCTTTAACCGGATTTTTCGCGTACTACCCGGCGTGACTTTACTGGTCAGTGGAATAGATATAACCAATGGTGATTTCACCGACGGCATTGCCCTGCAGAACATGGGTACTACCATCATTGAAAATGCAGAGATCACAGGCCACACAGGTAACAGTGCCACCATACAGAATCGCGGCACGTTGACGCTTTGGAACGTTCGTCAGTATAGCAACCTCATTCTCTTTGACTCAGTACTGACAAACACCGGTGTTATAACAGCCAATGATGTAATCATTGAAAGTCACACCGCCACTGGTGGCCCGGTCATTACTAACCGCGGAAGAATAGAACTACGGCGTTGCCAGATCAGCGGCCTGGGCACTAACAACGTCTGGTCTGTGAACAACGTGCCTGACTCAACAATGAAGTTATTCGACTGCACGTTTACACGAAGCAGCAGTCCGTTTTTCAATCAGGGAACCCTGGAGATATTCGATTCATCTCTCGACGATAACTTCGGTGATCAAAGCCTGATCGAAAACAGTGGTGTCCTTAAGCTCGGAGGCACTGGCGTTACCAACAATGATGTCTCCGGTGCTATCGTCGACAACGAAGGTTTAGCGGAAATCCTCAACAGTACGATCAGCGGCAACAATGCAGGTTTTATAGGAACCAATGAAGATTATGCCGGCGTGATCAGCAACAGAGGCCTGATGCGTGTAACCACAAGCACTATTGCCAACAATACACGGCCACTTGTCGGGGACCGTCAGATTGGCAACTCCGGCGAATTCATACTATCGAATACCATCATCAGTGGTGTTGAGGGTGGCATTGAGTGCGGCGGTGTCACACCGGTGCAATCAATCGGTCATAACCTGCAAACTGATGGCACTTGTGGAACCCTTCAACAAACAGATATTGCATTTGGTAATCCGGGCTTGCTGGAACTTGCCAACAATGGTGGACTAGGTAAAACCCATGCTCTGCAGTCTGGCAGCGACGCAATTGATGCCGGCAATTGTGGAGATGGGGCAACCGCTATAGATCAACGCGGCGTATCACGTGCGCAAGGTAATAACTGTGATATCGGGGCCTATGAACTGATCACAGTGGCGCCCGAACCACAGCCCGAACCCGAACCACAGCCTGCACCCGAACCGCAGCCTGTACCCGATCCGCAGCCTGCACCCGAACCGCAACCTGTACCCGATCCGCAGCCTGCACCCGATCCACAGCCTGTACCTCAACCACAGCCAGCACCCGAGCCTCAACCTACTCCACAGCCTGTCGGCCAGCCCGGGGATGGTGTGGACGATAGTCAGACAAACACTGACGATCAAAACACTACCGATGCAAACGACGAGCAGTCACCGACCGACGCAGGTACACAGGATACCGATGCAGATGAATCGGAAAGTTCGCCGACCCTCGAAAGCGATTCTACGCAAGGCTCAGGTGGAGGTGCTGTCGGCGTTAACCCATTACTACTTGTACTACTAGCCTATTTAGCGTTGCGTGGCACAAGATCGCAACGATAGCAGCGTGATCACTGCAAGGTGATACGCTGCAGGTTCTGTTAGAGCACCAAATCCGGCACCGCCAGGCTGGATTTGGCTTTAAGTAATTGAACCCGCCAATACTTTACCTGGTTGATTTCATAAAAACGGGATATAAGAACCGAATTTATCGGTTACTGATATGATTGTGTGCTGCCACCACAGACAATATTGTCTACCTAAACAAGATGAATATCATCCTGCTCACCCATGCGCTTGAGCTAAACAAGGCGACTAACACAGGCTCAATAGCTGTAAAGCATGCCAGTCATATTGTTGATCGAATTGTTTGGCAAAGAACAAACCCGGACAGCAAACTGGTAAAACTCATCGAGTACAAAAAAGCTCTACTGCTCTACCCGGCAAAAGGGACAACAGATCCCTTAACAAAGGGCTTAAGGATTGAAGAGCATGGGATGGAAGAGCATGAGATTGAAGATTTCGAGAATATAGTAATAATTGATAGTACGTGGCAACAGTCACGAAAAATATTTAATAAAAGCCCCTATCTGAAGAAAATGCCAACGGCAACTCTCAGCGCACCACAGCCATCCAAATTCAAGCTAAGGCGCAACCAGACTCAAGGTGGCCTGTGCACTATAGAATGTGTAATTGAGGTACTCAAACTCGGTGGTGAATTTACACTGGCGTCAAACCTTGATATAGAATTCGCGAAGTTCAACAAATCCAGCTATTGAATTCTTTTGCGACACACGTGCAAGTCTACGTGAAAAACCACCTACAACGCACAGAACTGCCACTGCCTGTGTCGAACACGCTTGTAATTTCTCAGAAAATTTTTCCGTACCTGAACCCACAAAGTGAAGTAGAAATCACGGTTAATTCTGCGAGCAACGGCGACGATTTCAGCATCAATCTATATCCAGGAGACTGCGCGGTAGAAATCCGCGTAGCGAGAGCGTGCCATGACGTGGGCCTTGCTCTGGAACCACGGGTACGATCATTTGCGGCGCATAGTTATTCACATGCAAAAAAAATGATCGATAAAAACGCACCGTCAGGGCGCGCGATCGCAGTAGTGGAGCTTCTGCCGCGCAGGCTCCCAGGCGGCAAATCAAGCTAAAGCGTAGCTTTTTTTCATTATATATACAGCCTATCGCTGCTCTGTGACTGTAGCGTTGTCTATAACTTGAGAAACCACCGATCGTTAGATTTAACGTTTTTTGCAAATTAGTTAAACCTGCCTATTGCCCGTGCTAACCTGAAGGATGTCTGCTTAAAATCTGATCAGTCAACCTGCGCATTGGTATCTCTGTAAGTTAGAGAGCTACAGGAATACGCGAACAAAAAATTTATCCAGTTGAAAGGGAACATGGTGATGCAAAACTCAACCTTAAGAAGGACCATAGATTTGCCAAAACCGGTGTTCGGAAGAATATTAGGTCTTGCGTTTCTATTACCGCTGTTGGTTGCCTGTAGCTCCAGTGACGATGACGACGATCCGGTTACTTCGCCCGACGAATCGACAGCTCTGATTAACATGCCGGTTCAGGCTGGTGTCGGCGGGAGTTTTACCTCCAATGACGGACGCATCACGGTTCGCATACCCGCTGCAGCAATAACCGAAGACTCGACCCTGGTCATCACTGAGGTTGAAGGACTCACAAACCCCAGTGAAAACCAGATTCGTGCAGGTGATGCGTTTGCCATTCAATTTGGCACCACACTGGCCGCTCCGGCAGAGCTGGAACTGGTTACCCAACAAGTACCGCAGCACCCTGAACTGGCAGAATCAGCAGCAGTCGTCAATGGGGAATGGGTTCGCGCAGCGGCTAACTTTTACCGTGCGTCAGACAGTTCAATACTCAGCTTTATATCCGGCGACGGCACCTATCAGGCAACCTTCCGTACGTTACAAGCAGAGTCCGGTGATATGGTTGAACGTGGAAGAGATATTTTTCTCAATGCCACCTTTGGCAATGAAGCATTTTTTGGCGGCGTAGTCGGATTGCAGGATCTGCTTAACAATCTGACACCATCAGCCGCTGTCGGTGCTGGCGTTCAGGTTGATGTCTCACGTGTTCCCGTGGAAATAGTGGCTGTACTCACAGGCGACGATTTCGACTCTAAATTGGCAGCTTTGGAAGATCCGGCGGTTACTCGCGCGCTGTTACAGGCTGACGCTGTAGTCGGCGTCAAAGCCTTTTATGATGATCCCTCCAGTGATATGGCAACCTCCGCAGGAGTAACCTGCGCGATCTGCCATGCCATCGTGACCCCCAGCGCATTCGAACTTTCAGAAGGGGTTATGACAGATCTTCCTATAGGACCTTTACAGCTCGATGGCCGTCCAAACAATACTATGGACATTGGAACCATATTGTCACTTACGCCTTTTGCAATTGCGGCAGGCCAGGAAACCATAGATACACTTCAAAGCTGGGGCGCCGGACGTGCTGATGCTCGCGCGCTGCCAGATAACCCGGCGGAAGACAACCTGTTGAATCCAACCAGCATCCCGCCAATGTGGAACTTTGTCGATCTGGACGAACAGAATTACACCTACAACTGGGATGGTCTGTTCGGCAGCCTGGAAGATCCGGACAACGCACTTGCCAGTCGTGGTGAATTCGTACACGACCTGGTTCTGCATGCCAATGGAGGCTTTGGTACCGATGCATCCAGTGTACCACTTGAAGTTGTACGCGCGCCTGCTGAAGAACTGGTCAGTGCGTTGATCGCCGCAGAAGACGCAGAGCCTGGTAACGATATACCCGAACAGGCAATGCTCGATGAGCAGGCCTGGCAGCGTAGTCTAACCAGTCCCGCGCCGGGGGAGTTTAACGAAGCACTGGCTGAAGAAGGTTTTCGATTATTCTATGGCATTGCCCAATGCTCAACCTGCCATATGACGGCCGAGTTTACCGGTCCGGTCAGAACCGCCGACATAGTGCTGGAGCCACCTCTGGGTGCCCTGGCCGAGGGAATTAAAACGCCAGGCCTGCGTGGTATCTCCCATGTACCGCCTTACTTTCACGACGATAGTGCACAAACACTTGAAGAGGTGGTAGCAATCTATTCCGGTCGCATTGTCAATGTGCTTAGTGAAGAAGAACAACTGGCTGTTGCCGAGTATCTGAGAAGCTTGTAAAGATCGTTATTAGCGCTGTTAACTGCTGAGGTTAACAGCGTTCAGATTTTCGGGTCGTTCAACGCCGAGTACGCACAGGCTACTGCCATTTTTATGGGTTTGCTAAGTGAAAACGACTAA
>CAYMVV010000237.1:0-5305 GCA_964393885.1 uncultured Granulosicoccaceae bacterium | reverse complement strand
CGCAATCGTGTGGAAGGTGGTGGTACCCAACCGCTGCAGCAGTGGGGTGCCGACTGCGAGTACGGTGTTTTAAAAGATGTGTTACTCGGGCCGGCTGACCATTACGAGTGGCTTGAAACCAGTTCGGTTTCAAAAAAGAGTATTCGTCGCAAGCTCAAATTCGATGCGCAGGTCGCACAGCAGCAGCATCGTGAAATGGTATCGGCCTATGAGACTGCCGGTGTTACCTGCCACACCCACGAGCCCGATCCATCGTTGCCCTATCAGGTCTTTGCCAGAGACTCATCGGTAATGACACCTTTTGGAGCCATAATTACCAGTATGGCGAACTGGTGGCGCCGGGGAGAAAACTATCGTGCGATTGAAACCTATTCAAAACTCGGCATACCAATTTACGACTATGTGACTGCCGGTACCTTTGAGGGTGGGGATTTCAATATCATAGAGCCGAATACGGTGTTGATTGGCTGGGAGGGTGACGAGGGTCGTAGCCAACAGCAGTCTGCAGAACAGTTAAAGAACTGGTTTGAAGCCGAGGGCTGGGAAGTCAAACTTGCCGACATCGATCCCTTCTATGTGCACATCGATTTAATGGTCGTTATGCTCGCACCCAAGCTTGCTGCCGTGTGTCTGGAGAGCACCGACCCTGAAGTAGTTGACTGGCTCAGGAGCAAACAAATTGAAATAATTTCAGTGCCGTTTCAGGACACGCTGGATCTCGGCTGCAATGTGGTGGCGCTGGGCAATGACAGAATACTACTGCCAAAGAAGAGCACTGTGTTAAAAGAAAAGGCACGCGCGCACGGGCTGGAGATTTTTGACCCCGACGTATCGATGATTACCCCCGGTGGTGGTGGTGTGCACTGTATGTGTCAGGCGCTGCGGCGACTGCCGGGTTAGGCACAGGCAATCTGCTCCAGTTTTTGCGCCGCGTAATCTTTTTTTTGTCTTCTCACTGCTCTGGGCGCTGGTCTGGGCACCGATCTGGGCACTGGTCTTCGCACTAATCCGGGCACCGCGTCCGGCGCTGGTAATCCGATAAGCCGCAACACGGTATGGCGTAAAAAGGTTGTATACTTAATTTATATGACTCAACAAAAAAAAATAATCGCCTATCAGGGCGAACCCGGTGCCTACTCGCATCTTACCTGCAAAAATGCGTACCCTGATTATGAGCCTTTTCCCTGTCAAACGTTTGCGGCAGCATTTGCTGCGGTAGAAAATCGCGACGCCGATCTGGCGATGATTCCTATCGAGAACTCTCTCGGTGGTCGCGTGGCAGATATGCATCATCTGCTTCCGGAGTCGCCGTTGTATATGATTGGCGAACACTATCACTCGGTGAAACACTGTTTGCTGGGCTTGCCCGGTGCAACGCTGGATGAGTTGACCCATATACGTTCTCATCCGCAGGCGCTGGCGCAGTGCAGGGCGTTAATAGAGGAGCTGAATGTTGTTGCCTTGCCGGTGGCAGACACAGCGGGTTCCGCGCGCGAGATTGTCGAACTGAATGATCCACATCATGCGTCTATTGCGTCGAGTCTGGCAGCGGAAATCTATGGATTGCAAGTCATGCGTGAGCGCATTGAAGACCGGCTGGGCAATACCACCCGCTTTGTGGTGCTGTCTCCTACACGGATCGATCCCGACCCCCGCGATGGTCCTTGTATGACAAGCTTTGTATTCCATGTGCGCAGCGTTCCCGCGGCGTTGTATAAAGCGCTGGGAGGCTTTGCCACAACCAACGTAAACATCACCAAACTCGAAAGTTATATCACCGACGAGCGTTTTCAGGTGGCGCAGTTTTACGCAGAGATAGAAGGGCATCCATCAGATAAACTGGTCGACAGTGCATTTCAGGAGTTGCAGTATTTTTCAACCAAGTTGAAGATACTGGGCACCTATCCGGCCAATGAATTCAGAGGTATAGAGCGCGTTTGAGGCACTTGCCAGTGTGACACTCACAGTGTCACACTAGTCGAGCTTCTGGTCGAACGAGCGGCGTCTGTCGCGTAACGACTGCACGATATCCCAGCGCTGCTGGTTATCCATTCTCGACCAGGTCGCAATCTCCTCCAGCGTGCGATAGCAACCCTTGCACACACCGCTGGCCTGATCTATCTCGCAGATACTGATACACGGTGACACGACATCAGGTGCATCTGCCGGCAATTTGCTACTGCGCTTGCGTCTTGAAGGTCGTTTTTGGGGCTGTTCCGGATTTTCTGGCATTCTGATTTTCTGCACACCGGCGGTAAAAAAATACGTGGTACCGGGGTTGAATGGATAGCAAGGGTTAACTCTGGTAGTGCTAAACAAAGACTTGCCGCGACCTGCCATCATTTTGCTTGTTATTTCTCAGGCAATCACAATACCATGGTTGTCTTTGAAGGTAACTGCAACACAGGATAATTCAAGTCAAATGGCTATCAAGTCGCCTTATTTACTTTTTCTCGGAGATGCGCACGACGCGCTGGCTGCCAAGGTCGCACAGGGCATTGTCGACTGGCGCCCTGATAATTGTGTTGGCCAGTTACGTCTGGATGGCTGCAACGCTGATTGTGGTCTGACTGAAATGACGGTTGATCAGGCGGTGGCAGCCGGTGCCAAAACACTGGTTATTGGTGTCGCCAATCGAGGTGGGGTGATCGCAGACAACTGGATCGAGGTTTTGCAGTTGGCTCTCGATCAGGGGCTTGATCTGGCGGCAGGTTTACACAATCGGCTGGCGGATGTGCCAGCGCTTGCAGCTAAAGCACAGTCGCTTGGTCGAGTGCTGCATGATGTGCGACATCCAACAGAAACGTATCCGGTGGGTTCCGGTCTGCCGCGTCGTGGCAAGCGTGTCCTGCCAGTGGGTACAGATTGTTCCTGTGGAAAAATGTACACAGCCCTTGCACTGGAAAAAGCCATGCGCGCACGCGGCGTAGCCGCCGATTTTCGCGCGACCGGCCAGACCGGTATTTTGATTTGTGGCTCCGGTGTTTCAGTTGACGCGGTGGTTTCGGATTTTATATCCGGTGCAACAGAGGTGTTGGCACCCGCAGCATCGGACGATAATCACTGGGATGTCGTCGAGGGGCAGGGCTCGCTATACCATCCGTCGTTTGCAGGGGTGACGACCGGGCTGATCCATGGCGCACAGCCTGACTACCTGGTGTTGTGTCATGAGCCAACCCGCACGCATATGCGTGGCCTGCCGCACTATCCCATTCCGGATCTTACAGATTGTATGCAGGCAAATCTTGCCACCGCCCGACTCACCAGCCCGGATGTGAAGTTTGCCGGTATCTCTGTTAACACCGCGGCACTCAGTGAAGCAGATGCGGAGGCCTGTTTAAAGGAGCTTGAGTCGACGCATGGTTTGCCCACAGTAGATCCGTTTAGAACGGGTATCGATCGTCTGGTTGACGCAATGCTATGAGAAAGCTGTGAGGCGGCTAACGGTACATCATCAGTCCTTTCCCATAGCGGGTTCTTTTACTATCTCTCGTGGTAGTAAGACAACCGCAGAAGTCGTGTTAGTGGAAATCACTGATGATCAACAGTGCAGTAATGATCAACACAGTAAGAAGCAGTATCGCGGACGTGGCGAGTGTGTGCCTTATGCACGCTATGGTGAGAGTATCGATGGTGTTATCGAATCGGTAGAGTCGATCCGTACTAACATTCAAGCAGGGCTTGATCGGCAAGAGTTACAACGTGTGCTGCCGGCTGGTGCCGCCAGAAACGCCGTCGACTGCGCGTTGTGGGATCTCGATTCAAAAATTGCCGGCTGTCGCGCCTGGGAGCTTGCAGGCATAGAGGTTCCCGCGACTGAAGTAACAGCCTATACACTGTCACTGGATAGTCCAGAAGCCATGCAGCGTGCAGCAGAAAAATACGCATCACGACCTCTGTTAAAGCTTAAGCTTGCCGGTGACGGTGATATCGAGAGAGTCTCTGCGGTGAGGCGGGGGGCGCCGGATTCAAGAATTATTGTCGACGCCAATGAAGGCTGGACCATTGAACAGTATCAGCAGATGGCGCCAGTGCTTGCAACCCTGGGTGTCTCTTTAATTGAACAACCACTGCCTGCTGGTGATGATGATGCGTTAATTGGCATTGATCGGCCTGTGCCTGTCTGTGCTGATGAGTCATGCCATGACAGCAGCACGCTTGCGCAGTTACAGGGCAAGTATGATGTAGTGAATATCAAGCTCGATAAAACCGGTGGCTTGACCGAGGCGCTGGTGTTGCGTCGTCAGGCAGAATCGATGGGCTTTGATATTATGGTCGGCTGTATGCTTGCGTCATCACTGGCGATGGCACCGGCTACGCTGGTCGCCGGCGGGGCAGGTACAGTCGATCTGGATGGTCCATTGCTGTTGGCAGAGGATCGATCGCATCCGTTGAACTTTAGCGACAATCTGGTCGGATTGCCTGCACCTGAACTTTGGGGTTAGATATGAGTAGAACTGTTTACGTCAATGGTGAATTCGTCGCCGAAGAAAACGCCAAAATCTCTGTTTTTGACCGTGGGTTTTTATTTGCAGATTCCGTGTACGAGGTATCTTCAGTACTCGATGGACAACTGATCGATAACGAAGGTCATCTAAAACGTCTGCATCGATCACTAAGAGAATTGGGTATGCGTGCGCCGGCCAGTGACAAAGACATAGTCAATGCGCAAATGGAGCTGCTTGCAAGAAATAAGCTGCAGGAAGGAGCGGTTTACCTGCAGGCAACCCGTGGCACTGCGGAGAGAGATTTTATGGTACCAAAGGACAGCACACCGGGTCTGGTGATGTTTACGCAGGAAAAGAATCTGCGTAATCCTCCACAGGTGAAAAACGGTATCTCGGTTGTGTCTGTACCTGATATACGCTGGAAAAGACGCGATATAAAAACCACCGGCTTGCTGGCGCAGTCTTTGGCGAAGCAAACTGCGGCAGATGCGGGTGCCGATGACGCATGGATGGTCGAAGAAGGTTTTGTAACGGAAGGCAGTTCCAACAACGCGTTTATCGTGGATGCCGATGGCAAAATTATTACCCGCCAGTTGGGTAATGAAATTCTACCGGGTATTACACGCTCCGCGGTATTGTCACTGGTCGAGAGTGACAACATCGAATTCGAAGAGCGCTCGTTTACCATTGCCGAGGCGCAAGTGGCTCGAGAGGCGTTTGTCACCAGCGCCACCACTTTTGTATGGCCAGTGGTATCCATTGACGGTGTATCGATTGGCGATGGCAAGCCCGGTCCTGTTGCTTCCAGGCTGCGCGAAGTCTACGTGCAAACCGCGCTTGATCGATCTGCTTGAGGT
>CAYMVV010000236.1:0-5405 GCA_964393885.1 uncultured Granulosicoccaceae bacterium | reverse complement strand
TCGTACATTAACGACGTAAAACCGCAGTCCAGTGCCTGCTGACACTCCTCATACTGATAACCATGATCCAGATGTGCGACGACAGGCACAGTAGCCTGCTCAGCCAGATGCAAAAACATTTTACCCAGTATCGGTAGCGGCGTATGTTCACGACACCCCGGCCCCGCCTGCAAAATAACCGGCACGTTCTCCGCCTCCGCCGCTGCAACAAACGCCCGCATGTCCTCCCATCCCAGAGCAACCAGACCGGCAACCGCATAGCCTTGCTTTAAGGCGGGCTGAAGAACATCTGCAAGCGTGGCTATAGTCATTGGTTTGTTTTGGTGCTGAAAGTCCTCACTACTTAAACTTCGCAATCATATCCTTAATACCCGGTATCGTCTCAATCTGATACGCATGCGTAGGCTGAAAATACTGCACCAGCGAGCGCTGCGTTAAGCCACCGAGGATTGTAAAGTAATACATCTCATAGCCCGGCAACACACAACACGGGTGATAACCTTTATCCAGACAGATCGTTGATCCATCGACGATATGATAGGCATCACCGGGCTCGTTATCGACACGTTGCAGCATCTGCACGCCGGAACCATGATTCGGTTTAAATCGAAAGTTATAGGTTTCGTCGTGACGGGTTTCATCGGGCAGACGATTGGTGTCGTGTTTGTGCGATGGAAAACCTGACCAGCCGCCAGCGCCAACGGTAAACAGCTCGCTGACCAGCAGGCGTCCGACCTTATCGTGTTGTTTTTGCCCGAGTATATGTTTTATTTTACGGTGGGTTTTGGTGTCGTCTGATCCATACTGCACCAGATCAAGTCCGTCCGCACGAACATCAAAGGGCTCAAGCACCTTGTCAAATGCAGCCCCTGCGATAAACACTTCTGTCTCATCTGACATGCATGCCATCGTCACTTTGGCACCAACCGGAACATAAACCCCTTCAGGCTCACCGTCCCACACGTCTTCGCCACGGTTACCGAGTGATGCAAATGACACGCCTTCAACTTCGACATCTACCGTGCCGGTAGCAGGGACGATACAGGTTTCGTAGCCGGGTACCTGATACTCAAACGCCTGGCCTTTTTTGAGCTTGACAATATTGAAGTAGTTAAGCGGTACCAGATCATCGTTGGCATCAACAATGGGCTGGTTCTTGTTGTCATAGGGTGCGATATGCATAACGCGTTATACCTTATAAAGTGTATGTAACAGCGGCTTCGGTGTTTCCGTTGCAAAGGCCATTGATTGTAAACCGTTATCGTTTTTCTATAGAACGTGTGTTGGCTCTATTAAAACTCAACGTCTGCTAATTCCAGTTCAGTTAATTTCAGGCTGTGGTCGGACCAGCATGTGAAGCAAGAAAGTTATCGAGCTCGGCAGTCGTCGGCATCGCCGGTGAGCAGCCAACACGTGACACGACAATCGAGGCACACGCCGACCCGCGTAACACCGAGGTTTCAAGATCGTAGCCGTTCGCAATCGATGCAATAAAACCGCCCATAAAACTGTCGCCTGCACCAACGGGCTTGAGCGCTTCAACCGGGTAAATTCCGGTCGAAATTTCCTGATCACCGCTAATGGTAATTGCTCCCTTTTCACCCATTTTATAGATGACAATCGAGGCGGTCGAACCAGCCAGCTCCCGCGCCTTGTCAAGCCCGCGATCATAGCTACCCGCCATAAAGCCAAACTCGACATCGTTACCAATAACGATGTCGCACAGTGCACCGGCTCGTGAGTAGGTTTGCGCAGCATCCTCTGCAGAGGCCCAGCTATAGGGTCGGTAGTCGATGTCGAATATCAATGGCGTGTTGGCTGCTTTGGCCAGTTCAAACGCATGAAAGGCGGCGCTGCGAGATGGCTCTGCTGCCAACACCGTGCCGGTAGTGATCAGCGCCGAGTAATCTGCGTAAGGTAATGATACATCGTCAATGGTCATTTCGAAGTCTGCTGCACCATTGCGATAGATAACGGTTTGGTGGTCTTCGACCGTACTTTCGGATACCGCCAGTGAATTGCGCGCCTCACCACCAACCGCTTTGACATACGTCGTATCTATGCCGTAGTGCTTTAACTGATTAACACAGAATCGACCAACCGCATCGTCAGAGACACAGGTGATTAGTGACGCCGCACCACCTTGTTTGGCAATAGCTACACAGATATTGGCTGACGAACCACCAAGGCCGGTAGAGAACTGCGTTGCATCCTCTATTCTGGTACCGGGTGGTTCAGGATAAAAATCCATACCGGCACGGCCTATAACCGCAAAGCGATTCCCTGCCAAATCAATCATGCAGATTATCCCTGCAACCAGCCTTTTTTCCTGCTCCACGACAGTGGTACACGATCAAACCCCTCTACGCTGTTTCGGTCTGGTTGATTCCCACTCGATGTGAGCGTCACGCACCTTGTCACTCTCGGTAACCCGTGGCGTGCCAACCTCCCACCAAGCGTGTCCCTCGTTAGTCCAGCCTTCGAAAGCATCTACCTGCATGACGATAACAGATGTCTTGTCTGCCGCCTTGGCACGCTTAAAGGCCTCGCCCAGTTCCGCAGGATTGGCAACGGTTTCAGCTATGGCTCCCATCGATGCGGCATGAGCTGCAAAGTCGACAGCAAACGGCTGTGCCACGGTCGGGCAATCTGCAAAAAGATTGTTGAAACTTTCATTGCCGGTGCCGTTTTGCAGTTTATTGATAACGGCAAAACCACCGTTGTCGAGCACCAGTACGATCAGTTTCTTGTTGCTGAGTACGGACGAGTAAATATCAGAATTCAGCATCAGATAGGAACCGTCACCGGTAAAGACAATGGTGTCCTGATCAGGTTCGTTCTCTGACTGCGCGATGCGCGCACCCCACCCGCCGGAGATCTCATAACCCATGCACGAAAAGCCAAACTCGACATCGACCGTGCCACCCTTTAACGTACGCCAGTTAGCAGTGACCTCTGCAGGTAATCCTCCCGCAGCGGCGACGACGCGATCAGAAGAATCACACAATTCGTTAACCACACCTATAGCTTGTGCGTATGAGTTCGGACGATTACCGTAAGCGACATTAACCGCTACATACTCATCCCACTTTTTACGCTCGCTACTGGCAAAGCCGGTCCAGTCCGCTGGACACTGGTAACCACTGATTGCATCGTCCAGTGCACTGATGGCCAGCAAGGCGTCAGATACAACGGGAAGCGACAAATGCTTACCGGCATCGTGGCGTGCGGCATTGATGGATATAAACTTTGCCTCTTTGGAAAACGCCGTCCACGACCCGGTGGTGAAGTCCTGTAGGCGCGTACCCACCGCGACAATAACATCTGCTTTCTCTGCAACCGCATTGGCTGAATCAGAACCGGTAACACCAATTGGACCGGTATTTAACGGGTGGGTAGCAAGTATATTGGCCCGGCCCGCTATCGTTTCAACCACTGGTATTTGATGTGCCTCTGCAAAATCAGTCAACTCTTTGGCTGCACGCGAGTACTGCACACCACCACCGGCAATGATAATGGGGCGCTCTGCACTGTTGAGCAACGCTGCGGCATCTGCTATCTCATCGGCATCGGGCCCTGTGCGACGAATGCGATGAACTTTTTTCTCAAAGAACACGGTCGGATAGTCATAGTCCCAACCCTGCACATCCTGTGGCAAGCCGAGAAACGCCGGTCCGCAATCACCCGGATCAAGCATGGTTGCAATTGCCGCAGGCAGCGACTGAATGATTTGTGCCGGATGACAGATTCGATCCCAATAGCGAGTCACCGGTTTAAACGCGTCGTTTACACCAACTGTCGGGTCATTAAAATTTTCCATTTGCTGCAAAACAGGATCAGGCAAACGGGTCAGGAAGGTATCGCCGCAGAGCATCAGCATGGGCAGTCGGTTTGCATGCGCCAGGCCTGCAGCGGTTAACAGATTTGCCGTGCCGGGTCCGGCTGATGCCGTGCAAAACATAAAGCGCTGACGCAGATGGTACTTGGCATAGGCTGCAGCGGCAAAACCCATACTCTGTTCGTTTTGTCCGCGATAAAGAGGCAGCTCGTCGCGATGGTTGTAAAGCGCCTCACCGAGACAGGTCACATTGCCGTGACCAAAGATACCGAAGCCTCCGCCAAACAAGCGCTGCTCGCGTCCATCTATAACGATAAACTGATTCGCCATCCAGCGGACGATGGCCTGCGCCAGCGTCAGCTTAACGGTGTCATTTGTATTGGTCATGTTGTTACTCTGCCTGTCACCGCTATCCATCGATATCGCCATCGATATTCGTGTCACTGTGGTTGTCGCATACTATCAGCGACATCCATCGTTGCCACCCGCCGACTCTGGTTGACCCTGTCGAGTACACGAGGATACAATAAATGCAACCGGTTGCAAAATCCACAGTGCAGCGATGAAATTGCAACCGTCAGCATGAGACCGATGCCCTGCAGATAACCTGATATACCGCATGGCAGGTGGCAGGCAAGCCGGGAAAAGATCCGATTTTGGGCACAGTCGACCCGCAGCGCGCATGCAGTTAAAAATAATTCGGTAAAAGCAGGCAAGCACTACTATTTTCAGTCTCTGATCCACTCCAGAATCCGGGATCCTGCATTCTGGCCAGTGTCAGCTCAACCATCACTTCTCATCCACCGCAACGAAAAACTACAGGTCCGACAATGAGTATCAGAATAGGAAACGCGCCGTGCTCATGGGGAGTCGAATTTGCTGATGACGAGCGCAACCCCACCTGGCAAACCGTTTTACAGGAGTGCAGTGCAGCGGGTTACACCGGCATTGAGCTGGGCCCTGTAGGTTACATGCCAGAGGATCCATCTGTACTGGCTGATGCACTGGCAGAAAACAACCTGGAATTAATTGGTGGTGTCGTATTCCGTGCGTTTCATGACCCGAAGCAATGGGACGATGTACTCGATGGTGCAAAGCGTACCTGCGAGGCACTGGTAGCGCATGGCGCCAGTCACTTTGTATTGATCGACTCCATCTCACCGCGTCGTGCACCTACCGCAGGACGCGCTGCGGAGGCAGAACAGATGGATAGCGATGAATGGAACGCCTATCGCGACCGCATTGTCACCGTTGCAAAAATGGGCGCGGAAGAATATGGATTAATACCCGAAATTCATCCGCACGCCGGTGGCTTTATGGATTTTGAACCAGAGGTTGAGCGCTTGCTGCAGGAAGTCGACAGTAAGCTGTTAAAAATTTGTATAGATACAGGTCACTGCACTTACGCAGGGTTCGACCCGGTGGCTTTTATGAAGCGACACATGGATCGTATCACCTATGTTCACTTTAAAAACACTGACGCAAAAGTTAAAGCCGATGCCATAGCAAACCGCACCGGCTTCTATGATGCCTGCGGCCAGGGTATTTTTTGCACCCTGCCAGAGGG
>CAYMVV010000235.1:0-5470 GCA_964393885.1 uncultured Granulosicoccaceae bacterium | reverse complement strand
GGAAATAGATCTGCAAACCGAGCAGGAGTTTTTTAACAAGCACCTCGCCGGGTGGTCCAGCGAATTTTTCACCGAGGTGCAGTCAGCCTCCTGCGCCGGCTTTTATCGAGCAGTTGCGAATCTTGGGCTAAGCTTTATGAACGTAGAGAAGCAATATCTGGGGATGGCGCTTTAGTATGGACCTCGGTATCGATGCTTTTCGAGGGTACAGGTCGGCTGACAGGATGGTCACCTGACAGAGAGAACAACACGGTTGACGCCAGGTCTGAATCTACCTGTCGTCAGTTTCGCAGACATTGAACCAGGAAAGATTCTTACCAAACAGACAAATTGGATGGAGGATAGAAATGAAAGAGAAAGCAAAGTTTATCCGATCTGATCGCAGATCGTTTCTAAAGGGTGCAGCAGTTGCCAGTGGTGCTGCGGTGGTTGCTCCGTCTGTCGCAACAGCCGCTGAGGTGCCGGTCGCTGACACGCCGCCAACTGCCAAGCTGGACAAGGGTTACGAAGAGAACGACTACATTCGCAACTACTATGATCGCGCCAGTTTCTAGGTTCGGCGTTCAAATTCCGGTAGAGGAAAAACGATGAAAAAACTCACAAGAAAATCCGTCAATGTGGACGTCGGGATGGACGTCGGGCAAGCATCGTCGTCCACCGAGCAGCGGTTAGGTTTGTTTGGCAAAGCGGTTAACCGCCGAACCTTTCTGAGACATTCCGGTGTTGCCACTGGTGGTGCTGCGTTGGCCAGTGTTGCCGCTCCGACCATGATTTCCAAGGTTCGCGCCGCCGAGACTTCGCCAAAAGCTGATGTCAAAACCGAGGTGAAGCTATCGGTTTGCACACACTGCTCTGTTGGCTGTGGTGTCGTAGCAGAGGTGCAGGACGGAGTCTGGACGGGGCAGGAACCTGACTATGATTCGCCTCTGAATCTGGGCGGCCACTGTGCGAAAGGTGCATCAGTGCGGGAGCACGGACACGGCGAAAGACGTGTCAAATACCCGATGAAACTAACGGGTGGAAAATGGAAGAAAGTCAGCTGGGAAGAAGCGATAGAAGATATCGGCGATCAGATGATGGATATTCGCGCTGAATCCGGGCCAGACTCTGTTTACTGGCTGGGCTCTGCCAAGTTCAATAACGAGCAGTCCTACCTGTTCCGAAAATTCGCGGCGATGTGGGGTACCAACAACGTTGACCATCAGGCCCGAATCTGTCACTCCACAACTGTTGCAGGGGTCGCGAACACCTGGGGCTACGGTGCGATGACCAACTCTTATAACGATATGCACAACTCGAAGGCGATGTTTTTCATCGGTTCGAATGCGGCTGAAGCCCATCCGGTTGCGATGCAGCATATCCTGCGCGCAAAAGAAAATGGCTCCAAACTCATTGTTTGCGATCCACGCTACACGCGCACTGCAGCACACGCTGATCAATTCGTTCGCTTCCGTCCCGGTACTGACGTACCGCTTATCTGGGGCATCCTGTGGCACGTTTTTGAGAATGGCTGGGAAGACGAGGAGTTTATCAACCAGCGCGTCTACGGTATGGAAGACATTCGCGCGGAAGTCGCCAAGTGGAATCCGGCTGAAGTTGAACGTGTTTCAGGCGTACCGGAAGCTGTGGTTAAAGAAGCTGCCGAGACGATGGCCAACAACAAGCCCGGCACGTTTGTCTGGTGCATGGGTGGAACGCAACACACCATTGGTAACAACAACACGCGCGCCTACTGCGTAATGCAACTGGCTCTGGGTAACATGGGTGTGTCCGGTGGTGGCGCTAATATTTTCCGCGGACACGACAACGTTCAGGGTGCGACTGACTTTTGCATTCTTTCGCATTCACTGCCGGGTTACTACGGATTGTCAGCGGGTGCCTGGACGCACTGGTCCAGTGTGTGGGATGTGGAAACCGATTGGGTTAAATCGCGTTTTGACAGCGGCAGTTATGAAGAGGCGAAGGGCAAGCCTGTCAGTCCCATGAACACCAAGGGGATGCCTGTTTCGCGCTGGATAGATGGTGTGCTCGAAGACAAGGGCAACATCGCACAGAAGGACAATATTCGGGCAATGGTGCTGTGGGGTCATGCACCAAACAGTCAAACCCGCGGTCCGGAAATGAAAGAGGCGATGGAAAAACTGGATCTGATGGTCATTATTGATCCCTATCCAACGCACTCTGCAGTGCTGCCTGACAGGCAAGACGGGGTTTATATCCTGCCGGCGACGACGCAGTTTGAAACCTACGGATCTGTGACCGCTTCAAATCGGTCATTGCAGTGGCGTGAAAAAGTAATTGAGCCTCTGTTTGAATCTTTACCTGATCACACGATCATGTACAAACTGGCTGCCAAATTAGGTTTTTCCGATCAGCTTTGCAAGAACATCGCGGTTAACGATGATGAGCCATTGATCGAGGATATCACTCGTGAATTCAACAAGGGAATGTGGACCATCGGCTACACTGGCCAGAGTCCCGAGCGCCTGAAGGATCACAAGAAATACCGCAGCACTTTTAACACCACGACGTTGAAAGCCGAGGGCGGACCGCTCGATGGTGAGTTCTACGGTATGCCGTGGCCTTGCTGGGGAACGGCAGAAATGAAGCACCCGGGCACACCGCTGTTGTACGACACCAGCAAACCGGTGGCCGAGGGCGGCCTGTGTTTCAGAGCTCGTTTTGGTGTTGAAAGAGAGGGCGAAAGCCTGCTTGCGGACGGTTCCTATCCTGTTGGATCCGAACTCGAAGACGGATACCCGGAATTCAGCGCTGATGCATTGAAGTCTCTTGGCTGGTGGGATGATCTCACCGACGAAGAGAAAACCGCTGCCGAAGGCAAGAACTGGAAAACCGACAGATCAGGTGGCATTCAACGTGTGGCAATTGCCCATGGTTGTGCGCCATTTGGTAACGCCAAGGCGCGAGCGGTAGTCTGGACATTCCCTGATCCTGTGCCAATTCACCGCGAGCCACTGTACACCGATCGTTATGATCTGGTTGCGGATTATCCGACCTACGAAGATCGCAAGTCTCACTATCGTCTGCCAACGCGATACGCCAGTATTCAGGCCACTGATTACTCCAAAGACTTCCCGCTGATACACACCAGTGGACGTCTGGTGGAGTATGAAGGGGGTGGTGAAGAGTCTCGTTCCAATCCATGGCTTGCAGAACTCCAGCAAGATATGTTTGTCGAGATCAACCCCGCCGATGCCAACGACGCTCAAATTGAAGACGAGCAGATGGTGTGGCTGGAAAGTCCGGAAGGCGGAAAGATCAAGGTCAAAGCCATGGTCACCCAACGTGTCGGACGCGGTGTGGTGTTTACGCCATTCCACTTTGGCGGACACTATGAAGGCGAAGATCTGCACGATAAGTATCCTGAAGGCACTGCTCCGTATGTTCGTGGTGAGGCGGCTAACACAGCGTTTACCTACGGCTACGACTCGGTAACGCAGATGCAGGAATCTAAAGTCACGCTCTGCAAAATTTTTGCGGCATAGGAGAAACGATCATGGCTAGAATGAAATTTCTGTGTGATGCCGAGCGCTGTATTGAGTGCAACGGCTGTGTGACTGCGTGCAAGAATGAGCACGAAGTCCCGTGGGGTGTTAACCGACGTCGCGTTGTCACCATGGGCGACGGTGAGGTTGGCCAGGAGAGATCAATCTCCGTTGCATGTATGCACTGTACTGACGCCCCGTGTCAGGCGGTATGCCCGGTCGATTGTTTCTACACAACCGATGATGGCATTGTGCTGCACGACAAAGACCTGTGTATTGGTTGCGGCTATTGCTTCTATGCGTGCCCCTTCGGTGCACCGCAGTATCCGAAGCAATCTGCCTTTGGTGCGCGCGGCAAGATGGACAAGTGTACGTTCTGTGCTGGCGGTCCGGCCGACGATATGTCCGACGCCGAGTTTGAAAAGTACGGTCGTAACCGTATAGCAGAAGGCAAGCTTCCGCTGTGTGCCGAGATGTGCTCCACCAAGGCGCTCATTGCCGGTGACGGAGACAAAGTTGCCGACATCTATAGAGAGCGTGTTACCCGACGTGGTGGACGGCCATCGAACTGGGGTTGGGATACAGCTTACAACAAGGGCTGAGACTTCGGTTTGGTAAGTGACAGGTCAGACGGGCGGTCCAGGTGATCGCCCTTTTTTATCAAATACCTATAATGTCCGGCGTTACACCTGTTAACGCTGCTTATCTCTAAATACAATACTGCTGTACGGGGGGCCTATGCTAAAAGCGCTTAAATTGGGCGGGACTGTCCTGTCATGTCTCATTCTGACTGTAGCTTGTGACGCTGGTAAAAAATCCACTGTCAGCTTCGATGCAGAAGGTTATCAGTACAAGGGTGCTGCAGATCCACTGCTGTCAGTTCCATCCTCTGAACGTGCCGCTTCACTGGAGGAGCGATTCGATTTAATTCAGGGTCGCGAATAACTAACGATGGGAAAAACAATGCGAGCAAAGAACGATCCGGTGCGTATTAAACGACGCAAACGTATAGCGGTTTGGAGTTTTGTTTTTATCATGGTTGCCTCATTGGCAGCGCCTTTCAGCGGATTTTTGCTGAATGCTATAGATGGTGCCGTCGCACAGGAAACTCCGGCCGAAAGTAACCCGCGTGCGAATTACTGGCGTGCTGTTAAAGGTGGCGTTGGTGGTTATAGCTCAATAAAAGGTGATGAAACCGGTGTGTTGATACAACAGGGCGGTACTGAGTGGACTGCATTCAGACAGGGCCCCATTGTTAAGAATTTGCCCTGGATAGTACTGGGGATGCTGGCACTGGTTGCGCTTTATCATCTGCTACACGGCAAAAACCGTCTTGATAAAAGACCATCAGGTGTGCTGGTTAAGCGCTGGTCATGGTTCGAGAGGCTGGTTCACTGGGTGACAGCGATCTCTTTTATTATCCTGTCTATAACCGGTCTGAGTATGCTACTGGGGCGCACGGTTATTCTTCCTGTACTTGGTCAATTTGAGGGAGGTAAAGCTGCCTTCGCTTCGTGGTCACAGTTGGCCATTCAATCTCATAACGTGATGGGCCCCGTGTTAAGTGTCGGCATCGTACTGATGATTGTGATGTGGATTTGGTTCAATTTTCCGGGGCGCGGTGACTGGGGCTGGATCAAAGCAGGTGGTGGTCTGATTGGCAAGAAGCACCCGAGTGCCGGCCGCATGAATTTTGGTGAAAAGGTCTGGTTCTGGATTATTTGCACCTTTGGTTTGGCCGTCGCTATCACCGGACTGGCGCTGGTAGCACCCAGCTTTCCGCAATACGCGCATCTGGTGCCCATTACCTTGACCAGGGATCTGATGCAGGACGCAAACGTTTATCACGTTATCGCCGGACTGGTCTGGATGGCAGTTGCCATCGGCCATATCTATATTGGTACTGCGGGTACCGAGGGAGCGTTCCAGGGTATGTCTACCGGCTATGTTACAGCCGAGTGGGC
>CAYMVV010000234.1:0-5498 GCA_964393885.1 uncultured Granulosicoccaceae bacterium | reverse complement strand
TATCCTGGTTGTTTTTGCGCGGCAAATGCCATAATTGCAAAACTCGAATTTCCCCCGAGTACCCGATTGTCGAACTGCTGACAGGGTTAATGTCACTGGCAATCGCGATGAAGTTCGGTGCCTCGCTGCAGACCTGTTTTGCGCTGGTATTTACCTGGTCACTGATTTGTCTGGCACTTATCGATTTCCACACCACGTTACTACCCGACTCGATAACATTGCCTCTGATGTGGCTCGGATTGTTGTTGAGCCTGATCCCTGTATTCGTCGGTAGTCAGGAAGCTTTGATCGGGGCGGCGGCCGGCTACCTGTCATTGTGGCTGGTGTTTCAAACATTCAAGCTGATCACTGGCAAAGAAGGTATGGGTTTTGGTGATTTTAAGTTACTTGCAGCACTGGGCGCCTGGCTTGGTTTTACCCAGCTGCCGCTCGTTATACTACTGTCCTCGCTGACTGGCGCCATTGTCGGTGTTACCATGATGGCGGCCTTTAAACATCAACGCGACAAACCGATACCATTTGGTCCCTATCTGGCTATCGCGGGCTGGATCGCCTTCATGTGGGGTGATGCGCTGGTCGAATGGTACTATCAGTTGCTGGGTATCTAGGAGAATCCGCCCAGGCAAGCTGTGCGCATGTCGCGCAACTAACGATAAATAATCAGAACCTGGTAAGCGAGCAAATGATACGTGTTGCGTTAACTGGTGGAATCGCCAGCGGAAAAACAACCGTCAGTGACAGGTTTTCCACGTTAGGCGTACCGGTCGTTGATGCGGACCTGTTGTCGCGAAAAGCCGTTGAAGCGAATAGCCCGGGTCTGCAACAGATAGCGGAACGTTTTGGCACCTCTATATTGCAGGCAGACGGCACGCTCGATCGGGCAAAACTGCGCAGCATAATTTTTGAAGATGAAAAAGCGCGCGCCGATCTTGAAGCCATTGTTCACCCCGAAGTAAGACGCTTAACCGACAATCAGATTAGAACATTCGAGCAGGCGGCACATCTCTACTGCCTGGTCGTTATTCCACTGCTGGTCGAGACAGGACAGCAGGAACGCTACGATCATGTGATTGTGGTCGATGTCGCCAAAGAGGTACAACTGCAAAGGCTGCAGGCAAGGGACGGCAGCAGCACCGCTGAAGCCAATAAAATTTTGGCAAGCCAGGCCAATCGTGACGAGCGACTGGCAATTGCGGACAGTATTATTACCAACAATGCTGACATCGAAAGCATCAACGAACAAGTACATGCCTTGCACAAGAAGCTAATTGCATTGGCGCAAAGGCAGCCAAGCTAGCTTGCAACAGGCACCTGATCGGCCGCAGCGAACTGCATCTGATTGGTCACAATGGCGGCTAAGCTAGCTGCGATATTCCGCATTTATCCTGACGTAATCATAGGAAAGGTCAGTCGTCCAAACGGTAGCTGACTGACTGCCCATGCCAAGCGATATCTCTACTTCAATGTCTTCTGCTGCCATAATTTCGGCCGCACGAGCCTCGTTATATTGCATTGATGGTTCGCCGTTTTCTACCACAGGCAATGTTCCATACGACTGAGATCCAAGTGACATTGAAACCTTGTCCATATCAAGATCATCGATTCTGCTGCGGCCAATGGCCGCCAGTATTCGTCCCAGGTTAGGGTCTCCCGCAAAAAATGCAGTTTTAACAAGCGGCGAATGCGCGACAGTAAAGCCAACTTCACGACAATCTTCGCTATGCGCTCCATCGACTACCCTGATACCAATGAACCGGGTAGCTCCTTCACCGTCTCTGACAATGGCATGCGCCAGAAAACGGGCAACACCTTCCAACGCATCGACAAACGCTGGCCAATCCCGATGTTGTTCATTGAGCACTTGATTGTCTGCCTTGCCACTGGCAATGCAAATGTACGAGTCATTAGTCGATGTATCACCATCTACGGTTATACAGTTGAAGGTGTTATCAGCGATTACCGCTACCGCGCGTTGCAATGCCTCCTGTTCCACTCTGGCATCGGTCGCGATAAACGATAACATCGTAGCCATATTCGGGTGGATCATGCCCGACCCTTTGGCGATGCCGCTAATCGTGACCGATACACCATCTACTGCAGCAGACAAGGATATCGCCTTTGGCAATGTATCGGTGGTCATGATCGCCTGCGATGCTTCAAGCCAGCGATCTTCCTGCAGGGCTGCCATCGACATTATTGCATCACTGATCAGATCAGCTGGCAGTTGCTGGCCAATGACACCGGTAGAAAAAGGCATGACCTGATCCCCGGATACGCCGAGCTTGCTTGCGGCAATTTGGCAAAGTTGTCTGGCAGTGGCATCTCCCTGCACGCCGGTGCCTGCATTGGCATTGCCTGAATTGATCAACAATGCACGAATCTTACTGTGGGCGAGCCGTTCACGTGCAATCAGCACAGGCGCTGCACAGTAACGATTTTTCGTGAAAACGCCCGCTACACTCGATCCCTCGCAAAGCGACATCAGCAACAGGTCCGGCACAGAGTTGCTTTTTATTCCACTCGAGGAAATCGCCATCTCGATTCCGGGGATCGGTTCGAGCTTACCGGGAGCTGTGAGTCCGACAGCCATTGTGTATTGCCTGTTGCTAATTCAGGCGTGGATTACACAGGAAATCAGGCACCGCTTCAACAACGATGCAACATAAGCCAGGCCTGATCCGTTTATTGTGTAGCTATCGAATCGATAAACCGACTATGGTACAGACCTGTACTCAAAATGCCGGTGTCTTACTTCAGCGTACCGTGGCACCGTTTGAATTTCTTGCCCGAACCGCACCAACAGGGATCATTGCGCCCGACTTTGGGTTGATCGCGCACAAAGGGTTCGTCTGATGCATCGGGATTGCCCCTGACCGCACCGGATTCTGGCGGTGCAGAAGCGGTGGCACTGGTGGCCTCCGCATGCTCATAACTGGCTCCAGCAGGCACCGCCTGTGCTGCGGCTTCTGCCTCGGCTCGCTGCACTTCTTCAGGGTCCTGCACCTGCACTTTCGACAGTGTTCCCACAACCGATTTTTTGTATTCGTCGAGCATTGCGGAAAAAAGCTCAAACGATTCGCGCTTGTACTCCTGTTTAGGATTTTTTTGCGCATATCCACGCAAGCCAACACTCTGCCGCAAATAATCCATTGACGCGAGATGTTCCTTCCAGTGATCATCCAGTGTCTTCAACAAGACAAATTTTTCAAACCGTCGCAACGTTTCGTCGCCTGCGCGATCTTCAATTTCCTGATATTTCTCTTGTAATGATGCGATCACTTTGTCGCGCAACCCGGCTTCATCCAGACTGTCGTCCGCGTCCACCACCGCCTGCAGATCAAAATCAAGCGCAAAATTTTCTGACAGTGCATCGCGCGCACCCTGGAGGTCCCAGCTTTCATCAAGTGAACCGGGAGGAACATATCCGGCCATCAGTGTATCTACCGCATCTTCACGCATGGCGGTAACTGTTTCGCTAACCTCCTCAGCCTGAATCAGTTCGTCTCGTTGTTCGTAGATAACCTTTCTCTGATCATTGGCTACGTCGTCATACTCCAGCAGATGCTTTCGCATGTCGAAATTGTGTCCCTCTACTTTGCGCTGCGCATTTTCAATTGCCCGGGTAACCAGGGAATGTTCAATTGCCTCACCCTCCTCCATTCCGAGCTTTTGCATAATGGTGCCGATACGTTCTGATGCAAAAATACGCATCAGGTTATCTTCGAGCGATAGATAGAACCTTGACGATCCGGCGTCTCCCTGCCGACCAGAGCGACCACGCAACTGGTTGTCAATGCGCCGGCTTTCGTGTCGCTCTGTGCCGATTATGTGCAAGCCACCGGAATCGAGAACCTGTTGGTTGCGTTCCTTCCACTCACTGGTAACACGAGCGATATCGTCGTCGCTTGCATCGTCGAGCTGGGCAATCTCTGACTCAAGGTTACCACCCAGCACGATATCCGTTCCGCGACCGGCCATGTTGGTGGCAATTGTTACCGCACTCGGTCGCCCGGCATTTGCGATAATCTGCGCTTCGCGCTCGTGCTGTTTTGCATTTAACACTTCATGCGGAATACTTTTACTTTCCAGCAACTGCGACAGATACTGCGATGTTTCAATGGAGGTTGTACCAACCAGAGTCGGTTGTTTGCGATTAACACAATCTTCTATATCTTCGACAATCGCGTCATACTTTTCTTTTTGTGTAAGGTAAATCAGGTCACCACGATCATCGCGTACCATGCTTTTGTGGGTGGGAATAACCACCACCTCAAGTCCATAAATCTGCTGAAATTCAAACGCTTCGGTATCAGCGGTTCCAGTCATACCCGCCAGCTTTTTATAGAGTCGAAAATAGTTCTGGTAGGTAATTGATGCAAGCGTCTGGTTTTCCTGTTGTATCGTTGCACCTTCCTTTGCTTCTATGGCCTGGTGAAGTCCATCAGACCAGCGTCTACCTGCCATGGTCCGACCGGTAAACTCGTCAACGATCACTATTTGCCCGTCGGATACGATGTAATCGACATCACGGGTGTAGATTGCGTGCGCCCGCAGAGCCGCATTCAAATGGTGCAAGAGTAAGATGTGAGTGGGATCATAGAGGCTTTCGGTTTCCGTCAACATTCCCTGCTCGACAAGCAACTGTTCAACCCTGTCCATACCGGTTTCAGTTAAATGTACCTGTTTGGCCTTCTCGTCGACCGTGAAATCTCCGGGCCCTTCTTCTTCCTGTACTCTGGCGAGAGACGGGATGACCTTGTTGATTTTTTCATAGGTTTCACTGCTTCCGCTGGTCGGCCCTGAAATGATCAACGGCGTGCGCGCCTCGTCGATAAGTATTGAATCCACCTCGTCTACAATGGCAAAATTCAACCCGCGCTGAACCTTGTCTTCAAGGGTCAAAGCCATGTTGTCACGCAGGTAGTCGAAGCCGAATTCGTTGTTGGTGCCGTAGGTCACGTCGGCGCTATAAGCTTCTCGCCGAGACTGAGAGTCCAATCCACTGACAATAATACCGACGCTAAGACCGAGAAACTTGTAGAGCTTGCCCATCCATTCAGCGTCTCTTTGCGCCAGGTAATCATTGACGGTCACCACATGCACACCCTTGCCATGCAGTGCATTCAGGTAAACCGCAGTCGTTGCAACCAGTGTCTTACCTTCCCCGGTGCGCATTTCAGCGATCTTGCCGTCGTGCAACACGCTGCCACCGATGAGCTGAACGTCATAGTGACGCATGCCCATGGCGCGTACACCACCCTCGCGCACCACGGCAAACGCCTCCGGCAAGAGGTCATCAAGCTCGGCTCCGTCGAGCGCTCGCGCCCTGAGTTCGTCGGTCTTTGCTCGCAATTGATCATCTGACAGCGCCGCCATCTGATCAGCCAGCTGGTTACAGTCCAGCAACGCCTTTTGATACTGTTTTACCAGCCGATCATTTCGACTACCGACAAATTTCTTTACAAGATTACCGATCATTGGTGAGCGACCCGCCCCAG
>CAYMVV010000233.1:0-5534 GCA_964393885.1 uncultured Granulosicoccaceae bacterium | reverse complement strand
ATGGAGAGGAACTGTGGTGACTAGATTTCTTTTGCTGGCGTTAAGTATCTTTTTGTATTCCCCGTTTATAAATGCGCAAACGTTACCGATATGCGAGTCCGCAACCAGTGACTCAGATGGCGATGGTTACGGGTGGGAGAATGAACGAAGCTGTGTTGTTGATACCTCGCAACAGGGGCAATGCGAAGACCGCGGCGACTTCCCGTGGGGATGGAACCCGGTAACACTGAGTTCCTGCCTGCTCGGTATACAGACCGAACCGTCTGAGTGTATTGATAACGATGGTGACGGTTTTGGCTGGAATGGAATTGCCACCTGTATTGTTGAATTATCGCAATGCGAAGATAGAGGCGGCTATCCGTGGGGCTGGAATCCCGTAACACTGGAATCGTGTCGACTCGATGAGCAGGTTAGCACCACATTACCCTTGCAGCCTGCTACCGAGTGTGCCGATACTGATGGTGACGGTGTCGCAGGCTTAACTGCATTGGCCGACAATGACATCGGTTTTGAACAGATTGCTATCAACGGCGTCGTTTATTTTGTCGGCAACACATCAGCTACCGGAAGCGAACCCGCTGCCTACAACCCGGCAACTGGTGAAGTCAGCATCATTGACGATATCTTTAGCGGGCAAACATCCAGCCTTCCAGCCAACTTCACTGTGCTCGATGAGAAACTGTACTTTACTGCCCGTGATATAGACACACCACAACGAGATCTCTGGGTTTACGACCCCGAAGCCGCGGCAGCGCCGCTTCGCCTTGATCTGTTTCCCAATGACTTTATAGCAGGCGATACAGTGCCCCGTAATCTGATCGCCTTTGACAGTAAGATTTACCTGACGGCTGATGAATTTGGTATCGGCAATGAACTCATGGTTTATGATCCACAGACAGGTGTGCTCGACCCTGCGTCTGATATCAATGCTGGCCCTGCCAGCAGTAATCCGACTTCACTGACGGAGGTGCTTGGAAAGCTCTATTTCAGTGCTGACGACGGTTTTAACGGACGTGAACTGTGGGTATTTGATCCACTGACCTCAGAAAGCACCATGGTGACCGATCTTTCCACTAACGTTAATGGAAGTGATCCGGCCGGGTTGTTTGTTATTGATGACAAAATCTACTACAACACCAGGTCTGGCGGACAAACCCGTGTCTTTGATCCGCAAACAGACGATCGTCCATCACTGCTGGAGTTTACCGTTAATGGAGAACTGACCAGTGGCCAGATTATTGGTGCCACAGATAACAGACTGGTTCTGGATTTTGTCGATGACGCGCGTGGCTCCGAACCATGGATTTACGACCCGCAAACCGATACCACAAATTTGATTGCCGATATCAACCCGGGTCCCGAGGGTAGCCGTTCATCCGGATTTGTGAATCTCAACGGCGAGATCTACTTCAGCGCAGAAGCAATTTTCGGTGAGATTGAATTATGGGTGTACAACGAAGCCACTATGGACTTGCGGCCGTTTATTACCCCCTCTCGCACCGACCTGGAATTTCCCTCCGGTCTGGCAGTGCTTGACGGTCGCTTGTACTTCGTTGCAGGACCCGTTAGTGGCCCGCGCGATCGGAAGCAGTGGGTGTACGATCCGGTATGTGATTGAGATTGATCGAGGAATGAGTTTCCTCAGGTTTCACTACTGCCTTGCTGGTTAGGCTTTTGACAGGTGGGACTTGCGCTCATATAACACCGCTCACCCACTGGGTAATATCAAACAATTTTATCTCAGTACTTGAGAATCCCAAGATTCCGGATTTAGCTCGGCATGAGCATTGGCTTGTTAGGTGCATATATGTTAGTGTGTGTACACATTATATATTTTATACATAGCTGAATTCTATGCGAACAAATATTGAAATTGACGACAAGCTCATGAACGATGTGCTTAAGGCTACCGGACTTAAAACAAAAAAGGAAGTGGTGGAAATGGGCCTTAAGACACTGATTAGACTAAAAAAACAGGAGCGAATCAGAGACTTCCGAGGCCAACTAAAGTGGACCGGAAACCTGGATGACATGAGATCCAGATAACGATGATACTGGTGGACTCTAGCGTCTGGATTGACTATTTCAACGGAGAGGACAATAAACAGACGAATACGCTGAATGATGCACTCGGTGTAAGGCCAGTTGCCGTAGGTGATCTTATGTTGGCGGAAGTTCTACAAGGCTTCAAAGATGACAAAGACTATAAAACTGCAAAATCACTATTTGATGATCTTATCATTTATGACCTGGTTGGAAAAACCATGGCGATTAAAAGCGCTGACAACTTTCGAGCACTACGCAAGAAAGGGATTACTGTTCGCAAGCCTGTAGACGTGATCATTGCAACCTTTTGCATTGAGAAGAAGCTTCCACTTCTTTTTCTAGATAAAGATTTCAAACCTTTCGTTAAACACTTAGGATTATCCGCCGTTTAATTTTTTCACCTATCGGGTGAGTAGCCCCAAGTTAAAGCATGTTAAATGGACACCCAATTTAACTAAATCAGCAATACTACACTCGATTTTCAATTAAGAACGGATCAGAACAGCGTTTCACACGATGAGCGACCCGGCATTCGCTTATACCCCATTTCATTGCAGACTTTTCGAAGTGAATGCACCGCTCTTACCAGCATCTTTCGGGCTTGGGCCATTGCGTTACTCCGGTTACTGCTAACTGCTAACTGCTAACTGCTAACTGCTAATACTTCGATAAAATCCTATCATAGACTTTTACTGATGGACGACTAACAAAGAGTGTTCCTTGTTTTTTGATTATTGCACCGTAGTACAGTTGGAGTACTACGTGATTTAGAAAATGCTAGGTCCGCCAGTTGTGCGCGGGCCTGTTGTATCTCCGTGATTTAGTAGCGCAGCAACTGTGCTACCCCCGATGTCATCTAAATCGGACCTGGGAATTCGTAAACATCCTATTAATGACCAGAACGTATGCTAGCATACACATTATTACAGATTCGTTATTTGTAATGTACATCATCCCGTTCTGTACACAGTCAAAACACTGACATACCAGCGTTCGCTGCCGACATCAAGAGAATTCAAATGCTTAAGACGATAATAAGTTGCTTGTTTGTACTTCTATCTCTATCTCAGCTGGTTTCGATGCAAGTCCGAGCAAATGACCTATTCTGCGAAGACACACCGCCCGTTGGTGATGGATGGGGTTGGAATGGCACTGAACCATGCCAGATCGAGGATTTTACTCCATCAATCGGCGCATGTCTTGATCTAGATGGAGACGGGTACGGTTGGAATGGTATCAGTACTTGCGTTGTTGAAAACACTCGGCATCCTACGTGTGAGTCTGTATCAAGCGATCCTGACGGTGATGGCTGGGGGTGGGAGAATTTCCAGTCATGTATAGTATCTCGTGAACAGCGGGTCTGTGAATCCTCCTCGAGTGATTCAGACGGTGATGGCTGGGGGTGGGAGAATGATCAATCTTGTATTGTTAGTGCTAACATCATCACCCCTGTCGATAACGATCCGGATAACGATAATGAAGTAGGTAATGTGATCGCTCTACAGTCATCTCCAGACATATCTGCCGTTATTGATAATCTCCCCCAAGATATTTTGGTCAACAGTGCAGTGCTGACAGTTGATAATACGTTGCCGGAAAGCACGGAATTCCAAAATTACGTGCTTACGGTAAATGATATCGATATGGCATTAACACCAGATTTAGATGATGATGGTGTGCCGGACTACTATCGATTACGGTTGTATAAAGAGCTTGGAGATGGCTCCAACTCTAGTACTGAAAACGATGTCCGCCTTTGGGTTGCTGTAGGCAACCCCCATTCAGTCCAATCAGACACCATTGAATTTGTGTTAAACCCGACGAATGATCCACACGGAAAATATTTTGTTGGTCTTAATCCGGCGACTCCTACTCTGGTACAGGGGTTGCCTGAAAATTGTTTATTCAGTACTCAAATCACTGTGATAGACAACAATGGAAGCACTGAGTTAGACAACCCGAGTATTGTTCAGTGCTTATCAAGTTATGGAAGTTACTATCTAGACGCCAATGAACACACAAATACAATTAACAATCACGTGCTCGACGCTATATCTAACCTAGAACCCTATGGCATGACTGGAAACTTAACTGAGATTCTCTTCTACGTTTATGCAACACCTTTCCCTGAAAATCTACCCCCCACAGACGAAGGAGAAGAGTGGGGAGTGTTTTGGGGTGAAAATTTAACGATCGCCCTTAATAGCGGTGTCGCAAATGGTCTGACCAAAGCTACTGTAAGCCATGAAATATTCCATATGGGAGATTATCTTACGCAAAGAGAATTTTGGAATTCTAAAAGTCTCAACTGGTTTATTGAAGGTCTTGGGGCAATGTTTGAATCACGATCGACAGGTAGCCCACCTTTGTTTGACGAAAATGAAGAAGAAGGCTCATTAGCATTATTGAATTTCAGCCTATATGACGATGGCGGATACGTTAACTGGAAGTTCTTCTCGAAATTGGTTGACGATTGCCTCGGTGGCAATAGTGGTGTGCCAGGATTTATAACGAACGTTCGAAAACATGAACAAGATATAGTGAAGCCATTCTTTGACTATCTCAGCAGTAGAAATTGTAATTTTGAAAAAGTAGCTAGCGAATTTATAGAAGAAAATAACCCTAACGTAGAATTATCATATACGATGAGCGGCAAGTGTGATGGGAATACTCCCCTTAAATATACACACATAAATAACTTAGGACCTATTCCTGGCGGATTGGTTTTCCCAATACAGAAAATAGATCTAGGTAATAGCGGCATAGATATTTCGGAAATAAACGAGATAAAGCTTAAGGTTATAGGAGGAGAAATATATCCTTATAACTCTGGTACAGAGAGGGTACTGTTGAAGGAAGATGTGATCTCAGTCAGTGTTAACGGCGTGATACCTAAGTTATATCTCTTCAATATGAAAGAGAATGACGAGGCATTTGCTTCCATTGAAATAGAAGTCAGCTGTGAGCCACCCCCACCTACCTCGTGTGAGGTGGAGAAGGCCTCACTTGAAATTATGAATAGGTTTGGCGTTAGTTGTGCAGTTGGGTTGGCAGCGGATTCAATGCGTGAACTTGGGTCTTGCACAGTTCTTGGTTTAGCGACCCCAACAGGCCCCACTGTTAGCAATTGCGAAATATTTGGGCCACAGCCAGGTTTTGGCGATCAGCTTTTGCCATTTAGCGGCGGTTGCTACAAGTTTGAATGTCCTGAGCCAATGTGATGTATAACCACACTCGATAAGACGTAAGAGTCCGACCATGACCCACTACCTCTGCTGGTAAAAGGCATAAATACTGGTGTCCACTAAATTAGGTGGACACCATGCAAGAGACAAGTACTAAAATGGACCCCCAATTTAACTAAAGCAGCAATACTACACTCGATTTTCAATTAGGAGTGGATCAGAACAGCGCTTCACACGATGAGCGACCTGGCATTCGCTGATACCCCATTTCACTGCAGACTTTTCGAAGTGAATGCACCGCTC
>CAYMVV010000232.1:0-5556 GCA_964393885.1 uncultured Granulosicoccaceae bacterium | reverse complement strand
GTTTTAAAAAACAGGTCCGCCCGAAGGGCACACAAAACAAAAAAAGGCCGCTCAACGAGCGGCCTTTTAATTTTATGGTGGCTATGGGTGGACTTGAACCACCGACCCCAGCATTATGAATGCTGTGCTCTAACCAACTGAGCTACATAGCCAAATCTGTAACAATCGCGTAGTTTGAATTTTTAGACCGAATCTGTCAAGACAACCGACCACTAAACCTACACGTTAAACCGGAAGTGCACCACATCTCCCTCTACCATTGTGTATTCCTTGCCTTCAAGGCGCCATTTGCCGGCATCCTTGGCGCCTGACTCGCCGCCGCAGCTGATGAAATCGTCGTAGCCTACAACTTCTGCGCGTATAAACCCTTTTTCAAAATCGGTGTGTATGCGCCCTGCTCCCTGCGGTGCAGTGGCTCCACTGCGTACGGTCCAGGCGCGCACTTCTTTTTCACCGGCGGTGAAGAAGGTTTGCAGATCCAGCAGATCGTAGCCGGATCGAATAACCCGGTTTAAACCGGGCTCTTCCAGACCGAGTGCTTCGAGAAACTCTGCTTTGTCGGCATCGTCAAGTAATGCGATTTCTCCTTCAATGGATGCGCAAACAGCTACAACGGTAGCACCTTCCTTATTTGCATAGTCGCTTACTTTATCGAGCATGGGGTTGTTGTCAAAGCCATCTTCATCCACGTTGGCGATGTACATGACCGGCTTTGATGTCAGCAAATGTAACTGCTGAACCATCAGTACTTCGGTGTCTGTCAGCTCCATACTGCGAACGGGGTTACCTGCATCGATATGCGCTGCGACTCGTTCCATCAATGCCTTTTCTGCAATGGCCGTTTTGTTACCGGACTTGGCGTTTTTACCGACCCGGTAAACCGCTTTTTCAACGGTATCCATATCGGCAAGTAACAATTCTGTATTGATGACTTCGATATCCGAGACGGGATCAACCTTACCGGCTACGTGAATCACATCGTCGTTTTCAAAGCATCGTACAACGTGGCCTATGGCGTCGGTTTCCCGAATGTTAGCCAGAAACTTATTGCCAAGGCCCTCGCCTTTTGATGCACCGGCAACGAGGCCTGCGATATCCACAAACTCCATCGTGGTAGGCAGTATTTTCTCGGGGCTAACGATATCTGCTATCAAGCCAAGCCGCGGGTCAGGCACGGGGACGATGCCGACATTGGGCTCAATGGTACAGAACGGGTAGTTCTCCGCTGCAATCTCGGCTTGTGTCAACGCATTAAAAAGCGTTGATTTACCGACGTTAGGCAGCCCTACGATGCCGCATTTAAATCCCATGAATTACCCGTATGTTCTCTTCGTTTGCAGTTGAACAGGTTGCGCATTACCGCTTATATACACCGGCCTTGCGCCTGTTCTTTTTCAGCTAGTCGCCTTTCGCATCCGCGTTCTTATCGCCCGGCGGCTTTTCTTTGGTATGTAAGGTGTTCATCGCCTTGTCGATCTGATCAGTGACAATGTTCGGTATCTCTCGCATTACGTCATCGATGCATCGCACCAACAGCTCACTCTCTGACTTTGGTGCACGCTTCAATACAAAATTGGACACTTGTTTCGCATCACCCGGATGTCCGATGCCCAGCCGAACACGCCAGAACTCTCGGCCAAGATGTTTAATGATATCTCTCAGACCGTTGTGACCACCGTGACCACCACCCTTCTTTAAACGAACCGTGCCGGGTAGCAGATCAAGCTCATCATGTGCGACCAGCATCTGCTCGGGCTCAATGCGAAAAAAATTGGCCATTGCCAGCACAGACTCGCCACTGAGATTCATAAAGGTAGTCGGTTTTAACAGGCGGATATCGCGACTGGCTATCATGACTCGAGCGGTGTCACCGTGAAATTTTTTTTCAGCGGCAAAGCCTGCGCCATAGCCTCGTGCTATTTCGTCTACCAGCAGAAAACCCGCATTATGACGGGTCTCCTCGTATTTCGATCCGGGGTTACCAAGACCGACAATTAATTTGAACACAGCACTGAAGCCCTCTGTGGTCAGCGCAAGCCCCTGCACGTCTGCGATAAAAAACAGATGTGCGTGCAGGGTTTCGCTCTATAAAAGCAACTTGCTGCGCGGTCTGACCTCTACTCGTCCTCGGTGCCTTCAGCGGACTCTGCACTCTCATCACCCTCAGGTGCATCCGCGCCGTCGTCTTCCTCTTTCGCCGCTCTGGTCTGGTGAACTGCGACAATGGCACGATCGTGGTCGTCATCACCATGAGCTAAATCGGTCGACGTTACGCCCTCGGGTAACTTAACGTCGGACAGATGCAGGGTTTGCCCCAGTTCCAGCTCGTTAAGATCCACCTCGATGTACTCCGGCAGGTCTTTGGGCAGACAGCTGACCGATATTTCAGTCTCGATGCGGTTGATCGATCCGCCATCTCGCTTCACACCAACGCAAGTATCTTCGTTAACGTAATGCAGAGGTACTTTGACCGTCAGCGCTTCACCAGCCACTACCCGCTGGAAGTCGATATGCAGGATCTGATGCTTGAAGGGATGACGCTGTATATCCTTGATGATGGCTTGTTCTTTGGCGCCACTGACATCGAGCGTTAAAATGTGCGAGAAAAACGCTTCGTGCTGGAGGTTGTTCATTACTTCGTTGTGATCCAGCGAAATTGGCGTGGGGTTGTTGCCACCACCATAGATAATACCGGGGAATTTCTTGGATTTACGCAGGCGGCGGCTCGCACCTTTACCATAGTCGCTGCGTATTTCCGCACTCAAAACAAATTCGAGGCTCATGGGTTTGTCCTTAAAGGATAAATGAAATGAAAAACAGGCAGGCATTGATTCGCGACCAAATCAATGCAAGCCGATCAGTATAACAAAGTTTCAGGCGATCGCCAGTCGTTTAGGGCCAGTGGCCCTCATCAGTGCGGTAAATACAGCCCTGTGGAATCGCCTGATACCAGCGACGTCAATCCATATAGATCGAGCTTACCGATTCCTCTTCGTGTATGCGGCGGATGGTTTCCGCCAGCATATTCGCAACGGACAACTGGCGAATTTTTCCACAGCCCTTCGCCGCCTCCGAGAGTGGAATGGTGTCGGTTACCACGATCTCGTCGATCTGGGATCGGGTCAGGTTATCGATAGCGGGGCCGGATAACACGGCGTGTGTGGCATAGGCCACCACCTTACCGGCACCGTGTTCTTTTAGCGCGTCTGCGGCTTTACAGAGCGTGCCGGCGGTATCCACCATATCGTCAATAATGACGCAGTTTTTACCAGCGACATCGCCAATGATGTGCATCACCTGCGCCATATTAGCTTGTGGGCGACGCTTGTCGATAATGGCAAGGTCAGCATCATCCAGTTGCTTGGCAACGGCGCGAGCGCGAACCACGCCGCCGACGTCAGGTGACACGACGATCAGGTTCTGATGTTTTTGCCGCCAGATATCACCGAGCAGCAGTGGCGACGCGTAGACATTATCTACCGGAATATCAAAAAAGCCCTGGATCTGCTCTGCATGCACATCGACGGTGAGAACACGATCAACACCGGCGACGGCGAGCATATTAGCCACCAGCTTGGCGGATATCGCGACACGTGCCGATCGAACGCGCCGGTCTTGTCTGGCATAGCCAAAGTACGGCATGACGGCGGTAATTCGGTCAACCGATGCGCGCCGAAAGGCATCAACCATGATGAGCATTTCCATCAGGTTGTGGTTAGTGGGGTTGCATGTGGTTTGTATCAGGAAGATATCCCGACCACGAACATTCTCAAGAATTTCCACTGCAGTTTCGCTGTCCGCAAATTCTGCAACGGAGGATTTACCGAGTGGAATTCTTAGTTGATCTACGATCTTCTGGGCCAAAGCCGGATTGGCTGTGCCAGAGAACACCATCATGTTGGATTCCGACACCAGAAAACCCGCCTGCTTCGGTTTAGGATATGGCTGGGGCGGTAGGATTCGAACCTACGCATGCCGGGATCAAAACCCGGTGCCTTAACCGCTTGGCTACGCCCCAATAAACTGTCACGTGCAGCTTTGACCAACGCTGCTCGAACTACTGTTGCTGCTATCAGCAACTGCTCTAAAACCCTGTACAAAAACTGATGTACAAAAACTGCAGAACAAAACCTGGCTGGCTACTACACGTTACCGAGAGCCGCAATCAGTGGTGACTGCTGGATGCCCCTGGTAACAAACCCGCTTATTCCCTTGCCGCTGCTCTTATCACTGCTCTTAGAACTGCCTTCATCAAACGAGAAGTACGTTGCAGACGACTCAGTATTTGTGCTTCCGTTCTTGTATCGATTATATACGCCGGTTAACACTTTGCGTGCCATCGCCTCGCTCTCGCAAGCCAGGAACACTGAAGAACCCGTGCCGGTCATTCTTGGCCCTGGACACAGCTCTTGCACATCCGACTCTTGCAATTCCGGCTCTTGAACGTCCAGCGCATGCGAATTCTGACCTTCCAGATTCAATGCTGCGGCAACCTCACGCAAGCTGGCCAATGCAAAATCGACCTCCGTGTGACGCTTGCGAACAACGGCTTCGAACACGTTTTGCGTCGGCTCTCCGTCCTGGAAGCCGCGTATTGTGATCGGTGAGCAATCACGTGTCAATTGTCGATCGTTAAAGAGTTCGGCAGTAGTGATATGAATTGCCGGATTCAACACAACAAACCATCGTTGTGGCAGCTGTAACGGCTGCAGAATTTCACCTATACCCTCGGCCCATGCGCTGACTCCTCGAACAAACACAGGTACATCGGCCCCAAGTGTTAACCCGATCTGCTCAAGCTCAGCGCAACTCAATCCCAGTTGCCAGAGTTTATTCAACGCAACCAGCGTCGTGGCGGCATTAGAGCTACCTCCACCCAGACCGGCACCCATGGGTATTTTCTTCTGCAGATGAATAGAAACACCCAGCGTGCAACCGGTTGTCTGCCGCAATGCCTGCGCTGCTCGACAGACCAGATTATCGGGAACTGCCAGTGAGGGATCATCACATTGCAGGTCTATTTCACCATCACCACGCACTGAAAAAAACAGCGTGTCACTGAATTCGATCAGTTGAAATGCAGATTGCAATTCATGGTAACCATCAGAGCGACGCCCGGTAATATGTAAAAAAAGATTCAGTTTGGCAGGAGACGGCCAGGGCTGAGAGTGACTCACACACACCTTCCGGATCGTCGTACTGGTAAAAAAAATGTGGGCAATGTAGGCTCTGTCATTGGTTAACGGCTGGACAATACACTCGCGCGTGCGGTACACCAACACGCGTTTTACAGCGTGATTTTACCTGATGCCTGTTGCTTGTTGTCGATGCCAATTTGATCTACCGGCAATGTTGTCGGGCACCTCACTCACCCAATCTGGCAACACTAGGTACCTACCCCGGGGATGACAAGCCGGCCATTATTTGCCTCGTCCGGCTTCAGCCATTTTTTAATCGCCAGTCGAATCTCGACATCGTCTCCTGTCACAAGAATCGTTCGTGGTAAATCGAGGTCTTCAAATTGACGATAACGCTGAAACTCGATCTGCCATTCGC
>CAYMVV010000231.1:0-5590 GCA_964393885.1 uncultured Granulosicoccaceae bacterium | reverse complement strand
CAAGCAATTTGGTTGCAAACGCAGTGAGACACACTGAGTCTGGCCGTGTTTCTGTCAGCTCAAAGCGTAGCCAGGGGCAGTTAGCTATTGAGATTACAGATACCGGTCCTGGAATGGACCCACATCAACTGAAGACATTGTCTGCTCGTTACGAAAAAGGCAGCTCATCACAGGGACTCGGGCTGGGACTATCCATATGTCACGAATTGGCAGATCAAAATAATCTGATACTTAACGTTCAATCAGAGCCACACGAGGGTACACGCTTTGGTCTAATTGTACCGTCGGACGAGGCATAGCAGAACTCCATCATAATGGCTGTCTGTGTAAATTGGAAACTGCAGCTCATAAGCAGGTATACTTGACCGTCCCTTAACAAGGAAAAACCTTATGAGCACAAAGCTAACAACCGGAGACAGCTTCCCGGCGCTGACTCTGACAACGGTGGATGGCCAGCAGGCATCGGTGCCGGAGCAACTGGAACCTGGCTCGTACCAGATAATTCTTTTCTTCCGAGGTAAGTTCTGACCTTACTGTCTCCGTCAGTTGGGCGGTTTCGGTGAACAATATTCAGAACTTCAAAAATTCAATACCCGTATTATTGCAGCCAGCACAGATAACATTGAAAATTCAACTGATATCGCTGCTGATTTACCCTTTCCGGTTGCGCACTCGGTTACTCGGGAGCAGGGTCTCACTCTTGATTCATGGTGGGAGGATCGTCGCGGTTTAATACAACCTTCAGACTTCATACTCAACCATGAAGGAAAAGTACTGTCTGCGACCTACAGCAGCGGACCCATCGGAAGGCTGGAAGGCATTGACGCGGTGCGGTTTATCACCTTTCAGGAAAAGCTGCGGCTGGAAAGCTAACGCCGACTTGTATTGACGCTGGCTGGTCTTGACATGACAAGCTAGCGTTGTACGGCTGTCTTTTACACCAAACACACACCGGGAGATTGTCCCGGTGATGTTGTTAAAAAATATCTGCTACCACTCTTCTATTAACCACTTTCTACTGAACTCTTTCTACTGAACCACGCGCTACTGAACAACTTTAATACGACCATCCAGCTCCAGTGTTACCGGATTGTTCGACATCATGTAATCGATTAACGCTTCTTCCAGCGGACGACCATAGTCATAGGGGTTAATCGCATTGTCGTTAAACAGTTGGTAGCCATCACCTCCGGTGCGCATAAAATTGTTTGTCGCCAGCAGGTAGTTTCTGCCAACATCAAGAGGCTCGGCGGCCCCCTCGCTATTTAAGACGGATACACTGACTACCCTGCTACCCGGTTCTTTAGCAGGATCGTACTCGAAATGTATCCCTGACACCTGGGGAAAGCGGCCTGTACCACTTGGCCCACCGACTCGCGACAGCCCGGACTCCAGTGATGCCAGTACATCGGCACCTGACAACGTAAGGGTTGCTATGGTGTTGCCGAAAGGCAGTACAGTTAATATTTCACCGACAGTGACTTCACCCATGTCTATGTCGGATCGAATGCCCCCACCATTTTGCATCGCTATATCTGCACCAGTCTCTGCCCGAATGGCATCAGCAATCAAATTGCCAATCAGACATTCCTGCCCGCGACAACTCTTGTTACTCATCAATTGATTGCTTGTGACCACAACGCCTTCTTTGTCCATGACGGCGGTATTGTTTAATTCGTTGATAGGCTCTGCAAGCTCACCCACCAATGCCTGAACTTCAGGATCAGGCATGATGTATTGTGTCAGTCGAATAAGGTCACCACGTGCGCGAATAACATTGCCTTCCTTGTCAAAACGCAAATCGAGCTTGCCAACGTATCTGTCGCGATCACCTGCCTGAACGATATATACCGGCTTGCCATCTGCATCTTCTACCGATAGCGGGTATTCAGTATCTCCACCTTCCTTAAAAATACTACTGACAACAGTGTGGCTGTGACCACCTATGATTACATCGACATCGGTTACCTTTGACGCTACCGCTTTGTCGTTACCAAGGCCTATATGCGTGACCAGAATAATTTTATTGATATCCTGTTCTTTAAGAACAGCCACCTCGCGATTAACCGCAGCAGCGTAGTCATCAGACCAGTTTATGGCATTTTTATCAGCAAAGTTAATGGTGATATCAGGGGTTTCAGCCGTAACCAGCCCGATCACGCCGATTTTTTCGCCGCCAACTTCCAGAATTGTGGAGGCAGGGATTTTTACTGCCAGAGCTTCCATTCGACCAAAATCAACATTGGCGGACAACACGGGAAAATTTACACCTGAGACAAATCGCTCCAGCACTTCAAGACCGTTATCGAACTCATGATTGCCAAGCGCCATGGCATCGTAACCCAGCGCATTCATAATCTTGATGTTGTCAATGCCTTCATAGTACTTGTGGAACAATGTACCGGTGAAGCGATCACCCGCATCCAGCAACAGGCTGTTGTCTACGCTTGCCCGAATCGCTTTTACTACCGTGGCCTGACGAGCTGCACCACCGTTGCCGGTTCGTCCCTGCGGTAGGTGATGAGAGTGGGTATCGTTTGTGTGCATCAACGTTAACCGGAACGGTTCGTCGTCTTGCGCAATTGCTGTAGCGCCGCAGATCAACGCCAGCAAAATCGTTGCTGCTAAAAATACACCGACCAACGATGAGCCACGGTTTTTACCAGCACACTCTGCCGCGTAGTTAACCGAGACTGAATGCAAGCCCTGTTGGCAGAACTCACTCTCTGCGTACGGATTCACTAATTTACCCCCGTTGTTTGTTTTAAGTGGTATGTCTTAACTGGTACTTCTACAATCAATCGCGTTCTGACACAAGGACCCGCAACAGAACAGCGGCAACTGAGCGAACGACAGCATACTCGTTACAAGGCATTTGCATGGAGCCTCTGAGATCGGGCACCCGTGATTTAGCACCCGTGAATCAAGCATTAAAAAGGAACATCGAGTTTGCGGCACGCGAAGAATTACTCCGGCGGCTCACTAACTTTGAGTAACAGTTTTCCGGTGTTTTCCCCGGTGAACAACTTGTTCGCTACTAATGGTAATTCTTCAAAACCCTCAGCTATATCCATCCGATACTTTATTCGGCCATCCACTAACCACTTGCCCAACTCACTCAGTGCATCACGACTTTGATGCACATAATCAAGCACCAAAAAACCCTCGATTCTGGCCCGCTTCGATATCAATGCTGCCAGATTTTGTACACCCGGACCGGGCTTGCTGGAGGCATAGTCCGAGATATAGCCACACAGAGGAATTCTCGCGCCTACGTTGATTAATCCCAGCGCCATATCAAGCATTTTCCCACCAACATTATCAAAAAATACATCGACCCCTTTTGGACAAGCTTCCTGCAATTTTTTGTAGGCATTGACGTCGTTGTAGTTGATCGCGTCATCGACGTCGAGCTCTTGCGTCAGCCAGTTGCACTTGTCATCTGTGCCAGCCAGTCCAACGACCCGCATGCCTTTGATTTTGCCTATCTGGCAGGCAATAGAACCCACCGCACCGGCCGCCGCAGACACCAGCAGAGTTTCACCCTTTTCCGGCTTGCCAATATCCATTAAGCCAAAGTAGGCGGTGATCCCGGTCATACCGAGAGGCCCCATGTAAGACTCCAGCGGCATCCCGCTCTTCCAGGGCACAAGCGAAAACCCGCGCCCATCAGTCACTGTATGTGTCTGCCAGCCGGTCATACCCTGCACAACATCACCCTCTTTGAATGCCGGGTTTCGGCTGCGTATCACTACGCCTAAACCGAGGCTGCGCATAACCTCGCCTTTTGCGACGGCTGGCAGATAGGTGTCCATTTGCGCCCACATGCGTTGCGTCGGGTCCAGCGACAGGTAGATTACCCTGACCAGAATCTGCTCGTCCTCAAGTTGCGGCATCATGACCTGCTTCAGCTCAAAGTTCTCTTTGGTAAAGAGACGACCATTCGGTCTTTCAGCCAAAAGCCATTGCTTGTTCATTTTATCGGTCAACGGACTGTGCTCGCGGTTGTATTCCGGGTAGATGGTAACCGATCCTGCAGGGACTCACCGACGCACATCGAGACCGACAGGTTACCAGCCCGCAAATCGCCTCTGCGAAGTCTTCAACGACCCGCAAGAAATGTTTGAAGAGGAGCGACTACTCATCACCTCAATTGGCTGAATTATCAGACCCGAGATCTCACCTTCTTACCACGACTCCCGGCCCCGGACAGATCTCGACTGCGGTAACGCATTTGCAGAAAACGGTAAACTGCGCCCATCTACCCTGAATCATAATTGGCAATCTCATGACGCGTGTTTATCTTGGCCTCGGCTCTAACCTCGGCGACAGAAAGGAGAACCTGCGCGAGGCGATCGATGCGCTGGGCGAATTCGGCGCGGTTGTGCAGCGGCTATCTCCCGTGATCGAAACTCCAGCACTGCTGCCAGACGATGCACCGTGGGAGTGGAACAAGCCTTTTTTGAATCTGGCAATTGAGTGTGAGATTGCCGGGACGCCGGAGTCACTGCTAACCGCCATTCATCGTATTCAACAACAACTGGGGCGAGACAGCTCAGAGCACTGGTCGCCAAGGCCCATTGATATCGATATTTTGCTGTGGGGCGACGAGCTTATCCAGACTGAGTCACTCACCATTCCGCACCGGGATCTACATCTCAGGCACTTTGTACTGACACCGATGATTGCGCTTGCACCCGATCTGACGATTCCCGGTCGAGGCACTAACACATTACTGCAATGGTCGCGCGAGTTAGCACACCACATACCTCTGTGGATGGGCATAATCAATATTACCCCTGACTCGTTCTCCGACGGCGGAAAACATCATCAGGTAGACGCCGCACTGGATTCTATTGAAGCCATGACAAACGCCGGCTGCAACATTCTGGATCTGGGCGCAGAGTCTACCCGCCCGGGTGCCGAGACCATTGGCACTGACGCAGAGTGGGCGCGTCTGCAACCGGTACTGGAAGCGCTGCGATCACGCTACCAGACCGACCGCCTTAAACCAAAAATCAGCATCGACACACGCAATCCACTGGTTGCAGAAAAGGCGCTCGCCTGTGGCGTTGACTTCATTAATGATGTCGGAGGCCTGACCGACCCCGCAATGATGGCACTGGCCGCACAAAGTGACTGCGAGTGGATTGCCATGCACAGTCTCAGTGTGCCGGCAGACTCCACTGTGATTATGGATACCGGCAAAGACCCGATACCGGAACTGCACCTTTGGCTGCAACACCACTCCGAACGGTGGCTCAACGCTGGCATTGATCTTAGTCGGGTTATATTTGACCCGGGTATCGGCTTTGGTAAAAACCCCCTGCAGTCACTCAAAATTCTGCAGCACGCCAACTCGTTTCACCAATGCGGTTTCCGCACACTGATCGGACACTCCAGAAAATCATTCATGAAGTCATTTGCAGGCAGTGACGTTCACGAGCGGGATATGGTCACCATAGGTTCATCCATGCAACTATGCCAGCAGGGCACGGATATCATCAGGGTGCACAATATTGTCGATCATATCAGCGCCTACCGTGGCTGGGCGCACCTGTCGGAAGGTCTGGATGTTATCCATGAATAG
>CAYMVV010000230.1:0-5593 GCA_964393885.1 uncultured Granulosicoccaceae bacterium | reverse complement strand
CAATATGAGTTACTACCAAAAACTAACCGAGCGCTTTCAGCAGATTTATCGACTTGATCATGCGATTACCTATTTGAATTGGGATCAAATGGTGATGATGCCTGCCAATGGAAATGATGCTCGAGCGCAGGCAATAGCGGAGCTTGCGAGTGTGCGACACGGCTTTTTGACAGCACCGGAAGTGTCGGATTGGTTTGATGAGATCGAGAGTGGTGGAGAGGTGCAGCAGGTATCTCAAAAAGCGATGCTACGAGAGATGCGGCGAAAATGGCCTGAGGCGCACTGTCTGCCGTCAGCGCTGGTTAAAGCCAGAGTGGTCGCCGGATCGCGATGTGAGCACGGTTGGCGCCAGCAAAGACCAAACAATGACTGGACGGGCTTTCTGGCAAATTTCAAAGCCGTCGTCGATTTGTCCCGTGAAGAGGCTAACCACAGGCTGGAGGTGAGTGACGGCAGGTTGGCCAGCCCCTATGAAGCATTACTTGATTTGTATTGTACAGGTGACAGCTTGTCTCTGGTCGAATCAGTGTTTGCTGTATTACGGCAAGAATTACCACAGTTGCTGCAGCAGGCGCAGGATCAACAAGCGAGCTCGCAACAAACGGTCGCTGGCGATTTCCCCATCGCCGAGCAACACGCGATCAACGAAAAACTGATGCAATGCCTTGGCTTTGATTTTGAATCTGGCCGGTTGGATCAGAGCATTCATCCATTCAGCACTGGCGTCGCAGGTGATTTACGTATCACGACTCGTTACCGAACAACAGACTTTCTGGAAGCGCTAAACGCCACTGCACATGAAACCGGACATGCCAGTTATGAGGGAGGATTGCCAGAGGAATGGAAAGGGTTGCCTCTGGGGGGGCATCGCAATATGTGTATTCACGAGAGTCAAAGCCTGTTATTTGAAAAACAGGTATTTTTGTCCAGAGCTTTTTGCCGATACTTTACTCCCGTCATTCATCAGACTATGCCTGCCAGTAGCGCGTTTAATGCGGACGCCCTGTGGACAGCTAATACTAGGGTTATCCCCGGGTATATTAGAGTAGAAGCTGACGAAGTCAGTTACCCGTTGCATGTTTTGTTACGCTACGAGATAGAACGAGAATTAATTAACGGCCAGATTGAAGCGAAAGATATTCCGGAATTGTGGAATGACAAGATGCAGGATTATCTGGGTCTGTCTACCGCTGGCAATTTTACTGAAGGGTGTCTGCAGGATATTCACTGGACAGATGGTGGCTTTGGCTACTTTCCATCGTACACATTGGGTGCGGTCAATGCGGCACAGATTTTCAGTACAATTAAAAAAGCACATATTAACTGGCAAGATGACCTTGAAAAAGGTGATGTCAGTTTTATCCGCCAGTGGTTGTCAGATAAGATTTGGCAAAAGGGATGTCTATTGGAGTCCCAGGAGCTAATGCAATTTGCTACTGGAGAGGAAAGTAATCCGCAGCACTACCTTGAGCATTTGCGAGCGCGTTATATTGACCGATTATATTGACTGTGCGTAAGGTGTAGTTGCGATAGCAAATGAGTTGTGCAGCCACCAAAGTAGCGGTTTCATGATGCTGGAACAGCTTATGGTGTCTGTTCTGAAATCGTTAAAAACGGCCTGTTAATCACAAAATTTGAACTGGTTTGGAGAGACATGTATGCGTGGAGCTGGTGGGACTAAAGGCGGGTATGTCGGGTTTGTACTCGGGTTGGTCATGATGTGTGGCGGATTTTATTTGTTGCTCAATTCGATTGTTGTAACCGCACGCTTTGGGCTGGGGTACTCGGTTTATTCACTTGGCGGGTATTCCGTGACCAGCGGTATGATACTGATTCCCTTTTTGTTTGGTGTGGGTCTGATCTTCTTTGATCGGCGCAGCATGTCTGGCTGGCTGCTTGCAGCAGGGTCTTTGATAGCCCTGATATTTGGTGTTATATCTTCAGTCAACTTTACATTGAGGGGGATGACTGCCTTCGATCTGTTGATTATTCTAATTTTGGCTTTTGGTGGAGTTGGTCTGTTTTTCCATTCGCTTTCTGAGCTTCCCGGGAAGGGCGACCAATAGCCTGCGTTGTACAGTAGTAGATAAGGGTAGTGCTCGCATCGGTGCCAGATATCGACGCAGCACTAGGTTTGTAGTGATGCCGAATAAGGCCGGTACTTCCCGGGTTATTCATCCCGGAAAATACGAGATACCTGGACAGTAACTACACTACCCGCACTTCGATTCACCACAGTTCAAGCAGGTGCTACATCCATCCATCAGAATCGTGGCGTCTACATTACACTTGCTGCAGCGAGTAGCCGTGGCAGGAAAGCCTGTATTTTCATTGACATCTTCCTGGGTGGCGTTGAGATATTCCTCTTTTTTCATCTCGATGTATTCCAGCTTGGCCATGTCTGCGTCCTGACTTGGATCTCGCAACATGCCAATACCGATTAGATGTTCCTCGATTACATCGCCTATTTCAGCCACCAGTGATGGCATTAATTTGCCCTTATTCCAGTAGCCGCCTCTGGGGTCGAAAACCGAGCGCAACTCCTCCACCAGAAAGGTAACATCGCCACCTTTGCGAAACACAGCTGACATAATACGAGTGAGCGCAACAATCCATTGAAAGTGATCCATGTTCTTACTGTTAATGAATACTTCAAACGGTCTGCGAATTTCATGATTGGTGCCTTGATTAAGCACAATATCATTTATAGTTATATATAGCGCATGATCAGACACGTGTTCCGGCGTCTTTAACTTATAGGTTGATCCGATCAATTTATCCGGGCGCTGCAAAGCCTCATGCATCTGAATAACTTCAGCAGCAGGCAGGCAGCCTGGCTCCAGAGTCGGGTCTGGTTTGATGACATTGTAGCCAACAATTTTATTATCAATTTTAGTCGTCATGCCAATAATCTATGTTCGATATTCAATGATTCAATTGACCATCATGTCAGTGAAGGCTGATCAATTGCTTGCGCAGCGAGCTACCATCCTTTAGCCAGTGCGTCAGAATTTGCCGTAATAGCCCTCTTTGAGTGCGTCATAGAGGTTGGCTGCGGTGTGGGTTTCTCCGTCGTATTCGATTTCCTCATTGCCCTTGCACGAGATCGTGCTGCCGTCTGCAAGCGTAAACTGGTACGTCGTGTTCTCAAGATCAGATTCCTTAACAAGTACACCCTGAAATGCTTCAGGGTTATAGCGGAAAGTGGTACAGCCTTTTAAGCCTTTTTCATGTGCGTACAAATAAATATCTTTAAAACCGTCGTAGGGGAAGTCGGTCGGTACATTTGCAGTTTTTGATATGGATGAGTCTATCCATATCTGCGCCGCTGCCTGCACATCGACGTGTTGGGTCGGTGTTACGTCTTCTGCGGAGATAAAGTAGTCGGGCAGTTGTTGTGATTCGTCGTCGCTATAGGGCATTGCCTCCATGTTAACCAGTTCACGGTATGCGAGCAGCTCAAAGGAAAATACGTCGACCTTTTCTTTGGTTTTCTTGCCTTCGCGAATAACATTGCGTGAGTAGTGATGCGCAAAACTGGGTTCAATGCCATTGCTGGCATTGTTGGCCAGGGACAGGGAAATAGTGCCTGTGGGCGCAATAGACGTGTGATGAGTAAATCTACAGCCATGTTCGACTATGTCGTTTGTGATCTCTTTATCAACAGAGGCAATACGTTGCATGTAGCGGCTGTATTTGCCAAGTAAAACCTTACCTTTGACCTTGTCGCCTTCCTGGTAGCCATCAGTTGCGAGTTCAGGTCTTTTTCGAAGCATGTCCTTTGTTATAGAAAATTCATCCTCCATGATGGGTGCGGCACCTTTTTCCCGCGCCAGTTCGACTCCGGTTTTCCAGCCGCTTAGCGCCATTTCTTTCGTTACTTTCTCGGTAAAATCCAGCGACTCCTGAGAGCCATACTTCATTTTCATCATGGTGACAGCTGAACCCAGTCCGAGATAGCCCATGCCATGCCTGCGCTTGTACTGAATCTCCTCTCGTTGCTTGTAAAGTGGCAAACCATTTATTTCTACCACGTTATCCAGCATACGAGTGAATACGGACACTGCCCGACGATATCTGTCCCAGTCGAACTCTGCCTGATCGGTAAACGGATTATCCACGAATCTGGTCAAATTGAGTGACCCGAGCAAGCAGGCGCCGTAAGGTGGCAATGGTTGTTCACCACAGGGGTTGGTTGCTCTGATGTCTTCACAAAACCAGTTATTGTTTTGATCATTGACCTTGTCGATCAGGATGAATCCGGGTTCGGCAAAATCATAGGTAGATGCCATGATTGCATCCCACAATCGTTTTGCTTTGACGACCCGGTAAATTTTACACGCCGTTTGACCGAGGTCGTTTTGAACAAAGCCTTCTTTGCTCGGCCAGTCAAGCCAGATAACATGCTCCGGGTTTTCGATATCAACCTCGCCACTTTCGATTTCCTTGTTTTGAACCGGAAATGCAAGGGTCCATGATTCGTCATTTCGGACCGCCCTGATAAAGTCTTCCGTGATCAGGAGTGACAAATTAAACTGCCTGAGTCTGCCGTCCTCTCGCTTTGCTCGAATAAACTCGAATACATCAGGGTGGCGGACATCAAAAGTTGCCATCTGTGCACCGCGTCTGCCGCCAGCGGACGATACGGTAAAGCACATCTTGTCATAGATATCCATAAAGGAAAGCGGACCAGAGGTGTAGGCGCCTGCACCTGAAACATATGCTCCTCTTGGCCTGAGTGTCGAAAAATCATAACCAATGCCGCAACCTGCTTTCAGGGTGAGGCCCGCCTCATGGACTTTACCGAGGATGTCGTCCATCGAGTCGCCAACGGTGCCGGAAACAGTGCAGTTTATTGTTGAGGTGGCGGGCTTGTGTTCACGCGCTCCGGCATTGGAAATAATACGCCCGGCGGGGATTGCCCCTTGTCTGAGCACCCACAGGAATTTCTCGTACCAGAGGCTTTTTTTCTCATCTGACTCTTCTACATCTGCCAGTGCTCTGGCAACGCGTTTGTAAGTGCCGTCCAGATCGACATCGACATGTTCGCCTTCACGGCTCTTTAGTTGATACTTCTTCTCCCAGATATCCAGCGATGCTTCTTGCAGAGCAATGTCAGAACCTGGGTTCAGCGGTGAGTTGCTCTCAATTTTACTTTCTATGGCGACGACTTTGGTCATTCCGGCGGTTGGCTCCGTGTATTGCTGAGCGCAGTACTTGCTGCACTTGCTTATTTTATTTAACTGCACTGATTGATCTTACTGCCGACACTCGGTACTACCATGAGTGGTCAGATTTTCTTGTTCGAATGCCTCGTTAAAAGCATGGTTTGAAAGCACGGTTAACGCACGGCGGACTATCACTCCGCTGCGATGACCAATTGTATCTGATGGCGGTAACGATTTACCACATATTGTATCTGGAAAACTTCTGTATACAATATATTGTGGTAGTTTGGTAATTCAGAGGAGGTGCAGCCGGCTCGATACTGAAAGGAGAATGGTAGTTGGGAGACCTTCTACGGGTCAAGTGACGACCACAACAAAATGATGATTGTAATATTAAAACCACCATATGATGTGATTTGCCTGTC
>CAYMVV010000229.1:0-5600 GCA_964393885.1 uncultured Granulosicoccaceae bacterium | reverse complement strand
GCTTGTTACGATCCGTGTCGGAGAGAGGTACAACTCTCGACAGTTTCTCGACAGCAATTTCTGAGCGCTTGCTCACTATAGCCAGTTCGTTCTTATTGGACGGCTCGTCGCGCCAACCACGTAAAACATTAGCAGATAAAATAAAAATTCCATAAAATACCACGCAAATGAGTGTCGCTGCGGAATAATGCGTGCGTTCATCTAACAATTGTGCGGCGAAAACCAGAATCGGACTTAGTGGAACAATGACTTGCACGGTTAACGGTGCGGTTCGAGAAACGCCGATTTGCAATGCATAACCTGGTAGCACAATGAGACAAAATGCTGCCATTAAAACCACAAGTGTTGCTTTATCAAACCCAATTCCAGATGGCTGCTCCTGCATCATTATAATTAAGGTTGCTACAAGAACACCTACTATGAACCGAGCAGCAATCACCGCGTTGGCAGAAACGCTCGATTCGTTCAAACGCCGGGAAATCAGCATACTTGCAGCCATCAACGCTCCGCTGGTTAGAGCGGCCAGTGAACCAAAGAACGCCTCCCGGGGAAGAGTTTGACTAAGACCGGATCGTCCGGAAACCGCAACAAAAACAATTGCTACCAACGTGGCAAACAAGCCAACATAACAAAGTCGCTCTAACCTCTTGCTCACAAAAGTCTGTTGATTCCCGGAACCAAAGTATGACGCCAGGATCACGACAAACGGACCTGCTCCACTGAACAGCGCGTTAGCAATAGCGGCCTCAATATGATTAAACGCGAAAAAATAGCAAATCCAGCCCCCTGCCGTCGCCATTGAAGCGATTGTTAGCAGCTTCCATTGCTTTAAAATTTTCGGTATCTGTTCAGGCTCTTTGCTTAACAAAACAATCCAGCCAAATATCGTAGCAATAAAAAACGCAATCAGAACAATGTCAAAGAAACCGTGATTTTCAAATAGATATGGAAAATATACATCTCGAGCTGCCTGAGAAATCGAAAATATAAAAACCAGAATTGGACCACCCATTCATTTTATTCCTATTTTTTAACAGGATAGAGGAATAAATATCGTTATCCAAACGGTTTCTTGTGATGTTACTGACATTAAGGAGCGATGTTTTGAACGGTATGTGCTCACATAAAGAGAAGGTATACGCAAAAAAACCTAAACGGACACCCATTCCAGGAAAAGCATAAACCGGATAGGAATTGGCCAGTGCCAGTGTTAATCGCTGAGGAAAACCATCTGGACAACCACTTTAGGCAGTGAACAATAAATCACGCAACAGAACTAGTGTCCTATCTATAGAACTTCTTAAAGTGGGTGTCTTGTTAAGATCCCCGGTTGCGTGCCCTAAGCCGAAGGTCGCTACTTTTTTTCCAACTGTCCGGATTGGAGAACTCAGAGTTAACACAATGCAAGTAAGGTGTTAACTGTGTTTTTCAGAAATTGTTGTTTCTAGCTGCGTATCGTTGCAGTTAGCAGTCCAGCACCAATGAGAAATCCACCTCCAGTTCGATTTACCAGACGCAAGTATTCGGGACGTGCGAATCGCGCTCTCATTCGTCCTGCCATGACAGCCCATACCGCTACATTGGCTGCGGCCAGCACCAGAAATGTGGTCTCCAGGATAATGAACTGGGGTAGCACCGGTGCTGCTGGGTCTATGAACTGGGGCAGGAATGCAACGAAGAAGACTATACTTTTTGGGTTAAGGGCGGTAACGGCGTAGGTATTCCAGAACATCTCCCACTGCGACTTCGTCTCAGCTATTTTCTGCAGATCACCAAGCTTTGGTTTGGCCCGCCACAGCTTTATGCCGAGCCAAATCAGGTAGGCTGCTCCCGCATATTTGAGAATCGAGAACAAAGTTGCGGACGCCGCGAGAATTGCGCCAGCTCCGAGTAATGACGCTGTCATCGCCGTGAAATCTCCCAACGTCACTCCGGGCACGGTCGCCCAGCCCGACGTTTTGCCACGACCAATAGCGTAGCTCACGACCAGAATTACTGTTGGCCCCGGGACCGCCAGCAACGCGGCGTTTGCCAACGCAAATGTCACCCAAAGTTCAATTGTCAATATGTTCTCCAACTTTCTTATCAGAGCTAAGTGAGGTCGCCGACAACTATCAACATTTGGCGTTTATACAATTGCTCGTAGACTCTTTACTAGAGAAGTGCTAACACTGGTATCCAGTATTCTATAACGGCGTTAACGGGGACATGCACCACTATGAAAGAACAATGTGAAACGCCGTTTCAAATCCCAAGTGCAACAGCGGTGTGTAGTCCAGAGGCTACTTGATTTGGTGTTTTCATATCAAGCATTTCCTGGGTCGATTGTTGAGTGGTCGCTCAACGGGGAAACTATCAGGACAGCCATTATAGGTAGCAATTTATAATACGCACAACAGAATTATTGTCCCGTCAATAGAACTTCTTAATGTGGATTTCTCGCTAGTGGTAGTAGTGCAATTTATTACAGTGCTTGTCACCGTTTATTGCTCTAATTGTCAAAATAGGATTGACCCCTTATTTCCTTCACAAAATAGGATTAACCCCTTATTTCCTTATGCATTCATTGAACTTGTATGTCTGATGTTGGCCGGATAGCGCCCAGAGATCTCCAGATGCGCTCTGACTACTATATTTCAGTTTGCTACACGATTTCCAGCGCATCATCCACTTCAACCCACAGATAGCACACCGTACTTTCCAGCTTCGTGCGTCCAGGTAGCAGTTGTACAGCGCGGAGATTCCGTGTTGTGTTGTAGATCAGAGTAGGCTTAGTCCGCCGTAGCGGTCGCGTTCTGTGGGTAACCACCAGCGATGCAAAGAACAGACGCTGTATCTAAGGCAAGTGTTAAGCACATCGAGCAGCGGCAACGCTAATCTGGCGCGGTTATTGCGAAATCGAGTCAGTAACGAGCATTACACTGAGAAGTGTGTTGTAAAATTTGTACAGATCTTCAAAGGCTACGGAGATGCAAATACTGGTTAATAGTCGTACTTATGCGATAGCACAACCACACAGAAAAAGTAATAGAACCTACTAATGAGCCAGACGCTGTAAAGTATGATCAGTCCAGGCCTTACGAATCTTTGGCCAATAATGCAGAGCCCTTCAGCGAAGCAGTATTTCAAATGAAAAAAGGAAAGCATTTACTTGCTATTGCAATCGGAACCATTACAGTTCTTGGTTGTGATTCTTCTGACGACGAAAAATCGGTGTCTGAGGAAATGTCTGCACTAAGTCGACCAATCTCAAGCACTGTAGTTAATGTCTTTACCGACGTTATCGCTCTAAGTGATATGGCTCCACAAATCGCTGCAGCCAATTCTTCAAATTTATTACATAATCCCGGCTTTGAGTTGGGTCGCGATGGATGGTCTGACTGCCAGCCGAACTCTAGCAACCTGTCCGCCGATGCACACAGTGGTGAAATGGCACTTGCGCTCGATAAGAAAAAGTGCGTCTACCGCTCTGTTGAAGCCAGTGCCGGTAGTTCTTACGTCTTGAGTTGCTATGTAAAGTTAATTTCGGAAATGGCCTGGACAGGAATGGGTATGGCAATCTCTAACAGAAACCATGAGTCCCTGGTACAGGCTCCGGTTGCTGTAGCAACCTCTGGTGAGTACGTGCGACTCGACACAATGGCAACTGCCCCGCCAGGTACATCATTCATAAGTATGTGGCTCTATAGTGATCATGGTGCATTGGTAGACGACTGCAGTCTATCCCTTACCTCTGATCAACCACCGATAAAGTCGGTTAACGCTGCAAATCTTCTTAGTAACGGTGACTTTGCCACTCTAAACAATCAAAGTGGTGCCGCACACTGGTCGATAGGCTGCGGCGGTACCGCATTGGCTGATGGTTCTAGCCTATACATTGCGGACAACGCATGCGCTGAACAAGCGCTAGGCACGGATTCAGTTTCGAAGATACGATCAAATAAAGCCACATTCAGTTGCCTTGTCACCGAGGTGATCGGCGACGCAGACTTAAGGGTGTATCTCGACGACAAAATAGTTGGAGTAAGAAAGATCACACCGGAGCTTAAGAACACTCGCGTGAAACTGGAGATCGATGGCACCAGTGCGAGCAACGGGTTTGTTGCCTTATATGCCAAAAATCATTTGCAAGTCGATGATTGTGTGTTGAGCCTGAATGGATATAATACCGAGTCAAATGTCGATTCTGGAACCTCAACTGATAGTGACACCGGTGTATCAACCAGCATTAATGCCTTCACGCTTGGAAACGAACCGCTGGAGAAATTTCTTCGAAATTCACCGTCCAGAGGAGGAGGCTTAACACTACCTGATGTCCCCCTAACACAGGAGGAATTGTCAAAGCTGAAATGGTTAATCGATTTTGATGGAAGCCACAGCAATCCTCGCGCCGACGATGGCATCGTTAGTCTTGTTGGTCTAGAGTACGCCGTGAATCTTGAGACGATTCGGCTTACCGTTAATAGAGGCATTACTACCGACCTGGCACCACTTGCTGGACTGACCAAACTTACCAGCATCCAAATGAGAGGTACTATCACCGATCTCAGTCCCCTCGCAGGCTTGACCTTACTCACCGACCTGGAACTTAACATTTCCACCAGCGATCTCAGTCCCCTATCAGGCTTGACCTCACTCACCACTCTGAAGCTAAGCGGTCCCATTAGCGATATCAGCGCTCTGGCAAGCTTGACCTCACTCACCACCCTGGAGCTAAGCGGTCCCATTAGCGATATCAGCGCTCTGGCAAGCTTAAACTCACTGACCAAGCTGTACCTTTACCCGGAACACTCATTTAGTGATCTGTCACCTATGGCAAGTTTAACCAGCCTTGATTGGCTAGTGGTAGGAAGATCGTCAATCAGTGACTTAAATCCAATCGGAAATTTACCCAGGTTAAGAGAGATAGATATCCAAGGCAAGATCGCTGATGCATCGCCTATTGCATCACTGCCAAAATTGGAGAAATTGTTCTTTAAGGGCAATCCGCTGTCCAACATTGAAGCACTCGCCGCAGGAACGGCACTTAATGAAAACGACGTCTTGCAACTCGACATTGAGGGTATAAATCAATCCGACCTGATCGCCTTGAATAAGTTAATTGATCGGGGTGTTTCAGTTCGTCTAATCAACTCAAACGGCGATCGAGTGCCGCTACCTGAAGTTGATGCCGGTGCATCAACCGGAACGGAAACCATGCACTGACTCAATGACTGTATAAACCCCTTGCCAAATGAACAACAGCATTTCTACATCGAATCCGCGATTCTGCTCAAAACTGGTGGGTGTCGCGCCAGAATCAGCGCTATATCCTTCCGGTCAACAGCCGCCGGCAACCTCCTGACCTTCTTCGAAGTCTCGTAAAGTACCGCATATCGCCGTTTTTCGCTTCACGGATACGCTCTAGTAACCAAGTACATAGTTGCTCGTTATCCCCTTATATTGGCCATGCGTGCTACTTTTTCATTCAGCACGCGCATATACCAGCTGATGCTCGAAAGCCGCGCTCGCCATAGATCAACGAATGTATCAAGCGGAAACTATGAGGACAGCCATTATAGGTAGCGATTTATAATGCGCACAACAGAATTATTGTCCCG
>CAYMVV010000228.1:0-5611 GCA_964393885.1 uncultured Granulosicoccaceae bacterium | reverse complement strand
CGTCCTGGGTGACTTGACCGAGTTGGCGGACGAGCCCGATAACGCAGGTGGCCAGATTGCAGCACCAGAACCAGAGCTCGACAACGACGCAGATTTTGCCGACAACCTTAACCCGGTCAGCGAGGCTCCATCTGATGATGACAGTGGAACGGGCGGTGGCGGCAATGCCGGATCCGGTGACGCAGGTGGTCAATCAGGCAGTGCTGCACCGGATAACAGTAGTACTGATTCCCAGGATCAGGACAACGATGCTGGTGGCAATGCCGGTACTGACCAAAACTCGGGCGGCGGGGTCAGCAATGACGCTGCAGGGAATGACGCTGCAGGAAATGACGTTCCGGATGCTGGTGAAACTGCCACTGAGAGCCAGGGCAACGCAGGCGGTCAGGATAATTCTGCAGAGCAGGAGACAGGTGGTGGCATAAGCGACGACGCGGGCAGTGCTACTTCCGATGGAGGCGAAACCGCTTCTGAGCAAACCGCCTCGGATAATGCAGACAACGATACAGGCACCGATAACAGTCAGGACGATGCCGCAGAGCAGGATTCGGCGGGTAGTGGAAATGGCGATGATGCTGGCGGTGCCTCCTCGGATGGCGGTGAGTCCGGGAATCCGGCCGATGATGGTGGTCAGGACAGTGGTGGTCAGGACTCTGCCTCAGAACAGGATTCGGGTGGCGGTATCAGCGACGACGCTGGCAGTGCCTCTTCGGACGGCGGTGAGACTGCTTCCGGGAATCCGGACGCTGATGGTGGTCAGAATGACCCTGCAGAGCAGGATTCGGGTGACGGTATCAGCGACGATGCTGGCAGTGCGTCCTCGGATGGAGGCGAAACCGCCTCTGACTCGGGCAATGGTATCAGCGATGATGCAGGCAGCGCCTCGTCCGATGGCGGGCAATCCCCGGCTGACGATGCAAGCGCCGGTGACGCTGGTAATGGTGCTGCCGGTGGTGACTCCGGAAACAGCGATGACAGCAACTCGGGTGGTTCTGGCGGCGGCAGCGCAGAGCAAGCCGATGCAAGCGATTTCGAATCGGATAACACCGGTGGTTCTGTAATCAGGCGATCCGTACTTTCCGCTGCCAGCAGCCAGGTCAATATCTGCACCACGGCCAGCGACCAGCAGAACTTCTCGGATACCCGCATCGGTGATTTTATTCTGCATAATAATGCATGGCGCCCGGGGCGAGCCTCACCAGGTTATGAGTGGACTCAATGTATCTACACAAACACTAACGGCGCGCTGGCTGGCTGGGAATACGATTGGGGTCCGGGTATCAGTGGTCTTAATGGCAATCCCGATCCATCTGGCGACTTCTACGTCCGCTCCTATCCCGAACTGATTTTCGGGGTAAAAGATGAGTTTCGTACCAGTGCACCGAAGTCGGTAACCGGTCTGCCAGTACTACTGTCGGAGTTACCCAACATCACTATCGACTACTCGTATAATGGCCCGCAGTTCGGTGAACCGCGAACAGTCACTGCTTCCAACAATCCGCGTTTTCCAAATGGAACTACGATCTCGGGTGAGCGTAACATAGCGATAGAATCCTTCCTGTATACCCCTGACGCAAGTGGCGAGTGCAGCGAAAATATCGTAACCCGCAACGGTGGGTCTAACCACCAGTATGAGGTGATGGTTTGGTTGGATGCCGGTGCTGAAAGATTGCCTGCAGGCCCCAGTGATTTCGTCACCGACGTTAACATCCGCGGTGAAGCGTTCAAGGTGTACACCAAAGCGTCAGATGAACGCTATATAGCATTTGTCGCACAAAATCCGCAGACCAGTGGCACTCTGGTCTGGAACGATTTTACCGATTGGGCGAGAACCTATGCTCACCGAGTGGGTGATGTGTTCGGTGCGCGCAGCGAATCGGTCCAGATCCAGGATTCCTGGTGTGTTGCCAATATTCTCGTTGGTACAGAGATTTTCTGGGGTGCCGGTAATCTTGATCTGTTCGAGTGGACCATTACCCAGAGTCGCTAGCCCTCCCGGGTATAGCGTCGCGGTATTTCGTGGGGTAGGTTTTGTGTATAGTCAGCCGGCGTTTAGCCGGCTGAGACCGTTTTGAAAGACGAAATCCGAAGACAATATTCAGACACCAGTCAGCGCTTATAAAATATCTCACTTGCCGAAAGATTGAAACCGACCGTTATATGGCCGCAAGGTTGTCCGTTGCTGTTTGCCAAACGGCCAGGAAATTAACGCGGCAATTGTTGCAAGCGATTGCAAGCGGCACAGCCCGGAAATACAGACGTTCTACCAAAGGCTTTTATTCAAGATGACGGAAAGAACGCCAGAGGAACAGGAACACTATGACTATATAAGGATGTTGCAACGCCTTATCTATGGAGGCATTAAAACGGTTAAAGAATTAGCGGCTCAACTGGACATAGAAGAAAATACCTTAATCAATGAGATTTCAAAAGTTGATAAGGACTTTCAGGAAACACTAAAGCTTTACCCTGAATTGCGAGAGCCAAAGGACATTAACTAATTTTTAAGGGTTTTTTGTCATGATTTAGTTGTGACAGATGACGCCCGCCCCGAGGCAGGTCAGCCCGGATTCGTCAGCCCGGATTCAATGAGGTAATCGGTTCGAGGAAGTTGTGGATCTCTGCAACTTTGTTCACAACGGCGACGCCAGCGTCCTCGATAGCTTCATCGTTTGCATCCGGTTCGCGATCCCAGGTTGCACTTACCGCAAGTTGTTGATTGATCGCCATGACCGGCATCTCGCATTGCATTGTGGTGCAATAGATAACGAGTGCAGCGTTCCCTTCATAGGGAGACACCACCTGGCAACTGAATGATTGGTCCGCATTGATACCCGCGCAAAGGAAGGTGTCTCCGCGTGCGATATTGACATCGCTTTGATCAAGACGTTGGCGGTGAGTAGCGGCACTTTCCTCTGCGGCGGCATGAGAATCCTCGAGGGATCGGACCCGCAGCTCGACCAGATCAAGCGCCGCTCTATCGGGGCTGTAGTAGACACCGGAGACCACAGGAATAGGATATCCACGGCCATCAGTGTTGGTCTCAATTACCTCCCGACACTCCGTACGCTTTATATCGAGTAGCGCGGTACCGTCGAAATTTTCCGCTCGCAGGAAGCTCCCGCCGCGATACACCACACCGTTCTTGTCAGTCTGGCCAAAATCGACAAAGCGGAAGAAGTCCGGACAGTTTCCGGCATTGGCAACACCGCAACACAGTAGCAGAAGGGAAATAAAAAACATTCTAGCCATCGCTGCCATTCTCCTTTCCTTTTCGGGATACGGGTTTACATCATAACTCGAAAATTAGTCTATCACGATAGTCTGCGTGCTAAGCATGCTGGTCTGCAGATCCGGTGTGAGTCTCTCTGCCCGCTTTTGCAGGTCGTCAGAACGCGCCCTGCGTGCGCTCCTGACTGGCAAAAAAACAGGTTAGATACGACACCCGTAGTAAGATACCGCAAGGAAATGCCAGTTGAAATGCCGGGTAAATTTCCTGTCTGCGATGCTGTCAGCCATTTCGATTATCAACAACATCTGGAAACCTTATTTTCACGATACAAAAAAAATCTATCGGTCGAGTAGAGTTTATTTTACTGATGGCAGCGATGTCGGCACTGGATGCATTTTCCATTGACGCGATGATGCCGGCGCTGGCGCAGATTGGCGATGATCTGGGGATCGCAGCGGAGAATGATCGTCAGCTTGTCATTACTGCACTTTTTCTGGGGTTTTCTATTGGTGTGTTGTTTTATGGATTTCTTGCCGACCACTATGGCAGGCGAATACCGGTAATTGGCGGTTTCCTGTTGTTTGTTGCCGGATCACTGGCGTGCCTGACGGCGGAAACATTCAGTGTAATGTTGGCCGGGCGGGTTTTGCAGGGACTTGGTGCAGCCGGGCCCTACGTGTTATCAATTGCCATCGTTCGCGACTCGTTCAAGGGCGATGAAATGGCGCGCTTACTATCATTGATAATGATGGTATTCATTGGTGTGCCTATGGTTGCACCATTCATCGGGCAGGGGTTGCTGCTGCTGGCTGGTTGGCGAAGTATATTTGCAGTATTGATGTTATTCGCATTGCTGACCATGTGCTGGTTTGCGATACGTCAACGGGAGTCGTTGTCGTTTGAAAATCACCGGCCCTTGTCACTGCTTAAAATCAAACAATCTGTTTTAGAGGTGTTAAGCCATCCGGTGACTTTTCGCTACATAATTGTCATCGGTTTACTGGCCGGGGCTTTTATTGCGTATCTAAGCACGGCACAACAGGTGTTTCAGGAGATGTATCAACTGGGGACGCGTTTTCCAATTGTATTCGCATCGTTAGCCTTTGTGTTTGGAATTGCCTCTTTTCTAAATTCCAGACTCGTCACCCGCATTGCCCCTGACGTGTTGGTCAAATACGCTATAGGACTGATCGTTTTCTCGTCGATGGTTTATCTGGTGGCTTTTCGCGATCACAGTGTGTCGCCACCCTTGTATGTGCATTTGGTTTACCTTTCACTGATCATGGGGTCTTTTGCTTTTTTGTTTGGCAACACCACGTCGCTCGCTATGGAGCCAATGGGCCATATTGCCGGGGCAGCTTCATCAGTGGTTAACTCATTTAGTACGATGATTGCCATTGTTGTGGCAACGTTGGTCGGATCGCAGCTTGATAGCACGGTGTATCCGGTTGTGGTTGGCTTCGGGGTGCTCGGTGTGATCGCACTGGTGATCTGTTTGTCACTGAATCGATCAGATAGTGGTGTGGCGTAACAGGAAATCGTCGAAAGGTGTTCACATCTCCAGCCGCGCCAGAGCAATGCCCTGTTCGCCCGCTACCGCATAGAGCAGATAGGTTTGCTCCTTGTAGTTAAATACAGCAGGGTCTCTTAGTTCGTTGAGCGGTTGTTCAGCCATTCCTCGTACGGATGCTACCAGAGGTTCCCGAGCACCTTCATAGTCGTGCTCGGGGCTCGCCACCAGAATTGGTGCAGAGTGTTGCCAGTGTTGCCAGTCTTCGGTCAGTACGATGTCGCTTGCCAGAATACTCTCCGGACAATCCCCCACATTGGTATAGAAGACAGTCAGTACGTGCCCCTGTTTGTGTACCGCGCAGTGGCGCATGTCTTCAGTAAATAGTGTTGGTCCCTGTTTGAAACCGGTCAGACCATCCACTGAGCGGTAAATCACCCCGGGCATTGCAATCGCGTAGGTGAATTGATTGTGCTCGAATGCTCTCAGGTACGAGTTGCCGAGTATCTCGGGCAATGTGTTGAAGTCGATACCATTTGCAGACAGTGCAACCCGGGTGTACTGCGGCAGATCTGAATCGGTTGCCTCGTCGCTGCCGTGGAAGTACATCCGAATCTGCCTGGCCGCGTTGTCGACATGCACATCAGGCGATGCAATGTGCCCCTTGAAGTGACTGGATGATAGAGGAAGTACTCCGGGACTGTAGATCTGCCACGGGCCCTCCAGGGTGTCGCTGTAGGCGAGCCTTATGTGGGCACCGTTGTGATGCGCGAAATATAAATAGAATTTCCCCAGTGGATTGCGTACCCAGTCCGGTACTTCTATTAGCGAAGGGCCATTAATGTTACCGCCCAGAGCGGGGTCCAGCT
>CAYMVV010000227.1:0-5683 GCA_964393885.1 uncultured Granulosicoccaceae bacterium | reverse complement strand
TTTAACAGCTTGGCGCTTCGACGCCGGTTTGGAAGGGCGTCCATCACATCACCCTTTGTTAGTTGTTCAGCAGTAAAAATCTATGTTAGGATTTTAACCGAGCATTAGCAGTAAGCAGTAAGCAGTAAGCAGTAAGCAGTAAGCAGTAACTGGAGTAACGCAATGACCCGAGCCCGAAAGACGTTGATCGCGCTGGAGTCCACCTCTTACTATCACATCTGTTCTCCTTGTTGTTCTTTTGCCAACAGAAACTACTGAATGTTGGTTTTCTTTAAGTACTTAGTACAAGCTCGTTCGAGTAACAGTTTATATCAGCTAGTGGGGCGAGAGGAACTGTTAAGTTCAGTCATAGCACAGTAATGGATCCATCAAAGTGTCCCAATGGCAGGGCTTAGATAGAAATCTGACAATTTGCCAGATTTACAGGGGGGCTTTTATTTGGGGATTTCTGTATGTAACAATCGCCACGAATCCTACTGCACATGCTCACAAAACCATTGAACTATCTGACTCAAACACTCACAACACATCAGCAAGAAACTGTGGATCGTATCTGCCGGCAGCAGTGAAATAGTTCAATGGAAACGTGTCATTTGCCTTCTTTGATTTACTCCAGTCAAGCGCAATTTTCTTCAGCTCATCCGCTGTAATCAGGGATATGACATTACCTGATTTAATTTTGTGTGTGCGAGCATCCGAGTCGGCACTGTCACTGAAAGATGGTGCTATTACCATCAGTGCTTCTACTCGTGATTCTGATTTTCTGAAATATCGGTCAAACTGTGCGAAGTGCTCTTTGACGTCGACTGGTGACTCTTTTGATTTGTTGTCCCAAAGTAAGACGCCATCACCCAGAGACAGAGCACCGTCCGGTTGCTCATTACCAGGTAAGTTTAGTGGCTGGTGGTTCAGATAGGTCTCAAAAAGGTAGTCTGTTGCCCATTCGAATCTTTTATCTATGTCCTGATCTTTTTCTATCAATTGTTGGGCACGTAGAAATTTGTATTCTCGTCCCGCAAACTCCCGGTAAAAGTCAAACCAGGGTTCGCGACTATCGCCGCCTTCCTGTGCTGCGCGTTCAAATAGTCCGTCATAGTGGCTAATGATCCGGCTTATTCTATCCGCTTTAGTGCCGCTAGTTTGCTGGCCAATGTCTCGCAGCCAGCTTTCCAGTTCTGTGCTATCCAAACCGTCCCTGGGGCTGGTACCGCCCAATAGTGTCTCCGGGGGCAAATGCTCTACGCACAACGCCTGTAGCTCGCCGACATTTAGCCCTTTCCTCGCAAGAACTACATCTCCTTTCGCCAATACCTCCTCGAGGTATAGCTTCTTTCTCACTGCTTTATAGTTCACCAGTTCTTTGTATCCATGCCTTCGCATCGAAATGCCGAATGCCTGTTTCACACCGGCAATCATTTCGTCCGGGATTACATCGTGGTCGCTTCCGTCTGCCTCTCTGTAGGTGAGCAGCAGTCCGCGAGACTGAAGATGTTTTCGCGTGTCGTTTATGTCGTCTCGAGAGTGCAAGCTGTTGCCGGGTTTGGGGAAATTTCCAAGCTTTGCCTCCAGTAACCGATACTCACGCAAGGTCACATTGAGTTTTCGTCGAATCTTTTCGATCAGCTTTTTCTCGTCCTGGGAAATCTCGTTGTTTTCACTCCAGGCGGCGTCCAGAACAAACTCAAAAAATTCGAAATTGTAGATTTCCCTACTACTTCCTACCTCTCGTTCGTTGGACTCATCAATTACTTTTTGCTCCCATTCAATAACCTTTTCTTCGGCTACACTTTGCGGATGGGAGTAATCGTGGGATTGCAACAGCACCTCGCCGAAAAGTATGGTGGTTATTGTTCTGAAATCTCTGTTTTCGTGCAGAACAGCTTCCGACACACGTTCTTTTATTATTTCAGGATTTGCGTAGTGCTTTTCCGCGTTGAGCAGGTGCGCTCTCACTTCGTCGTCGTGCAAACGAGTAATATCGACAATGTGAGCCTTAGCGATTCTTTTCAGATCTGTAGATTTCGCTATGTTCTCGACGACTGACGCGAATTTCATAGGGCGTTACCTCAACTAATGCGTATCTCTTACGGCATGTAAAATCTGGTGTTGCTAATGCTATCACATCAATTCGGAGAACTGGTGCAACTCAAATTCCCTACATTTATAGTTTCGGGAGCTTTGCATATCTGAAGTGAGCAAGCTGCAATGCAAGTAGCTGTCCAAAATGTGGAACGGTGATATATTTCAATTAGACGATTTTATTCGGTCAACTCCGCTCTGAAATGTCCCAGGGTATTACGCAGACTCCCAGTGTAAAAAGCGCGAGGAAGCCAAACACAATATTGTAGCACCCTAGAATTTCACCCGAGCATAGGTATACCGCGCCACGCATTTCGAGATTCGCTATAATGGATAGGGGTGTATCCATTTACTGGAACAAGCTTGCAGCAGTTCGGGCGTAGGCACACGCCTAATTTACCTGTCGGTGTTGTGCTTTTTAACTGACTGAAATCCGAATTTGTATTTAGTGGATATACATACGCTCGTAACCTGAAGTGTGTCTATCCAACATGTGGAACGTTGATATATGCAATTTGGCGATTCTATTCGTTTAACGTCAATCAGAAATTTCGTACAAAACTCCGAATGCCAATACATTAGACAGAGGTCTGACATGTAACCAGATCTATAGCAGAGGTTTTATGATTGGTGTCTTTATAGGCGCAGCTGAAGGATGGGAGCTATGACGGGAGACTGTCACGAACTGTTCTGCGAGTGCCTCACCATTGGCACTAAAACTAGGATTGGCGATGTTGTCTAACATCTTCAGCAAGCCAGGCCTTAATCAAGGATTGATAGGGCACGTCTCGTTTATTGGCTTCAATTTTTATGCTCTCAAGAAGTCCTTCCGGAAGACTTAATGAAATTGTCTTGGTGGAAGGTTTTAAGTTGGGCATCGAAACCCTCTCGGCTTTATCCCAATCAACATAGTCTTCGGAATTATTGGCTTCCCAAAATTTACGTTCTTCTGCTTCAGTTTTAAACTTAGGTACCTTTCTATTTTTGTTCATAAATAGCTCTCTCTTTCCGGTGCATATCTCGAGCAGAGATTACTCGTATCAATGTATTTTCTATCCGCAGTGTGAAGCTTACATACAAGAATCTTGAGTCATCAGTTATACCCGAAGCGTGATATCTGGTTTCTTCCTGGCTATGCTTGTCATCAGCTACCACAAGGAGCGGCTGGTAAAAAATATTTGTTCGGCTTCAAATTGGCTAACATGGTGTTTTTCAAAACTTTTGCGGGTGTTTCCGTCGTTCCAGTCAAATCCGGTAATTAGCTTCCAGTTAATCATTTATGTATATTATCGTAATATACAAGGGCCGACAGGTAGAACAGCGTCAACAGGGGGTTGTAGTTATACAGTAGCTATAGGGGCGGTACCCAGCCGTCTTTGACGGCCAGGCATAATGAGCCCCTCTGGGGCTAACCGAACCCCTTGCGCTCTGCGTAGGGTTTTTTTTATTTTTTATCCCGAAATACAGGAGGAGGACGCTGTATGTTGAGTTGCGTCAGTATTCAGGAGAGATGCGAGCGGGAATCCGACCTCAGATATCGCAATTTGCCAGTGGATCAATCACGCTCATAAAGGCTGCGGCAATATGTGCTTCACCTGTCTCGTTGGGGTGAACCTGATCACTTATCATCATGGACTCCAGGAAACCAGAACGAACATCAACCAGTTTTACCATGGGGTCTTGTGCGTCGAGTACCCATTGCTCCAGCGCGTCACCCAGTAAGCCGATATCAACAGCAGTCTCGGGGGAGGGGCTGGGACGGAACCAGGGAATCACATTAGCCAGTAACACCAGTGTTTGTGGCTGTGTGGCATGAATCGTTGCGATGACGTCTTGAATGTCCTGCAGCGTGCTTGCGACAGTTTCACCATTGGACACATCGACTGATCCCAAATGTAGAAGCACTACCTCCGGGGTGAAACTTGCCATCGACGCTCCGATACCGTCATTTACACCAGACGAATTAGTGTGGCCGGTCAGAAAGTGATCAGCACGATGACTGCCATATCCTTCATGCGCACCAATGAAAATTTCGCCCTCTGATGGTGCATCATCTACCAGACACGACTCTGTACCATTCCAGCCCCAGCCGTCACCCACGACTCCCGTGTCTTCGCACGTTGCATTGTTCGCGACAGGTTTTGATGTCTGTTGAGAGCCGACCATCTCGAATGAACATGAATGGCTGTCGAGCAAGCCTGTCAAGTCGCGTCGATAACTGGTAGCGCCACGCACACCGTGAGTTATGGAGTCACCAACCGGCATTACGCGGATTGGCCCAATGGCTACTCTGTCTGACAGCAGCGTGCGAGCGATATCAGTTGCGGCCACAGTCTCTACCGGCTCGATACTGTCAACCTGCTCAGGCAGCACGTTATCAGTGGCAATTGCATCATCAGCAACAATTACGTCGTCAGCAGCAATTACGTCATCAGTAGCAATTGCATCATCAGTAGCAATTGCATCATCGGCAGCAATTGCATCATCAGCAACAATTGTGTCGTTAGATATCGCCGTAGGCGCTTGCTCGGGTGACGCTACCGTCACGGTCGCACTGTCACACCCTGTGACCAGAACACCCAGTAAGGCAGCCACACCAATTTCAGCTGCGACGGGTGAAAGTATTTTTTTTCTGATTGACGTCATCGTGTCCTATTCCGGATTCTAGTTATAGGTGGCAGGAGCGTTGTAACACTCGCTGCTCGTCTGTTAGGTCTAGTACAGAATCCTGGATTTGTCACTAAAATGACGTCAACAGATTACCTTCTTGCAACTAAAATCTGTGTTTCCCGTAGCGCCTGTCTGACGTCAAATATCTTGTCCGCACTGGCGACAATGGTGATAACCGGCTGAGGGAGTGATTGAATCGGGTTTGCAGTTGGTATTTTTGCGGGTGTTGTTTCTGCTTGTTATAACTGTCGGTGTCGATTTCAATCAGCGCTGGATCCGGCTTGTCCTGTGTGTCAACCTGCAGTGAGGCAAGCCCATTACGGGTTAACTCAGAAATCGGGACTTACTATGGCAGGCAACCTCAATAGTGGCCGCGGGAATAGCGACCACGGGAATATCGACCGCGGGAGTATTGATCACTTGAATATTGATCACGTGGTAATCGCTGCAATTGATCTGGAGCAGGGGGTTCGCTATGTGCGGGAGCAACTGGGTGTTGATATCCCTTTTGGCGGGGAGCATCCGTTGATGGGAACGCACAATCATTTGATGCATTTGGGCGAGGCTGTTTTTCTTGAGGTTATTGCTATCAATCCTCTCGGTGAACAACCGGTGCAGCCACGCTGGTACGGGCTGGATGATCCTTATGTCAGGGCTCGGATTGCAGAGGAGCCTGCCCTTGTCGGCTGGGTGGTCAATACTTCATCGATTGACGAGGTGTTGGCAGCGGCATCGGTGCGGGGGCGTGATTTTGGCAAAGCGGTGCCTGTGACACGCGGTAATCTAAAATGGAAGTTTGGCTTGCCTGATGACGGGCGTCTACTCGCTGCAGGCATGCTGCCTTATGTTATAGAGTGGGGCAGCAACACTCACCCGGCTGCGTTGATGGCGGATACAGGTTGCAGGCTGGTGCGGTTGGTCATCGAGCACCCGC
>CAYMVV010000226.1:0-5697 GCA_964393885.1 uncultured Granulosicoccaceae bacterium | reverse complement strand
CGAAACAGCAACGGTGACGTCTTTGCATTGATGGTGTGTGTTTATAGATTTATTCAAAACCCGGCTGAAAATAAAATTGCAGATACCACTTTTGATGATGACGGAAAATCTACTGCTTTATGGGATCGAAAGACAAGTTTACCAAACAATCCTGCACTTTATTCAATCAACAATGAAAAAATTAAGGCCGAAGAGCTTAAACACGAAAGTGATAGAGCATTCATCGCGAAGAACCGTTTTATAGCATCTGCAAGCCATGATTTACGTCAGCCACTGTACGCACTAGGTCTGTATGTTTCCGCTCTTCAACCCTCTGTCAATAAAGACGGACAATCGCTTGTTAAAAAAATTGAAGGATGCGTAAACGCTTTAAACGAGTTACTAACCAGCCTGCTTGATATCTCAAAACTGGATGCAAAAGTTGTGTCTGCTGACACAAGCAATTTCAAAATCGGTGCACTTTTGCAGTCTTTACAGTCTGAATGCCTGAGCATTGCACGTGGTAAGTCACTTGATATCTATTGTCGTGCTGATGATTCACTGGTTCACTCCGACGAGGTGCTTTTACGCAGGGTGGTTAGAAACCTGCTCGTGAATGCAATAAAATACACAGAGCAAGGCAAGATAACCATGACAGCGACCAGGATAGGAAATCAGGTTGAGGTTGTCGTTGCAGACACAGGTATTGGTATACCGGCAGATCAACAAAAAATGGTTTTTGAAGAGTTTGTGAAAGCCGGATCAAAATCAGTCGATACACAACAGGGGTTGGGTCTGGGACTATCCATTGTCAAGCGACTTTGTGAGATCCTGGATATCGGCCTATGGCTTGAATCCAAAGTTGGCAGTGGCACACGTATATCCTTAACGGTTCCTCTGGGAACAAAGCCAGGCACCGAAAGTGACAAGGAAAACGAAACAAAAAAACGCGCAACCGCAAAGCCGCTTAAAACCAGTGCTACAGAAGAGCAAAAACTAATACTTGTTATAGACGATGACACGGTAGTGTGTGAGGCTGTGGAGACAATACTGATGCAATCCGGTTACCGCGTAATATCAGCGACCAGTCCGGATACAGCACTTGCCGTGCTGCGTGAATCTGCCCTACTTCCAGACGCAATGATCGTAGACTTTCGCTTGTCAGAGAAAATGACCGGACTCAATGCAATAGAGATCATTACTGCGGCACTTCGCACCCCGATACCCGCGTTGATTGTAACCGGCGACACCACCGACACGGGCCTGAAAAAAATAACCGATTCTGGTTATAAACATTTGCACAAACCAGTAGATTCAGCCAGATTGCTAAAAACTGTACATGACACTATAGATCCTTGAAGATTCGCTCAGCAGCGTCTCTTTCGGCCGGTGAGCAACATAGGAATCCACCCACTGTGCGACAGGCGCGCCGCACAACCCATTTACAGTTCCTATCCTGATAGTTATACGAACTACTGGCCGGTGCTCAGTTCAATAACCTCGCAATCGTCGAACAGTGCACTTTCGCTGTCCTCTGCAAACAAATCGACTACCCCGCTGCTACTTCCTGCGGGCGCCACTGATTCGATCGTCACTGTGCTGTAGCTATCGCCGCTGGCGACTATCTGATCTGCCGACGCGAGCGTATTAAATGCACTGTCGTTGTAAGACAGTGTCAGGTTAGCAAAGTCTGTGTTATTTCCTTTTGCGCTGCAGCTGAGTTGATAGGTGCTGCCTGGAGTGACTGAAAACTCGGTGAACGCGCAACCGTTCAGTGCAAATGCAGCATTGCCACTGGCCGCATCCGTAGAGGATTCGAGAGAACTCCCGGTTTGACAGGATGTCCAGTCGGACAAGCCATTTTCAAAATCCGGATTCGCAATTAGATTGCTGCCAGCTGGCAAAGGTGACGGATTGTCCGGTGTGGTATCCGGTGTCGTGCCTGGTGTCGTGTCAGGTGTAGTGCCTGTGTCAGTATTACTGGCCGTCACTTCGCAGTCGTCGTATATTACATTGCCTGCTTCACCATACAAGGTAACCACGCCCAGGCTACTCTCGGCTGGCGCGAGTAGTTCAACCGTGTAAGTGTTGTAACCGGCCTGTGATATCACTGTGCTTTCAGATTCGAGCTGCGTGTAATCGGATCGACTCAAGGCAAGCGAGAGGGAAGAGAATCGGGCAGAGCCCGCTTTGGCGGCACAGGTCAGGGTATAAAACTGCCCCGCTATAACCGGAAACTCGTCATAGGCACAGCCGTTGACAGACAGTGCACCGCTGCCGGAAAAGCTGTCGTTGCTCAGGTCCAGCGTTGCTCCGTCAGAACACACAGCCCAGTCATTCACGCCCTGCTCGAACGTAGAGTTCATGATCAGATTGCCGTCGGTCGGATCAATTGGTGTCACCGGTGTCACCGGACTGTCAGGGGGATTAACCGGCGGTGTGACGGGCGGGGTATCGTCTGTCACAATCTGCACGCTGCAGTTATCGAACTGTGCACCGTCAGTCCCGGAGTACAGGGTGACTGCACCGAAGGCGCTGTCCGCCGGTGCGACCAGCTCCGCAGTAAAGTTTGCGTAATCGATTTGCGTGACCTCAACGGACTGTGTCGCCAGCTCGTTGTAAGACGCATCACTAATAGAAAGTGTCAAAGAGGTGAATGCACTGCCATCGCTTTGCGCGGCGCATTGCAGTCGATAGCGGTTACCTTCAACAACCGGAAACTCGTCGTAGGCGCAGCCCGCAACAGTCAACGCGTAGTTACCGGCAAAGCTGTCTTCGGTTAATTCAACTGTTGCATCAGCGCTACAGGCAGCCCAGTCGTTAGCTGTGTCTTCAAAGGTAGAGTTCGCTATAAAGTTGGATTCTGTCGGGTCTGCCGGATCAACGGGTGCATCGCCTGGCTCTGGATCAAGTGGTTCTCCTGCGGGATCTTCGCTGCCGGTACCAATCAATCCGGTAGCAATATTCTGTTTGCCAAATCCGGGGCCGGCCCATTGCACCAGCAAGGTCTGTGAGCCCGTTCTTTCGAAGAAGGCTACCTCGATATCGTGTTCTCCTTCTTCAAGTTGTGCGGTGCCATTTTCCTCCTCTGCCGCGTGCAGGCCATCGTTATCTACAACTTCCTGACCATTGATATAGAGTTTTGAGCCATCGTCAGAGGTTGTGTAAAACGTATATACACCCGTGCGCGGCACTCTTAGTTTGGCAGTGTAGCGAAACCCGAAATGCGTTTCCTGTTGCCGCGGGGTCAGAATGAAATTGTCCAGCTTGCCTGTAGAGACTGGTTCGAGTCTGTCAAAATCCGGCAGTTCATTCCAGTTGCCCTGATAATATTCAAACGTAACGCTGTCTTCGTTTGGCAGCTTGAACTCTTTGACCGGTTCCGAGACGCTGATTTGTATCGTGCGTCCTTGCGAAGGTACCCCTTGCGCGTCCAATGCAAAAATCCAGTAGAAGCCGGGGATTACTACGTTCGGGTTCGAAGGGATTTCCAGTTGATAGGAATTATTGGCGGTTGGCTGAAAATTGAGCGGGATCAGGCGTTGATCAGTGGTGTGGTGGTGCGACAATGCGACCAGCCTGACCATGGTAAATCGGTCGATACCGGCAGAGCCATCAATAGTTATCGTGTCACCGACGCTGGCAATTAAATCATTGCCGCTGATATCCGGCCGGGCAGCTGCGGTGCCGTCAGCGTTGAAAAGGTACGGTGGCTCGAATATCTGGCCGTTGCGATGGTTGGTTTTACAATCTCCACAAAGCCCGCCACCCATCGAGGCGACCCTTGCATCCTTGAGCAGTAACGCCGTTGAATGATAGTTGCGAGGTACGGCATGTGGTGCAAGAGTTTGCCACTGGCCGGACTCCGGGTTCCACATTTCAGGAACCAACTGGGTACCGTCGTCGCTGAATTGCACGCCACTGCTGTTGCCGCCGATGACCAGTACCTCGCCGTTCGGCAGCACAACGCTGTTTTGCATCGATCGTGGATAGTGCATTGGATCTGTACTGGCAACGACCGGTGACGGGGCATTTAAATCGATAGTCATGGCACTGCTTAAAGCCGGCTGTCCACCTCCTGCAACCAGCATCTTGCCGACGTCATACATCACAGTGGTGTTGTAGAGTCGGAAGGGGTCTCCGGTTTCGCGTCTGCCGTGCGGAATAAATCCGTCCGCGGCATCCAGGTCGAGAGAAAACATTTGACTGGTAGGTCCCGGATGAAAGAGTGTACCGCCGGGGGTAACATTCATCGCCGGGAACCAGAAGCGCTGGCTGGTTTTTGCTGAGTCGTCGTTGAGTACCGATTGCAGAGAAAGGTTGTTAACGGCTTTCCAGCCTTCGGTTTCTGTCCAGATTTCCGGGTGCGGTTGCTTGTTTGTACCCAGATTGGTCAGAACCTGCCCGCTAGGCAAGGTTGTACTGGTTGCATACCAGCGAGGAAACGCCATGTCATCAATCAGTGACCAGGTATTGGTGGCACTGTCATAGACACTGGTTGTGGTAACCGTCGCACCACCACCGGCAGCAAATGGCCTGCCGTCCGGCAGCATTGCTAAACCAGCACAAAAATTGTTGTGTACAGGGTTATCACTGTCTGAAAAGAGTTCGGTGGTTGGATCAAAAACGCTGCTGTGGGTAAACGTCTTTTTGCCACCGAAGTTCTCGGTACCCGTCGCTGACCAGGTGATGATTCTTCCATCAGGTATATTGGCCGCACCGGTGGCAATTTCAGGCCACTCGATCAGTGGTCCCCAGCGCCCCTCATTGATAAAGTCTTCTGGTGTTTGTGCCGCCCCCAGCGTGGGCTCAGGAACAAAAGCTTCATAGTCCTGGGCGAGTTCCGCCCAAAAAGCGTCTGCGAAGGTCTGGTCGACACCCGGTGCATCAAACACTGACAGCTCGGGCAGGTCGGCGGTGGTAGAGGAATCATTACCACCGGAAAAACAGGCTGCCAGCCCGGAAAGTGCCAGCAAGGGGGCCACTCGCCCCGCTTTGGTTATCGCTCTGCGTATACTGATCATTTGCCGTAACAGTTGGTATGAAAAAATAGAACAGGTTGCAAAAACTACGCAAAGTTGAGAGCGAATGGTGGCTAGCAAAACCCGCTATGGTGCATTGCAGGTGTGTAAATGTGACGGGAAGCGCGCAATATGCTGTGCTGCTGGCACAGATCGCTCCGGGTTAAGCTTTCCGGTTATTCTGCAGGGCCAGGGTTCGGATTTTCAGAACCGGGAGAGTTTTGAAACTCCTTACGGCCCTGAGAAACTGACGCTGGCCAGTTACCTACACATGCATACCATGTGAACCCGGCCGATACTGATCGTCACAATGCACGTGAGTCACCGAAGCGCTATTAGTCCAGGATACGTGCCACCATGTTGTCTGGCGATGGCTGTCTTTTTTAATTCAGTCGGGCGGAAGCGTAGCCCAAATTTAGCTGTTAGCACTGCCCTGTACCCTTAGGCAGGATTACGGTTAATAGTCCAGTCCGCCTCAGATTTCGATTGATCGCAATGATGGTGTGTGCCAGCGTTCCTTGAACAATGCTGCTTGATGTTCCTACTACCTTTATTTTTCCTTGATCCACCCCTGTTCGTGACACGACTACCGTTATTTTGTTCGGTAAATGCTCGAATCAGCTAGCTGTGTATCTTTTACGCTGGGTGATGTGATGGACGCCCCTCCAAACCGGCGTCGAAGCGCCAAGCTGTTAAA
>CAYMVV010000225.1:0-5721 GCA_964393885.1 uncultured Granulosicoccaceae bacterium | reverse complement strand
AAAGAGGCTTTTGCCTACTTTTCGCCTTTTGAAAAGTAGGTCCGCCTGAAGGGCAAGTCGCGCTACAGCGCCACGCCCGCCAGGGCATAAACCCCTATCCCCAGTTAAGTTTCTCGCGCAATATGTGGTGATAATCGTAGTTGGCGGGATGCAAAATGCGGATTGACCGATCGTGTTTGCGAACCTCAATGATATCGTCGTTTTGTAAATCTATATACACCTGTCCGTCACAAACCATTTGCGCAGATACCGGTTTGTGCTCCGTGACCAGAACCTGAATATTTGATTCGGCAGTCACTACCAATGGACGGCTGCTCAGCGTATGAGGACAGATGGGCTGTACCACAATTGCATTCAGGTTCGGGTTAACAATGGGCCCGCCACTCGACAGTGCATAAGCGGTTGATCCGGAGGGCGAGGCGACGATAATACCGTCTGCTCTCTGGCTGAGTACAAAGCTGTCGTTGATCGAAATTTCAAATTCGATGATCTGCAGTACGTTTTTAGTGCGCATGACCATGTCATTAAAGGCCAGCGACTGGTGTATCGTTTCTCTGTTGCGAACCAGCTGACAGTGCAGCATCAATCGATGTTCTTCGATGTACTCGCCTTCAATTATTTCGGTTAGCTCGTGCAGGTTGCCCTCGGGAGACACATCGACGAGAAAGCCAAGGCGACCTCGATTGACGCCAACCAGCGGGACGTTCGTACCTACCAGTTCGCGCGCTGCATGAAGCAGTGTTCCGTCTCCACCAATGACGATCGCAAGATCACATTCCTGTCCGATTTTATCGAGGTCTACCGTTACCGGCCCGCCGAGTAGTCCGCGGGTGCTTGAGTCGAGGACCACGGGTACACCCATATCAAGTAACAGGTTATGTACGTCGTTCAGGGTTTCCGATACGCTGAGATCACCACTCTTTGTGATTAAACCTACTTTGCTGAATTTTGGCATCGGCGTAAGGTATCATGCTTGCGGGTTTTTCACATCAGAAGCGCTGTATCTGAATGCATTTTGTGCAGGGTATCAATCGATCAGTTTAACCATTTCGTATAGATGATCAAGCGCTTCTCTGGGTGATATGTCGTCTATTTTCAATGGCTTGAGGTAGTCTTTAAGCTCGGTGTCATTTGTGGAATCGAACAGGCCGAGTTGCTGGCTGTGTTGAGCTGGTCTGGAGGGAGTGTGCGTTTTGCTCTCCAGTTCCTGTAGTCGGGCTCTGGCTTCTGACAGTACATTTGCAGGTAAACCCGCCAGCCTGGCCACTTGCAAACCATAGCTTTTACTCGCCGCACCGGCTTTCACATTGTGCATAAACACTATTTCCTCATTGTGTTCGACTGCGTCCAGATGCACATTGCCAATGCCATTTTGCTCATTGGCCAGTTCGGTTAACTCGAAATAGTGGGTGGAGAAAAGCGTCATCGCCCGGTTGCCACTGGCCAGTTTCTCGGCGCAGGCCCAGGCCAGCGAAAGCCCGTCATAGGTGCTCGTGCCACGGCCTATTTCATCCATTAGAACGAGACTCTGCTCTGTGGCGTTGTGCAGTATGTCAGCCGCCTCGGTCATTTCCACCATAAAAGTAGAGCGTCCACTGGCCAGGTCATCCGACGCGCCAATACGGGTAAAAATGCGATCAACAGGGCCCAGCTCGCAAGACTGAGCCGGTACGTGGCTACCAATATGTGCCAATAACACGATCAGCGCAGTCTGTCGCATATAGGTCGACTTACCGCCCATATTCGGGCCTGTGATCAATAACATGCGTCGTTTTGGATCGAGGTGCAGATCGTTGGCCACAAAAGGTCTGTCCAGTGATGCTTCAATTACCGGGTGTCTGCCGCCGTCGTAGCGAATGATCCGTTCTTCGGTAAACGAGGGGCGACACCAGTTTAACGAGGTTGATCGCTCAGCCATATTGCGCAAAACGTCGAGCTCGGCCAACGCACCGGCAGCTTGTTTAAGACCGGCGAGGCTCTCCAGTAGTGTGCTTAACAGGTCGTCGTAAAGTTGTTTTTCCCTTTGCATGGCGCGTTCTTTGGCGGATAAAACCTTGTCTTCAAATTCTTTCAGCTCCTCAGTGATGTATCGCTCGGCACCCTTGAGGGTCTGTCGACGCGTATATTCTGTGGGTATGGTCGCATTGCTCGCTTTTGAAATTTCAATGTAGTATCCGTGCACGCGGTTGTAGCCGACCTTGAGAGTCGAGATTCCCGTGCGTTCTTTTTCCCGTGTCTCGAGTTCTGTCAGGTAGCCGTCTGCGTTTTGGCTTAGCGTTCTGTATTCATCGAGCTTGTCGTCGAAGCCGTCTCGAATGACGCCACCGTCTTTTAACAGGGCTGGCGCATCGTCGGATAGGGCTTCGGTGAGCAGTGTTCTTTCACTTTGAAAATCCTGAATGCAATCTGCGATGTTCGTCAGCAGTGCGTCGTCAGTGATACCGGACAGCAGCAGGTGTAAGTCCGGCAATCGTTGCAATCCATTGCGCAGGCTCAGCAGATCGCGGGGTCGGGCTGTTCGAATAGACACGCGGGCAAGTATTCTTTCCAGGTCCGCTATGCCTTGCAGCGAGTCTTTTAGCTGATCGGGTAGTTCGGTCGACTCCATCAGCCTGTCAATACTGTTGAAGCGGGCTTGCAGTTGCCGGTGATCTCTAAGTGGTCTGTTCAGCCACCGTGATAACAACCTGCCACCCATACTGGTACAGGTTCTATCGATGAGCGCCCTGAGTGTGGCGTCGGATTGGCCGCTGATGCTGCTGTCAATTTCAAGATTGCGTCTGGTAGCTGCATCAAGTGTGAGTGCTTCCTTTGCGGATTCGGTGGTAATGCCTGCGAGATGCGGTGGGTTGCCACGATGAGTCTCCTGCACGTACTGCAGCAGACATCCGGCAGCACCGATTGCCTGTGGTAATTCTTCGCAGCCAAAGCCACGCAGATCAAGCGTGCCAAATTGCTTGCAAAGTCGATCTTTTGCGCTCGATGAATCGAAATGCCAGCCGGGTCGCGGCTTTATATTTAATTGCCTTATTGAACCTTGCAGACTGTGATCGTAGTGATGCTCTTCCGCCACCAGCAACTCTGCCGGTTGCAGACGGGCCAGCTCTGACTGCAGTTCGTGCGCTGTTGACACCTCGGCTACGAATATGGTCCCGTTGGATAAATCCACGCTGGCAATACCATAGCTCGTTATCTGGTTCCGTACCGTGTGTATATTGATTGCGCTCAACAAACACGGGCGGCCTGCGTCGAGCAGTGCATCATCCGTTACGGTGCCCGGTGTCAGCACCCGCACGATCTGGCGTTCTACCGGCCCCTTGCTGGTGGCCGGGTCACCGGTCTGTTCGCACAGCGCGACTGACTCGCCTCTTGAGACCAGTTTTGCCAGGTAATTCTCGACCGAGTGGTGCGGTACACCAGCCATCGGAATGGGTTCACCACCCGCGTGGCCCCTGGCGGTAAGGGTGATAGAAAGTAACTCTGCTGCACGTTTTGCATCGTCAAAAAACAGCTCGTAGAAATCGCCCATGCGATAAAACAGCAGCGTGTCAGGATACTCTGCTTTTATACCGAGGTATTGCCGCATCATCGGCGTTTGTTTAGCGGCAGGTGCGGTTGCCGCAGTTACTGTAGGCGTGGCTGCGTTCATCTCTGCTATTGTACCGAATGCCGGTGTTGTTGCGCATAATTGAGTGACCGGAGAAAACGAACACCGCACGTATTGCCTGCAATACCTACCCTGGTCTGGTTTAACCTGTTGCGGATGGAGTCGTGACAGAAGATCCAGTGAGTTCCTGCGAATCAGCACCAACAACTGGAAGTGACTTATTCTTTTGAGCCATTCTTATGCATCTTGAAGAAGACGGGTTTACCACACAATTACAGCGGGATCTGGTGCAACAACTGGCCGGCTTGTGTATCGCCGGGCAGCATGTCGTTGCTACCGCAGAGTCCTGCACTGGTGGAATGATCGCCGCCAGCATGACCAATGTTGCTGGCAGTTCGCAGTGGTTCGACTGTGGCTTTGTTACCTACAGCAACAACGCGAAGATGCAAATGCTCGGTGTCGACAGCGCAACGTTGAATGCAAGTGGCGCAGTGAGTTCGGCGACTGTTTCTGAAATGGCACTGGGTGCGGTGAGTCGCAGCGATGCAACTGTCGCCTGCGCTGTGAGCGGCGTGGCCGGCCCCGGTGGTGGTTCAGACGAAAAGCCGGTGGGTACTGTGTGGATCGCGTGGGCAGGACCAGATGGCGTCAGACAACAACACTATCTATTTCCCGGCAATCGGGATGAAATTCGTCAGCGCACAGTGGAAGAAGCGCTGCGGGGTCTGATCAGCTGTATTAAATCTGCTCCCGGGTAACTGCGGGGTAGCCGCTGGCCTAATAAAATACCTCTGGTAGCGCATCGGCAATCAAATAACCACCATCTGTGGTGTGACGAGTACAATCTTTGTGCGATAATCATTGTTTGGTCAGGTGTTAGTTTTTTATGCAGAGGGCAGCTTGGTAAGAGTGCACCTTGGTAAAAGTGCAGCTGGGTAAGAGGCAGCCGGGTAAGGCTGCAGCTGAAGACCCGGCGGGCGAAAAACGAACTGACTGATAGCGCGACTAAAACTCGTGACCAGATCGAGTTGTAAATACTCGAATCCCGAACATTGATTTTGTATTAGGCACAAGCAGTAACCACCAGCAGTAACCACAGGAGTTTAATACGTGGACGACAACAGAAAGAAAGCGCTTAGCGCGGCACTGGGCCAAATTGAAAAACAGTTTGGTAAAGGCGCGGTAATGCGTATGGGTGATTCCCAGATCAATCGTGATATCGACGTTATCTCAACCGGCTCGCTGACGCTGGATATTGCGTTGGGAATAGGCGGCTTGCCCAAGGGGCGTATCGTAGAGATTTACGGGCCGGAGTCATCTGGTAAAACGACGTTAACACTGCAGGCTATTGCCGAATGTCAGAAGACCGGTGGTACCGCTGCATTTATCGATGCCGAGCATGCACTGGATCCAGGATATGCCGAAAAGCTCGGTGTAAATGTTGACGATATGCTGGTGTCGCAACCGGATACCGGCGATCAGGCACTTGAAATTACCGACATGCTGGTACGATCAAGTGCAGTGGATCTGATTGTTGTCGACTCGGTGGCCGCGCTTACACCGAAGGCTGAAATTGAGGGCGATATGGGAGATTCCCACGTTGGACTGCACGCACGATTGATGTCACAGGCGCTGCGTAAACTAACCGCGAACATCAAGCGTTCGAATACGCTGGTCATCTTCATTAACCAGATTCGAATGAAAATTGGTGTCATGTTCGGCAGTCCTGAAACCACCACTGGTGGTAATGCACTGAAATTTTACTCATCTGTACGCCTCGATATCAGACGTATAGGCGCCATCAAGAAAGCCGATGAGGTCATAGGTAACGATACGCGTGTCAAGGTAGTTAAAAACAAAATGGCACCGCCTTTTAAACAGGCAGAGTTCGAAATACTCTATGGCGAGGGTACTTCACACGAGGGCGAGATTATCGATCTTGGAGTGAAACACGGCCTTATTGAAAAGTCCGGCGCTTGGTACAGCTACAATGGCGATCGCGTCGGTCAGGGTAAGGAGAACGTGCGCAATCACCTCAGAGAGAACCCGCAAATTACCGATGAGATCAACGCAAATCTGCGTAATATGTTGCTGGCAAAACCCGATCAGGCAGT
>CAYMVV010000224.1:2525-5775 GCA_964393885.1 uncultured Granulosicoccaceae bacterium | reverse complement strand
TTGATCTTTGATTCCACAGCAAATTTTTTCTTTTGCAAATATCAATAAGTATTCGACGCAAGAAGAAAATTCACTGTGAAAACAAATCTCTGCGCGATATGCTCGCCATTTCATGAATAGTCCGGGCTAGCGCGATCACTCTCAAAACTGATTAAACGCGGGTAGATCTAGATCAAGATCTAGAGCGAGGCCAATGAAGATAGTGTTGGCTTTTCCCGCTCAGGGATGCAGGTTCATCGCAACCAGGAACCTCGATACCATATTGTAGGCCGCAACCGTTGCTACCAGTTCCACTAGATCAGTATCGTTAAAAAGGCTGCGGCACTGATCAAATGTGGATTGACTTACCTGTATATCTCGTGTCATCTCACTGGCCAGTCGTATGGTGGCAATTTCCTCTGCATCAAATACATCGGTGTATTTTGCCGCTGCATCGGGATCGCGAAGTAGGCCGGTTTTCTCCTCAGTGCCACCGGCTTCTATATAGATTGGCGCGTGGTGGCTGAACTCGTATTCAGCGCGGTTGATAACGGCAACGGTACACATTGCCAGCTCGCGCAGTTTGTGGCTGACCGAGAATTCGTTGCGCACATTGCCCAGCAGGTGGTTCCAGCCGGTTGCCAGCGGCGTGCTGTAAAGCAGTAAACGATCGAGCTCCAGCAGTTCGCCGCCACGTCGTTTGCGAATGGCATTGACGACATCCGCAGGCTCAGCCAGGTCAATGGGCTTCATTGGAATTCGGGTGCCGCTCGGCACCGACTGACCTGCCTGTGTCGTATTGCCGGCGTTCGGGGCGACAGACCTGCCGGTACCAGTTGGAAAGTTCAGTGCCGCTTGCATGGCCTTTGCGGGCCAGTTGTTTTTGTTGATGTAGTCACGCGCAGTGTCAGTGCCGTCGTAGCCCCAAAAGAGTTCATCATCGATCTCAATGGACGGTACGCCGAACACCCCTCGCTCAATCGCCAGTTGACCATTGTTTTTTAGTGCAGCCTTAACCTGGTCGTCCTGCAGCATTGCAGTGGTGGCGCCAAGTTCATCCAGTAGTCGCGCGAATGCCTCGTCGTCCTGCGGTAAATTGCCATCGACCCAGACAAACTGAAACAGGCGTTTAACCACGGCCATGTCGTTGCCCAGTGCAATACTCAATCGCAGCAGTGGCAGCGGGTTAAAGGGATGGTGACCCGGCAAATTAAACGCTATGCCATCGCGTTGGGCAAGCCAGGTCACATGCTTGAAGGTCCAGTCGCGTTTTGGATCAATTTCTGCCGGTCCGACGTTACCCCAGTGATCCAGCAAACCGGCAAATAACACTGGCACGCATTCCACTTGCCGGGTGGTATCTAATTGATCAACCAGTGTACTTTGCAGGTAGGCATAGGGAGAAATGTAATCAAAATACCAGCGCATAGCTTGTCTCGAAAAGGAGTGTTTTAATAGTTGATGTTATCCGCTGAGCACCGCAGTCTGCTAGCCGCCTTCTATACGCGGCAGCAAATAAACTTCCGCATCAACGGGAATCTCCTGGGCCCAGTTATCCTGGTAGATGGTGCCATTGATTGATACGGCGATACCATTTTCCAGATGTGTGTGCATCAGAGGATACTGTTCTTCGAGCTTGCGCAGTAACTCGCGGATTGTAGTGGCCTGTATTGACACAGAGGGCTTGCCATCAGCGGCAGGTCGTAGCGCTCCCCACAGAAATACTTCAGACAAGGCTGTGTTTCCAGTCAGTCGGTTGAGACCAGTTTAACGCTGATGCACTAAACGTGAAGTCTGATTATACGCGCTGTGAGAACAATTTTGGATTTAGTGCAGCAGGCGCGGCAGGGAGTCGGCTGACAAGCGTGGCAGATGCTATCGACAGACACATGGCAAGTAACATTGACCATTGATAACTCGATGACAGATCAAAGATTGCACCGGCGGCTACCGGTGCCAGCAAACCGGCAATGCCCCAGGATATAAATATGCGGCCGTAGGCCAGTGCACTGTGTTCAAAATGCCGAGCGATGACGACGGGATACACCGCGATCAATGCACCGTAGGTAAAGCCTATGACGACCAGTGAGGCCAGAGCCACCGTCGCACTGTTTGCAAAGGCGGCAACAGCGAGCGCTATACTGGCTATTATTGGCAATACAATAATGATTGACTTTGGTCTGTAACTGTCCGCTGCAAAGCCTGCTATTACACCCCCCAGCGCGTTGCCGATTCCTAAAACAATCGCACCCCAAATAGCAAATGAGGCTGCCATATTCCCCGGGTTTGCATGCGCATTGCTACCAGCCTCGAACGACGAAATGTACGGTGCCGCATGTGCGATTGCCATTAAGCCTGCAAATACCGCGAGCCCGTAACAAAGGCGATACTGGTTAACCAGTGATCGATTGATACCCGATGCGTCGGGCGCTTTGGACTTGATGTTGTAGCTCGCTTTACTTTTATGTATCAGCAAGGCGAGTATGGGTGCCATTAAGAAAAAGCTTATGCCGTGCAATCGCAGTGTAGCAATGGCACCGGTAGATTCCACCAGTGTGCCCAGTAGTTGAGCGCCAAGTGTTGCACCAAGCGCGTAGGCGGCTGTAGTAATGCCCATCGCAAAGCCGCTGCGGTGGCTGAAAACCTTTGCGGATAGTTGCAGTGCGAAGCCGTAGCCAACACCGTTGGCAATCCCGAATAGAATGCTGTAGCCGAAAAACAATAGTGGCAGTGAACCACTGGAACTGGTGTAAAGACCGATACCGGCAAGTAGTGAGGATCCGGCAAAGAGTTGCCACACTTTAAGTCGACTGAATAGAGGCACTGCGAACAAAACGGTCGCAGTCAACGTGACCAGTGTAAGGGAGTAGACCAGAGAAGACTGTGCGCGGCTAAGACCCAGCGTCACTTCAAGGTCGGTACTAAGCACGGACCAGGCGTGTAAAGTGCCCATAGCCAGTGTCATAAGGCAACAGGTCGCCAATGCCAGCATGGTCATCCCTTGACTTGTGCGATTCGTTGTATTTAAGGTACCGCAGGGCAGGCAAAAAAGCCAGTGATGGATAAATCTAAAACACTGTGCAGTCTTACGGTTGAGGTCGTTGTGATATCGATGTTGGTGAGTGAGTTGTTCATCAGACAGTCCCGTTGTTTATATCACGGCAAGATATAACTTCAAGAGATAACCGCGGGATATAACCACGGGTATAGCCACGGGATATCCCTACAGGTTTATACGTCGCAGATCGTTGAGGCTCACTGCAACATGTGA
>CAYMVV010000224.1:0-2425 GCA_964393885.1 uncultured Granulosicoccaceae bacterium | reverse complement strand
GATATCCCTACAGGTTTATACGTCGCAGATCGTTGAGGCTCACTGCAACATGTGAAAGGAATCGTGCTGCTGCAACACCGTCAATAACACGATGGTCGAAGCTCAGACTGAGTGGCTGTATCTGCCTGGGCTCGAAGGTCTCTCCATTCCAGACCGGTTGTATTTCCGAACGCGGCAAGCCGAGGATAGCTACTTCGGGCGCGTTTATTATCGGGGTGAAGTTGGTACCACCAACGCCGCCAAGTGATGAAATCGTAAAGGTTGCACCCTGCATATCGGCGGCTGCCAGTTTGCCCGTGCGAGCAGAGGCGGCAAGCCTTGCCATTTCGTTTGCAATGGATCTGAAGCCCTTGTTGTCAGCTTGCTTAATGACCGGCACCAGTAGTCCATCGGGTGTATCCGCTGCGATGCCGATATTCCAGTAATGTTTTAAAACCAGTTCCTCACCATCGAGAGACGAGTTAAACACCGGGTATGTTTTGAGTGCTGCAACAACAGCCTTTACGGCGAAGGTCAGCAGGGTGATTTTTGCATCATCAGACCTGGCTTCCGAATTCAGGTTTTGGCGAAACGCTTCCAGCTCGGTAATATCGGCTTTGTCGAAGTGAGTGACGTGCGGTATTAGCATTGCATTTCGTGTCAGTGCCGGGCCTGATATTTTCGAGATTCTGCTCAGTGGTGCGCGCTCTACCGGTCCGAACTTCTCATGATCTATCTGTGGCCAGTCGGGCAGGCCCTGCAATGCATACAGGTTTTGCGATGCAGTGTCTTCAGCGCCTGTTAGTCGGCGTTTGACGTATTGCTCTATATCCTCGCGGGTAATTCTGTGTTTGGAGCCACTGCCTTCAATTTCCCTGATCGGCGCACCCAGTTGTCTCGCATAGCGCCGAACGGAGGGCGACGCATAGATAACCTCTGATTTATGTTTGTCCGCAGTCGCAGGTGCAGCCACCTTTACTGCCGGCTTATCGACAGGTGTAGCAGTAGCAGCGGGCTGCACCGGATCGGCGTTGTACTCGCTCTGGCTTGCCTGTTGAGGTGTGGCGCTGGCGGCCCCGATACTGGCAACCGCAGTGTTAGCTTGCGCATCTGGCGAATTTTCACTGGCACGGTCAGACGATGACTCGACTTCTACTGTCATGATCAAGCTGCCCTCGCTGACCAGATCATCTACGCCGAGTGCAATATTAACCACTTTCCCGGCTTCATCGGCTGGCACGTCGAGTGTGGATTTATCGCTTTCCAGCACAAGCAAGGTATCACCTTCCTCAAAGTGATCTCCAACAGTAACGGGTAACTCGATGACCGGTACATTTGAGAAATCCCCGATATCCGGCACTCTGATTTCCTTAATGATACTCATGTCATGAGCTCCAGTGCGGAAGCAGAGATAAGTCGATACGGTGTCGTGATCGGTTTATACACATCGTCATCACCGATTCCATGGCGCGGTCGCATTGGAATCTATGCCGAGGTCATTGACGGCCTTTTTTAATACGCCATGTGGCAGCGTAGCGTCTCTAACCAGAGATTCAATGGCGGCAAGTGCGATGTGTTGCCGGTCAACTTCAAAGAAACGCCTTAGCGCCTGGCGGCTAGCCGAGCGGCCAAACCCGTCCGTGCCGAGGATGGTGACATGCGCATCTATAAATGGTGCTATCTGTTGTGGCAGTGCGCGAACATAGTCGGTTGCGACCACCACAGGCGACTGCCCCGCCAACAGTGTTTCGACATGACTCTTCACTGGTGTCTCGACGGCCTGCAGGCGATTGTCTCGCTCCACCGTTGTTGCGTCACGCGCCAGTTCAATAAAGCTGGTAACGCTATAGACTTCGCTGCCGATACCAAAGCTGTTTTGCAGTAACTCTGCTGCGGCAAGCACTTCATTCAAAATGGTACCGGCGCCGAGCAATCGCACGCGAGGCCCGTCGTTGTCGCCCTTAACAGAGAGCCTGTACATACCCTTTATAATGTCTTTGGAGACGCCGTCGGGCATGGTTGGCTGTGCGTAGTTTTCATTCATGACGGTCAGATAGAAAAACTCATCGCGTTTTTCTTCCATCATGCGCTGCATGCCGTAGTCCATGATGACCGCAAGCTCGTAGGCGTAGCATGGGTCATAGGCACGGCAATTGGGCACTGTGCCGGCCTGCAGGTGACTTGATCCATCCTGATGTTGCAGGCCCTCGCCGGACAAGGTGGTGCGACCGGCAGTCGCGCCCAGTAAAAAGCCGCGTGCTCTTTGGTCAGCAGCAGCCCAGATCTGGTCACCCACGCGTTGAAAACCGAACATCGAGTAGTAGATATAGAAGGGTAAAACCTCGGTGTCGTGAATCGAGTAGGCGGTGGCAGCGGTGGTCCAGGTACTGATGGCACTTGCTTCGGTGATGCCTTCTTCCATCAACTGACCGTCGTGCGTCTCTTT
>CAYMVV010000223.1:0-5794 GCA_964393885.1 uncultured Granulosicoccaceae bacterium | reverse complement strand
TTTTACTCACAAGAAGAGTGTGACGGTTAATTTGGATATTCCTAGACCTTAGGGTATTTTGGCCTGGGGGGGTGGTGCGCTGTGGCGTGGGGCGGAGCGCTGTGGCGCGGGTAATTGGACATTCCCTGCCGGGGGCCTTCATTTTTAAAGAAGACTAAAAACGAAGCAAAAAGTCTTTTGCGGCCAATCAGCCCTGCGGGTGCCTGCGGCATTTTGAGATTTATCGCTCCAGTGGGCCGCGCAAACAGGCATCCATGCCTGACCAGCGCTCAATGTGCCATCCTTGGCACATTGACCCACCTACACGATAAATCTCAAAACTGATTAAACGCGGGTAGATCAAGAGCAAGAGCAAGAGCAAGAGCAAGAGCAAGAGCAAATCTATTGTGCTATCGCAAGCCTGACTAGCGTCTGAATTCCAGATGCTAATACCTTACATAAAATAGAATCTAGGTAATGCGGTGCCGGAGTCAAACTGTGCGGTGTGAACGAATTTGGTGACTTGCGATTGTTAGTAGTTGCAAATGTAGGAATTTTCCTAAACTAGCGTTAATTCGAGTGTCTCAATTGACGCTACATTGACGGTACACTAACGGCAGGCGCCCGGATTTAGGCGTTATGCCAATTAGTAAAGTGGAACTTCTGTCTCTGTCGCAGCGAGTATTAGTTTTTGTTTAATCGCTTTCGAAACTACAGGTTGAAATTGACGCAAACACGGGTCAGGCAAGGTAAACTGATGGCCGAGTGGATATCAAATAACGTAGGGTAGCTATGGCGTCATGACTGTTGAAGGGTATTATACAGGCGTCTTGTTGAAATGTTTTATGTGGGCACCTTTTTGAAAGTGTTTAGACAGGCATCAATATATATCACTATTAGATTAAAACTCTACTATCGGAAATTCAAGTGAAATTGTATAGATTTATGAAAACGGAGCATGCGTTATCATCAATAGAGCAACAACGGTTAAAGGTTTCAAATTTCAATAACCTTAATGATCCATTTGAGCTTCAAGCAGCAGGTTCTTCTGAAAAAAAGGTCCGCAGGGAACTTCGAAAGTACGCTAAGGATCTTGCATCCGAAATTCGCCTTATCTGTTGTAGCAAATCTTGGATGAGTCCAGTACTTTGGGGACATTATGGAGACTCCCATAGAGGTGTCGCTTTAGTGCTTGAGGTGGAAAAGAGCATAGCTTTCGATGTCATCTATCAATTAGATCGGAAAATGCTGTTAGAGTCTGACGTTATACAGATGAAATCTGAGTTCACGCCCTACATGAGTCATGCGACAGAGATGCTTATCAGCAAATCTGACCAGTGGTCTTACGAGGATGAGGCGCGGATTCTTATAACTAAAAACTCTGAGAGTTTAGAGGTAAGCTCAGAAATGGAATTCTTTAAGTGCGGAGCAGCTATAAAAATAGTTGGCCTCATACTTGGGCCATTGAACGGCTCAGGGAATGAGGAAATTACTGAGGTTTGTCCGCCAGGTCAAAGGTTATCGGTCACTAAAGCTCGGCTTGCGTTTAAGTCATATAACGTGATTGCAGATGAGCGAAGGAATAACATAATTGTTGAGTGAGGTAAAAGCAATCTAACGATACGTTTTACTCGACAGGGAGCCTCCCCTGCTCTAGTTGACACCTGAGACTAACAAATCAGGAGTCAAAAAGATGCCAAAACCAGGACCGAGAGCCACCTATAAGTATTCGGAGAATATTGAAACTGGAAACTTGCTGTACCTTTTCCGGCTGAATGATAGGAGCCGTATGCCGGGAGACTGTCACGTACGGTTCTGCGTGCGCCTCCGGGTGAAGTTCCTCGGGGCTACTCACCCATTATGCAGAAGTAGTGCATGGGCAAGCGAGTGCCGTTCTGTCCACCTAGGATTTCGTTTAGACACTCTGTATCAATTTTGAATCAGAAGATTACGAAATTATCTTTAACCTTGCATATCCCTGTGTGAGCCCCAACAAAATATCAAATAGTGCATTCGACAGAGGAGATATACGAATGGAAAGAGTAACATTTTGGGGTTCGTTGGCTTCAATAGCAGGTTTATGCCTTACGTTTTACTCGGGAAGTTCAGTGTCACAAGGTACACCCAATAATAGTTCTTCCACATTAGGAAGTCACAGCCCAGCGATAGCAGGACCTCAAGGTGACGTGAATATTTCTTATGGAAATTCAACGCCAACAGAAAAAACATATGTTATTAGACATCCTGACGGTGGTGCAGCACTAATTGTAAGTGAGCCTTCGATTGATTCTGTTATGGATCCAGAAAAACATATATGTATGGCTATTGCAGGAACTCCGATTCAACTCCTTGATGAAACCTCGCAACTTGGTGGTATGGTTATGTGGCAAAAAATAGAAATTGTAAAGGGAGCGTGTACAGGTAAGGTAGGCTGGTCATCTGTGGAGAATATAAGCTACGAATAAGGTAGATCGCTCGAAGCGGCGATCTTATCCAATGGTTGTGCGAAGGCGGATCAGCCGAGACGATGCTTAAGCATCAAGCCAATGATGGAAAGCCAGGCGATGATCCAAACAAAGAGCGAGAGTTGCAGACCATCGAGACCCTGACAGGTAATGCAGATAAGATATTGAAGTTCCTATCGGAGAATGAGCCACGTATGGGTCAGGAGCAAAGCACACTGATACCGACGATAGAGGGAATCGAATTTAATCTGGGAATAGACCTTGCGCAATGTGGCACCGTAGTGACAGCGGATACAGGCTACTCAAGTGAGTCGAATATGAAGTATGTATTCGAGAACGGTATAGATGCAGTAATACCGGATAATCAATTTCGCAATCGAGATCCAAAATTCGCAGATTCGCAAACCTACCCCAAACAAAAAGAGAAACGCAGGAAAACCAGAAAAGACAGAGGGAAGAAAGTTGCGATATTCCCGGCAAGTGAATTCAAGGCAAACCTAAAGACGAAGAGCTGTATCTGCCCGGCAGGTAAAGAAATGATGTATCACGGAGAGCAAGAGGACGAAGTAAGAGGGACATACTTGCGATTCAGAGGGAGGCTCAACGATTGCAGAAACTGCAAGCTCAATAATCAATGCATGCAAAACAAAGTGACCAAGCGAGGTCGCCAGGTTCTCATCAGAGATGAAGGCAGAAAGCGAACAAGTAATCTTGACTTGATGAAGCAGAAGATAGACAGCGAAGAAGGAAGAAGGAAATACAGTCGACGTATGTGGACAATAGAGCCGGTGTTCGGCAACATCAGAAGCAATAAGAGATTAGATCGATTTAGCTTAAGAGGAAAAGCCAAGGTAACCGGGCAGTGGCTACTATATTGTTTGGTGCATAACATGGAGAAGTTATGGCGCTATGGTCCAGAGGCCCAGGTAGCATAGGTACAGTGGCAAGTGTTTCTATGGTGCCGTCAGCGGCGATATAAGCTGCTAAAATCGAAAAGGCGGCAAAAACCACTAAAATCAAAGCAAAGCGTGAGAAGGCGAGCCAGTGAAACAAAAAATTCCCGGTGAATCATGCTCGACCGGCAGACTGATGTATTTCTACAGCCTCGTTATGTGATGTAGAGAAAAAATAGTGGCGATAAACCAGAAGGACATAAAACTGTTATGGGGTCGGTCCGGAAACCGATGTGCCCTATGTCGAACCGTATTAACTCAAGATAAGCGGGCTGTATCCGCAGCTTATACAGTTGGAGAGCAAGCTCACATTGTAGGGGAGAAAGAGTCGGCTGCTAGAGGAAAGAGCCTACTTACATCTGATGAGAGGAATTCCTATCACAATCTAATACTTCTTTGCCCCACTGATCACACGATTATAGATGAAAACGAGGAAGATTGGCCAGTTGAAAAACTTCACCTTAAGAAATCAGAGCATGAACTTTGGGTAGTTGAAACACTCAGTGAGTCGGTAGATCAAAAGGATATCGCAACGCAAGCATCCGTGACCAACATCATAGATAAGGCCGTACAATATTGTGATCTGGAGAATTGGAGCCACTGGACATCTTTTGCATTGGCGCCAGATCCAACTTGGGGTTCAAGTCGGGCGGATGAAATATTTAAGTTTCGTCAGTCTGTCATCGGCGCAATTTGGCCGGAAGATTTTGAAGAGCTTAAAAGGGCAACTATTACATTATCAATATTAATACACCGAGCTGCTCAGACATTTATGTCTAACTCTAGACAAGAAAGCGATGGTCAGTATTGGCCGCGTAAATTCTATAAAGAGATGGGCTGGAATGAAAATTATGATCGCGACGTGGAGTTATACAAAGACTGGATCAGTGAATGCCATACCTCAATCCATGAATCTACAAAAGCTGTAAATTGGTTTGCTGACGTCGTACGTCGTGATTTAAATCCTATGTTTTTCGCCAAAGAAGGTAAGTTTATTATCACAGAGGGTCCTTTTGAGGGGCTTTCTTTCCGAACTGCTTTGCTTGAATATAGCTCGGAGGAGAAACAATTACTTCCTGATAAGCTTGCTGTTGAGAAAGAATAATGGCACATAACAAGGGGCAGCAGAGCCGACAGCCTACACGGCGTCTGGCTTGTGGTCTCGCTGTCGCTCAACTTTACCAAAGTAGGAAAAACTAGGACATCCATTGTTAGTTGTCCAGCAGTAAAAATCTATGATAGGATTTTAATCAAGTATTAGCAGTAAGCAGTAACCGGAGTATCACAATGACCCGAGCCCGAAAGACGTTGATCGCGCTGGAGTCCACCTCTTACTATCACATCTGTGTAAGAGCCGTACGTAGAAGCTTCCTTTGTGGTGAGGATCGCTTCACGGGAAAGAACTTTGATCATCGCAAGCAATGGCTTGAAGATGAACTGTTGCGGTTGAGTGAGATATTTGCAATCGATCTCAGCGCGTATTCAATAATGTCCAATCACTACCACGTTATCCTGCACGTCGATAAACCCCGCACGCATCAGTGGAATGCCGCAGAGGTGGTTAAGCGCTGGCATCGGTTATTTAAGGGCAGTAAACAGAGCCAGGCATTCAGTCGAGGTGAGGTTCTGGAAGGTGCAGATCGAATTCTGCTGGATAGTGAAGTAGTCACATGGCAGAAACGGCTGTGTGACATCAGCTGGTTTATGCGGGTAGTTAATGAAAAGATCGCACGCCGCGCCAATACCGAGGATGGTTGCAAAGGAAGATTTTGGGAAGGAAGATTTAAAAGCCAGGCGCTGCTAGATGAGAAAGCGTTATTGGCCTGTATGGCGTATGTCGATCTGAACCCGGTTCGCGCCGGTGTAGCACAGACCCCGGAAGACTCAGCCCACACCTCGATAAAACGACGAATAGATGCGCTGCGGTCATCGGGACGAGTACGGGATGTGCTAGCCCATCAGCCGGAACGACTGGAGCCATTCGTCGGAAATCCACGACAACCCATGCCAGCGGGTTTAGCCTATCGAGTAGAAGACTACATTGAGCTGGTAGACTGGACAGGTCGTCAGATACGTGAGGACAAGCGAGGACGAATAGACGGCGACCAGCCACCGATACTGGACAGGCTGGGCATTGAAACCGAACATTGGTTGTATCTGACACAGCATTACCAAAGTAGCTTTAAGTCATTAGTTGGCACTGCGTACCGGGTACGTGAGGCGTGTAAGCAACTGGGCTGGAAGAAGAGTCATAGTCTTTCAAAGTGCAAAGCCTTACTTGGATGATGGCACAGATCGGGGTAACAAGCCCAGGTTCATAAGTTGAGATTATTTTAAAAAAAATGGGTGATGTGATGGACGCCCCTCCAAACCGGCGTCGAAGCGCCAAGCTGTTAA
>CAYMVV010000222.1:0-5837 GCA_964393885.1 uncultured Granulosicoccaceae bacterium | reverse complement strand
CCTCTTCAGCCTGGCCCGTTCGACTGTGTTTCTGCAGCGCTTTGGCCAGACTGAATCGTCGCGGTAAAAAATACTCTTCCAGATCTTCACTCACCGCACCGCGGGTTAACGTGTATTTGTCCAGTGGCGATTTTTTGGGTTTTGCCGCTAATGCAGGTGCATCAACTAGATTGGCAGCAGAGGTCGATGCATTTCCTTTTGCACTCGCTTTGCCGGCTGCATTTGATTTCTTCTTTGCCGCAGGTTTTGCAGTAGCTGCCTGCTCTCCAGCAGACAATGCATTCAGCTCTGCCAGTCGGTTGCGAGTGATCGGCCCCGCCAGATAGTTCATTGCCCAGCGGGTCTGGAACAATTCGGGACCACTGCGAGAGTGAACGTTGTTGATTAAAAACACACGCTTGCCAAGCCCGGATAACATTGAATCTGCGGTAGCACGGTCAAAATCACCGTCGGCCGCGCCCTGCAGACCATCGAGCAAGCGCTCTTTGTCTCGCTCCGTCTGCAGCCGACCAACGAACCAGGTGCCAGCATTGGATAAAGCCTTGTAGTCTATATCGACCGGGTTTTGTGTAGCGACCACCAGACCCACACCAAAGGCACGAGCCTGTTTTAACATTCGCAGCATAGGCTTTTTAGACGGTGGATTTGCCGTTGGTGGCAGGTAGCCGAAGATCTCGTCAAAGTACACCAGCGCACGCAGACTGGTGGTGCCCGACTGCGTACGCATCCATGTCTCCACGGCTGAATACAGCAACGTGACGATAAACATCCGCTCGGTTTCATTGAGATGCGCAATATAGAAAATACTGTGACGAGGCTTGCCCTCCGGCGTATACAACATTGCCTCGATATCCAGCGGTTCACCGCTAACCCAGGGCTGGAAAGACGGTGCAGCCACAATACTGTTTAGCTTCATGGCCAACGCCATACGATCTTTAGCCGGGAAAAACTGATCAACCGAAAAAAAGCCAAGCTTTTCAAACGGAGGATTTTGGGTCTGCATAATCAGCTCCCCCATATCCACATCTTTTCCAGCAGCCCAGCTGTCGGCAATAATCTTGGACAGCAATATATGTTCGGGATCGCTGATCGGGTCAATGTCGCTGCTACCGATCAAACTCAACAGCGCGGTGACAGTCCCCTCTATTTGCTCGAGCATTACCTCCTTATTCGACTCCCAGTCGGCAGTCGGGGCTTTCAGCGAGGCGAGAATACTGATGGGGGTTCCAGATGTAGAGCCGGGAGTGTAGATAGTGCGATCAACGGAGTCCTTGAGTCGTTGAATCCGATCCGACTCGATACCCCAGCCAGCCAGTCCCTCTTTCCACATGCCTGCAGTGTCCGTTGCTGCCTGTTCAACGGTTTTTCCGTCGCGTCTGGCGTCATCCTCGTTTACCCACGGCTCGAAGTCTGCTGGCAACAGCTCCGGAAAGTGCAACAACAGATTGGTGATATCGCCTTTTGGATCGATCAGGATCGCGGGCAAATTGTTGAGCGCCGCTTCTTCCATAAGATCAAGACACAGGCCGGTCTTGCCAGAACCGGTCATGCCAACCACCACCGCATGGGTGGTCAGATCGTCCGGGTCATAGACATAGTCTTCATCAGTGGTTTTGCCGTTGTCAGGATCGTGTTTGCGGCCGATAAAGAACTGATTGGGGTAATCGTTAGAAGCCATACAAGTTATTCCAGCGTAGTTGCCGCACGATAACAAAATCTGGTTTCAGTTGTTACCCAAAAACCATTCACACGGCAGACAGCAGGCAATAATGATGGTTGCGAGTTCGTTACCCGCCAGCAGCAGCTGCAACAGAACTCCCGATTCAACCAGACGGGTCGGTGCACGATTCAACGAACTTCCGCAAGTGACGTAACGCACGTCGCGCTGAATCTAGCCTATTTGGGCAACAAATTCTTGCCGCTGGGACGATCCTCGGTATCCGGGTACAGCTCGACAAGTTCTGTCGCCTGTTCGACCCATCGTTCCCTGGACATGCGGCCTGGAAAATCGATGGATTTCTCGATCAACTCTATTTCATCGGTGCTCAACGCTGCCAGTTGCTCCCAGGTCTGTATTTCAGACTCGTTCAGCGTGCGCTCCAGCACCGGACCGATGCCCCGTATTACCTTGAGATCATCCTTGTGACGGGCGGCCGGCGTGCCGAAACGTGTGACACCTGCTTGCCACTGCGGGGGGGCTGCCGCTTCTTTTACGAGCTTTTGCGCAGCGAAATCGCCCTTCTTTTTATTCGATGCGTCCTCTGAATCAGTATCCTCGTGGATAGAGTAAACGTTGTGTTCAGTGGTCAATTCAGCGCTCAAGCGGCCGCTGCCACCGGCATCTCGGGCATCGTCCTTATCTTGCTGCCGGTGATCATCGATGCTTGCTGCCAGTCGAGATGATCGGATCGCATCACTATTCAGGTTACCTGTTGGCTTGCCGGCTCGATTCCCGTCTATATTGCCATCGGGTTTGCGATTGCTGTCAGATTTATAGCCAGTCGCTGAACTATCGACTTCATCGCCAGCCAGCACACCGCCAGTTGAGTTTCCGCGTTGCCTGCGACCCTGCGCTGACTCCGGGTGCTCGCTGCGGGCTGATGTTACCTTTGCGGGAGAGACTCTCGCCTCGTCCGGCACCCTCTCGTGAGTCTGCAACCGGTTCAGCTGCCGTTGCTGTTCCGCCAGACGGTTATTTGCAATACGCAGTTGCGCCTCTGTCTCCACCAGCCGTTCGTTAACGATCTTTACCTGCGACCCTTTCAACATGGTTTCGAGCTCGGCGACACGCCGCTGCAGCTTTTCAGAATCCTCGGCACGCGAGTTGGCGTCGCCGAGCTCTGATTCAAGCGTCGCTATACGCGAGCGCATGCGCACCAGTTCCGCCGCTTTACTGTTACTCTGGCTGGCTTTGAGCTGCAGATCCTGTATCTGCTGTTGTGATTTTTCAAGCTCGTCCGCCAAACGCGATTGCAGCTGCGAATCGAGTTGGTCAATACGCTGATCGGACTGCTCTATCTGTCGAACCCTCGCCTCCGATTGCTGCAATCTGGCCTGTAGCGCAGCCACCTGAGACTGATAATCTTTCACCTGTTCTGCAGCCGGCGTCATTTCCGCCAGACGCGATTGAAGCTTTACTATTTCAGTATGTGGATCATCTGATTCTGACAGGCTCGCGTGACTCGCCACGTCCGTATGAGCTGCTGATACTTGCGCTGTCAGTTGAGCGACTTCCGCTTGCAGTCGACTCGCCGTTTTCTTTGCATCGACCAGCTCTATTTTACTATCGCTCAGCTCTCTGGTCAGATCGCTTAAGCGAGACTCCAGATGATGCTTCTTTGCAAGCTCAGCCTTATCAATACTCTGGCTGGTCTCCAGTACCTGATATTTTTGTTGCAGCTGACTCAGTAGCTCACGAGTTGCATTGCAGAGCGCACATTGCGAAGTGTCTGCTGCAGCAGGTGCTCTCGCGTCCTGGAGCGCTGCATCCCCGAGAGCGCCATCCTCCAGAGCGTCATTACCCAAAGCATGGTCTTGAACAGCATCATCCTTACCTGTGGAGTCGTTACCTGCAATCGACCCGGATGTGCTTGCCGAACCTTCTGTACCCGTTACTTCCCCGCCAGATTCGAGCAGCCGACTTTCGCTGCTTTGCAACCGTGTACGCGTGACATCCAGTTCTGCCACCAGTGATCTGATACTGGCATTGGCGGCGTTCAGCTCTTTGGCCAGTGCTCGCTCGTGCATGGACCGCGAATGCCCTGCCAGCGACAGCTCCCCTGAAGACGCCTGAGCCGCAGCGACCACCGCAGACGCTGATTGTTGATCATCCCAGTCGATTTCACCTGACGCGAGGGTGTCCAACGATTGCGGATCACCAACCATATATTCTGTTTCAGAAAACTCGATAAGCTGACGGTCGGCGGCGTCTTCGCTGACACTTGATCCGGAATATCGATAACGGCGCCACAATACCCATCCAACCAGTAAACCAAACAAAAAGGTCAGCAGCATTGGCAAAACGACTTCGATAAGCGCCCAAATCATTGACCGTTACCCACTGGTTGAATAACACTGCACCGTACAAAATGCCTCGCCATTGTTGTCGTCGCTTTACACCCTGGCGCACAGGATACACAGACAATGTCGTAATCTGGTGGTGCGAACGCTGCCATTACTAGTCGTTGTGATCAAACGGTTTGCGCGCGGTAAACTCAACACGCCGGTTTAGTCGTCGCCCGGGCTTTGTCCGGTTACTGGCAATCGGATCGTCCTCGCCATAGCCTTCGGATCGTAGTCGTTTTGCATCTACACCGTGTTGCGTCAGGAACTGCATTACAGCTGCAGCCCTGCGCTTCGACAGTCCCAAATTGTAACTGCGGCTGGAGATGGAATCGGTATAACCTGAGATCTGCACCGACGGCCGTCGATACCGCCTCATGGCTGCGCCAACCTTGTCCAGTACGGGTAGCGCTTCGCGAGTAATAGCACTTGAATTGTGTACAAAAAATACATTGTCACGTAGCTGCAGTTGCAGCACGTCAATTTCTATCTGCAGTGCTGATATTTCCTGACGCAGCACCTCATCTTTGACGAAACTGTTTAGCTGCCCTGAGTCCACAGCGGATGTTACGACAACCCCGTCACCGCCACGAGCTCTCAGCAGACTCACTGATCGTTCACTGCTGGCCTCAATTGACCCGCTGATCCGGTTATCTTCAAGCGTAATACTGGCTGCGGTCGCATGAACCCCAAGCAATGCCACCAGACTGGTTAAGTGATCAACCTGATGGATATTCCGTGGCAGGCCATCCGATGATTGTCGGGTACCAGGTAGGCGTGCTATATGCCACTGTTGTTTGACATTAGCCAGCCCCACGGAAGCAGACCCCGCTGCAAGCAAACGATCAACCAACGGCCTGGACACATGTCGACCACTCATGATCAGCTCGCCCTGCGCTAGTAATATATTCACACGCGGGGACGTTACACTTTGCAATGGTTGCGGCGCCTGTTCAGGTTCCGCTGAGTCGGGGTCAGCCAGCGCGTCGGAGCCATTACCCCTGGTCGAATCGCCAGACGGCCGCGACGCTGGCCTTTCAACCGCCACTATAGTCGCGCGGCGAATGTCCTCACCGGCAGCACCCCGGCTCTGTTCGAGGAGTTCACGCAGCTCTGACGATTTAACACCACGCGGCAACTGGCCTGAAACGATTATATCTCGATAATCCGCTTGAAAGCGTAAATCAGCGGTGTCCACACCGGCCTCGCGCAATATCGACGGTGCTGCAGCAAGCACCTGTTTCTCTATATGACGGATCGCCCAAAACGCCGAGATAACGGATAAAAACAATAGGACAGGCAGCAGCCACCAAACCCATTTACGCTTCGGGTTTTCGTGCGCGCCATTGGCTTTTCCACCGTCTTTTGCAATGTCGTCGTATGAAGGATTAATGGCCACTATTGCACCCTGCCCAAGGTCTCAATTTGTGCTGTCGGGTACTGCAAAGGTCTGTGCGTAAAACACAGATTGTGGGCGGTTGTCGATCGTTTCAATTTTAAAAATACTGCATGCATACGTTTGTCAATTCAGGTATTGCTGTCACGCCGTGCAGAAAACGCTGTGGAACACGTTAGTTTTTTGTCCGGGTTGCACAGGGTTTGAGGTTTTTCTGCTAGTCGCAGTGTGTTGCACTACCGACAATCGTGCAAGTGTCTACAGCCAGCGATTCCCGGGTATGGGACGATATGCGCATTTATATGATTTCGGCGCACAGATCGCCGGGTAACATTTTGCCAACCGTACTGCTACCGCGAGTCTGGTCACAGAAAAAAAC
>CAYMVV010000221.1:3045-5855 GCA_964393885.1 uncultured Granulosicoccaceae bacterium | reverse complement strand
TTCCCTGTGCGGCGAGTGCCGTGGCGGATGCCGCCCCCAGGCCTGATGCACCTCCAGTGACAACGGCGACGCTGCCTGACCATCTGCTTGTTGCTGTACTCATTTGTTGATTTTCCTGATGACAATAAAACAAGGAGAGTTGCTGTGGCTTGCGGTGCTGCCACTAACATTAGGTTTGTCTGGTTGCCGATATGGCTTACTCACCCACCGCTGCAAAACAAAGCGTGAAGAATGTACCAGAAAAAACACAACTCGATATTTTCATTTCCCCCGGCACTGGATACGCCTACACATATCCCTTGCTGCCGCCTCCGTCAATAGGAATACCGGCACCCTGTATGTGCCTGGCCTCGGCAGAACATAAAAACGCCACCAGCGCTGCCACATCTTCCGGCTCACCGAGGCGACGAATCCCCTCATCCGCCACCATGGCCTCTTGTACCTGCGCTGCTGTCTTGCCTTGCTGAACTGCCCTGTCTGCGAAGATCGTTTCGAGCCTTTCGGTAACCGTTAAACCCGGATGTATCCAGTTAACATTGACGTCGTCCTGAAGTCCTTTGGCTGCAAGTGCCTTACTGAAGTTTGCCAGTGCTGCATTGACTGCACCACCGACCATATAGTCCGCGGCGGGTGTACGAGCGAAACCACCGACGACATTGACTACAGAACCACTGCTGGCGACCAGTGATGGCCACAGGCATCGTGACAACCTGACCGCTGCATGGAATTTCAGGGCGAAGCCGTCGAGCATGTCATCATCGGGCTGTTCAGGGAATAGCCCTCCTCTGGTGGCGCCGGCGCAGTTAATCAGTATGTCACAGCGGCCGAACTCGCTCAGCATACTGGCAGCAGCGGCTTCACAGGCTTCAAGGGAACGCAGGTCAGCGGCATGGAAACCGACTTTGCGCCCCGTTGCAGCTTCAATTTTTTGCCGGGCTTCAGCCAGCAAGCTGGCATTGGACGACGCTAAAAAGACATCGGCGCCCTCAGTTGCAAACCGGTGCGCGCATGACAAACCGATGCCTTTTGACCCACCACTAATAAACACGGTTTTATCAGTAAAACGATTAAGGCTCACAGCAACACTCCTTCTACAGTTGGGTTTTCGTTTTTATCAGGCTGACAAACAAATAGAGCAAAGATCCGCGACATCCTCTTTCTATAACCTGTTCTACCACTTGACTGGAAATTGTTAGTCGCTTCCTGCCACCCGTTTATGACAGATCCTGAATCGAGCGCGTGCTGCAATCAACCTGAACCACGCTGGCAGAGCGTACTGTCTGGATCAGACTGGTTAAAATAAACAGCTTCAGTCACACTGGCAAGGTAACTCTTACCGCACCTCAGGGAGTCTAATTCCATGTGGCCAAACCCGCGTATCCCCTATCAACTGGCCAGAGAAAGAAAGCGCCTCGAGCCTCTTGATGGCAAGCCCATCATGGTTCATCTTGCGATGAACATTGAGTACTGGCCTTTTGATCGGCCAATGCCACGGGGGATTATACCTGCTCCGCATGGCGCACAACCGCAGCCACCGGATGTGCCCAACTATAGCTGGGTCGAGTATGGCATGCGTTGCGGCATCAGCCGGGTAATGGATATGTTCGAGCAACGCAACCTCTGTGCATCTGCTTTTTTGAACGCGCAGGTGGCGGATGTCTATCCCTCACTGGTCGATGCGGTTGTTAAAGCGGACTGGGAACTGGTCGGTCACGGCTGGTTTCAGCAATCGCTAAAACAGGTTGACGATGAAGTCGAAGTCCTTCGCAAATCACTGGCTCGGTTGCAACAGGCGTCTGGAAAAAGAACGCGTGCCTGGCTGGGTGCCGGTCTTGGTGAGTCATACGATACGCCGGATCATCTAAAACAGCAGCAAATAGAGTTTCTACACGACTGGACACTGGATGACTTGCCGAACTGGATGCGCACCCGGCACGGTCCAATGGTTGCCCTGCCCTATACGCTTGAGCTCAACGATGTACCCATTTACGCGGTACAAAATTCCTCGAGTGACGAAATACTCAAACGACTCGAAGCGACCCTGTGCATTCTAGAGCGGGAGGCTGAAACACAAACCCGGATCCTGACCTTTGGCCTGCACCCGCATATTATAGGCGTGCCACATATTGCATACTATTTTGAAAAGGCGCTGGATATTCTGCTTAATCGTTCTGACACTGTATTCGTGACATCAAGCCAGATGGGAGACTGGTTTGTGAAGGCCGACGGAACTCATGGTGCTGATCTGCAAGCGTACAACGATGCGCCACCTGCATGAGTCGTCTGGCTACAGCTGCCTGACCTATCAGTACTGGAGCAGCTGGATAAGGTTGCCGAAGCCGTCGGCGAGGATCGCCGTGGTGACCGGTCCCATCTCGGTCGGGGGCTGGGTGAAGGTGACGCCGGCGGCCATAAGCCGTTCGTGCTCGGCCGCAATGTCGTCGACCGCGAACGACGCGAGCGGAATGCCATCGGCACGAAGCGCCTCGCGGTACGGGGCCACGGCCGGGTGGCTGGCGGGTTCGAGGAGCAGCTCGACATCCTGACCCGGGGTGCCGACAGTAATCCACCGGTGTTCGCCCCCGAGCGGCATATCGTGGCGCAGCTCAAAGCCAAGAACCTCGGTGTAGAACTGAAGTGCTTTGTCCTGATCGTCGACAAAGACACCGGTCAAATGAAGGCGAATGGACATGGCTGGTCTCTTATTTGGTTAGGCCCCTGCGATAAATGAGGCAATAAAAAAGCGAGGTACCTGAATTAGCTCTCTGACGCAGCATCCTGAGGTTCTCGCCAGGACGCTCCGGTAAAAA
>CAYMVV010000221.1:0-2945 GCA_964393885.1 uncultured Granulosicoccaceae bacterium | reverse complement strand
AATTAGCTCTCTGACGCAGCATCCTGAGGTTCTCGCCAGGACGCTCCGGTAAAAAGCGACAGCCCTCGAGCCATGAAATACAAATTGAGTAGTGCGCCAATACCGAAAGTTTGTCTCCATCGATCGCTTAAATCGCTCTTTTTGCGCGCCAAAAGCAGCAACGGCGTTTGCCAAAGCACGACGCCCAGAATCCAGACCCACAGTGGCAATGAACCGAAAAGTACAAATAACAGAGCTGTTGCAGCGACCACCGATATAAGCACATGCACCAGCGGGAACAGCACACTGGGCAATTCCGAAAGGGCGAAGCCATGCTTGCGCAGGCTTTGCAAATTGCTCGAACCACGCCAGCGCTCTTTTCCATAGAAGCGAGCGGGTGTCTCTGCTTCGCCGTGATGAATCGCGACAATGCGGTTATCGCAACGTATTGAACCCAGCTTCTGCAGGCGGGTGCAAAGATCATAGTCTTCACATGTGATCAACGCCTCGTCGAAGCCACCGACTTTCCAGAAGGCGTCTCGGCGTACAAACATGTTCATGGACTCAAGCCATTCAATGTCAAAAGCTGTACCGTCAGCGGACACCTTTTTCCTGATCTGATACCAGCAACGTTGTACCCAGGTAGACTGTTTGGGAATAGTTGGCGGGCTGCCAAAACAAACAACAGCATCGTCCTGAAGGTAAGGCTTTAAAGCGTCAAACCACCCGGGAACTACCGTACAGTCAGCGTCTATGAACGCCAGAACATCACCAGTCGATTTTTTTGCACCCAGGTTACGTAAGGCAGACACGGTTGCATGCGGAGCCTGCAACACGGTTGCTCCATGTCGTTTTGCCACAGCGATAGTGTCATCCGTTGAGCCGTTGTCCACAACCAGTACTTCGTAACCGACACCCTGCACTGCCGACGCTTCAATCGATAATAAACAGGCTTCAAGACCGACCGGGTCATTTTTTACAGGAATAACTACTGATACATTCATCTGGTTTCGCTGAGATTAGGGAGCTACTACAGGCCTCTTTAGTTTAACGCATATTCACCGCCAGTACGTCTCGTTTGAACAATCCACGGCGAAAAAACAGTTATTTGAAAATCGTACGATTCTTTCGAACAGCGCGGCGTTTGGACAGCCGGGCCAACGGCTTTGTTCCTGCCGAAAGAGATTCTTCGATGTCCTGTAAATCTTGCTGCAGCAACACGTTGTAGCAGTGTGTCTATTCGACGCCAGATTTCCTTTGGACGCCGAATCCTCATGAACAGCCCTGGCCAGGCTTTTCACAGTCGTTGTCGCATTAAGTATTTTGAAGTAATTGAAACATACTGTTAATTCTATGGGCACCTATAGACGCCAGAGGGAAAACCAGCGAAACACGAGGAAACTGCCCTTACAATACAGTTTGCGACTGGTATCGCGAAAGACCAGGGCCAGTTCCCGTCAGCGCAAACCTATTTTCTGATCGACGAAAACGGTTTCTTCAATAGCGCAGAGATCAATTTGTATGCCCTTGCAAACAGCGACGGGATTGACAGCATGCTGTTTTTCATACCAGTTACTGTACCGGCCAGCACTTCTTTTAGAAACTCTCGCGCCTGCGCACGGCTAAGGTGCTCGTGCTGGTTATCTATACTGTCCTGAACCAGTTGATTAGCACGCTCTACAGTCTCGAGTTCTTCGTTACTGAACAGGCCCTTGCGGTGGCGGTACCTGGCGTATCTGAGTGGTGTACCAGCCGACAGACCGACAAGAAAATTTGCAGTCATTACCGGTGCCACTGCCGCTCCAATACCCACTCCAACAAATTTGACACTACCGAGCGCCAACACCTTTAAAACGGGGACTAACGGTGCGAATGGGGCGAGCAACGGCACTGCCATGAATATCTCCGTGGGTTGTGTGGTACCTGTCGAACTATAAGTGGTGGCTGGTTGCGATATTGCCAGTCAATCGGGCGATAAGTTGAAAGGTTGGTGACTGTAAAGTCAACCACAAGCCAACAAATCGGCCGGGTGCCTGAGACTGGTTGCCGGTGAATTTAACAGATGAGCACCAGGCTACTCCAGGTTTGTACAGAAGACGGTTGCACAGAGGACGCTTAAGACTGCGGAGAATTTACTACCGCTATCGGCAGTAGACAGTTGCGAAAACGCCCCTGCTGTGTACGCTGATATACTGCACCAACCATCTGCTTAACGTTAATTTTTTACCCGGAATCTTCATGACCATGATAGACCTCGACAATTTGCAAACAATGCGTGTTTCTATAGAGAGCCACATCGCACATATACAATTGTGTCGACCAACTGAGCTCAACACAATGACCGAGACATTCTGGGATGAGCTTCCACTGGTGGTAAACCAGATCGACCAGCAGGCTGCCGCTCGAGCTATAGTGATTTCCGCGCAGGGAAAGCACTTTACCGCAGGCATGGACCTGAGTGTTTTTGCAGGGATGGAAGCCCGATTCAAGGGCGAGCCCGGGAGACGAGCTGAGCATCTGAGACGCTGGGTCATGACTTTACAAGACGCATTTACCTCGCTTGAAAAAGCCCGAATGCCAGTACTGTGTGCGATACAGGGCGCATGTGTCGGTGGTGGTGTGGATATGATTTGTGCAGCAGACAGCCGCTACTGCACGAAAGACGCCTATTTTGTTATCAAGGAAATTGAGCTGGGTATGACAGCCGACGTAGGCACCCTGCAACGATTACCTCACCTGATACCACATGGGCTTGTTCGGGAACTCGCCTATACCGGTCGAAAATTTACCGCTGATGAAGCACTGGCATCCGGACTGGTGAATCGCGTTTACGATGATCAGCAATCAATGCTTGACGGTGTTATGGATATCGCAGCACAGATCGCCCGGCATTCACCATTGGCAGTGGCCGGCAGTAAGGAGATGTTAAATTTTAGCCGCGATCACGCTGTAGATGAAAGCCTGCG
>CAYMVV010000220.1:0-5859 GCA_964393885.1 uncultured Granulosicoccaceae bacterium | reverse complement strand
ACCTCTGCTACTGCGAACGCGCCCTGGCGGTGCGTTTTTATCGATCATTTTCGTTGCATATGAATAACTATGCGCCTCAAATGATCGTAAAAACGCCCTCGCCATGGCACGTTCTCGCTACGCAGAGTTCTGCCGCGCAAGCTCCTAGCATACTTCAGCCGCAGTCTCTCGGGTCAACTGACAAAAAAATATGACGCAAAAATCCACGATTGTTGTAGTCCGTCATCATCACGGTGATCTGGATGACATTGCCAGTGTTCATCTGGCCGCCCGAGGTTTTTCTATTCAACACTGCTACCCTTTCGAGGCATCTAAACCTGCGTACGGGTTACACGAGATCGAAGGCTACGCTAACCTGGCTGGTGTAATTGTTATGGGTGGAGCCCAGAATGTAACCGAGTTGGATGAGCTACCCTATCTGCAACGCGAGTTGCAGTGGATACAGTCATGTATTGATGAGGATATACCTGTGATTGGCATTTGTCTCGGCGCACAACTGGTGGCACATGCACTGGGTGGCACGGTTAGTACTCACCCGGATGATCTATGCGAATTTGGCTATGAAGTGGTTTATCCGGCAGATGCAGGGTCAAATAGCTGGATAGAAAAACCACTTCATGTAGTGCAGGCACATTTTCAAGGGTTTACTCTACCACCTGACTGTACCCCGATTGCTACCGGAACCCGGTTTCCTCATCAGGCGTTTCACTACCGTGAAAAAGCGTTTGGCGTCCAGTTTCATCCGGAGGTTTCACAGACCATGTTTGTTGAATGGCAAAATGCTGACTGGGCGAATGAGTTTTATAACGCGAGTGGAGCGCAACCACGTGCCGAGGCCAGCCGGGATAACGAATTACACAATTCGGTACAGAAAGAATGGTTTTGTAATTTCCTGGATCGAATTTTTACTATGGATTAACGGTCGATTGTTGCGCTTTGCACATTCTCTTTAACACCCGAAGAGAGTGTGTTGCTAGCCTGTGAACACCGGGCGTTTTCAATCAGATGTAGCCTCTATGGCATTGTTAAGTATGGCACGTGTCGTATCGTCTGTCGGGTAAAACGTTTCAATACGCAGTTCGTTAGCGGTGATATCCTGCGCCGTTCCAAAAGATGAAATCACAGAGTAAAAACTCAGGCACAATTCTCCCAAAACAAACTGTAGTGGCAGCATGGGAAGTAATTCAGTAGACGGTGGTGAGTCCGGTATCTCAACATAGCTCGCAAGCTCAGTGTATCGCTGCATAACCCGGGGGTCGCCAGAGTGCAGGGCTTCATTTTTTAAGCGTCGCATAAACTGGCCGATAACTGCGTCCCAGTTGCCTATGAACTGACGCAGGCCCTGCGGATGTACAGTAAGCAATGCAATATTGTGTTCACCGGTATCTCCTACCGCATCCCAAAGTAATTGTGGATCTCCGGTGAATGCGAACAGACGCTCGGCCGATTCGTTTAGCATCTGGATGTTCCAGTAGCGGTCCAGAACAAATGCAGGGTAGGGGTTGTGGTGCGACAGAATGTCGTTGAGTATCTTTCTGACAGATTCCATCGATGGCTCATCAAGACCACTTTCTGTATAGATAGCTGCGAAGCCCGCAGCTTGTAGAAACTGATTTCGGTCGCGCAGCGGTATGTCCAGAGCGTCTGACAGTCGCAGGACCATGGTGCGGCTGGGTTGGCTGCGACCAGTCTCCAGCCAGCTCACATGTCGTTGCGATACATCCGCTGCTACTGCCAGCTCAAGCTGCGAGAGTTTACGATCGCGTCGCCACGTTCGAAGACTGTTGGTAAAGTCGTTTTGGGTATTCATCTCAATGGCATTCCCTGTACGGGGTTCTGACAGTCAATTAAAGCGGCTAACAAGTCGGTATTCAATAACCTCTCAGGTAATTGATTGGGTAACCCGTCTGGTCCATAGTCTGTTTCAATCCAGATTTTAAAACAGCCAGCCAGTCGGGAGACCAGCATGACCAGAAAAACAATCTCTATCGCATTGCTCATTCCGTTTACGATACACAGCGTTTATGCAGTTTATAAAGTCGGATACATCGGAGTTATCGACTATCAAAGACACAGCCCGGCTGGCTGGCAGGTATTCGCGGATCTGGTGATTGCCTGCCTATTGCTGTTGATGTGGATTTTTCCTGATGCGCGAAAGCGTGGACGCAACCCGTGGGGTTACGCATTAATAACCGTTGTTTTAGGGGCATTCGGTCCATTGTTGTACTGGGCGCTCGGCAAGTCCGCACAGGAGGAGGTGTAGAACATATGAGTCGAGCTTTCTAAGTTCCCTGTATTGTCTCGGAAATCTGATGCTGGATATAGCCCGACAACAAAATCATATCGGCGCGCACTTTGCAAAGCCGCCCCTGCGGGAGCTCGGCATTTGCCCCGCAACTGCGTTAAAGCTCTTGATAAGGGAACAGCCATTGTCTGCGAGCTTTGTCCCCTGTTTTAATTGAGCAAGGGCAAGATAAATAACAAGCTCTCGTCTGCACATCTTATTTGATACAGTACACCAGTGAAACCCATAGCAGACATACCTAAAGAGATGAGCGCCGTTGTGCTGACCAGGCATGGCGGGCTTGAAGCACTTGAATACCATGAGGACTGGCCAACACCTGTGCCCGCAGATCATGAGGTGCTGATAAAAGTCGGTGCCTGTGGTCTCAACAATACAGATGTTAATACCCGCACTGGCTGGTATTCAAAGACAGTCTCCGAGGCGACGACGGGCGGTGCTTACGACACGGTTGGCGAAGACGACCCAACCTGGGGTGGCACGCCAATTACGTTTCCGCGCATTCAGGGCGCCGATGCAGTCGGACAGGTGGTGGCCTGTGGCAGCGAGGCTGATCAGTCGCTGGTTGGTAAACGGGTTCTTGTTGATTGCTGGTTACGCGACTGGAACGACCCGTTGAATAAAAACAACACAGGCTACTTCGGCTCTGAGTGTGACGGCGGGTTTGCCCAATATACAACGGCGCACTATAAAAACATCGGTGTGGTTGAAAGTAACCTGTCCGATGCCGAACTTGCTACATTCTCGTGCTCTTACACGACAGCGGAAGGCATGCTCGATCGTGCCGGTGTAAACACGGATGACACGGTGCTCGTCACCGGTGCGTCAGGCGGGGTCGGGTCTGCTGTTGTTCAATTGGCCAGGCGGCGCGGTGCGAGGGTAGTGGCACTGGCCTCCGAAGCAAAACACGAGCGTCTGCAGTCGTTAGGTATTGATGCGATCCTGCCACGAAACCCTGAAGATCTGGCTCGTGCGCTTAAAGAATCAATCGGTTCGGATACAGTATCTGTTGTTGCCGACATCGTTGGCGGAGACTACTTCCCCTCGGTCATTGACGTACTGGAGCGTGGAGGCCGCTACACCTGTTCCGGTGCAATAGCCGGCCCTGTTGTCGAACTCGATCTGCGCACCTTTTATCTCCGTGACCTGACCTTCACCGGCTCGACAGTGATACCGCCGCATATTTTTACTAATCTGATCAGTTATATCGCGCGCAATGAAATCAAGCCGCTGCTGGCTGCCTCTTATCCACTCGCACAATTACCTGCCGCACAACAGGCGTTCATCGACAAAAATCACATCGGTAATATTGTAGTTGTTCCATAGTTGCGGTACGTTAGCAAGATCCTGCCGTGTCTGCCTTACCTCGTCTTGCTCTTGCTCTTGCTTTAGATCTTGCTCTACCCGCGTCTAATCAGTTTTGAGAGTGCTCGTGCAAGTGGGTCGGCGCGCCAGGGAAGGCGCAGAGAGCGCTGTCAGCCATGGATGGCTGTTTGCGCGGCCTGCTTGCACGATCACTCTCAAAATGCCGCAGGCACCCGCAGGGCTGGTTAGTCGCAAGAGACTTTTTGCTTCGTTTTTAGTCTTTTTAAAAATGAAGGCCCCCCGCAGGGAATGTCCTATAAACCGCGCGAAAGCGCACCCCTCGCAGACCAACCCTTTATGGCAACTGAGTACTACCCATGAGCTCGCGATCGATCTCTCGTGCTGCTTCGCGGCCTTCATTAATAGCCCACACCACCAGTGACTGACCACGACGGCAATCACCCGCTGCATAGATACCGTCGACAGAGGTGTTAAACCGCCCATGTTCCGCCTGGTAGTTTGAGCGTTGGTCATAGCTGATCTCAAGTGGGTCCGAGCAATTGTGCTCCGGCCCGAGAAAGCCCATTGCCAGCAACACAAGGTCAGATTTCCATACTTTTTCAGTGCCTTCGCGTTGTACAAACTGACCGTCTACGAAGTCAACTTCTACCGTTTTAACACCGGTTAAGTTGCCGTTTTCGCCGACGAACTCAAGCGATGAAATCTGATAGACCCGAGGGTCATCGCCGAATGTGGCGGCGGATTCCTCATGACCGTAGTCAGTGCGATAAATCTTAGGCCAGGTAGGCCACGGGTTGTCGTCGGCACGAGTATCCGGCGCCTGCGGGAACAGCTCAAAGTTAACCAGACTTTTGCATCCGTGGCGCAGCGATGTGGCAATACAGTCGGTACCGGTATCACCGCCGCCAATCACGATAACGTCTTTATCTTTGGCAGAAATATAGTCGTCATCAGCATGGTTTGAGTCGAGCAGGCTGCGGGTGTTTTTGGTTAAAAAGTCCATGGCAAAGTGAACGCCGTTTAACTCGCGACCGGGAATCGACAGATCGCGTGGTACCGTGGCGCCAGTGCTCAACAACACTGCATCGAAGGTATCTTTGAGCGTTCTGATATCAATAGAGCCATCAGTGCCATCGCCAACGTTCTGATTGACCAGAAATTCGACGCCTTCGGTGCGCAGCATTTCAACCCTGCGATTGACGACAAAGTCTTTGTCGAGCTTCATGTTCGGTATGCCGTACATCAGCAAGCCGCCAATGCGGTCGGCGCGCTCGTAGACGGTTACCAGATGACCGGCTTTATTGAGTTGGGCTGCGGCTGCCAGACCAGCGGGCCCGGAGCCAATAACGGCCACTTTCTTACCGGTTCTGGTCAGAGGCACCTGCGGTATTACCCAGCCTTCCGCAAAGCCTCGATCAATGATCGCCATTTCTATGTTTTTTATCGTGACCGCAGGGTCTGATATGCCCAGTACACAGGCGCCTTCGCAGGGAGCCGGGCAAACCCTGCCAGTGAACTCGGGAAAATTATTGGTCTGATGCAGACGCTCGAGCGCATCGCGCCACTGATTGCGATAGATCAGGTCATTCCATTCCGGGATCAGGTTGTGGATAGGGCAGCCATCATCGGACTGGCAGAACGGTACACCACAATCCATGCAACGGGCGCCCTGCTGTTGCAGACGGGTTTGCTCATGATCGGTATATATTTCGGTGTAGTCGAGCGTGCGTTCAAGTGGCGCACGATAGGGCGCTACCTCACGTTTGATTTCTATAAAACCTGTGTGTTTACCCATGATGTTCTATTCCCGATGCAGATTAATTCCGCATCATTTCGTATTTCGTCTCTAGCAGTTCGCGTTGCCCGCTACTACTGTTTGCTGGTCATGCACCTGTCGTTTGCGCCGCTCGATGTAACGCGGGTTCAGGCGACGATTGGCTCCGGGCTAACGGCGGCAGCCGCAGCTTTAGTCTGTTGCAATACACGTTTGAAGTCGCGAGGCATCACTTTGATAAAGTTGCCAATCTGATTGTCCCAGTCGGACAGGATATTGCTCGCAACCACTGAGCCTGTGTAATTAAGGTGTTTTTCGATCAGCTGTTTGACTTCGGCTATGTCTTCGGCTTCTACCAATTCTTCGAGATCCACCATATCCATATTGCAGTGTGCATTGAACTTGTCTTCGGTATCCCAAACGTAGGCAATGCCGCCGCTCATACCGGATGCAAAGT